>JBGSNR010000058.1:0-152608 GCA_041739545.1 Pirellulaceae bacterium | reverse complement strand
TTCAGAAAGGTTCTAAAGCATGTCAAGACCAGGATAAGGTTTTTCGCGTAGCCTCGAATTAAGCCACATCCTCCACCGCTTGTGTGAGCCCCCGTCAATTCCTTTGAGTTTCAGCCTTGCGACCATACTCCCCAGGCGGAGTACTTAACACTTTCGCTACGGCCGAAATCCTGTGCAGGACTCCGGCCCAGTACTCAGCGTTTACGGCTAGGACTACCGGGGTATCTAATCCCGTTCGCTCCCCTAGCTTTCGTCCCTCAGCGTCAGAAAAGACCCAGTAAGCCGCCTTCGCCTCCGGTGTTCCTGATGATATCAACGCATTTCACCGCTCCACCATCAGTTCCGCTTACCTCTATCTCCCTCGAGTCCAGTAGTTCAGAGCGCAATTCCACGGTTGAGCCGTGGGATTTCACACCCTGCTTTCTGGACCGCCTACGGACGCTTTAAGCCCAGTGATTCCGAATAACGTTTGGACCGTTCGTATTACCGCGGCTGCTGGCACGAACTTAGCCGGTCCTTCCTCCTAGGATCGCTCAAGGTTACCCCTTGCTCCCCTACGACAGCGGTTTACAACCCGAAGGCCTTCATCCCGCACGCGGCATCGCTCGGTCAGGCTTTCGCCCATTGCCGAAGATTCTCGACTGCAGCCACCCGTAGGTGTCTGGGCAGTGTCTCAGTCCCAGTGAGTGGGGGCATGCTCTCACACCCCATACCCGTCTTAGCCTTGGTGGTCCATTACACCGCCAACAAGCTGATAGGTCACAGACATCTCCTCGGGCAGTAAACCTTTGATCCGTAGATGTCATCTGGTATTACCGGCAGTTTCCCGCCGCTATCCCAGACCCAAGGGTAATTATCTGTGTATTACTCTCCCTTTCGCCGCTCTCCATGTATTGCTACATATCGCGCTCGACTTGCATGCCTAATCCATGCCGCCAACGTTCATTCTGAGCCAGGATCAAACTCTTCAATTGTTATTTGCTTAACCAAGTTAACCAGAACAAAGGACTAGCCCCCGCTCTTGCCAACCTGGATCAGTAGCCAATTAAAGCTTGTGCCCTGCCGAAGCCGCAATGGTCAACGCGACAACGGTCAGGACGGGATCCACAGTCTCAAGCTGGAAAAAACTCAAAACGAATTGAGAGATCGCCACCAAATTGTCAAAGATCAAACATTTAAACCCGCCGAGAAATAACCAGCGAGTGAAATCACTCTCAGGTATTCCCTCAGTGGGAAGCCTCGAATCTTAGCAATCGATTCCGAGGGGGTCAAGCGGGTGGGGGAAAAAATTTCCAATCCGCTTGTGGAGTTGCACAAGGCAAACCCAGGTCGACGAAAAGGCAGATTGCCTACATCGGCCAACCGTTCCCCAAATCTAAACAAATCTCCAAGCCACGCAAGGGGCCCCCGGCTCCATTTTGTGAACCATTGCAACACGTCACGCAAAATGTCGCAAAAGTACCGTGTTCGGCCGCAAAAATTCCGTCGCCACTGGCCAACGATCGTTGTGGATAACTCATAATCGGCAGAGTCGAGCAGGCTAAATTATTTGCCAATCTCGTCACTTGAGCGGCTCTCGCATTTCCCCCCACCGATTCTCCGATCACCCCCACACTCACAGCCAGGTCGACCGTAGAATTGCTCAAGTTGCAGTCGAGAATTTGGCGACTGCTCTTTTTTCCGCGATGCAGCCCCGTGACGCAGTTATGGCGAAAGATTACTACGAAATTTTAGGCGTTTCTCGCGCTTCAACTCAGCCGGAAATTCAAAAGGCCTACCGCAAACTCGCGCGCGAAAATCATCCAGACCTGCACCCAGACGATAAATCGGCTAAGGCTCGCTTTCAGGAAATTCAGCAGGCCTACGATGTCCTCAGCGACGAGGCCAAACGGAAAAAATACGACCAATTTGGCCCAATGTTTGAACAAATGGGTGCTGGCCCCGCTCCCGGAGGAGCAGGTGGCAATTGGTCAGGTCAAGTACCCCCCGGGTACGAAGGTTTTGATTTTTCGCAGATGTTCGGCGGCGGATCAGGTGGTGCTGGTTACGAAGGGGGCGGGCTGGACGACTTGCTCCGGCAATTCACGGGAGGAGCCGGCCCAGCTTCCCGCAGACGTGGTTCCAAAAGAACGACCCAGCGTGGGAGTGACCTCGAACACACCATCGAAATACCGTTCAAACTCGCAATTTCCGGTGGCACGACCCATATTCGCATCCAGCGCCCCAAAGGTCCCATCGAAACACTCGAACTCAAGGTACCGGCCGGCATCGAGAGCGGCAAAGTCATTCGCCTCCGCGGCCAAGGGGAACCAGGCCCCGGCGACGGTCCGCCCGGCGATTTACTGGTGCGGGTGAATGTGCAGGCGCATCGTTCATTCAAACGGACAGGGAACGACCTGGAAGTCAACGTGCCGATCACGCTGACCGAAGCCGCCCTCGGCGCAAAGGTTGATGTTCCTACGCCACACGGCGAAGTCACCCTCACGATTCCACCGGGAACCAGCAGCGGGAAGCGAATTCGCATCCGCGGTTTTGGGGTCAAGTCGAAAGAAGGTGCGGGAGATCTCTACGCCGAAATGCAGATTGTTCTGCCCGAAAAAATCGACGACGAAACAGCAGCGCTGCTGCAGCAAATCGCCGCCAAAATGCCGCAGAATCCGCGGGAAGGCTTGCGCTGGTAAACAGAATTACATGACAAATGTCAAAGGACAAATGTCAAATAAATATAGCTTAGACTGATAGTTTATTCTTAGTTTTTTCATTTTACATTTGTCATTCATGGCATCTTCCCACGATCTTTACGACAACCCGTTGATTTCTCGCTATGCCTCGCGCGAAATGGCCGCGCTCTGGAGCGAGCAGCGCAAGTTCAGCACCTGGCGAAAACTTTGGGTGGCCTTGGCGGAAGCCGAGAATGAACTAGGACTGCCGGTGACGCAGGCTCAAATTATCGAACTGAAACTGCACACTGACGACATCGATTTCCCCTTGGCAGCTAAGTACGAAAAGAAGCTCCGGCACGACGTGATGGCGCATGTTCACACCTATGGAGACGTCTGCCCCCTCGCCCGACCCATCATTCATTTGGGGGCGACAAGCTGCTACGTAACCGACAATACCGACCTGATCCTGCTCCGCGAAGGGATGCAGATGCTGGCCCGCCGCTTGGCTGCAGTGATTGATGGTTTGTCCCGTTTTGCTGAGAAAAACCGAGCTATTGCGTGCCTCGGCTTCACCCATTTGCAGCCTGCGCAACCTACCACCGTCGGCAAACGAGCAACTCTTTGGTGTTACGATCTCGTGCTGGATCTGACGGAAATCGAACATCGGCTGAGCGAACTCAAGGCCCGCAGCATCAAGGGGACAACTGGCACGCAAGCCAGTTTTTTAAGCCTTTGCAACGGCGACCACGTCAAGGTTCGCGAACTCGAACGGCGTGTCGCAGCTAAACTAGGATTCGAGGCTTCCTATGCCGTGTCTGGGCAAACCTACACGCGGAAAGTCGATTCGCAAATCGTCGATATGCTTTCGGGAATCGCCCAATCGGCCCATAAACTGGCCACCGATTTGCGACTTTTGGCGTCTCGAAAAGAAATGGAGGAACCCTTCGAGGCCGATCAGATCGGCTCGTCCGCGATGCCCTACAAACGCAATCCCATGCGGAGCGAGCGAGTTTGTGCCCTGGCCCGCTTTGTGATGTCGCTGCAATCGAGCACCGCCCAAACGCAGGCGACGCAGTGGATGGAACGAACGCTCGACGACAGCGCAAACCGTAGGCTTGTCCTGCCGCAAGCTTTTCTGGCCGTCGATGCGATTTTGATTCTGTTGCAGAACGTCGTCGCGGGGCTGGTTGCCTATCCGCAGGTCATCGCCCGGAATTTGCTGGAAGAACTCCCGTTCATGGCTTCCGAGAACATCATGATGGCCGCCGTCGCCGCTGGAGGGGATCGGCAGACGTTGCACGAAAAGATCCGCCAACACAGCCAGGCGGCGGGGCAAGTCGTGAAGCAGGAAGGAAAGCCGAACGACCTGTTGGAACGGCTCAAGAAAGACCCAGACTTTGCGAACGTCGATCTCTCGGCCGCTCTCGACACCACCCAATATGTTGGGCGAGCGCCGGAGCAAGTGGATGAATTTCTGGCCGAAATCATTGCTCCAATTCGCGATCGCTACGCCGCTGAACTTCCGCCTGCGGGGGAACTGCGGGTATAAAAAGCCGTGGTTTCGGTGTAACTGAAGTCCCCAATACTTAAGCATGCTTGAACCCAGCAACTTCGCTTCCGAACACTCGATGCACGGGAATCAAGCACCGTCTCTAGAAATCAATCGTTTGGCAATTCAAGGGATTGCGATTCCGGTGTTACTAAGCAGCGGCATTTTCTTGCTGATCGGTTCACTACTCCTTTATCTACTGGCCAATGGTTTTCAACTGCCGTTCAAAAATTTCGCGGTCGTTTTAGGAGTTATTTCGGTAGTAAGTGGCTCTGGACTATTGCTTGTAGGGACGTTTCTGGTGATCGACGCTTGGTTCGATGGAAGTAAGGTGATTTTCACGAATAACGACCTGCAATTGCACTACTTGTTCGGTTTCTCGCGTTCCGAGAAGTGGAGTCACGGCATAAATATCGAGTTCGCAGACCGCCTAGACGCAGTCAGAAAGGAAGGCCCACTGCTGATCGTAGGACTTTTGTTTGGACCGGTTGGAAAATTGATTGAAGCTGCACTGGCCGAGTTTGAAATCCAGAACGTCACTAGCATCGAAATCCATTCGGAAGTATTTCATGTCAAGTTCGATCCCGAACCCACCAAAGTTCCGGGGCTGAGACGGTGGCTCTGCTGTCGGGAACTTGCGGATGAGATCACTAATTTGGGCGGATTTGTGACTTGGGACGAAGATGGCTTTACGTCTCTGACCCTTGCCGGCACCTCTATCGACGATGAAAATTTTTCGCGATGGCTTAAGGTACTTCGTTCGATACCGCAGTTAGCGCACATTGACGTCAGACATACTCAACTCTCAAATTCGGTGGTGGCAGATTTGGCTGAACTGAGCGGCTTAAAACTCCTCGAATTGGCGGGAAGCGGTATCACGGAGGATCAGCTACCAACGATTTTCGAAAAAGCTTAAACTTTGATCGTGCGATTGCTGGGCGTTTTCCTCGTAGGTGGGTTCCAAAATGGCAACTGATTTGGCCACGATTCATGAGCTCGTTGGCGATCTGCTTGAATTGCCCAAGTCCCTGGACGAATGGGATCGCTATCGGCTCACGCCGGAGCAGATCGAGTTTTACGGCGAGAACGGCTACCTTGCCGGCGTGAAAATCCTTGAACCGGAGCAGATCGAAAAGCTCCGCACCGAACTGGCAGAGTTTTTTAAGCCCAATCATGACGGCCGAGAATTGTGGTACGAGTACCACTCGAATGAATCCCATTCGCCGTCAACGGTTCTATTTCATGCACTGGGTGCATGGCGTTTGCGCCCCGGCTTTCACGATATTCTCTGGCATCCAGCCTTCACCGTGGCGGCTTCGCAGTTGCTCGGCGGGGCGGTTCGCTTCTGGCACGATCAACTCTTTTGCAAGCCTGCGAAACACGGCGGCGTAGTGGCCTGGCATCAAGATTATTCATATTGGACCCGCACCAAGCCAATGAACCATCTGACTTGCTGGATCGGCTTAGACGACAGCACCAAGGACAACGGCTGCCTGCAGTATGTGCCGAAGAGCCATGGCTGGAATCTGCTGCCAATTACGGGATTGGCCGGCAATATGGAAGCGATCCGAGAAGTCCTGAACGACCAGCAGTGGGAAATGTTCCGCAATCCGGTCGCGGTCGAACTCAAGGCGGGTGAATGCTCCTTCCATCATCCGCTGCTCGTCCATGGCTCGTACGAAAACAAAACGGACATGCCCCGGCGGGCAACAGTCATCAATGTTTTCCGCGATGGTACACGGAGCGACAGCAATCAGCCTGTGTTGGCCGGCGTCCCCGCGATTGAGCAAGGGAAGCCCATGGAAGGAACCTTCTTCCCGCTGCTGTATGATCCGTCGAAGTAAAAGTAAGCGTGCCTTATCCGGCGACAGGTGCCAAGCATCGCGGCAAATCACTGGCCAACGCAACCCACCGAACGTAAACAATTACATATCAATTATCAACGTTAAAATCACAATATACTGGACATTGGTAAAGTAAATCATTTGTACTTAATTTTGTATTCGCGAGCGATTAACGCCCGATCCCGATCGTGCAACAGCGAAAGTCTAAAACGTGCTTTTGTTGCAAAAAAACCAAATCACCTGTGCGCATTGAATTCCTCTTCCTGAACCGAGCCTCAGCATGAGCCATTTTCTCGGCATCGACGTCGGCACTTCCGGCACCAAAACCATTGTCATCAACGAAGCAGGAACCATTCTTGCTGAGGCGACGGAGACCTATCCTTGCTACCATCCGCATCCTCTGTGGAGCGAGCAAGATCCGGAAGATTGGTGGAAAGCAACCGTCGCTTCGGTGAAAGCCGTGCTGAAAAAGGCCAAGCTCAAGGGGGCCGACGTGAAAGCGATCGGCCTTTCGGGGCAGATGCACGGCAGCGTGTTTCTCGATAAGCACAACAACGTGGTGCGACGCGCCCTGTTGTGGAACGACCAACGCACCGCGGCCGAGTGCGAGGAAATCGAAAAACTCGCTGGGGGACGAAAGAAGTTGATTCAAATGGTCGCCAACCCGGCCATGACCGGCTTCACAGCTCCAAAAATCCTGTGGCTGCGGAACAAGGAGCCAAAGAACTTTGCCAAAGTCACCAAGATCCTGCTGCCGAAGGATTTTATCCGCCAGCGTTTGACCGGCGAATTCGCGACCGATGTGAGCGATGCCAGTGGCATGCTGTTGATTGATGTGCGGAAGCGAAACTGGTCCAAGCCGCTCTTGAGCAAGTTGGAACTCGACGAATCGCTGTTCGGCAAGTGTTATGAATCGGAAGAGATCACCGGCACCTTGCGCCCTGATGTAGCGAAAGAATTAGGACTGTCTGCGGATTGCGTGGTTGTTGGAGGCGCTGGGGACTGTGCCGCCAACGCGGTTGGCACTGGCGTCGTAACGCGCGGGACCCTTTCGACTTCGATCGGCACTAGCGGAGTGATGTTCGTGCATAGTGACGAAGTGCAGATCGATCCCGCCGGCCGGCTACACACCTTCTGTCATGCAGTGCACGGCAAGTGGCACATGATGGGGGTGAACTTGTGTGCCGGGGGATCATTGCAATGGTTCGCCGAACAGGTTTGCAAGGATCTCGACGGGAAAGGAAAGCCAAGCGCTTACGATGTGCTCACTAAAGAAGCCGCCGACATCAAGCCTGGTGCGGAAGGACTTGTCTTTCTTCCCTACCTCGCTGGCGAACGAACGCCGCATGCCGACCCGCATGCCCGCGGCTGCTTTATCGGATTCACGCTGGCTCACAGCCGCGGACATCTGGCTCGATCGATTCTGGAAGGGGTGACCTTTTCGATGCGCGATAGCCTCGCGATCATTAAAGAGATGGGGGTTCCGGTGAAGCAAATTCGCGTCTCTGGTGGCGGCTCCAAAAGCTCACTCTGGCGACAACTGCAGGCGGATGTCTTTGGCCAGGATGTCGTCACGATCAATGCGGAGCAAGGACCAGCGTTCGGCGTTGCACTGCTGGCCGCGGTCGGTGCCGGGGCTTACAAAAATATCGAGGAAGCATGCGGGGTGACCATCCGCGTAGTGGACAAAACAGTCCTCAATAAGAAGTCTGCCGCAACCTACGACCAGGTATTCCCCATCTACCAGGACCTCTACCAGTCTTTAAAGGATCAGTTTCCCAAACTGGGAGAAGTCTGATTTTCGGGATGATTTTGCCAGATTTCAGCCAAAAACAGGGGCGTTAAGGGGACGGAGTTTTGCCCTCGCCAGTCGTCGCTGCCGTTGTGAGAGTTTCGCGAAATTGGCATACTAAGCAGTTCGAAATCGGGGGCCCGGCGGTCCCTGGCCTTGTTCCCATTGGGAGTTGAATCTGTGTCCAGCGGAAAGTATTTGTTCACGAGTGAATCGGTCAGCATGGGTCATCCGGACAAGGTCTCGGACCAGATCAGCGATGCAGTTCTCGATTTTTGCCTGCAGCACGACCCTGCCAGCCGCGTGGCCTGCGAAACGCTTGTCACTACCGACCATGTGACGGTCGCTGGAGAAATCACGACCAAGGCACCACTCACCCGGGCGAATGTGGACCAGTTCGTTCGCGAGACGATCCGCGAGATCGGTTACGTCGATCCAAACATTGGCTTCGCCGCCGATACTTGCCAGATCAATAACTTGATCCACTCGCAGTCTCCCGACATCAGCATGGGGGTCGATGTCGGCGGTGCCGGCGATCAAGGCATGATGTTCGGCTTTGCGTGCAACGAGACGAAGGCGCTCATGCCGCTGCCGATTCATCTATCGCACCAATTGGTGAACCGCCATGCTGCGATGCGAAAAAGCGGACACCTTAAGTTCGCTCGCCCTGATGCGAAGAGCCAGGTCACCGTCGAATACAACGCGGATGGATCACCAGCCCGGATTCACACCGTCGTCCTTTCAACTCAGCACGACGAAAGCGTAGTTACAAACAAGGATGGTCGCGAATACTTCAGCGATACCGCCCGCCAGACGATCATCAAGGATTTGATCCTGCCGGTGCTGAAGGAAGAGAATGCGAACTTGGTCGATGATAAGATCATTTACCACATCAATCCTACAGGCTGCTTCCTCGTCGGCGGTCCTCACGGGGACTGCGGCCTAACGGGACGCAAGATTATCGTCGATACCTACGGTGGCCGTGGTCGTCACGGCGGTGGAGCGTTTAGCGGTAAGGATCCGACGAAGGTTGATCGCTCGGCCGCTTATATGGCCCGCTACGTAGCGAAGAACATCGTTGCCGCAGGCCTGGCAACGCAATGCGAAGTGCAACTCAGCTACGCGATCGGCTATCCCGATCCGCTGTCGATCTGGGTCAGCACGTTCGGCACGTTGCGGAACGATTTAACCGAAGAGAAGTTGGTCGACCTAATTCGCGAGAACTTCCCGCTCACGCCCAAGGGGATCATCGAGACGCTGCAACTCCGTCGTCCGATCTACAAGCCAACCGCTGCCGGTGGCCACTTTGGTCGCGATGGCTTCCCGTGGGAAGCCACGGATCGGGCCGAGCGTTTGAGAGAACAGACGAAGAAGTAAATCCGTAGCACCTGGAGAACCCTGGTGCCGAAAGAAATTTTCCCCCTGATCGCCCGCACAGCCAGTATCTGCCTCGCGCTGCTGGCGGTGCTGTGGTCGTTTCGGCTTTTGGCGGAAGCGTGGACCAGGCCGCTGGGCGGGGCGACAGCTTTCGCATGTGTCTTTGCCGCGGCCCTCTGTCTTAGCCCCGGCTCACTTCGGGACTGGCTCAAATTTGGCCGTAATGCACCCTATTGGGCAGGCTTATGTACAGGTGCCGTTTGGTGGTGTGCGGGCATCATTATCGTGCATCAAATCTCAACAGGTCCGCAGGCCAGTTGGATTCTCTGGTTACCTATCTTGGCCGCGGAAGCCTGGAGTCGGCAAGAGCAGGCCGGCAAGCGAAACCGGGTTGTCGGCCAAACCGCAGTGCAAAGCGATGAGCCAACCAGCGTTACTCCCACTCCCGGAAACGTGGCGTCGTTTGAGGCAGTGCGGGGACCGGTGGAACAATCAAAATCTACGAAAGAAGTCGAAACGAATCAATCAACAACACTGCTAGACGCCGGTACAATGCAGCAGTGGACCAGGCAGAGAACGGCAGGGGAAGAATCACAGCGAGGATTGATCCGCGTGTGTTTCGCGGACCAGGATTTGGTTGCCGTGGTTCACGTTTCCTTCTCCCCGCCGTTTACCGCTGAACCGGAACTGGAAGTGGCGACGGTCGCTGGGGACGAAGCAGACGTTTCTGCGACGAACGTTTTTCCCTACGGCGCTCGGCTGGAAGTAAAACGGGCTAAGGCCGAAGGTGTGGCGGAGGCGATCGTGGAAGTGTTGGCGGCGACATCACGGTAGAACGATCGAATAGTGCTCACAAAAGCGGGCCGATTTTCATCGACCCGCTGGGATATAGATTGGTAGGCCGACACTCGGCGCGAGCTGGTCCGGCCCCATGAGTGCGAAGAGTGAACTACTTCGTTCCCCAGAAATCCACCACGAGAGGCTGCTCCAGGTGGGGCTTCAAAAGCTTCACGAATTCCTGATGGGCTTCATGAGGCAAGTATTCATCGCGTCCTTTTTCGTCTTTGAAGGTCACGATCCAGATGTGATTGAAGCCGTCCGAGAGTCCTTCGGGGCTGTTGTCGGTGCCGTATTCGAAATCAACGATTGCCGGGATCTTTTTCGGAAGTTCGGCAAAGGCGGCGGTAATTTCGTCGATCTTTTCTTTCGACGTTCCTTCCTTGAACTTGAAGAGGACCACATGGCGCAAAACTTTTTCACCCTCAGAACCGGCTCCTAGCGCGGTCAGCATTTGCGCGGCAACGAACTTATTGCCAGCCGCATTGAGGTGGACTTTGTCACTGGTCAAGATTCCTTGCTCCTTGTTCTCGGGATTGTTCTTCTTCAAATACGCCCAGAAAGCGCCGTTCAAATCAAGCAACTTAACTTTCTTCTCGGCCGCAACCTTCTTGCTGATGTCGCAGTATTCAGCCAGCATTTTGTCGAGCGCATTGCTACCGTCGGTCTTCTCACCGATCACGCTGGCAGTGCTCAGCACCACCTTGCTACCAGCCGTTTGAATCTTGTCGATCAGGCGACCCAAGCCTGCTTCGAATTCTTCCTTGGGGGTCCCTCGGCCACTTTGCGAATGCCAAACGTCGTTGATGCCGATATAGATCACAACGACACTGGGATTCTTCGTCAGCACATCCTTTTCCAATCGCCGTTCCAGATCAGGAACCTTGTTACCGCTGATGCCGGCCCCAATAACTTCGATCCCCAGTTCGCCATGAGATTTGTTCAAAGCTTCCCGGACGAGTGTGACATAACCGCTGGCTCCCGCGCCCGCCTGAGTGATCGAATCTCCCAAGAAGACAATCCGGCCCCCCTTGGTGAGCAACTGCTCTGTCACCTCATCGGCAGCCTGGGCGTTACTTCCAACAAGCAACAGACTGGCAACTAGCGCACAAGCCGACAACGAACGCAAACACGAAACCATGTTGTATCTCCTGGAAAAGACGGAAGGATCAAAGCACTTGGCATTATACGAGGGTGCGGACCTGGCCGCAGCGAGGGTAGATTGGAGGAGCCTTCGCTCGTGGGCGGCTTTCCCTACGAATCAGCGAACGGACGAACCGAACTAACCTTCAACCTGCCGAAACGATGCCCGCTGACAAAGTTCTGGCCGGACGGATTCAGGACTACTTTTTTCGCAATCAGGCCATCACAACCAAACGCATGTTCGGCGGCTTGGCCTTCCTGTGGCACGGCCACCTATGCGTAGGGGTGATAGGCGAGCGGATCGTGGCGCGAATCGGATGGGAAGAGTACGAGACGGCGCTGGCTCAACCTCACGTTTCGGAGTTCGACTTCACCGGTCGACCGATGCGGGGCTGGGTGGTGGTTGAGGCCGAAGGAATCGAAGAGGACGAACAACTGGCGGAGTGGTTGCAACGGTCGCTAGCATTCGTGGAGAAACTGCCTCCCAAATCTGGATACGGCTAAATACCCCAATCGAACTCCCTGCCCCACCCTGGTTAAGCAGTTCTTAGCAGGATGTTTTGGCAAGTTTCGAGCGGCGCGGTAGATTCAAGGGCTCGTTTATTGTTTTTCCAGCTGAAGGATTGATTTATGAAGACTGTCGTGTGCTTGCTGTTGTCCCTGTTGGCCACGGTCTCTGCCGCTGCCGAATGGAAAAAGGTAACGTCCGAGGAAGGGGAATTCACCCTGCTCATGCCAGGGGATGCGAAGCACATGCCGCAAGATATTCCCACTGCCGATGGCGGCAAGATCAAACTGCACGTCTATGCCGTGGAAGAAGCAGGTGGTGCCGTTGCCTGGCTGGCATTTTATAACGACTACTCGGAAGAGTACGTGAAGATGAACGCCGCCAAAGACATTCTCGATGCGGCCAAAAAGGGTGCGCTGTCAAACAGTAACGGCAAAGTCAGCAAAGAAGCTGATATCAAGATCGACGAGTATCCGGGGCGCGAGTTCTACTTCAGTGGCGAATCGAATGGGCAGCCGTTCAAGGCTGCTTGGCGGTTGTACCTTGCGGACAACAGCTTGTATCAACTGGGAGTGGTTGCGAACGGTAAGGAACTCGATCAAAAGTCGGTCGACAAGTTTTTTGCCTCGTTTGAATTCACCGACGAGGAAGAAGAAGACCAAAAGTAAGCGGATGCCTCACATGCAAGCCGGCCGCTTCCGGTAGGAGAGCAGGCGGCGATCCTCGCCAGTGGTTGAGCTGTCCGAATGACTCGCACCGTCGTGTGCTCTCGCGGATGACAGGAGCATGCCGTCTGCGTAATATGAACGAGCGACAGCGGCCGACGATTCATCGAAGTCACCGTCGTTCGTGAATCATTGTTCTTTCGAACCGAAAAAGCTGACCCAAGGAACCCGATGGCAACCGCGACATCCGACAACGTACGAACGACGATCGTTCCAATGCTGATTGGTGGGAGCTTCGTCGCTTCGTCCTCGACGCACACGGGAGACATTTGCAATCCGTCGACGGGTAAGGTCATTGCCCAAGTTCCGCTCTGTTCTGTCGCAGAGGTCGAACAAGCGGTACAAGTGGCGGCGGATGCTGGATTTGCTTGGGCCGAAACGCCGGTGGTTGATCGCGCTCGGATCATGTTCCGCTATCGCGAACTGTTGCAGGCCCGGTTCGAGGAACTGGCGGCACTCATTACACGGGAACATGGCAAAACGATCGCCGAAGCTCGCGCGGAAGTGCAACGCGGCGTGGAGATGTTGGAGTTCGCCTGCGGAATTCCCAGCCTCATCATGGGGCAATCGCTGGAAAATCTCGCCTCGCAAGTCGATTGCGAAACGAGCCGCCATCCGGTCGGTGTTTGCGTTGGTATCACACCATTCAACTTTCCCGCGATGGTGCCAATGTGGATGTTTCCCGTCGCGCTCACTTGCGGCAATACGTTCATTTTGAAGCCTTCCGAAAAAGTGCCTTTGACGGCCAACTTTCTCGGTGAATTACTTATCGAAGCGGGCTTGCCGCCTGGTGTCTTCAATATCGTGCATGGGGACAAGGTCGCCGTCGACGCGCTTCTGACGCATTCCAAGGTCAAAGCGGTTTCGTTCGTCGGCTCCACCAGTGTCGCCAAATACATCTATGAAACTGGCACCAAGAACGGCAAACGGGTGCAGGCGGCAGGCGGAGCGAAGAACCATTTGATCATCATGCCCGATGCCGATATCGGGCAGACCGTGAAAGCACTCCAAGCGTCTGCCTTCGGCTGTGCCGGCGAACGCTGCATGGCTGGGAGTTTGGCAGTCCCGGTAGGACGAATCGCCGACGACGTGGTGGGCGAACTGTGTGCTTCGGCAAAAAAGATGAAAGTCGGCGCTACTGCCGACGGTGCCGAGGTCGACATGGGCCCACTGATCTCGGCCGCTCATCGTGATCGAGTTGCCGCATACTTGGACATCGCCAAAGAGGAAGGAGCCGAAGTGGCGCTCGATGGCCGCACCTTCGATTTGCCACAAGACGGCTTCTTGCTCGGCCCAAGCGTGATTGATCGCGTGACGCCCACCATGCGTCTCGCCAAAGAAGAGATTTTCGGCCCGGTCCTGTCCGTGATTCGCGCTGGCGATCTGGACGAAGCGCTCGCCATCGGCAAGCAATGTGAATACGGGAACGGTGCGAGCATTTTCACGCAAAGCGGTTGGGCGGCCCGTCAGTTCCAAAGACACTTCAATGCGGGGATGCTAGGCATCAATGTCGGCGTGCCGGCGCCGATGGCCTGGTTTCCGTTTACCGGGTGGAACAAGTCATTCTTCGGCGACCTGCACATTCAGGGAACCGAAGGGGTCGCGTTTTACACCCAGCAGAAGATGATTCTCTCGCGGTGGTTTGCCTCGGCAGCGGAATCGCACGCGGATCCAATTTGGAAGACAAAAGTGGGTGGTGGCGGCTAGGATGTCGCAGTTTTGGCACGCATTCGGCGATTCTCCCTCGCTTGAGCTGCGGGTAATATGATTGTACCCACACCCATCACGAGAAGGTCGCTATGTCTCACCTTGAATTGCCTCAATTTAATCACCAACCAGTCCCCTACGACGGTCCTTCTAAAGCGGAGGTCGTCGCCCTGCGGCAGCAATATCTATCCCCTGGCCTGCTGCAGTATTACAAGGAGCCGCTCCTCGTCGTCGAAGGGAAAATGCAGTACCTGTGGGACGAAACGGGCAAACGCTATCTCGATGGTTTTGCCGGCATCGTGACCGTTTCTGTCGGCCACTGTCATCCCGAGGTGGTGAAGAAGGTGCAGGAGCAGGTCGGCAAGCTGCAGCATACGACCACGATTTACTACCATCCTACGATCGGCCAATTCGGGAAGAAGCTTGCGGAACACATGCCGCGAGATTCCGGGCTGAGTGTTTCCTACTTCACGAATTCCGGCAGTGAAGCGAATGAATTGGCGGTGCTGATGTCGCGCGAGTATACGGGTCGCTCGGAAGTGATCTCGCTCCGCAATGCCTATCACGGGGGTACTTCTGCAACCATGGCGTTAACCGCGCACGGCACTTGGAAGTTCCCCAGCAATCCCGCAGCTGCGGTAAAGAATACGGCCAGCGGCTACTGCTACCGCTGCCCGTATCATAAGACGTTCCCGAGCTGCGATCTGGAATGTGCGAAGGACATTGAAGAAGTCATCCGCTACGAAACGTCGGGCGATCCCGCCTGCTTCATAGCGGAACCCATTCAAGGAGTCGGCGGCACCGTTGTTCCGCCGGCCGATTATTTCAAAGTCATCTACGAGATTGTCCGAAAGCATGGTGGACTCTGCATTGCCGACGAAGTGCAAACAGGGTTCGGCCGAACGGGCGAAAAGTTCTGGGGCTTTGAAAACTTCGGCGTAACGCCCGACCTCGTGACGATGGCGAAGGGGATCGGCAACGGCGCTCCGCTGGGCGGTGTCGTCACGCGGATGGAGATCGCCCAGACGATGAAGAAGCGAATTCACTTCAACACCTTTGGCGGCAACCCCATCTCGATGACGCAGGGTCTGGCGACTTTGGAAGTGATCGACAAAGAAAACATCCAGGAGAATGCTAAAGTCGTCGGCAAAAGATTGAAAGATCGCTTGCTTGCCCTACAGGAGAAGCAGCCGCTGATCGGCGAAGTTCGCGGCCTGGGTTTGATGCTCGGCGTGGAACTGGTACGCAATCGAGAAACAAAAGAGCCGGCAAATACCGAGGCAGCCGAAGTGATGGAAAAGTGCCGGGAGCGCGGTTTGCTGATCGGCAAGGGAGGCTTGTACGGCAACACGCTTCGTATCAAACCGCCGATGTGCTTGACGACCGACGATGCAGACTTCATGGCAGATTGTCTGGAAGAATCGTTGGCGGAAGTGGCCAAGATGAAAAAGTAGGATGACTTTGGAAGCAGCACCGCTGAAACAATCGTTCAACGTCTCTGGCAATCTGCTGGATATCCATCGCCGCGAAGTGCGACCAGTTACGATCGTCGTCCGTGATGGCATCATAGCCGATATCGTCGACGAACTCGACAAAACGTTTGCCACATACTTCGCTCCCGGGTTTGTCGACGCGCATGTGCACGTGGAAAGTTCCATGCTCCCGCCGTGCGAGTTCGGCAGGCTAGCCGCTGTACACGGAACCGTGGCGACCGTCTCCGATCCGCACGAGATTGCCAATGTGCTGGGAGTCCCTGGCGTGGAATGGATGCTTGAACAAACCAGGAATGCGCCGATCAAGATTCTGTTCGGCGCTCCAAGCTGCGTGCCGGCGACAAGTTTTGATCGCGCTGGGGCAGAGGTTTCACCCAGCGACGTCGAGTCGTTGCTCAGGCGGAAAGACATTGGCTATTTGACCGAGATGATGAACTATCCTGGGGTGGTGTACGATCAGCCCGACGTGCTAACCAAACTCGCTGCCGCAAAACGCAGTGGCAAGCCGATTGACGGCCACGCCCCTGGCTTGTCGGGGCAGCAGCTAAAAAAGTACGTTGCTGCTGGAATCACTTCGGATCACGAATGCGTCACGCTGACAGAGGCTCGCGAGAAGCGCGACCTGGGGATGCGGATTCAAATCCGCGAAGGCTCTGCCGCTAAGAATTTTGCCGCGCTCGAGCCGCTGCTGCATGAATCGCCGCAAACTTGCCTCCTGTGCAGCGACGACAAGCATCCTAACGACCTCGTGGAAAGCCACATCGATGCTCTGGTGCGGCGTGCCCTCGTTGGTGGAGCGGAGTTGTTTGACGTCTGGCGAGCGGCATCCTTGCAAGCCGTCGAACACTATCGGCTCGACGTCGGCTTGCTACGCGTCGGCGATGCGGCAGACTTCATCGAGGTAGACTCACTCACCGAACCTCACGTTCGTCGCACCTGGACGAACGGCCGACTTGTGGCAGAGCATGGCAAGTCGCTAATCGCACATCGACAAGTCCCACCAATCAATCACTTTTCAGTCGATCCTAAGCAATCTGCCGATTTTCGCATCACGGCCGAAGGCAAGACCGCTCGCGTCCTTGTCGCCCTCGATGGCCAGCTCATCACGCGGGAAAAGATTCTGCCGGTGCAAGTTGAAAACGGCAAAGTGGCCTGCGATCCAGCGAACGACGTGCTCAAAATCACGGTCGTCAACCGTTACTCGAACATGCCTCCCGCAGTCGCGCTGATACAAGGCTTTGGTCTGAAGTCGGGCGCGATCGCTTCCAGCGTCTCGCACGATTCGCACAATATCGTCGCCGTAGGGGTCGATGATGATTCGCTCTGCCGGGCCGTCAACGAAGTTATCGCTGCCCGCGGCGGACTATCCGTTGTCACACCGCATGAAGCTGCCGTGCTCTCGCTTCCGCTGGCCGGACTGATGAGTGATCAGGACGGCTATCAGGTGGCTGCCAACTACGCTCGAATCGACGCCCTGGCAAAGCAGCTTGGCTCGCCTCTCTCTGCACCGTTCATGACCTTGTCGTTTATGGCGCTGCTTGTCATTCCGGCCCTGAAACTCGGGCCGGAAGGTCTGTTTGATGGCGCTGCGTTCAAGCCAGTCTCGCTATGGGCTTGAACCTTACACCAATTCCCGCAACGGCAGCGGATGATTCGTCAGGTATTGGGGACGACCGTTGTTGTCGATCAATGTCGTCGACTTCGGATTAATCCCCATGTAGTGATATAAGGTGGCGAAAACTTCGCCAATATGCACGGGGCGGTCGTTCGGCACTTCGCCATAGCGATCGGTCGAGCCGATCACTTGCCCATGCTTTAGACCACCGCCGGCCAGGAAGCAGAACGAAGCCTTCGACCAGTGATCCCGGCCAGCCATGTTATTGACGCGCGGCGTTCGGCCGAATTCGCCAGTCACCATGATCAAAGTATCTTGCAACAGCCCTCGCACTTCTAAATCCATAATCAGGGCGCTTAAGCCTGCATCGAACAGCGGGAGCATCCGCTTGAGGTTTACAAAATTGTCTTGGTGCGTGTCCCAACCAGTGAAACCAAGGCTCACGACGCGGGCCCCCATTTCGATCATCCGACGCGCTAAGAGGAATCGCTTTTGTTCACCATTGTTCTGGCTCTTTAGTCCGTAACGCTCCTTGACTGCTTCAGGTTCGCTCTTCTCCCAGTCGAGGGCTGCGGCCATCTTGCCCCCCAGTACTACATCGACTGCTCGCTGCTGGAAGGAGTCAAACGCATCCATGGAGCGCGTACGATCCATATCGCGGCGGAGATGATCGAGTTGAGTTAACAATTCACCGCGGGTGTGCATGCGATCTTCTGGTAAGTCGCCACGTACGGTTAGATTTTCCCGTCCGGCACCGTCGGCCTTGTAACCTGCGTAAATCGAACCCAAGAAGCCCGGATTGCTAAACCCGGCCAAGTCGATGAACCGGGGCACGTCGCCACATTGGTTCCCGTGCAGTTTGGCGACCACCGAGCCAATGCTGGGTCGCCCCCCCACGTTCTTTAAGTCTTCCGCACTGAAACCCGATTCCGATTGATTGGGGGTATGCTCATCCCGAATGCCGGTGATCGAGCGCACGATGGAATAATGGTTAGCGAGAGTCGCCAGTTTCGGCATGAAGCCGCAGATTTCAACTCCTGAAACGTTCGTCGCTATCGGCGAAAACTCCCCCCGAATTTCCGGTGGCGCGTCGGGCTTCATGTCGAACATGTCCAGATGCGAAGGACCACCGTTCAAATGAATATTGATGAACGATTTTCCGCGCGCACCCGTCTGTGATTCTGCACGCAGGACGTCAGCCAGAGTGAATCCCCCGCAACCCATCGCTGCCGCGGAAAAGGCGCCGATTTTGAGGAACTCGCGGCGACGGATGCCATCGCAGAATGACCGACCAGGGTGGGAAAAGGTCAGCATAAGAACTCTCGGGAGGGAATTAAGGTGGGGTTTGGTGTGAATGCCGGGCGACAGCCACTGGGGTCATCACCAGCCTAACGGCGCGAAAGTGGGGTTTCAACCTGAAGTTCGCCCATTTGCACAGATGTAAGTGACTCGGCCGCTTCGTTCCGTTACACGCAATTTCTTAGTGCCTTTCCCTAACTTCTCTTGCTCGATTCCCTACAAACAGGGGCGAGCTAGTCAAATTCATGAATAGCGTCCTCTTCCCAAGCTTGAATCGAATCGAAAACGGTATCGAACCAAGCGGCATTTGCTGGGTTAAAGGTCGGCTTAGGTGGTTTAAGCGGCAACGCCACCAAGAACCCGGGGCCGGCCGGGGGCGCGGCGTTGATCGTCAATTGGCCTCCCAAGTGATGCACGATCATAAACGCAGATAGCAGATCCATGTCCAGCCCCATCGGCCAATGCTGCAAGGGAACAGCAGCCGAAAAGAGGGAATTAAAATGGCCGCTCGTCATGCCCGCGAAATTGCCACTCATCTTTAGAGTCATTCCGTCAGCGGTTGTCTCGGCAGACAAGGTAATGATGAGCGGCTGTTCTTGCATGTCGGCCAAGCGTCTGACAAGGATGTACAGTAGCCGCAGAAATAGCCCGGGATCAGTTTCGAGACGAACGTCGGGTATTGTTTCGACGCGCAGTGTGACGTCGTCGACGGCCAACTCTTCCTGCTCCTGCTCGATAAACTGCTTCACAAGTTCTGGCAGAGATTGCCCTGCCTGGAAGCCGGTCGCGGGAGCTACGGCATCTTCCAACAACTTGACGACGCTTTTGATCATCATCTCGGCCTCGCGCCGTGCAATTCCGATCATGTTCAGATTTGCAATTTCAGCCATCTGCACCCGAATCCGCTGCTGCACGGGGGATTGCTGCATGTAGTCCGCCAGCGCGTCCCAGGCATTGTGGATTCGCCCTTCCAGCGCGGTGGCCGCCGTAGCCAGACCTCGAACTCGATCCATGATGATGAGCCGATGCAGCACGCTAAGTTTCTCGTGCATCAGGCGATCACGTTCTTCGAGAGCTTCGTGATAATCCAAGGCTCGTAACAAGGTGCCGACTAGTTCATCCTCGTTCCAAGGCTTCGTGAGGTAGCGAAAGGCCCCCCCCTCGTTCACCGCTTTAACAGCCGCTTCGAGATCGGAATAGGCCGTCGTCAGCACGCGGCTGATATTCGGATGATGATGCCGGCAATGTTCCAAAAGATTGGTGCCGACTTTGCCGGGCATGCGTTGATCGGTGAGTAGCACACCAACCTGGCTGGCATGCTCATCGAGGTAGGCGATCGCTTCGTTGACCGAACCTGCCGTCGCTGTGGCAAAGCGATCGCCAAATAGCTTCTCGAAGTACTTCAAGGCCTGCGATTCGTCATCGACGTAGAGGATTTGCTTCTTTTCGGGGGCCGTCATACAGATATTCCTGAAGAAAGTTCCAGAGGGAGGTCGAATTCCACGGCAGTGCCGTGTCCTTCCTCACTGGTGATGCGTAAACGACCGCCATGGCGGCGCACAATGGTGTCACAGATACTCAATCCCAAACCCAAGCCCTTGCCCGGTTCGGCCGACGTATAGAACGGATCGCAGACGCGCGGCAAGCGATCTGCCGGGATGCCGCAACCATTATCCTGGACCGTAATGAATGCCCGTTGCTGCTCGCGGCGAGCAGAAAGAGTAATCGTCGGCGAGTCGACAGCGGCGCACTTGCGAATCGCGGTGGCCGCATTGAGAACCAGATTCAGAAGAACCTGCATCACTTGGCTCCGCAACCCGACCACTCTCAAGCCGCTAACAGGCTTGACCGAGTCGGCCACTTGAAAGTTAATGTCGTCCAGCTCATGGGCTGCAAAGCGGCGCACCCCCTCGACAACCTCCAGGAGTGAAAAGGGGGTCGGAGCGGTTTCACTTTCCGCATAAGCAAAGCCTCGAAGATCGGTAATGATCTCGCTGATTCGCTGAATCCCCTGCCGAATGTCAGCCACTGTCTCTGTCATCTGTGGAGCTGCGGGGAGATCCTTCTCAAGTATTCGCACTGCCATTAATGTGTAATTCACGGGGTTGTTGATTTCGTGAAGCAAACCGGCGGCAAGACTACCAAGTGCTCGCATCTTTTCGCTTTGAATCAATTGCCCCTGCGTCTGTTTAAGTTCTCGCATCGAGCGTTCTAATTCTTCTCGTTCACGGCGCAGCTCTGCCTGTGCCAGCGAACTGCGCACCATCCCGGCCACCCGCGCGCGAACTTCTGTGATAGAAAACGGCTTGGAGAGGAAATCATCGGCCCCACTCCGCAGGGCAGCGATTTTCGGCCGTTCATCCGTATTCGCGGTGAGCACGATGATTTTCGTATCATTCAGATCACTGATCTGCCGGAGCTTTGATAACACGTCTAGCCCGGACATATCAGGCAACATCAAATCGAGCAGAATGCAGCAGGGCGGATTCGCGGTGGCGGCTTTTATGCCGGAACTACCGTTTGGACAGCCAATCACTGCGTATTCGACGATTAGCGACTTCATCAAATAGCGACGCAAATCTTCCTCATCATCGATGACTAAGACAAGATTCTTTAAGTCAGGAGCTTGACCGTCGAGCTCAGAAGCCGAACTAGCCGCTGGAATGGCTTGGGAATGTTCCAGTGGTAAATTTGGGTTTGCACTTTGGAGTGGCGACGACGTTTCCGTTTGAATGTCGTGCTCGTTCGCAAGCGGAATTCGAACGACGAAACAACAACCTCTTAATCGGCCATCTTCCAGTGCGAGCTCGCCTCCATGCTGGCGGACGATCTCCCGCGCGATCGCCAAGCCCAAGCCCAAGCCCAAACCTTGGGCGGGGGCCTTCCCGTTGGCAGACTGATAGAAACGATCAAACACTTTCTGACGCTCGGAGGCAAGAATCCCGGGGCCGTCGTCCTCAACGGCAATCACGGCCTGTACTCCGGCGCGGCGCAGTGAGACGATCACACGGCCGCCGGCAGGGGTGAATTTGAGCGCATTCTGCAGCAGGTTTAGGAGCACACGTTCAGCCCGCATGACATCCAAGAACAGGTTCAGCTCTTGCGTCGATAGTTCGGTTTCCAAACGAATATTCTTCGTCTCGGCAAACGGTTTGACAGACCGCGTGATCCCTTGGAGGAACTCTCGGGCATCAATCAGTTGCCGATCAAGTCGAAGGACGGCATTGTCGATGCGTACAATATCGAGCAGATCATTTACCAAGCTGTAAAGTCGGTCGACATTGCGGTTAATGAGCCCCAGACTTTCGCCAACCTCCTGGGGCAGTGGTTGCGTCGCAGACAACAATTCCTGGAGCGGCGCGACGATCAAGGTCAGTGGTGTTCTCAATTCATGGCTGACGTTTGCCAGAAAGTCCGTACGGAGTTGATCCAAGTGTTCGAGCTGCCGATTTTTTTCGTCGAGACTTAGTCGCAGAAAAAATTCCGAGCGCCGATTTCGATAGTTCAAGTGACAAAGCGTGACACAGACGGCGCTCGTGGCAAACAAGAAGAACGCAATCTGCGCGACGCGAGGCAGATCGTCTGGCACAAAATCGCGATGACAAACCATGGCGAGAATGTACGCTACGGAAGTGATCCCGCAGTAGATGGCCGATTCAATCCCCGCAAAGCCAATGAGTTGCACAACGAGCATTACCAAAATCAGCCCGACGTAGTAGGTTGAACGACTGCCGTCGGTGACGAAGACCATCATCGCAATCGCCACCGATGGAAGCGTAACGAGCGCCAGACTGTAGACACTGAATCGCTTTCCAAACTGAACAAAATACGTGCAGACAAGTCCACCGGCGAGTATCACGGTCGTCAGCAAGCGAATCGTTAACAGCAAGCCAAATTGCTGCGGATACTGCGAGAAATCCAGCAACAATCCAGCCGGCATGAGCAGCGAGCCAAGTGCGAGCCCCACTCGCCGGCGCTGCAAGCGCAGCGCGTCTTCGCTTTCACCGAACGCGGCAGCAGTCCTAGCTTCGGATTGAAGAGGCTCTTCCATCCCCGTTACTTCCGGATCACGAGGAAGACGTTGACGTTAGTGTCATCAAGAAAGGTCTCCTGATAGCCGAGTTCGGGCGTGAGTTCACGCATCTCTCGTTCGCCACGCAGTTCCAGATTCCATTCGAGTAACAGGCCCATCATCGCGATCGAAGAATGCGCGGGAGTAACATTCGTGACGAGAACCATCCCCCCTTCCGTCACCCAACTATGAAACAACTGCACCAGCGCGCCACAGGTCGCATCGCGGAAGTAATCGAACAGACCAGCGCAATAAACCATGTCATATTGTCGCGCACGGATATTCGGCTGCTCTAGCGACTGCTGAATAATCTCATGCACCGAACGCTGCTCGATTTCCAAGTTCATTTCCGGTCGCTTTTGGTGGGCGTAGGGAAGCAGATTCTTGCGCACGAAATCAAGTGTCTCCGCATTGAAGTCGACTAAATGAATGTCTGTCCGCTCTGACAAAGCATCGTTGTCGATGAACGCCCGTATTTCCGATGCCGGCCCGCAACCGACGTTCAATACCCGAAAGCGCCTCCCTTCCGCAACGACGCGGGCTGCCTCCTGTTGCAGAAGTTTCGTCATGATCTTGATGCGGTTCCGGTGCGCTGCGGGAGCGTCGTGGCGAAGGGCCGAAGCGTTAAGCACCTTGGCGAACGTGGTCGCTCCTTCCCAGGGATCGCCGAGCATCATATTCACCATCTGGTAGTCACCGGCATAGCCGAGTGGCTTGGTGAACGCGCGGTACACGAACGGCGAAACCATTACTAGTGGATGCAATTCTCGTTGAGCAAAGGCCCGATGGTAAGGCAGGTTCTTTTTCGGGATCTGGCGCGATGTTTCCTCAAACCGACCATAAAGTTCCATCAATCGAGGCGCGACTTCACCATCCACGTCGATTACGAACTCGTGAACCAAATCGTTCGGAATGCCGGGTTCGCGTGTACCGGCCTCGGTTTCCCAATGTTCGAGCCATCGATTAAGTTCTTCCAGATAATTGCGAAGATGGCCGACGCTGATCTGAAAAGGCTGCTCAAGCCTCTCGATTCCCGCGTGCCAGTCGGCCACAGCATCGTGCACAAAGGAGCGAAACAGATCCCCTGGCCTTAAACCTTTCAGTTCTTGCCAGGGATCGACGAGTGAAGCTGAAACCATCAACATCAGCCCGGTATTCATCAAACCGGTCACCACGCCTCGGCCATGATAGACCTCGCGTTCACCTTGCTTGATACTCAGTTCGCTCAGGACTTCCGACAGTTGCACAATCGAGTACGGGTTGTAAACCTCAAACACCACTTGTTGGCGACTTAAACGAATGAGCGAACCGCGAGCGCTCAGCCCTTGCGAGTTACGAAAGGCAACAACCGAACTAGCGGCAGAAATGGTTTTGCGGGCCAAGATTTGTTCTGCAATCGAGGGTGAAACAACACGGGCAGGGAAAACTACTGGGGTTGATCCTGATGCTGGATCGGAAAGTCTTCAGGCGGGAGAAGAGCGATAGGAGGAACGGCCGCCAGGAGCGTCGCCTGCCGGATATCAGAGATACGAATTTCGCGATCCGGTTCTTCGCCCTCGGCGCGTACGGCCAGCCAGCATTCATCGGCGGTGAAGACAATCCGCAGCGGTAGAACGATCTGTCTCTCGGCAGGCTCCGACTTTGAAGCGCAAACTAGGTCGAGCGATCGATGGGAATGGAGCGCGACTAGAATCTGTTCCATGACGTTGGCATCGGGGTAGTTGGTCGCTGGCGGATCGACCTGTAACGCCCGATTTAATGCCAGAATTCGTTTCCGACGCTCTGGAGGCAAACGGAGCGCCAATTTCTCGGTCGCCCGACGAATCAGATCGCCGTGACATAATGCGAGCGAAGCAGCCAAGAGGAGTTCAGTCAACTCATCAGTCGTGATCGCTTGCGTTCCAATGATTGAATCTTGTGCCAAGAAGTAACGAGCGGTTTCGGGATCAAATTGAATCGGCAGACCTAGGTTTCGCAGCGATGCGATGTCGCGAAAGATCGTCCGCCTGTGCACGCCTGTTTCCTGAGCGAGTTGATGTGCGTTGTACGGTACACCAGTCTGCAGCAGGATGACGATGCGCAGAACTCGATCTAATCTGCTCGCCATGAATGCTCGTCGATGTTGCTCTGGCAGGAGTTGAGGTGTGGTGGACCGCGTCGTTCCCCGGACGTAGTGACGTGAGACAGTATATCTACTAAAAAGTCAACAAAAAGTGGCAACGAGATCTGAGCTGCCCGCAATTGCAGATCCCATTGCCACCGTCCCTAACATCGAACAGTGAGATGACAATCTCTAGCAGTCGTCCTGCCGATTGCATGAAAAAAATCGATCAGCGGCCCACCGCAACTGCTCATCGTCGACATCTGATTGATTGGTCACAGGGAGTGACAGAAATTGTCACTCGCATTAATCAAGCGATAACCCAACTTCGCCTTGGAAAAATAGAAGGCTTGTCGCAAACCCGCCAATCACCCGAAGCGTCCCGTCACGTAAGCTTCTGTTTCTCGCAGCTTGGGACGCGTGAATAAATCGGAGGTTGCCCCATATTCGACGAGCCGCCCTAGGTACATGAATGCTGTGTAGTCGCTAATCCGAGATGCCTGCTGCATGTTGTGCGTGACAACCAGGATCGAATAATCCCCGCGCAACTCGCGGACTAAGTCTTCGACCTTGCTCGTCGCGATCGGATCTAAAGCAGAACATGGCTCGTCAAGAAGCAGAACATCGGGCTCGCCGGCGATCGCCCGTGCGATGCACAACCGCTGCTGCTGACCTCCAGAGAGGCTCGTTGCCATTTCGTTCAGTCGACCGGAGACATCGTCCCACAATGCCGCCCCGCGGAGGCTGTGTTCGCAAACTTCATTCAACAGCGAACGACTGCGCACGCCGTCAATGCGTAACGCGTACACCACATTTTCAAAAATGCTCATCGGGAAGGGATTGGGCTTTTGAAAAACCATTCCCAATCGCTTCCTCAAATCAATGACGTCCGTTCCTTTGCCATAAATCGAGGTTCCCTCGAGCTGAATGTCCCCCGCAAAAGTCACATGCGGCACAAGATCATTCATTCGATTGACGGAGCGCAGCAAAGTCGATTTTCCACAACCGGAAGGGCCGACAATTGCTGTCACCTTGCCGCGCGGCACCGGCATGGAAACATTAAACAGTGCTTGTTTCTGCCCATACCAGAGGCTGAAGTCCTTCACCTCAAGGACGGCCGACTCCTTCAAAATTGAGTCGTGAATCACCGATTCCACAAATTCGCCGCGGGCGATCGCTTCGAGTCGATTGCCTATCGGGCCATTCGAGTCCTTAGCGCTTTCGATTGGGAGTCCTGGTAACTTGGCCATGGTTGGCACGGAACGTTCCTGCTAACAAAGTTGTGATTGTTGAGGTGACTATAGTGAAATCTTTGAGTGTTAATGCTGTGTGAAGAAAAAGGCGGGGGGGCCACCTTCTTCCACAAAGCTCGCCCCAGGCAGCAGCCGAGGCCCGCACGACTATTCATCAGTGTAGACTTTTCCAGCCTTGCCGGGTCCCACGACCGTGGCCTGCCACTACATTACGCCTGAGGTCGATTTACCACGATTGGTACTGGTAAGAAGCCGATTTAACTGATTTACTTCCCAGCACCTGGGAATCTGGCCCCGACTGTTCTCACAACTAGCACGCAGCTAAGAATCCTTCGCCTCATGGACTTCCAACAATTGAATAAGTCGACCGCGGAAATCATCGGCACATTTGCTCTGGTCTTTGCCGGAACTGGTGCAATCATCATCAACGACGTGAGCGGCGGCCAAGTCTCGCACGTCGGGATCTCACTCACCTTCGGGCTAATCGTGATGGCGATGATCTACGCCGTGGGAGACGTCTCTGGTGCCCACCTCAACCCAGCGGTGACGCTGGGCTTTTGGTTTGCCAAGCGCCTGCCGGCACGGGAAGTTCCGATGTACCTCGCAAGCCAATTGACCGGCGCCTTCCTCGCCAGTGGTACTCTTCGTTTTCTGTTTTGGGAACATGCCAACTTAGGGGCTACGTTACCTGCCGGATCGCACCTGCAATCGTTGGTCTTGGAAATTATCCTGACGGCACTGCTGATGTTCGTTGTACTGTGCGTATCGAGCGGATCAAAAGAACAGGGAATGATGGCCGGTATCGCGGTTGGCGGCGTTGTGGCTCTGGAAGCTCTATTCGCTGGACCTATTTGCGGAGCTTCGATGAATCCCGCGCGTTCCATCGCTCCGGCCCTCACTTCAGGACGATGGGCTGAATTGTGGATCTACCTGCTTGGGCCGGTTATTGGTGCTCTCCTAGCAGTGATTGTGTTTCCACTCATTAGGACGACCTCATCACAGGGACTGGGTTCGAAGTCCTCTTGAGTTGCGAGGCATTAGGGTTTAGGCGAGAATAAGGGGATCCTGCCGCTGAACTCCTCCCACCCCAACCCCGGCCCTGATGTTCAATCGCTGCAATCTTCGCTTTCCCTTCAGTCGCCGGCAATTCCTGCAACAAGCGGGCTGTGGCCTGGGAGCCGTAGCACTCGCCGCCTTGGCCGCCGAGGAACAAAGCCGAACCTTCGCCGCCGAAGATTCACGCAATCCATGGGCGCCGCGGCCAACTCATTTTCCCGCGAAGGCAAAAAGCGTCATCTTTCTTTACATGGATGGTGGACCAAGTCAGGTCGATACGTTCGACCCCAAGCCTCTGCTGAAAGAATACAACGGCAAGCCATTCCCGCTGAAGCAGGAGCCCACGCAGTTCAATAACAACGGCAATACGCTCGATTCCCCATGGGCCTTTAAGAAGTATGGCGAGTGCGGAACGCCTGTCAGCGATTTGCTGCCGAATATTGCCAAACATGTCGACGACTTGGCCGTGATCCGTTCGATGACATCGCAGTTCTCCGAGCACACTTTTGCCAACTACTTCCTTCATACGGGTACAGGAATTCAAGGGCGGCCGAGCATCGGCGCCTGGTTTGGTTATGGCTTGGGAAGTGAATGTCAGGACCTGCCAGGGTTCGTCGTCATTAACGGCGGCCTGATTCCTCCGGGCGGACTCGACAACTTCAACAGCGGGTTCTTGCCGGCAACCTATCAAGGTTCAATCATTACCGCCAATCATCCGCCGCTGGCAAATATCACGCGGACCGAAGCGAGCGATGTATTACAAAAGAACAAACTCGCGCTGCTGAAGCAACTCGATGCCAACGTGCTCGAGAAGACTGGTCACGCCGATGCGATTGAATCGGCGATCGCCAATTACGAACTGGCCTATCGTATGCAAACCGCCGTCCCGGAGTTAACCGAGATGAAGGATGAAACGGCAGAGACCACGGCGATGTACGGCTTCGACGCCAAGACCAAGGGAACCGCCAGTTTTGCCCGGCAATGCTTACTCGCGCGACGACTCGTGGAACGTGGCGTGCGTTTCATCGAACTCACCTGCCCGAACGTTGGCCATGACCGTTGGGATCAGCATGGCAATCTGCATCAGGGTCACATCGACAATGCTACCGCCGTTGATCAACCCATTGGCGCTTTGTTGACGGATCTGAAACAGCGGGGGTTGCTGGACCAAACCCTAGTCGTCTGGGCTGGCGAATTCGGCCGCACCCCTTTTGCACAAGGTAGCAATGGCCGCGATCACAATCCTTTCGGCTTTAGCATTTGGATGGCCGGCGGCGGCGTGAAGGGGGGCGTGATTCATGGCGAAACGGATGAATTCGGCTACAAAGTCGTTCGCGATAAATGCGAGATGCACGATCTGCACGCCACGATGTTGCATCTCCTTGGATTAGAACACACCAAAACAACTTTCCGCTTCGGCGGTCGCGACATGCGACTAACCGACGTGCATGGGCATTTGATTAAGCCAGTGATCGCATAATTCAGATGAGAATTTTCACTGCACATTTCCAAAGCGATAGCAATCGAGATTCGGACGCTGCGTCTCCTGGTCGGCATTTTCCGGTCGCAGCGAATTGAACCTCCACCAGTCTCAAGTCTGCACTTATGAACTATTGGCTCGTTAAATCAGAACCCGAATCTTTCTCCATCGACGATCTCGCCAAGGCCCCCAAGAAGACTACATTTTGGAACGGCGTTCGGAATTATCAGGCGCGCAACACGCTGCGTGACGGCATGAAATTGGGAGACCAAGTGCTGTTTTACCACAGCAACGCCGCGCCACCATGCATCGTGGGCTTGGCGAAAGTCGTGAAGGAGGGCTATCAAGACTTTACCGCCCTTGATCCCAAGAGCGACTACTACGATCCCAAAGAAACGGAAGAATCGCCACGCTGGTTCATGGTTGACTTGCAATTCGTCAAAAAGTTCAAGCAACCTCTTGGCCTGGATCAACTCCGCAAGGTGAAGGCCCTTGGCAAGATGGAACTTCTTCGTAAAGGCTCACGTTTGAGCGTGCAGCCAGTGACCAAAGCAGAATTTGAAGCAGTGCTGGAATTAACGGAGTAAGACTACTTCGCCTGAGTGACATACTCGTCAAATAGCCCCTTCTGCTTCACAAGTGCTGCGACGCGATCTTCCGGCTTGCTTGCCGCCTCGCACAAAACCCAGCCGTCATACGAGGACTTCACCAAGAGCGAAATCAATTCCTTGAATGGATAAACTTTGTCGTCGAGTTCCCGCACATGCAGCGTGCGACCAAAACGCGGACGGAGCGTTGCAAAATTCCTCGCCAGTCCCTCCCCCTTGAGATCGGTCTCGTTCGAGTTCCAGCAGACGTAGACGTTGGGATCGGTTGCGATATCCATGATTGCTTTAATTGTAGGAATCTCTGCACATTGGCCGTGAACTTCCAGACGCACTTCCTGGCCAAAGCCGGCGGCGTATTCTCCCAGTTCGTTGAGCGCTTTGCCGATCTGCTCGATCGTTTTTTCCCGGGGCACATCTTTGTGGAAGGTATCCGGTTTGACCTTCACACCGCTTCCGCCGATATCGTGGCTGAGACGGATGAATTCCTTAGTTGCTTCGATGGCTTTCGCCACCACCTTGGGATCGGGATCATCGTAACGTTCATTGCTCCCAATGCCGACGCATGTGATGCCGCTATCCGCGAAACGCTTGCTCACTTCTTGGCGTTGCTCTTCGTTCAAGCTGGGCTCGACTTTGTGGGCATGCGTCGTGCGAAGTTCCACACCGGAAAGTCCAGCCAACTTGCAATTCGCAAGCAACGTCGGCAGATCCCAGTCCGCCCCCCACATGTAAGTCACCAGACCATAGCTAAAAGCGATCTCATTCGGATCAGCGGCTCGCAAACTGGCAGGCACCAGGGATGTGATCCCGCCAGAGATCGCGACGGCGGAAGCAACTTGCAGGAACTGGCGACGTTGGAGAGATGAAGACTGCATGTGAATTTCCTGAGGGCAAGCACTTGGAAAACAAACTTTCAGCCTAGAGCTTAATCTACGGCGGTGACGAATCCTTGCTCGACAGCCCATTTTCTGACGAGTGATTCCTTGTTCATGGCCCACTGACGGGGTTTAGTCGGACAACAATTCTTCAAAGGCACGCACGCCCGGTGGCAGTGGTGCCAGAAGCAGGTGGTCCAAGCCACGGCGAGCGCCGTTCCCACCTGCGGTTACATCGCGGGCGATAAGCGGTGACCGAATTATCTGCATAGAATCGCAGTTGGCAAAGGCCGCAGATAAGTTCGCCACTGAGAGTTTGGCGAGGATCATTCCTCCCCAAGGCAACCGGCCGCGTCATTGGGTTGGAATGCCTGACAGGACGCGTTTACCCTCATGCCATCGCGCTGCGGAATGCAGGTGGAAGATCCGTTGGTACTGCCGTAGTGCGATGATGCTCCTCGCGCACAGCAATGACATCTTTGCGCCGGGCTTTACGCCGAGCTACCAGTTCGCTCAACAACCGATGTGCCTTCCAAAGATCCCAGGTACGAGCTACGACATCGGTCAGAGGACGGCGAGACGGCAAGGACTTCATAAGGTATGTCAACAGGAAGGGGAAATTTGGTGGGCCAGCAGACTTGTTGAGCGAGAATGTATAGATAGCACCCAGCCGAAATACGCAGCGCATGGAGGGATTTTTACGCCCGCCCTACTTTACGTTCGCACCGGGCGGAGTTTAGTAATCCCAGCGCAATCCCAGATTGATTCCTTGAACCCAGAAATCGTCATGATTAAAGCGAAAGTTGGGGCGGGCTTCACCGGCAAGCGCTCCGTCAATCTGGGTGGGATTGATTACAGGATCGATTTGATCGCCCGGACGAACAACCGTGCTCCAGTAAATGACCGAGTAGCCAACCGTGAACGTCATATTCGGAGCGACATGGTAGCCAAGCTTCAAAGCCACTTCAGGACTGACGCAAAAATCGTTCTGGCGAAAGGTGCCACTGTTAGAAGTCACGGCGAGTAAGCCGGTATTGGCATTGCCGTTCCCGGCCGGCGGATCGCGCAGGCCTTGGATCATCACCGTTTCCTCGGTGGTGCCAAATGCAACTTTGGTGAGTAGGTTCACTTCCCAGGGACCATAGTCTCGGTTCGAGATGAGCCCGATCATGCCGCCGTTGAATTGATTCTTTGTCAGGAACGTGTCCGTTACACGGATCGAATTAACCAACGTTGTCGTACTATCGATGGTGAGTCCCTCATTGATGGCTGAACCTTGATAGCCGACGATGCAATCGAGGCGGGTAAGTTCGTCCGCTCGCAAATTGTGGCGATAGTAGATGTCTGTCGAAGCCACCTGCGAAGTAGTGGTGACGGTGATGGAACCAGTGGTCCTTTCCCCTTGAGGCCCACCCGTCGGATGAGCGACGAGAAAAGCGTTTTCACCTACGATGTTGCCGTTGTCGGTGGTGACATCAAAGAACGGACGGGCGATAATCGGGTTCTGCGTGGAGTTCAAACTGAAGACCGACGTGTCCGTTCCGAGTGTGGTGTAGCGGACCCCCAATCCATACAAATTGCAGCGATCAAACCACAACCCAGCATCAATTCGGCCGCCAACACGCATTCTGCCGCCGACTTCTTCGTTCCCATACAGAATGGTCGCCAGAGGCAGGACACCTGAATTATTGGCGATGGTCCCTGCCGGACTTGTTGTCACCAACGGTGGGAGATTCTGAGCACTCCGCCACCACATCAGTACATCAGCCTCAACCCACATGCCAGGGTCCCAGAACCAGCATTCTTCCTCGCAGCAATTGGCACAATCGCCGGCGCCGTAGCCGCCGTATTCCTCGAACGGATTCGAAGTGTAGGGACTACGCTGAATTACGCCTTGCGCGGACGCGGGCCGGGCTATTGTAGTAGCCGGTCGTGGGCGGAGAGTTTCCGCCGGTGCTTGCTGCGCGTGACTCCTTCCCGCCAGCAACGCTAGGAGGAAAGCCGCGCTTATGAAAATGGAATGCTTACAGCCCATGGCCAATCGCCCTTGCCTTGGAAGGAAGGTACTCGCTCTCGTGACGCATTGCGCGTTAGAGAAACCTCGTGGCGAATGTATCGGTCGCAACAAGCTTGCCGGTTGAGAAAACCTGGAAGGATGAGTCGACTTTTCGGTCGCTAGCAGGAGTGTTGTTGCTAGCTAGGCGTGGCCTGGCAAATTGATTAACACCCGTCAACCGGCTCACCGGCTTCAAGGGGCCTAAGGAAATGAGTCCCTGCCTGAACTCTTTTAGGATGCCGGCGGAGGTGGATCAACGGGGAGCGATAATGATTGGGCTCGGCGATTCTCGCGTTGAATCGCCTCATGCACTTCCCCTCGATGGACTGGAATTTCTTTCGGGGCCACGATCCCCAGGCGAACCTTATCGCCACGAATCTCCACGATCGTCAGAATGATTCCATTCCCGATCACAATCTGCTCGTCGACATGCCGCGACACAACAATCATGGCCCACCTGCAAAGCGCACCCCTGAAATCGCGAAACGAGTCGCGTGTTCAATCGTATACCTCAGGGAAGAAAAGGAAAGGCAGGAAAACTGGCGAACCCGTAAGCCGCCGAGACGACGACCCGCGAATTATTGGCTGGGCTTCGCAAGTTGCCCCATGAATTTCCGCAAGATCGCTAGTCGCTGGTCATCAAAAAATTCCTTTCCGCCATGGGCGCTGCCGTGTAAGACGACAAAATCACAGTGAAGGCCAGCCTCTTCGTATTTGCCTTGCAGTTCGTGCGACTGGTTGATCGGTGCTTGTGGATCTTGGTCTCCATGGAAGAGCAGGAGTGGAGGGGATGCCGCCGAGACGTGAAAAACCGGACTCGCTAAGCGGGCCAATTCCGGTTGGTCTTTCGGCTGTCCGCCCAGCAGCAGATCGAGGGCTGGGACACGAACTTTAAGGCCGTGAGGGGTGGATTGATCCAGAATGGTTGTCAAGTTACTCATCCCGTAAAAGCTGACGATGCCCTGGACGGCTGAGCTTTGCCGAAGGTCGTCTCCGATCGTTCCTTCCAAATCTCGACTACCATTGCTGGTACCTACGAGTGCTGCCAGATGTCCGCCGGCGGAACTTCCAGCGATGACGATACGGTCTGCATGGATGCCGAGCTTTTTTGAGTTGCCCCGCAGATAGCGAATCGCCGCTTTGAGATCATGGACTTGTGCGGGAAACTTTGCGGTCGTGCTGAGACGATAATCGACGCTGGCTATCGGGTAACCTCCTGCAGCCAGAGCGGCCAGCGGCAAATCACTTTTCGATCCCGCCCTCCACGCACCACCATGGACCCAGACAATTAGTGGCTGATCTCCCTGTGAAATCCCGTTCGGTGGCAGATGCAAGTCTAGCTTGAGTTCAATATCGCCAATGGTGGCGGAGATGAGATCGGTTTGAACCGTAGCCTCAGCTCCTACCGCAAATCGGTGCGCCATCAAGGCAATCAGCAGTGTCCCAGTGCGTGAAACCAGACGAAGCTGTTGAAGAGAAATCACGGGTAGCTCGAGTTGGGCGAAGGAGAGAAAAGCATACTTTTCTCATTCTCAGTCACCAGCCTGTACTTCTCAATCCCTCAGTTCACTTGAGAAGTCAGTAAAGACCGCGAAGGCTCGGGGCTTTATAAAGCGCTAACTCACCAGAATTCCTGGGCGGCGCATGTCCAACAAGAAGTCTTTATCGAGAAGCTTGAACGGCGATTCCAGCCCCTGCCAGGTTTCGCCACGCTGATCAATGTGCCGGTCATCGAGTGGACCGAGTTGATTCGCAGCCAGGGCCAAGTACGGAATTTTACGAGGCTCCATTCCCATGATCCGTGCGAGGGTCGCATCCACGGCAGTCGGATTCAAGCCAATCCCAACCAGTCCCATAGGCTTCGCGCTTCCCATAATTGGCCCGTCGCCTTCCATGCAGACGATACCGTCAACAACGGCAATCGTAGGGGGGAGTGAAGCGTTGATATCAAACACTGTCTGGGGAATACCGTGGTGATGGAGCACATTTTTGGGCCAACCATATTTGATGCCCGGAATCACGCCGTACATGTTTTTGAGCGATAGCGTGACCCCCATCCAGTGATGCGTTTTCATCTTCGGTAAGCTGACGATCAAATCTGCTTCCAGCACCGATTGCGGAAAATAGAAGCCAGTGAGCTTGCAGGCTTGTCCGGCATTCGGGCGAAATGCCACTTCTTGGTAATTCAAATCCGAGAACGGCAACTTCAAGCTGTCCAAAGCCTCTGCCACACCCGATTCAACCAAAGCCATCTCGGTATCTCGCACATGCCCGGGCCCTTCGCCAACGGCGACAGTCGCGCCCCAGCCGCGAAATACTTCCGCCGTCGCGAGAATCATCGCTGGATGAGTCGTCATCTGCGGCGAACTGCGAGTAGGCTCCACAAGATTAGGTTTGAGCAACACCCGCTTGCCGCGAATAACCTCCGGGAGCAACCCGACCGCTATCAGTCCATCCCGAATCGTGCGAACGAGTGTCCCATCGTACCGTTGGTTGCGAGCCAAAAAAACACCTGCCTTCTCATTCGGCCAGGCATTTCGCAGCCAGTTTGCACCTACAATCGCTCCCGTCGCAACCGCTCCAGCGATCAACCAACCCCGGCGATCGAACTTGGTCGTCGCGGAAGCTTGGTCAGTGCCTTCTGCAGATTCGCGGGGATTGGCCGTCATCCCATCACTCCCGCCGCCACAAGTTTAACCAGGGGGGATTCTGCCCCCAGCGAGGCGTTCGCCAGCAGTGCTAGCCGGTAGTGCGAATCGGTGCGATGAAGACGCAAGTAAGAATGAGCGAGCCACAGCCCCGCTTCATCAGGAGTATTGCCGACCGCAGCCAGCCCCAGCAATGACCAATTGAGTGAAGCAGTGGTAGTTGAATCACTGAGCGCCTGAGCGACGTATTGAATTGACTTTTCTTTCCGCCCCGAAGAATCTTCTTCGTCGGCCAGAGCGAGCAGGAGCATGCCGCTGGGTTGCAGATGCGGCCGGAGTGCTTGTCCGAGCACATAGGTATTGCCATAGTTGCATCCACCGCCCGGAAGTTGCCGGTCGATAAGCAACTGCACTCCCTCGCGGACGCGAGGATGATCGCCTAGTCCACAAGCCTTCAAAGAGAGAATGTGCAGAATTGTTGGTTCGATCCAGGAATGCGTTTGTGCCGCCCAGGACCAGCCTACGAGAGTTGTATCGTGCGCTAACGCCTGTGCTTGTTGTTTGGGAATCGGCAGTCCTTTCGCTTCCAGCGTCCACTCAATGGCGCTGGCAATCTGCGACCCATATTTAGCTTCGTGTTCAGGGTGCGAACGCCACGCCAGCAGGGCTAAACTGGTAGGCCATGCGGGAGTGGGATCAGCAGCACGAATGCCAATCGATCCATCCTTTTGTTGAATGCCCGACAAGAAATCTAGAGCACGCTCTGCTGCCGGTAACTCTCCAGCCGCTAGCAAAGCCATTGCCGCTAACGCGGTCGGTTCTGTGGCTGGCGATACTTCCTCGCCGTATCCCCCTAGCGGTTCGCGGACGAGCCGCCGAAGCAATTCATCTTTCCAGTCCATGAGGCAAACTCCTTTTCACCTGAAAAATCAGGGGCACATTCCTTGTACCACCACGCTCATTAGCCATTCTCCGTCAGTTCAGCAGATGCGTAAGGCTGTCGAATTGATCATTGCGCTTTCTATTTTGGATCGTCTTGTTCCGCTTGAGCTAGTGCTTGAGTTACGCTACTGCGAATCGTCTGCTCGGCCATGTCTTTGAACATCATCGCCGCAAGGGGTAAGTCGACATTAATTCCCAAGTCTCCAGGACGAGCCTCCGCATCTCCCTTGATCGTAAAGCCAAAGCTCTTGAACGAAAAAACGAGAGTCGTCTCCGTGCTGGTAATGATGAGGTTCGACCCTTGAAAATCATGGACCATCTTTTCCATGGCGGTCTTCGCGCCGGTAATGACCTTTTGCGGGTCACGATTGTGGGGAACGTTTACAGAGACTCGAGGCATATATTTGCTCACGGGCGAGAGGCCAAACGGAAGTCGCACATTTTAGACGAAACTGGCGCAGGGAAGGAACCACGAAACACGCGATACAAGCCACCAAATAGCGCAAAAATAGATACATAACCCCGTCTTTGCGATTGCAGCCGGTGGTCGAATTTGCCTCCATCAACCCCTGGATTAGCGAGGTTCGGGTGACTCGCAACCCTAGTTCTTGGAGTAAATTAGCGCCGCTCCAGCCGACTTTCGCTTGCCGCGGCGTCTCCCCTCAAATAATCTGGAAACATCGATGGGCCGCCTGTTTTGCGGCACTCCTGGAACATCTCTCGCTACGTGCTGCCATGAACCTAGTGCTCAGCTCAGTTTTATATTCGCTCCTGCTCACCGGACAGATGCAAGCACCCGCGCTGGGTACCCCCAGCGGCGACAGTGGGATGATGCCTCGGCAACCAATGCTGCAGCCAGAAGTCCCGGTTGTGGGAGGGGTAGAACATTACGGCTGGGGACTATCTGGAAGCGCTGGTCGTCACTACTTCTTCGGCGGCATCGGCTTTGCCGACTATACGACGTCCGGGCAACGGAGTGTTGTGTCGTTGCAGGAGGAAACTGACTCTGCTTTGCCGGATCGCAACACGTTCCTTTATTATCGAGAAATCGGCACAGGCAATCGTTGGGCGATCAGCAAGCACGCCGAAGGTGGTTTCTATGCGGTCTACTACCAGCCGTATCAAGATCCGCGAGTCGCACCAGTGCAAGGGCGGTCGCGCTGGCAGATGTTTCAAAATGCCCAGCTAATCGAAGACACTCGTTCGAAACAGCAACGCTCGAGCATTCCGGAACAAGGTATGGCGCGAGAAGGCGATCGCTTTATCCCACGAGCCAACGCCCCAAGGACGCTTCTTCCAGAGGCCCAAGCCCCTGCCGTTCGAGCGCCAGCAATCGTGCAAAATGTGCCGCGCCAGTACAATCAAGGGCCAACAGGGACCGAACAATACGTGCAACCCCGATTCACTCAACCGCAGCGGCAGTACATTCAACCCTCGGCGAAGTATGTTTATGTGGAATCGGGCAGTTGTTGCGGAAACTGATACACTGGGCCGCGGTATCTGCAAGGAGAAGTTCCATTCGGCGTCGCACGCTGTTCTTCCTTGCTCTCGTTGCCGGTTAGTTTTTTGACATGCCGCGTGTTCCTTTGTCGAACCTCCCAATCGATGAAGTCCTGCCTCAAGTTGTGGCAGCACTTCGCGAGCACGGCAGGTTGGTACTCTGTGCTCCGCCGGGAGCTGGAAAGACAACGCGTGTTCCGCCGGCGTTGCTCGACGCAGGATTGGCAACGGATGGGGTAATACTGGTCTTGCAACCGCGACGTGTCGCTGCTCGTGCGACCGCAGCCCGCATGTCGGCCGAGCGTGGAACGCAATTAGGGGATGACATTGGCTATCGTGTGCGTTTCGAATCACGTGTCAGCAAGGCGACCCGGATCGAAGTTATTACCGAAGGTATCTTGCTGCGCCGGTTGCTATCCGACCCCTTTCTCGAAGGTGTCGCCGTCGTCGTTTTCGACGAATTCCACGAGCGCAGCCTCGCCAGCGACCTCGCACTGGGAATGGTCACACAAGTTCGCGAAGTCCGGCCCGAACTGAAAATCATCGTCATGTCCGCGACCCTCGCGGCAGAACCCGTTGCCGCCTACCTGCAGGATGCTCCGATTGTTCGCAGCGAAGGGCGCCTGTTCCCGGTGAAGTATCAATACTGGCCCGATATCGATCGCCGCCGCATCGAAGACATTGTTGCCGACGCAGTGCCGCCGCTCGTCGCTTCGCATCCTGGTGACTGCCTCGTCTTCCTTCCTGGAGTAGGAGAAATACGAGCAACCAGCGCCAAGCTAGAATCTTGGGCAACTGCAAACAATGTCGCGTTGGAAGAACTTTACGGCGATCTGCCGCCACAGAAACAGGATGCCGTGCTACAGCCGCAAGATCGGCGCAAGGTGATTCTATCAACGAACGTGGCCGAAACTTCGCTCACGATTGAAGGAATCACGATGGTCGTCGATAGTGGCCTCGCACGTGTGCTGCGCTATGATGAAGCCAGCGGATTAGATCGACTTGAACTAGAACCGATCTCGAAAGCCTCCGCCAACCAACGTGCCGGTCGCGCGGGTCGTATGTCGGCCGGGCTATGCTTGCGCCTTTGGCCCGAAGCGATGCAGCGTCATCGACCCGACTTCGATACTCCAGAGATTCGCCGCGTTGATTTAGCCGGTTCCCTGCTCCAGCTACTGTGCTGGATCGAGCCGGACGTGTCGCGTTTCCCGTGGTTCGAGACTCCTACAGAGCGAGCACTACAGCAAGCAAAAGACTTGCTGTTACAGCTCGAAGCAGTTGCTGCCGATGGGAAGAGCATCACGGAACTAGGTCGCACGTTGGCAACATTTCCCATTCATCCGCGACTGGGAAGAATGCTGATCGAAGGTGCTGAACGAGGCGTTGTGCGTCAAGCAGCCCTAGCGGCTGCGCTTTTATCGGAGCGTGATCCGTTTCCGCGTCCCGATCGACGCTTTAGCAACACTAAGGCTACAACCACCTCCAACAGCGATTTACTTGATCGAGTGCATGCGCTAGAGGACTTTGCCGAGCGCGGCTCACTTCATTCAACACTAGGAAGCTTGCAACGGAATGCTGCACAACAAATCCTGAGAAGCAGCGAACAACTGGAACAGCTCGTTAGGCAAGTACAGGCTACGAAACGTTTGGAGAACGACCCCAACGACGAAAATTTTCTACGCTGCGTCGCGGTCGCTTATCCCGACCGACTGGCTAAACGACGTGAGCCAAATTCGCCACGCGGCATTCTCGTTGGTGGACGCGGAGTGCGACTGGCGGAAGAGAGTGCGGTTCATTCAGCCGAACTTTTTGCTTGCATCGTCGTCGATGGGACTCAAAGCGAAGCAATCGTGCGTCAAGCAAGTGAGGTGCGCCGCGAATGGTTGCCAGAGTCACTTGTTCGTAATGTCACCGCAGTCTTCTATGACGAGACCAACGACCGCATCATCGCTCGGCGACAGACCTGGCTTGCCTCGCTCTTGCTCGATGAACAAACAGCACCCTTGCCAGACGACGACGAGCCAACTCATATTCTAGTTCAGGCTGCGCAAAAGAATCTGAATCGCGTACTGCCTGAAGAAGGCTCCGCAGCCGCGCAATTTATTGCCCGCGCTCGGTGCTTGCGTGATTGGCGCCCGGAATTGGAGCTACCCACGCTCGACGATGCAGCCCTGGCGGAACTGCTGCCGCAGCTATGCACACGGCGGCGTTCTCTGGCAGAGGTTCGAGCCGCCGATTGGCTTTCGGCGCTAAAGTGCCTGTTCCCCTACCCTCAACTAAGAGCAATCGAAACGGAGGCTCCGGAGCGGATTGAAGTTCCCAGCGGCAGTCTGATCACGATTCAATACCAAGTAGGACAGCCTGCTGTACTAGCGGTGCGCATTCAAGAACTCTTCGGCCTGACTGCAACACCACGGATCGCTGCCGGTCGAGTTCCGCTGCTCCTCCACTTGCTGGCTCCGAACTACCGACCCGAGCAAATTACGACCGACTTGGCGAGTTTTTGGGCGAATGGCTATCCCCAGGTACGCAAAGATTTGCGTGGCCGTTATCCGAAACATTCTTGGCCAGACGATCCCCTGACAGCGGAACCGCAACGTAGGCCGTCCCGAAGAAAGTGAACGTTACCGGCTGAATCTATGGCGAATGGTCGTGCAGTTGCTCAAAACTGATTTAGGCGGAGTTGCGATTGATAACCTGATTCGCAAGCCCGGTGTACTCTTGAATCTGCTCGGACCAATTGGCGTCGATAGCGGCACATTTCAGTTTCGTCCTCCGAATGGCGTGTGGCTCCAGGCGGCAAAGTCGCAAATTCTCTTCTCGATTCCTGCATCGGAAAATTCGAGAGTCATGGGTTTGGCCCTGCTCTGTTAGCAAACAGGCTGAATTCCTCATCTTCCACGACGGTCTTTTTGTAGTAGCCCAATGAATTTTGTTTAACCCTACAATAACGGTTCGACCAACCGAGGTTTGAGTGGAACTATTCGTGCCCGCGTTAAGTAGGAATTTACGCTCGCTCGAAGTTCGGTCTACTGCCCGCGGAGTCCGCTAGTGGCTACAAATCTTGTTAGCGTATGATGTGTGGTTTAGGGTTGGAGATGCCAAGGCAACTCACAACCTTGCGATCTCTACCTACGAGGTGCCCCATGACGATTCTCGAATTTCTGCTCTTACTTGTGATCGCCGGAATCTGCGGCGGCATCGCCCAGACACTTTCTGGCTACACTCATCGCGGTTGCCTGGCAACTATTGCGTTAGGCTTCATTGGCGCGCTCCTTGGCACATATCTCCAGCGGGTAACCGGACTGCCTGAAATTCTCACCATTCCAGTGGGTGAGCGAGCATTTCCGATCATTTGGTCGGTTATTGGTGGCGTGCTCTTTAGCGCGGCAGTGGGCTTCATCACACGCCGGCCAAGAAACATGTAGCGTGCAAAGGAGCGATTTTCAGCGAAAAAATCGACCTAAGGCTACAACAAGATTTGCAACTAGAATGTAAGGATATCCTTATTTTCATTAGCCCAACTTAGCCATCCCGCTTCCCATGCCCGAGCTTGCCGACGATGACATAATCCTCAGCCTGCGGGATGTCGGCAGGGTCTTCACCATGGGAGAAGTCAAAGTCGATGTTCTCCGCAAAATTGATTTGGATATTCTGCGGGGTGAATTTCTGGCAATCGTCGGGCCCAGCGGCAGCGGCAAGACGACGATGCTCAACATCGTTGGAGGGCTTGACTCTCCGACTAGCGGCCAGATTCATTACAACGGCCGCGACATCACGAAGGCTTCTTCAGCGCAACTCACCAAGTTTCGTCGCGAAGAAATCGGTTTCGTATTTCAGTTCTACAACCTCGTACCGAACCTGACCGCGCGTGAAAACATTCTCGTCGCCAGCGAGATCAGTAAGTCTCCGCTGGATGTCGATTACGTGCTGAAGAAGGTTGGCCTCGAAGAACGTAGCGGGCACTTTCCGTCGCAACTCTCAGGCGGCGAACAGCAACGGGTCGCGATCGCGCGGGCCATCGCAAAGAATCCATCAGTCTTGCTGTGCGACGAACCTACCGGCGCGCTCGACTTTGAGACCGGTAAAAAAGTACTTCGCCTGCTCGTTGATCTGAGTGCCGAATTCGGCACTACGATCATCGTGATCACGCACAACGCATCTCTTGCCCAGGTCTGCCGCCGCGTCGTGCATTTGCGATCGGGAGAGATCTCGCAAGTCGATATCAACGAGCAGCCGATCGCCCCGGAAGAGGTGCTGTGGTGAATATGCTCGATCGCAAACTGCTTCGCGATCTGGCTCAGTCGTGGGGCATGCTGCTGGCCATTATCGCCATCATGGCAGTGGGCGTGACCGTCTTTGTCGCCATGCGTTCGGTGCACCGGAATCTCACCGAAGCGAAGCGGGACTACTATCGCCAAGGGCGGATGGCAGATTACTGGGTCGATGTGAAGAAGGTTCCGCTTGCTGAAATGGAAGCGATAGAGCGTATTCCAGGTGTGCGTGATTTACGGGCAAGAATCAGCTTTGCAGCAACCGTCGATCTGGAAGAAGAAGAGACGCCCATCAATGGATTGGTCCTCTCGCTTCCTGACGACCGTCAGCCTGTTATTAATGACATCTTCCTACGTCAGGGAGACTACTTCACGCCTGTCAAACGAAATGAAGTGATTGTCAATGATGCCTTCGCCCGTGCTCACAAGCTTTATCCCGGAAGCCGGCTTCATCTCCTGCTCAATAACCGCCGGGAAGAGTTGATCGTTGTCGGAACCGCTATTAGTTGCGAATACACTTACCTCATTGGCCCGGGTACTTTTGTTCCCGATTCACGAACTTTCGGCGTGTTTTATGTGAAGCAGACCTATGCCGAGGATGTGTTCGACCTGCAAGGTGCTGCCAATCAGGTCCTCGTTCAACTCACCGGAGTGGGGGCCAGCGATAACGCAGAAGCGACGGGAAACGAAGTCGCGCGGCGAATTGAAAACTTGCTCCAGGACTATGGCGTTTTGCAGGTAACTGGTTTGAAGTATCAGGCTTCCAATCAATTCATCAGCGGCGAAATCGATCAACTGGGTACATTTGCTACGATCTTTCCAGCAATTTTCTTGATGGTCGCGGCCTTGGTACTCAATGCCCTCATGCTCCGCACTGCCAGGCAACAGAGAACGGTTATCGGCACCTTAAAAGCTGTCGGCTATGCCGATGGCCAGATCTTCGTCCACTTCCTAAAGTTCGGCCTGCTGGTCGGGTTGGTTGGAGGGCTATTAGGCGCTGTGGGAGGCTACTTCGACACGCTACTTGTGACGACGGTCTACAGTTGGTACTTCCAGTTTCCGAAATTGGAGCCGCAGGTCTACGTCGCGAATGTCACCGGGGGCATCGGCATCAGTTTGCTCTTTGCGTTGATTGGCAGCTTGTACGGGGCGTGGCAGATGCTGCGGCTCAAGCCAGCCGAGGCGATGCGGCCTGAACCTCCCCGGCGAGGTGGCAAAGTTCTTCTTGAGCACTTACCTGTTCTCTGGAATCGTCTCAGCAGCGGCTGGCGGATGACGCTCCGCGGAATCTTTCGGAATCGCTTTCGCACGGCCATGGGACTTTTTTCCGCCGCGATGGGGGCGGCGCTTCTAACGAACGGATTTATGTTGGTTGAAGGGACGACATTTCTGATCGACTTTCAATTCTTCAAGGTTCAGCGCAGTGATGTGGATCTCACTTTTGCGGATGAGCGAGGAATCGAAGCCATTGATGAAATCCGTCGCTTGCCAGGAGTCGACCGCGTTGAGCCTGTGTTGAATGTTCCCTGTACGTTCTCGCACGGCAGGTTCTCTCGAAAAGGTGCACTCACCGGACTACCACCTGATGCGCTTCTCACGACCCCTCGCTTTGCTGACGGGACAAAAGTTACCGTCGCAACGACCGGGGTTGTTGTAACGCGACGGCTGGCGGATCGCCTGCACCTCACTGTCGGCGACACGTTGACAGCCACACCTGTGAAGGGAAATCGCCGTTCGGTCGATTTCCAAGTCTCCGCGATTGGGGACAGTTACATGGGGACGGCGGCGTATGTCGATTGGCAGTTGCTTTGTCGCGCCATTGACGAGGAGCGAATCGTATCAGGCGCGCAATTACTGCTCGATGGCAAACCGCGCCAGCAACGCAATCTCTACCGCGAACTGAAGCAGATGCCGGGCATTCAGGCAGTCCAAGCGCGGCAAGCAATGATCAAGAATCTTATCGACACGCTACTGACCAACCAGCGAATCATGATCGGCATCATTGTGTTCTTCAGCGGCATCGTCTTTTTTGGCAGTATTGTGAACGCATCGCTAATCAGCCTTGCGGAACAACTGCGACAGGTTGCTACTTTTCGTGCCCTCGGCTATACACCCTGGCAAGTCGGTGCGATGTTTCTCCGCGAAAATATGCTGCTATCGATCGCGGGCACGATTCTAGGCATGCCAGGGGGTTATGCGCTTACCTGGTTCATGGCCAACACCTACGAAAACGAGATGCTGCAGTTGCCAGTGGTGACGTCCGCATGGATCTACGTCACTGCGTTGCTCTTGGCCGTGATCTTTACGCTGGCCGCACACATCGTTGTGCAGTGGAATGTTTACCGGGCTGATGTGGTCGAAGGGCTTAAGGTCAGGGAGTAATTAAACGAGTGCACCAACAAGCTGGTCGATCTCTTCCGGTGTGTTGTAACCATGCGGAGCGATCCTTACGCCCCCTCCACGCGCACTGGTGACAACCTTCTTTGCGAGCAGACGTTGACGGAGAAAATCGGCCGGCTCATCGCGGAATTGAAACGTCAAAATACCTGACTCATGCCCCGGTACGCGAGGTGAAAGAATTCTCGCTCCCGCAGCAAGCAAGCGTTCAGTTGCGTAGGCGGTCAGTTGCACAACTCGTTCTGCAATAGGACTTGCTGTCGAACTCAGGCCGAATTCTGCGAGCATTTCCAAACTGGCAGCGAGACCTAGCAGTCCGCCCAGGTTCGCTGAGCCTCCCTCATATCGTGCCGCCGATGCACGAGGCTGCCACGCTACAGTGTTGAATTCGCGTTGCGCGACGCTGTTCCAACCGACCATGAGTGGCCGCAGTCGATTTAGCCATTCCTGCCGCACATACAGCAAGCCCGCACCTTCCGGCCCGAGCATCCATTTGTGACCGTCGGCAGCAAAAGCATCCACACCGGCAGCAACAACATCGAGCGGAAAGACGCCCAACCCTTGAATCGCATCGAGGAAGAAGAAAATTCCTTGCTCGCGGCAGTACTGCCCAAAGTTGGCGACATCAATCCGCCAACCTGATGCAAAGCCAACCCAGCTCAGTGCGACGACACGGGTTCGCTCGTCGCAGAGTGCGCGCACGTCATCAACTTCGATCTTTCCGTCTCGCGGTTCCACCCGTCGCACGTCCACACCGCGCGTCGCAAGATTTAGCCAGGGATATTGGTTCGAGGGAAATTCATTGGCGGCAATGACTACGTTGTCTCCTACCTGCCAGGGATAGCCTTCCGCGACCAGGCCGATTCCGACGGTCGTGTTGGGCACGAGGGCGATTTCGTCAGGGACTGCGTTTACGAGTCGAGCCGCCAGTTTTCGCAGTTCCTCAGAACGGCGAGACCACTCGAGCCAATGCACATCCCCTGTGTTCGTCGCCTGCTCCAGCCAGCCCTTGATGGCTTGGGCGGCGGGGGCTGAAAGCGGGGCAACTGCGGCATGGTCGAAATAGTTCCATTCGCGGCAAACGGGCATTTCAGCCCGAAAACGTTCGATCAGGCCGGGAAGCAGACTATTCATAAAGGAATCGATGAAACAGCGACAAATCGGTCAGGAAGCAGCATTTTAACCCAGGTTGTGTTATTCGGATTCTGCCGGGATTCTTCCACAGTCACTACGTTAAGGAGAAAAAGTGGCGATTCGTCGCATTCCCGCCCGATGACACCGCCGGTTCGCCAATTATACTAAGCCAGTAAACCACTGCGGATTTAAGGATCGATGCGACCCACTCGTGTTGCACCAGGACTTTTTGGATGCCCAAGGCGCTTTGTATGTCGGGGATGGCGGTTGCCATCCTTATTGCCGCACTCTTCACTTTCGACCTGGTCGCACCAGAGTCGATCGCGCCGTTCCGTAATGCTAGCCGACTGATGGACATCGTATTCATCCTGAGTTCAATCGCACTCGGATACCTGAGCTGGTCGACGTTTCGCGAGCAGGTTTAAACTGAGTCGCGGATGTGACGAGTATTCATGCCGGCGAAATGACGCCCAATCCCTCGGTTTGAACAGGGGGCGATACTTGTCGTTTAGCTCTTCCAAGCAGGCGACAAGCGTCGTCGCAAACTTGGTTCGTGGTTGAAGTTGCGGCGGAAGTCATCGCAGGCAATTCATTCGCAACTACGTCGAAGTCGCACTTTTGTGAACAGTCCCCAAGCGGGGGATTCGAACCAAGATAGGCGATTTGACGCTCTCGACCCAAATTAGGTCGCAGCGACATTTGCAGCGACGACGAAAACATGGCAAGCCTCCTCAATAAGAGAAAATAGCTCGCCTATTAAACGCTACGCGCGTGACACCTTAGGTCACCTGTTGAAGAGATTTTTCAAACGTGCGCCGTGCGAAGACCGTTCCAAAAGCGTCAACAATACAGAAGATGAACCACGGTGGCCAAAAAAACAGCCCCGTTTTCGCGGGGCTGAGGGTTCTTTGGTTGTTCATTCTCTTGGGCAATCTGACTTACTTGCCGCATTCACAATTGGCACCCCCCGTGGCGGCACCTTCTCCGGTCGGAGTTCCGAAGCAGATTTCTCCTCCCGTCGGGTCGATTGACGCATACATCCCTGGCGTGCCGGTCCCTGGAGTGACAGCAACGAGATACGGATCGGTCCAGACGTACTTCTTCTTCAGATCCCGAGCGGCGGCCTTGTAGGTTGCAAAAGCTTCAGGGGTCGAGTTCGACGCCCGATAGATCTGCCATTCTTTATCGAGTGCAGCGACATAATCGTTGTACCGCAGACGACGACAGTAATCGGTCTGAAATCGCTCGTATTCCCGCACGGTTGGCTGGGCAGAGTGCCCAGGATGTGCATGGTTCACCACCTGCCCGGGAGGAGCAGCCGTGGCAGACAAGACAACAGACAACGCAACGGCAGATAACATGGCTTCAACTCCGCACAAAAAGAAACAGGCAGACATTGGACCAGCAAGTCTAGCTTGCGGTTTGTTGACTGCTTGAACTTACTGCACAGATTTTTGACGAAATTTCTAGCTTCTGTGACGATTACAACGAAGGTCTGCGAAAAAGCAGTCTTTTGGAGCGGCTACCGCTTTTGCAACTCCAAGTGCTTATGTGCAAGTAGTTTAGTGATGCTACTGACCCATACTCTCCCCTCGTCCGGAGGGCTCGCTGTGGCTTGAGTGGAAAACAAGTCGGGGGTATGCTGCAAACCTTTACCTAACCGGGGTTTGTTGCGTTTTGTGGAATCAGATAACCCCAGAAACTTGGCGCCGAATTGTTCACACTGGGCATCCGTCTCAAGATGGTGGGAGACAAAGGCCGAAGGGTATGAATACGCGGAATAGTCTAATTATGCAGGCCGGACTAATCCGCTGGCACTCGGAGTATCCTCGCTACTGGGGCGACTCGACTGCCATTGTTGTTAGGACCTCGCACCGAAGCTCGTTTTGAGGCGTTGTCATGTTCAAGCGGACAACCTTCTTCGCTCGATGGGCGTTACCAATCCTGGTAATCGTCTTTTTTCTCGTTCCGTTCGCGCTCCGCGGTGCCCGGTTCGCAGTCGAGGGAATGAAGAACGATGTGAAAGATTGGCTTCCGGCCGACTACACAGAAACAACGGAACTCGATTGGTTCCGCAAGAACTTCATTAGCGAACAGTTTGTCATCGTCACGTGGGATGGATGCACCGGCGATGCGAACGATGAGCGCTTCAAATTATTCGTTGCCAAGCTAACGCCCGAATTACCCCCCTCGCTGCAAGATACAACAACTGACCAGCCAGTCGAAGGTACTCGCGAAAGCATTGGCCTAGAACCCTCCCCGACAGACATCGCGCAGTCGGCTGATGTTGGCATTCCTGCGACGCCCCTCCCGCCGGGTGCGATTCCCAGTGCTGAACTCCCATCGGGAGCAATTCCCGATGCTGCCTTGCCCCCCGACGCATTACCACCGGCAGCAATTCCAAATCCGCAACCTGACGCTTCGGCCGTTCCACCGGCTATGGAAGTTGCCGAAGATGGCGAGCCCAACTCAGGTAATGAAACTACAATTACAAACCCCACCCGGATGCTGGCCCGTCCAGACTTCATCGGCGATACGTTTGGGCTGCACACGAATGGTAACTATCATCAAAACTGGGGCCGGCTTGACGAAAAATGGCTCCGTGGTGCGGTATACCATAAGGACAGCGCCGGGAAGACTGAAGTCGCCGAAAAAAAGTGGTTCTTTATCACGCCTGAAGGGGATTTGTACGTTTGGAACGCAGTTGACTCCCCATTCGCAACGGCGTGGCGTGCTTTCTGGCATTCACGCAGCGAAGATAAGGTTGTCGGCGAGTTGGTCCATTCCTTTGGTCCTGTTGATGGCCCATGGTACTACGCCAATCCGAAGCGATTACGGGCTCAGCTTTTCAAATCGGTCACGACCGGGCCTGACGTACGGGACAACCTGATCCGTGAAGGGGGAGTGCTCGCCGATGATCCCGAAGAGGCCGCTAGGCGGTTAGCGGGAAGCCTGTTTGGTCCGGACGGGAAGCAAACCTGTATCCTCGTAACCCTCACCGATTCTGCCCGCCGCGACCTGCATCAACTCGTGGGCCGTGGTCTCTTGGGAAAACCGCGCGGACGTTTGTTCGAAATTGCCGACGAATGCAACATCGGCGAAAACGATCTGCGTATGGGCGGCCCGCCGATTGACAACGTGGCGATCGACGAGGAAGGCTCGATCACGTTAGTCCGTCTGATTGGCATGTGTGCCGTCATTGGCATAGGGCTATCATTTCTTTGTTTCCGCAGCATTTCAGTCACCTTCATCGTGTTCTTTGTAGGTGGCATGAGTGCCGTAATTTGCCTGGCCTTGGTGTACTGGACTGGTAGCTCAGTTGACGCGATCACGATGTCGATGCCCGCCCTGGTTTACGTTCTAGGGCTTTCGGGGGCAGCCCATATTGTGAACTACTACAATGAAGCAGTTACCGAGAGCGGCCATGCAGGCGCACCGGAAACTGCCGTTCGCCACGGCTGGAAACCTGCCCTGCTGTGCAACATTACGACGGCCATTGGGCTCCTATCACTCTATTCCAGCGAGATCGTGCCGATTCGCAAATTTGGCATATACTCTGCTCTTGGAGTGCTTGCGACCCTCATCATTCTTTTCACCTATCTGCCGGCTGCACTACAAATCTGGCCACAAAAGCGGAAGGAAAAGAATAGCGATGGCGAATGGCTGAACAACTACCTCAGCGGTTTTTGGCAAGCCTTGGGGAACTTCTGCATCAGGCGGCACTGGTTTGTTTCGACGGCCTGCGCGCTCTTTATCGTGATTACCGGCTACGGTGTGGTCCATATCAAGACTTCCGTGAATCTGCTGAAGATGTTCAGCGCGGATGCGAAGATCATCAAGGATTACAACTGGCTTGAAGATAATCTCGGCCAGCTTGTCCCCATGGAAGTGGTTCTGGCCGTACAGCCGCAAGTCCAACTTCCCTCTGCCCGTCAGCGAGAACAGCAGAACGAAACAAATCCTGAAGAGCAGTTTCAGCTTTCCTTCCTGGAACGAATGGAATTGGCGAATCAGGTCCAGCAAGTCATTCAATCGGAGTTCGGTTCGCAAGGTCGAAATGTCGTCGGTCAGGCCATGAGTGCGGCGACCTTTGCTCCACGTTTGCCGCCGGCGAAAGGTGACACCTCCACCTTTGCCCGCCGCGGCGCAACGGGTCGACTGCTAGAAGCGCACCGCAAGGATTTTTTGCACTCGGATTATTTGCGAATTGATTCCGATCAGGAAAGCAAGCTGTACAACAGCGAACTATGGCGCGTTAGCTTGCGTCTCGGTGCGACCAAAGGGGTCGACTACGGCGAGTTCGTTAAAGACTTAAAGTGTGCGGTCGAACCAGTCCTGACCGCCCATGAGTGTCGGGAATCGGTGCTACGAAAGGTCATGGAATTACGAAATGGCCAGCGGCCCGCTGGGGCAAGCGTGCTGCTACTTGGCCTCCCTGCCGACGTATTAACACCGGGAGCAGGTTTTGTCACAGCCTCAGGCGAAAGTGCACCGACAGGAACACCACCCCTTGAAGGTGCCGCTTCGCATCAGAATATTGATCAAACCAAGATTTTTGTCCAAAGCCTGATCAATTTGTTGAACGTCTCACGCCTGCGAGTACGGACGCAAGCGTCCGATAGCGAAACCACTCCCCAGCAACTAGCGAAGCTGATTGCCGAAGCTGATTGCGTTGTCTTGGTAGGAAATCAGAGCGGCCTCGACGAAACGGAACTAAATCAGCAGGCAAAACTTGTCGACGGGCGAGCACACATTTTTGATCCTTTCGCGCCGCAGTTGAAGTCAACTCTCGAAGATCCGAAAGAAATCTCCGCCATCTACACCGGTGTTGTGCCCATCGTTTACAAGGCTCAACGTGCTCTGCTCGAGAGCCTGATCGAAAGCACGTTTTGGTCATTCATCACCATCACCCCCTTGATGATGCTCATCGCCCGCAGCTTCTCTGGAGGAGCGGTTGCGATGTTGCCCAACGTGCTTCCCGTGTTAGTGGTCTTTGGCGGCATGGGTTGGCTGGGCGTTGATGTCGATGTCGGCTCGATGATGACCGCCAGCATCGCGTTGGGAGTGGCGGTTGACGATACGATTCATTATCTCAACTGGTATCGCGAAGAGCTCGATCGCGTTGGAGATCGTAAATTGGCAATACTCGGTGCCTATCGACACTGCGCTACGCCAACCTTTCAATCCGCCGTAATCAGCGGCCTCGGACTCTCGGTATTTGCCCTGAGCACGTTCACGCCGACCCAGCGATTTGGCTACTTGATGCTTACGATTCTGTGGGCGGGTGTCTTGGCTGAACTCGTCTTTTTCCCTGCTATTCTGGCTGGACCTCTTGGCCTGGTCTTCAAGCCTCGAAAGCGAAAGGCTGGGAGTTCGCCCTCAGGGCACGACGATCATGCGTCAGATTCCGCCAAAGAAGCTTCAGGCCCAGTCGAAGTGACCAAGACGCCGAACGAGTCGACCGCCGAAGTCCACAAGGTTCACTCTGCCGATGAACCTGCACCTGCGGTGGTGATTCCGCCGGCGACTCGTCCTTCGGTTATCCCGACGTCGAGTTCACCTGCCAGCAGTGGTGCCGTTCCAGCTCCGAATTCGGGACGGAGCAAAGCTGCGGTAATGCGAATCTTGCGTCAAGATACGCCCCACAAGACTGGACAGGACGACAAGTAGTCGCCTGTCTCTACTTTTCCATTTGCCCAAGTTCTTTCCACAACTGCGCGCTCGCTTTGATCCCGCGGTGAAAGTCGGCCAGGCAAAACTTCTCGTTGGGACTGTGCGTGTTGTCGTCATCCAGGCCCCAACCAAGCAACAGAACATCGGCACCGAGCAAGTTCGAGAACTTCGTCACGATTGGAATCGAACCCCCTTCACGCATGAATACCGGCTTGACGCCAAAACCGGCTTCTACCGCGCTTGCCGCCGCCTGCATGTAGGGACTATCTAACGGAACAACAACTCCTGGCGCACCGTGCATGTCGATTAGGTCCAGCGTTATCCCCGGTGGGCAGCGTTCATGCAGGAACTTCGCCAGCGATGCTGCGATCTTTTGTGGATCCTGTTTCGGTACGAGCCGAAAGCTAAACTTTGCCATACACTTCGCGGGGAGCACTGTTTTCGCTCCTTCCCCTTGATAGCCGCCGAAGAGGCCGTGTACGTCGCAGGATGGCCTCGCCCAACGGCGTTCAAGGGTACTATAGCCCTTCTCGCCGGTCAGCTCATCGACCCCGAGTTGCTGGCAAAACTTTGAATCATCGAAAGGGAGCGCAGCAAACTGATTGCGTTCATCAGCCGTTAGTTCCACCACATCATCATAGAAACCGGGCACGCGGATACGGCCGTCGGCATCTTTCAATTCGGCGATCAGGCTACAAAGCGTATTGAGTGGATTCGTCACCGCGCCACCAAACACCCCGGAATGTAAATCCTGCTTCGGACCCGTGAGCCGTAGCTCAAAATAAGCAATGCCACGCAGTCCATACGTGATTGCCGGCTGACCCGGTGCGAACTGACTGGTATCGCTGATGACCACAACATTGCAAGCCAGTTTTTCTTTGGTCCCTGGCCGTTGCAGGAATTCTTCCAGTCCGCCGCTGCCGGTTTCCTCTTCACCTTCGATGAGGAATTTGACTTGGAGGGGCAACTCCCCTTTCGTCTTGAGCCAGGCTTCAACACTCTTAATGTGCGTGAACATCTGGCCTTTATCGTCTGTTGCGCCACGAGCGTAGACATTACCGTCGCGAACCGTCGGTTCGAAAGGAGGAGTGATCCATTCGTTCAGCGGATCGGGGGGCTGCACATCGTAGTGTCCGTAGACAAGTGCAACGGGCTTCCCGGGTACAGGCGGGGATTCGGCATACACCAGAGGCTGACCACTGGTGGCCAACACCTCGGTTCTTAGCCCCAGGTCACGCAATTGTGCCGCCACCCATTCGGCACCTCGCCGAACATCGCCATGAAACTTGCTATCAGCACTCACGCTCGGAATGCGCAGCAGGTCCATCAACTCCGCTTCAAATTTCGTGCGATTTTGTTCCAGGTAGTTTTGCATCGGTCATTCCGCTGATACTTAGGCTCGAATTGATTCTGATTCGTAAGATCGTAGCAATTCGATTTGGAATTTGCAGGGACGGCGACTCGATTTCGCCTTCTAGACGAAGCTAGTCAAGGGTTACAATAAGCCTATGCACGCAAAGAAAACCTCTTCCATTCGGCAGAAGAAACCAGCAGTGGGGTCTGATTTGTCTTCCAATCGCTATTCCTGGCGAGGCTGGTGGTGGCCCCTGCTGGCAATCGTCGCGATGCTCGGCGTTTTGCCCGTCATTTCGCTGCTTGATCTCGCAGGTCAATCACCGGCCCGAGCTCGTGCGTGGCGACTGAGCGAAATTCCATTCGACGGCGCTGCGAGCTACCAAGTGCTCAAAGAGCTGTGCCAGATCGGTTCGCGAACCAGCGGCACCAAAGGAATGGAACGGCAACAGGCCTGGGTCGAAGATTACTTCACCAAACTGGGAGGAAAAGTTTCGTTTCAACGTTTCGAGGCCCGGCATCCACTTACCGGCGCCAAAGTGCCGATGGCGAACGCAATTATCGAATGGCATCCCGAGCGCAAGGAACGGATCTTAATTTGCTGCCATTACGACACCCGTCCCTTTCCCGATAACGATCCCGACCCGCGGCGGCGGAAGTCCCTGTTTGTCGGAGCCAATGATGGGGCGAGCGGCGTGGCGCTGCTGTCAGAATTAGGGAAGCACATGCCCCAATTCGAGAGCAAGTACGGTGTGGACTTCGTTCTCTTTGATGGCGAAGAACTTGTCTACGACGGCAGCCGCGATCCTTACTTTTTAGGATCGGAGCATTTCGCACGCGAATACGTCATGAATCCGCCAGCTCACAAATACCTGCAGGGTGTACTGGTCGACATGATCGCTGACGCCGAACTGCATCTGTTTTATGAGCAGAACAGCATCCGCTATGCTCGGGCCACCACCGAAAGTATTTGGGCCGTTGCCGCTCGGCTGGGAATCAGTGAGTTTCGCCCACGCATCGTTCACGAAGTTCGTGATGATCATCTGCCATTGAACACCGTCGCCAAGATTCCAACTTGCGACATTATCGATTTCGATTACCCTGTCCCAGGTGCCCGCGGCACTTACTGGCACACCACGAACGACACGCCGCAGCATTGCTCGGCCTTATCACTTGCTAAGGTGGGATGGGTGTTGCATGAATGGCTGAAGGAGCAGAAATAAGGGCCAATAGCGGAAGACCGATGCATGCCTGAAACCATCCTGTTCGCGGCAGCTCTGATGGGACTGTCAGCCACCCTAGTGGTGATTCATTTGCGAGCCTGGCGCAAACGTGATCACGGAGGTTTGACGGACGAGGACTACCTTTTCTTTCGGGGACAGTTTCAGCGCCGCCTTTTAACGAGCGGACTGATCGGCGTGATCGGTCTGGCAATGCTCGGGCACTTTTGGACTCTCGACTTGCGTTCCGCAACTATCTTGTGGCTCGGTGTTTTGTCACTCGTTGGTGGTGTACTCCTCCTGGCACTGCTCGATTGGCTTGCCAGTCGGCGGTTCGTGCAGCGGCACCTGGTTGAGCACGCGCAACTACGACAGCGTCTGCTGGCCGAGGCAAAGGAACTCCGCGAACGTCATCGCCGAGAGGGGATGAAATAAGTTCCTTAGCTTACATCTTTCCCAGCAGCAGCCCAATAATTGTCTTGGCGTCTTCAATTTCGCCGCTGGTTATCATGGACAGTGCTTCGTCGTAAGGCACGACCAGGTTCTCAATCTCTTCGCCTGATTCGCGGGCGGTCTCTCCCTCCCTCAAGCCCGTCGCGCGATACAAGTGCATGCGCTCATCGAGAATGCCGGGCGAAAGAAAGAACGAATGGAGCAACTCCAACTTCTCGCAGCGATAGCCGGTTTCCTCGATCAACTCGCGGCGTGCGGTTTCGAGCGGCGGCTCGGGAGGCTCCATCGTCCCGGCCGGCAGTTCGATCAGATGCTTTCGCGCCGCGATGCGATAATTGCGAATCAAGCAGACGCGACCGTCATCCAGCAGCGGCAAAATCACTACAGCCCCTGGATGCCGTACAATTTCACGCGTGTGCAATGTTCCATCTTGCAACGGGACGGTTTCCCGCCACACAGTAAAACGCTTTGCACGAAGAAGTTCTTCAGCCATGACGATGACCAGTTTAGAAGTTGCCGCCGCCTTACCACCGCGAAATTGTCGCAAAAATCGACATCCTTGCGAAGCAGGCCGCTCTTCCACGTCGCGTGGGAGTCCGAAAACAGGGTGCGGCCGATAAGATAGTGCCATTGAACCGAGCGAGTATTGCTCGGCGACGTCTAAGTGCCGCCGAAACCCCACATCATTCCAGGCTCGTTTTCACGGACGCCCCATGCTCGAAGAAACTGTGTTCCCCGTAACCGGAATCTTGCCGGCCCGCGGCTCATTAATGCTCGACCTGGTCTTTCTGGCGATGTTCGCCGTCGTGCCGCTGCTGGGTCTCTCGATTTATCTCGCCAAGCAGGGGAAGTACCAGGCCCACAAGACGTTGCAACTCGTCCTAGGCATCGTGCTGTTGATCGCCGTGACTGCCTTCGAGATTGACATGCGTTTCTTTACGGATTGGGAAGCGCTCGCGAAGCCTTCCAAGTATTGGTCGGATGCCTTTCCGAACCCGGTGAAACTCACCCTCTGGGTTCACCTCTGCTTTGCCGTGCCAACCTTCGTGCTGTGGGTTGTCGTGATCGTGCAAGCACTCCGCAAGTTCGCCTCCCCGCCGACCCCCAATGCACACAGCCACTTCCACAAAAAAGTCGGCTATCTCGCCGCTGGTGGTATGACCATGACTGCAGTGACTGGCTGGGTGTTTTACTACATTGCGTTCGTGGCGTGAATTTGCCCCAACACTTCTTTCGCCGCGGCGATCGTGTTATCGATGTCTGCCTCGGTATGAGCAGCAGAAACGAAGAGGGCTTCGAACTGGCTGCAAGGCATGTAACTGCCGCGGTCGAGCAAGCCCCAAAAGTATTTCGAAAAAGCGTCGGTGTTGCACTTGCTGGCCGAAGGCCAATTGGTGACGGGTTCACCGCTGAAGAATAGAGTCAGCATGCTCCCGACGCGCGTGAGGGTATGCGGAACGCCAGCATCAGTTGCAGCAGCGATCAACCCCTCGGCCAACCGCTTGCTCAATTGTTCGAGCTTTTCGTAGGGCGGGTGTTCCTTCAACTCTTTCAACATGGCGATGCCGGCCGCGGTCGCAATCGGATTGCCACTGAGGGTACCTGCCTGAAAGACCTTTCCGGCGGGGAGGATGTTCTGCATGATTTCTCGCTTGCCGCCAAATGCGCCGAGCGGCAAACCACCACCGACAATCTTCCCCATGGTGGTTAGGTCGGGATCGATGCCGAACAGCGATTGGGCTCCGCCAAACGCGACACGGAAGCCAGTCATCACTTCGTCGCAAATGAGCAGGCTTCCCGCTGCACGTGTTACATCGCGAAGTGCTTTCAGAAACTCCGGCGTAGGAATCACCGTCCCCATATTGCCGACCACCGGTTCGAAAATGACGGCGGCAATGCTCGGACCACGCGAAGCAAATACCTGCAGCAGTCCTTGAACATCGTTGTACTGGCAAACGATCGTGTCCTTCGCCGTCCCCGCTGTCACGCCAGGTGAGTTGGGAACGCCAAGCGTTGCTGCCGCACTTCCTGCCGAAACGAGGAGGCTGTCGGCGTGCCCGTGATAGTTCCCAGCGAACTTGATGATCGCATCGCGCCCTGTGAAGCCTCGTGCGAGGCGAATGGCGCTCATCGTCGCTTCGGTGCCGGAGTTCACTAAACGGACCATTTCCACGGAAGGAACCGCGTCAATGATCCGTTCCGCGATTTCATTTTCGGCCGCGGTTGGTGCACCGAAACTGGTGCCCCGTTTGGCGGCTCGTTCGATTGCTTCGATAACGGCGGGATGCGCGTGCCCCAAAATCATCGGCCCCCAGGATCCGATGTAGTCGATATACCGATTGCCGTCGACATCGACGAGATAAGCTCCGCTGCCACTTTCGAAGACAACCGGTTCGCCCCCGACTCCGCCGAAAGCGCGAGCGGCACTATTGACTCCGCCTGGCATGAGTTCTTTGGCACGGGTGTACAGAGCGTGGCTTTGCGAACGGTTCATGAGAACTGAGGAAGTAAAAGGGTGGCGAGTCTAATCAGAGACGCAGGTCGAGTTCCTTCTAACTTACACGCGAATGGGTGTTTTTCTCACTAGGGAGAACACTGCCAATATTTCGCTAGCAACCTGCCGCGCGATTGATCGGCGTTTGCCAAGGAATCGGGCAATGCGGCCGTCCGCGGGCGTAGTACCGCCAATGCGAAATGGTGCTGATGCACCCGTTTTCACGCGAAATACAGGCATTTTGCAACAGCACTGACGCTTTAGTAACCCTTGGCATCGAACTTGCCTAAGCGAAGCACGTCCCCGACGAAGGGATAGTTCTGTGGCCACAGGCAGGCTGCAGTCGTCGGCAGGACGCCGTTTTTCGAGTTTCATGCCCCCTAGACAGGCGGAAGAGCATTATGAACTGTCGATTTGTTCTGAATCCATTCTTGCAATTTTGTTGCGTTTTCGCAGCTCTGGCATTGAGTCCGGCTCTGCTTCAGGCTCAAGACGAGCCCCCTGCGACAGAAACACCTGCCGTGGAAGCACCGGCAGAAACCACGCCTCCGGCGGATACACCGATGCCGGCAACAGAAGAAGCACCTGCGGATGCTGCTGCTCCCGAAGGATCAACCGCAACCGAAGAACCACCGACTTTTGATGTGCCAGACAATGAAATGTTGGCTTACTCTTTCGACAACATTTTGCTGTTCCTATCAGCTGTCTTGGTGATCTTCATGCAGGCTGGTTTCGCCTTGGTAGAGGCGGGGCTAAATTCAGCAAAGAACTGCGTCAACATTTTGTTCAAAAATGCCGTCGACTTCTGCTTGGGTGTCATCGGCTTTTATTTCATCGGGTATGCATTGATGTATCCCGGTGGAGATTACGCAGGTAAGTATTTCGGCTACACTCAGCCAGACTTCACCGTTGCGGTCACTGCTGAGGACATTCATGCCGGGTTTGCCGAAGGCGCCCTCCGCAAGTTGCACCCCGCGGCAGACTTCATCTTCCAAGCGGCATTTTGTGCGACAGCGGCGACCATCGTATCCGGTGCTGTCGCCGGCCGCTTGAAATTTCACTCTTATCTGATTTACACAGTAATCCTCACCGGACTTGTTTACCCGATCAGCGGTTTCTGGAAGTGGGGCGGCGGATGGCTGGGAGCGATGGGCTTCTCGGACTTCGCCGGTTCAATCGTGGTCCATGCGGTCGGTGGTTTCGCGGGATTAATGGGGGCCATCGCTCTGGGCCCACGTATCGGCCGCTTTACGAAAGAGGGCAAGGCAGTGGCATTTCCTGGCCACAATCTGGCCTACGCTTGCTTGGGTGTGTTTATTCTGCTCATTGGCTGGTACGGATTTAATCCAGGCAGTCAACTGGCGTTCGCTGGTCAGGCCAACACAGACGCGGTTCTGCTGATCGCGATGAATACGACGTTAGCAGCCTGTGCTGGTGGTGTTGTTGGGATGGTTCTGAGTTGGATTCTGTTCAAGAAGCCAGACCTCACATTCTGCCTCAACGGTATCCTGGCCGGGTTGGTCGGTATCACTGCCAACTGCGAATGTGTCACTTACAACGAATCGCTCATCATCGGAGCCATCGCTGGCGTGCTGGTGGTGATTGCTGCGATCGCTCTCGACAAGTTAATGATTGACGATCCGGTCGGTGCATTCCCGGTCCACGGCGTGTGTGGGTTGTGGGGCGGCCTGGCCACCGGCATCTTCGGCGAAGGAAAGGATTTGACCGTCCAAGCGATCGGCTCATTCGCCATCATCGGCTGGTCAGTGGTCACGATGGGCATCGTGTTCTTTACCCTGAAGGCGATCGGTCAACTCCGAGTCACACCCGAAGAAGAGTTCGAAGGCTTGGATGTTCATGAACACGGTCAGGTTGCCTACGGAGTCGATCCTAGGAACTAGCCTGATGATCAAATGAACCGCAGGTCGGTCAACGAGTGAATAGTACGAAATGCGCCGGTTCCGCCTGATCGGCGCGCGCAAACGACCTGGATAGGTTCCGCCTGGCCTATCCAGGTCGCAGCGTTTAATGAGGAAGCAAGGCACGGATGCTTGCAACCTCTGTCCTAGAACGGACATTACCAGCGCGGCAATTTATGCCTCCTACGGAAAAGATTTCTGTGGCGAGGCATTTTTCGTGCAACTCTGGGGATTATCTCTCTTTTCGCGCAGCTTTTTTCGCGATGCGCTATTCCCAGTTCGGTCGTTCCTGTAAAAATGAAGTTGTCGGCGAGAGCCCCGCTGGCACTTTCGCCCCAAACGGAATTCTAAAATTCCAATAGAGGGAGCGTGCAGATGATTCCGACAGATGACTTATCCGTGCCAGCACGCCATGCTGGACAATGGAATCCATTTTTGAAATCGAATAACGCAACCTTGGCGGTCGGCTGGAATACGCCCGCAAAGCGTCCGCGATCAGTTTCCCGGTATTGTGCTGCCAGCTTCTTGGGACTTCGAAGCCTGGTGGTGGGAGATCGCCCGATCATGCTCCGCCACGTTGGATTGATTCTGCTATTCGTGCTGATTGCACCAACTCTTCAGGCCCAAGATTGGGCGAAGAAGATGTTCAAGGAGTCGACGCACGACTTCGGCACCTGCGCGCGAGGAGCTAAGACGGAGTATGTCTTCGAGTTAGTGAACCCGTACGAAGAAGATATTCATATTGCCTCGGTTCGGACCAGTTGCCACTGTACGACCCCTTCGATCTATCTGGGTAAAGACACGATCAAGACTTGGGAAAAGGGAGGAGTACTAGCCGTCTTCAACACGGGTTCTTTCTTAGGGCAGCGAGCCGCAACGATCACGGTAACCATCGACAAGCCCTTCCGGGCTGAAGTGCAATTAAAAATCACCGGCAACATCCGCGGGGACATTGATGTTCAGCCTGGGCTGATCGAGTTTGCTTCGATCGATCAAGGCCGGCCGGCTAGCACCCGAGTGACGATTACGCATCACAGCCGTCGCGATTGGGTCATCAGCGATGTTCGAAGCGCCAACGCGAATTTAGAAGTAGAACTGGCGGACCCCGTTCGCCAGGGAAGCAGCACCAAATACTTGATGACAGTGCACTTGAAAGAAGGAGCACCTCCGGGACCGTTTCAGGATCAGCTGACGCTCGTGACCAACGATGCGGGTTCGAACATCCCGGTGATGATTCAAGGAAATATCGTTCCGCCCCTCGCCGTTAGCCCCGCTACACTATTCCTCGGCGTGCTAAAGCCGGGGCAGTCAGTGACCAAGCAGTTAGTCGTCCGCAGCAAGCAACCGTTCAAGATCTCGCAAGTTCAGTGTGATAACGGCGATTGCTTCAAGTTTGAAGTTAAAGACGAATCGAAAACACTGCACTTAATCCCGGTCACATTCACTGCCGGCGAAGGACCAGCCGAAGTGAGTGCCATGCTGAAGATTGAAACGAATCTTTCGGTCGGCAATATCGTGACTTGCCCCCTGAAGGCCACGATCAAATCGGGAGACACAGTCGCGGCCGATGCAGGTGAAAAGACGACCGTTTTTAAGCCGGCTGACTAGTTCTGCACAGATCTTCAGGCCCTCAATCGTTGATTGTCGAACATCACGTTGATCGACTGCCAATTTCAATCTGCGTTCTCGTCGGGCGTTTGCAGTGCGATAGGTGATGTCTTGATCGCCGTCACGACGGGGCTGCAACTCGCCACGCCAACGAGAACAGAGCTTAACTGTGGGCGAAGGAAAAGAATGATGAGCGGCCAACAAAAACCGGCTACGACCCCCGCGAACATGTCGGTGGTTTGGATTGGACGCGTAGTGAGCACCCTGCCCGTGCTGGGACTTTGTGCCAGCGCTTACTTCAAGTTCGCCAAGCATCCGGAAGCGGTTACGGGAATGGCCAAGTTTGGTTACTCGGAAAACATGCTGTTTCCGCTGGGAGTTCTGGAAACAGTTTGCGTCGTACTCTACGTTATTCCCCAAACCGCAGTTCTGGGGGCAGTGCTCCTCACAGGTTACCTCGGCGGTGCCATCGCAACACACTTGCGGATTAACGATGGCTTTGCACCTCCGATTATTATCGGAGTACTTCTTTGGCTGGGACTGGTGCTGCGCGATGCACGACTGCGAACGTTGCTCCCCATTCGTTGGCTGTAAGTCTCAGCCAACGCTGCACTTGCCATAAGCTGATGGCCGCAAGGAGGCAGCTCGCTCAGAGCAAATGTAGTCGCAACCTTGCCCTCAACTATTCAGCCTGGGGGAGGCAAAATCTCAACTACTTCCCCTCGAATCCCTGCTCCCCAAACTGCCACAGAAAAAAGCTCCACATGTCGGCAAGCTCTTCCTGCCGCTGCGAGCGGGTCGATCCTATGCCATGGCCGGCATGATAATCGACGCGAAAAATAACTGGCTTGCCGCTGCCGCTCGCGGCCTGCAAACGAGCAGTTGTTTTCGCAGACATCCAAGGCTCAACTCGCGGGTCGTTGATGCCGTGGGTCAGCAGCACGGCGGGGTACTTCGTGCCATCGACGATGTGGTGTAGCGTGCTCATGGCCAAGAGCGCACGGAATTCATCTTCCTTCGCGATCGTGCCGAATTCCGGCACATTGGGTGGACCGTTCATCGTCGTTTCAAATCGCATCATGTCCGTGCAGCCCACCGCGATTCTGGCGGCGGCGAATAGATCGGGGCGTTCCGTAATCGCCCGGCCGATAAGAATACCTCCCGCACTTCCGCCTTGTCCGGCCAACTTCGCGGGGGAGGTGTACTTCTTTTCCACCAGATATTCCGCACAGGCGATGAAGTCTTTCCAGGTGTTTGGCTTGGTCAACTTTCGTCCCGCATGATGCCACGCTTTGCCGAATGTTCCACCGCCGCGGATATGCGCTGTGGCGAGCACTCCCCCTTTTTCCAGCCAAGCAAGACTGATGGGATCGAAGCTGATGTGAGCGGAGTGGCCATACGCGCCATAGCCACTAATAAGCGTCGGATGGCTACCATCCAGCTGAATATCTTTTCGATGCACAATGGAAAGTGGTACCTGGACGCCATCATGGCTCGGCACCATGACTTCGGTGCTGGTTAGCCAATCTGGATGATCAAACTTACCTGTCGGGAGCAGATTTGTTGATGTGAGTTTGCCGGACTCTGGATCGTAGAAATAAAGATTCCCCTCGCGCGACCATGAACGAGTGCTGACAAAGATACCCGGTAGCTCCGCGCCCGCCGCAACGATGCTGCCGGAAGGTTCCTCACTCGGCAGTTCAATTCGCTCAATGGGGGCGGATGCATCGTAGGGCACGCGGAGAATGCGATTCAAAACCCCTTCACGAATGCCGACGTACAGCGAATCCTCTGCGACCGCCACCGAATCAACAACGTATTCCCCACCCGGCAAAATAATATTCGCGGCCGCCATGTCGGGCTTGTCTAGCGAGGTACGAATCACTTGAAACCGCGGTGCATCTATCGCGGTTAAGAGATAAATATCCTCACCGCGAACGTCAAAATCGGTCACCAGATCGGTCCGATTGCAAATCTTTGTCCACGTGACGTTCGGCGTTCCTAGCGTCTCTCTCCGCGTTGCGTAAAGTGAAATGTCCGTTTCGTCGCCATGTTTGACCTGGCCAATCGCCCAAGCGGAACCGGTCGGCAGCAAGATGGCAGGAAAATCCATTTCACCCATAGTGGGCGAGCCCGTTACCCCTTGGGCAAAAAGCATCGGGTCCTGATCAACATCCTCACCCAGCATGTGGCGAAACGCCTGCGTAAACTTATATCCTTCCGTCGGCGGCGCATCGGCGGGCAGCATGCGCCGGCGACTGTAGGCAAACGACTTGCTGTCGGGAAACCAACTAGGGAGGGCATACTCAGCCTCAATCCGGTCAATCACGTCCGGCAAATCTTTGCCGCTCGCACGATCGAATATCTTAATGGATGTCAGTTCCGATCCCGAGGCTGCATAACCGTATAGAACTAGCAATCCATTTGGCGAGACGCGAAAGAAACTGACGCTAAAATGATCCTCAGGAGACGATCTTGGAAAGCTGTCTGGATCAATCAGCAGCTTTTCTTCGCCAGTGCGACCATCGCGTACGTAAACTTTCGCGATATTCTCGCCTGCTAATCGCTTGAAGTAGAAAGAGTCTCCGGTGTGGTGTCGCGTGACACCCGTTAACGAAAACGGCTTTCCCGCATCGAGTTCCTGAATGCGCTTCAGCAATGCATCGCGACCAGCGATTGCATGTAGGGTTTGCGCGGCGTGCTGTGCTTGACCTTTGACCCAGGCCTGAACCGCTGCGTCAGAGAAATTCTCCATGTAGCGATACGGATCAACCACGTCGATTCCGAAGTGACGATCAACAACGTTCTTTAACGGTGCGACAGGTGGACTTTGAGCCATAATGATGGTCGTGGAGAAAACGAAAATGAGTAAGGCCAGCGTCAAGAGAGAGCAACGGCGCCAATTGCATGCGATGTATAGTCGGTACGCATGCCGCATACGGGCTTCTCTTGGATCAAGCGAGGGCTGAGAGCTATAAAGAGATACAGTATACGAGATTTAGGCCGCGATTTTGCGCCCGTCATTTCGGCAGATTCTGGCCGCATGGTCGGCCCATTCGGCGACCCTCACAACCAAACCGTGTCGCACTCTACTACCCCGAACCTGCATGCGTTGCCAACTGTGCCAGGTCGAAGAAGCCTACAACGAACATCATCTTATCCCCCGCCATTGCCATCGCAAGAATTGGTGGAAGAGACGATTCACGCGCGAGCAGATGCAAACGACGATCCTAGTCTGCAAGACATGCCATACCTCGCTCCACGAACTTATTTCAGACGAAAAAATAATGGGGCGCGACTTTAACACCGTTGAAAAACTGGAACTGCATCCGGGCGTGGCCAAATACTTGAAATGGAAACGAAAGCGAGGCACGGCAGGCCCCAGAGACGAGCATGTTGATCTTTAAGGCAAAGATCGCCGACGAATTCAGGTTCTCTTCAGGTAGACGTGGTAGCCATCGGCCGCTGCAAGTCACGATCACTATTACAATGCTGCCCGCCCCTTCTGCTGCCCGTTGAGGCGAGCTTCTTTCTCGCCACGAGTTCTTTCGCATGATCGCCGACAATCTCTTTGAAAAAATCCCAGCCCACCTCGCCGGAGAGCTGAACGAGATTCTTGTTTCGTCGCAGCATCTCCGCATCGAGCGGATCGTCTCTCATGGCCACGCGTCCCCGCCAGATTTTTGGTACGACCAGGAAGAGCACGAGTGGGTGTTGGTTGTACAAGGTTCCGCCCGATTGCAGTTTGATGACGGCACTGAAGTCTCTTTGAATCGAGGTGCTCACCAGCTGATTCCCGCCTATTGCCGGCATCGCGTCACTTGGACAGATCCGACGGAACCGACAATCTGGCTGGCCGTGTTCTATCAGACTTAGTTGTCGCAACCGAAACAAATCAACGACTAGAATGACGACTGGCAGATTTGACCTCTCATTCCATTCCACTGAGCCTTAACATGCCTTCCCTGCTCTTACTGGCTGTCGCCTTCATTGCCGCGGATCCCGAGCACAGTTCAGAGAGCATCACGGTCACGGTGGTTGGAACCCTCAAGACAGGAATTGTCGCCATCGGGGGCGAGACAACCGGGGCGACGATTACATCCGGCGGTATCACCTGGGAAGTTGATTGTGGTAACGATGCGAAGCTGCGTGACACCGCCTCAGGGCTTTCGGGCCAGCAAGTTCGCTTGCACGGCACGCTCGAACTTCGGGCGGGGATCGAAGTGAAGGAACGCTGGATCATCCACGTCAGCAGCTTGCAAGCAATCAAAATGGAACCGGCAGGAGCAGGGCCAAAGCGAAAGCCCGAATATCAGTCTGCGGTAGAAACCGATGGCAGCAAGCTCACTTTGCTGTTGGCGAAAGATCAACTTGTGATCGACTGCTCCGGAACCGGGATCGGCAAAGCGGCTATCCATCGTAACGCAGCGAACTGGCCAAAGACTGTAGTCGTGCGGATTCATACGAAGGGGCTAGAAGGTTTTCAGGCTGGTACTAAAGATTTGCGCGGCGAGTGGAGCGTAAGCAGTTCGCCGCCGCATGAGTCGCGAATGTCTTTGCGGCGTGGTGGCGAAGAAGAAATCGTCCTGGCCGATAGCCCGGATCGTACGCAAGTAAAGCATGTCCCTGCCGCCGATGCTGCAGGCATTGCCGCTCACTATGAAGTTCCGCTACCGGCATCCTTCTTCGAAAACAATCCGGTTGAATTGCATGTGCAATGGGTCGACTTCTATCGTCGATAGTTCACAAAAGCGGAAATCGACCATGAGAATTGTGACCCTGCTCCCCAGCGCAACGGAAATCGTCTGCCTGCTAGGATTGCAGGACCAGTTGGTCGGCATTTCGCACGAATGCGACTTTCCGCTTGAGCTGAAATCGTTGCCCCGTGTGACATCCGCACTGATTTCAGCCGACGCGACGAGTCGGGAAATCGACGAATTGGTTCGTCAACAACTCAGCGATCGCCAGCCACTCTATTCGCTCGACGTGGATTTGCTGGCTGAGTTGAAGCCCGATTTGATCATCACTCAGAACCTCTGCAGCGTTTGTGCGGTCTCCGCCACCGATTTGAATCGTGTGACGCAACAACTTTCTGGTTCGCCACGCATACTCACCCTGGAACCGACGACCTTGGCCGGCGTGCTGCAATCGATTCGAGCAGTTGCGGTCGCGACCGACACACAGAATATCGCGGAGATCGAAATCGGTTACCTGCAAAAGCGGATCAACGCTGTTGTGGACCAAGTTAGTAAGAATTCAATCCGACCGACGTCCGTTTTCCTAGAATGGTTCGATCCACCTTTCTCGGCCGGTCACTGGATTCCTGAACTGATAGACCTGGCCGGTGCCCAAGAATTAATCGGTCAAGCAGGAGAACCCTCGCGAACGATTGCGTGGCAAGATGTCGCCAACGCCGATCCAGACGTACTCATTCTCGCCTGCTGTGGCTACTCGTCGGAGAGAACGCGAGAGGATACGAAAGGCCTCGATTCCCTGCCCGTGTGGCGTGACCTGCGCGCGGTTCGTGCAGGAAAAGTATTCGTGCTCGACGGCAATTCTTACTTCAGTCGCCCTGGTCCACGACTCGTCGACGGATTGGAACTTCTGACCAATGCCCTGCATGGAAAGCCGTAGCGGTCACCAGCGATCGAGAGCCGAGCTGATTTTTGTCGATTTCCTGCGGGCAAATGCCGTTGGAGAGTGTCGAAGCCGTTGACTTTGGCTATCATACTGGTCCGCGAAATCGCTCTCCTCATGTCAGGTAAAGTATGAACAAGCCAACGAACGAATCGAATCCGTACTTGCCTCCTAAAGGCCCTTCGAAAGAACCCGAGCTGTTGCAAGCCACCACCGGTCCGTGGTGGAGCCACTTGACCAGATATCACTGGTTCGTCTTCGCGATGGCAGCCCTCGCTTGGTTGTTCGACTGCCTCGACCAGCAGATTTTCATCTTGTTCCGAGATGACGCCCTGAAGTACCTGATGAAAGGGACGGCTGAGAATGTCATCAAGGAATACGGCGGCTACGCGACCTCCGTTTTTGTTGCCGGCTGGGCGACGGGTGGCTTGATCTTCGGCTCGGTCGGCGATCGGATCGGCCGAGCGAAGACCCTCACTATGACGGTACTGATGTACTCCGTTTTCACGGGACTGTCAGCACTGTCGACATCGTGGGTCGACTTCTTCATCTATCGCTTCATTACAGGACTGGGCGTCGGCGGCGTGTTCGGCCTGGCGGTCGCCTTGATTGCCGATACTTTGCCTGATCAAGCAAGGCCCGGCGCGCTCGGCATGCTGCAAGCCCTCTCCGCGATCGGCAACATCACGGCCGGGCTGATTAGCATGTACATGGGAAACTTGATCAAGGCCGGAACCGTCACGCAAGATAATGCCTGGAAATATGCCTTCTTAATCGGAGCCGTTCCTGCGTTTCTGTGTGTCTTTATTCAGTTTCGTTTGAAGGAGCCTGAGAAGTGGGTCAAGGCTCGCGAGGCGGGCAGGCTAACCGGCGCGAAATTCGGTTCGTACGTCTCGCTGCTGGGAAACGGCCCGTGGCGCAAGCCTGCGTTACTAGGAATGGTGCTATCCATTTCCGGCGTGATCGGCCTGTGGGGGATCGGTTTCTTCTCGCCGGAACTTGTCGGCTCCGTGATTCGAACATCGCTCCTTGCGCAGAATGTCGGCGAGCAAGAGATTGCCAGCCAGATGGCGTACTATCGCGGCCTGAATGGGATCATTCAGAACATTGGTGCCTTCTTCGGCATGATTGCGTTCTCGATTCTCACGCAACGCACGAGTCGCCGGTTGGCGTTTGTCGTAGCCTTCATCGGTGCCTTACTCTCCACGAATCTTTACTTCCAGATGTTCAATGGAATCGAAGACCTCTGGATGAGTGCCGTGATGGGCTTCTTTCAGCTCGCGATTTTCGCTGGTTTTGCGATTTACCTGCCAGAGTTGTTTCCCACGCGACTCCGCAGTACAGGAACGAGCTTCTGCTACAACGTTGGCCGATTTTTGGCTGCCACTGGCCCGTTCACACTGGGCTTGTTGCAGAAGAATTTAGGAGAGGCTGCTATTGCAAAACTGCCGGAAGCAGCGTCGCTGGCAGAAAAAGCTGCAGCACGGCTTGCGGCCTTCCGTGAAGCCACGATGTGGGTCAGTTTGGTTTTCGTGCTGGGGTTGATCGTGGTCTTCTTCTTACCAGAGACGAAAGGTAAGCCTCTGCCGGAAGAATAAACGTTCGAAACACGTGCAGGGTCCGATTCCTTACTTCGCTCTCAAGTTGTGAACGATGCGCAAGATATCTCTCCTGGGTGCCGGCCTGATCGGCATGTTCTACGCACAGACGTTGCACAGCCGGCGTAGTCGCGACAAGGTAGTGAGTGTCTTTTCGCGTACGGCCGAGCAGGCGAACAAGTTTGCGAAAGAGTGGAACATCCCGCACGCGACCACCGACCTACGGGGGGCGATTTTTGACAACGACGCCGATGTGATCGTCGTTGGGTTGCCGAATCATCGGCACGAAGAGGCAGTGCTGCTCGCGGCCGAAGCAGGCAAAGCAGTCCTCTGCACGAAGCCCCTAGCGCGAACGGCGGATGAAGCTTTGCGTATGTTGCACGCGGTGGAGAAAGCAGGCGTTTTTGCCGGCTACTTGGAGGACTTGGTCTACACACCCAAGACCCTTAAAGCCGTGCAGTCGGTGCGGGCGGGTGCTCTGGGCAAAATTCTCTGGGCGCGCTCGCGTGAAACGCATCCCGGCCCGCACAGCGCGTGGTTTTGGGACAAAGCGCAGTCCGGCGGTGGCGCGATCATCGACATGGGATGTCATTGCATTGAGATCAGTCGCAATTTTATCGGCAAAGAGATTCGTCCCGTTGAAGTGATGTGCTGGGCGGACACGCAAGTTCATCCCATCGATGCCGAAGACCACGCGGTCGGCTTGGTCCGCTACGAAAACGGAGCGGTCGGTCAATTTGAAGTGAGCTGGACGTTCCGCGGCGGAATGGATCTGCGCGATGAAGTAACTGGCACCGAAGGGACGATCTGGCTCAACCACTGGCTCCGTACTGGCTACGAAATGTTCACGGCTATCGGGCAAGGGGGCTACGTCGCCGAGAAGGCCGAAGGGGCGACCGGCTGGATGTTCCCCGTCGGCGATGAAGCGAGCGCGCTTGGTTACACTGATATGTTCGCTGACATGCTGCAATCGCTCGACGAACGCAGGCCGCCGATGGAGACCTTTTACGATGGCTACGTCGTCAACGCGATCATGGATGCCGCCTATGCGTCGGTGCAATCGAAGAAATGGGAGCCAGTGCTATTGAGCGATTGGCGTGGCCTGACGGGCGTTGCGCGACTGAGCGGCTTGAAAGAATTTGATGCCGAACATCTGCTCATCAAGGAAGAGCGTATGCCAGATGGCAAGTTGAAACGCATTCTTCGTCACAAGCAAACGGGGGTTGTGACGGAACGTTTGGCTTGAGTGTTCTGCTGGTGAACTGTCCGAAGCTGCTGGAAAAGCCAGCAATGGCACCAAATACAACACTGCTGGACAAGCCAGCAATGGCACCAAAACTCTACGGCACCAACAGCACGTCGTGATCGATGCGGCCGTTGCGACCGCCGCGCTGTTGTAGCTCGCGAATCACTTCTTGCAGTGAATCGATCGGGCGCAGTTCAATTTCCGTCACCGACTCGGTATTGAATTGGTCGTCCAGAATCCAGTGGCGGAAGTGGGCGCGGCATTCTTGCAGAAAGCGGTCCACGCCGCCGTGCATTTCCAATCCGTGAGGCCAGACTTCGACCCACAGCGGCGTGCCGGTCTTCCAAAGTGCCGCACCTGAGGCAATCACTTCACTCTCGAAGCCTTGGGTGTCACTCCACACCAAAGCGATCTGCTCCGGCGAGAGGTTGGCATCGCGAATCAGTTGTTCGAGCGGAAGGGCCGGCACCAGCGAAACGGTGCATTCTTCCGCTTCATAGGTTCCAGAGAAACCTTGTTTGCCGTCGGCAGTTCGAATTTCGCTATGCCCACTATCGCGTGGCGCGATCATCTCGACCGTTCCTGCCTGCGAAGCGATGGCGGCCTGGCAACAGGTAATGCGCTGCGTGTATTGATTCAACTCGACATTGCGCCGCAACATCGCATGCGTGGTTGGCACGGGCTCCACAGCCAGGCAGCGTTTACCACTTTCACGAGTGAGGGGCAGGCAGGTCGCACCAATATTTGCGCCAACGTTCACAAGGGTGGTGCGCTGATCCCAGACGTTGACGTTTAGCCGACACCATTGCAGAAGCTGCGTCAAACCGTCGATCTGGAAATTGCCATTCAGAAACAGCCCTCGGCCAACAACATCATCCGTAAAGACGGACCAGCGAAATCCGTCTCGTTCGAAATCGAGCGTCACGGCTTGTCCGCGAAGAAACTCCCAGGTCAGCCAGCGACGTGCAAACAGGCCCGATCGACCAGGCAGTACGCCTAGCGAGCCTTGAACTACGCCTTTGGCCATTCGAGATATGGAACGCAGGGACATGCCAACAACCGGGACTCTTGGGGGATATTCAGCAACAAGGTTTCTCAAACATAGGTCGGCGTTGGCAGAAAACGGACGCTGGGGGAGAAAACATTTCAGGAACCCAGGACTGCGGGGACTTGTCCCAATCGCTACTATCGTCACGACCTTGCATGAAGTAGATGCCAATGTCAAATTGCCGATGGGTAAGTGCGAATTCGCTCGATCATCTCTTGCTAGTGGACAACGACCGTTCTGACTCTTACGATCGGTGGAATCTTCCCGCCTGATGATCCCGCCTGAATTTCACGATCTTGGAGTCTGCGATGAGCAATGTTTCCAACCCTGCCGTTCGTCAACCTTCTCGTCGACGGTTTCTACACACCTCTGCTGCACTAGCGTCAGCAACGATTCTCTCTGCACCAGCGATTGTCCGCGGACGAAATCTAAACGAAAAACTAAATATTGCCGTCATCGGCTGCGGCGGGCGTGGCGGATCCAACCTTGGTTCCGTTTCGAGTGAAAACATCGTGGCCTTGTGCGACGTGAACGAAAATTCACTTGATCGTGCCTTGGCGAATCACAAGAACGCTCGTCGCGAAGTTGACTTTCGCAAGATTTTCGATCATGCGGCAGAGTTCGATGCCGTTGTGGTGAGCACTTGTGAGCACACCCATGCATTCGCTACTCTTCCTGCCCTGCAACTTGGCAAGCACGTCTACTGCGAGAAGCCACTGACGCACAGCGTTTGGGAAGCCCGTGTCATTCGCGAGGCGGCAGCAAAAGCCGGTGTTGCGACGCAGCAAGGGACTCAGATCCACGCGGGTAACAATTATCGTCGCGTCGTGGAATTGATTCAGACCGGCGCGATTGGCCCCGTGACGGAAGCACACGTCTGGGTTGGCCGAGCCTGGGGACGGCAGACGGCGGAAGAGTCGCGGGCGCATGGCGACATCGTGTATGTCGAAGAACGTCCTGCCAAGGAAGACCCCGTGCCTAAGGGATTGAACTGGGATTTATGGCTTGGCCCGGCACCAGCGCGGCCTTTCAACAATGTCTATTTCCCAGGACCCAAGTGGTATCGCTGGTGGGATTTCGGCAATGGAACGATGTCCGACCTGGGCAGCCACTGGATCGATCTGCCATTTTGGGCACTCAAGCTTGATCATCCGTTAACCATTGAAGCCAGCGGACCTGCACCCCATGCAGAAATTGCCCCCGCTTCGATGCAGGCAACGTACGAGTATGGCCCTCGCGGCGAGATGCCAGCCGTCAAGGTGGTTTGGTATCAGGGGAAGAACAAGCCGCCAATTTGGACCGAGAAAAAGATTCCACAGTGGGGGAGCGGCGCGCTTTTTATTGGCAATAAAGGGATGTTGCTCGCCGACTACGACAAGCTGATTTTATTGCCCGAAGATCAGTACCGGGATTTTAAGCGCCCTGAGCCGTTCATTCCTCCCTCGCTGGGCCAGCATCAAGAATGGATTCACGCATGCAAAACGCGTGCCCCAACGACCTGCAACTTTGAATATGCCGGCTGGCTAACCGAAGCGAATCACCTGGGAAATGTGGCGTTTCGTACTGGTAAAAAACTGGAATGGGATGCAGCCAAGCTGAAGGCCACCAATGCCCCCGAGGCAGACCAATTCTTGAGGCGAGACTATCGAGCCGGCTGGAAACTGGCCTAGCGCGTGAGTTGCATTCGGGGCTGCGCTGTTGGATACTCAAGGCTGTCCCGCCTCGAGCATCCTTTTCGTTCTCCCCGCCATGTTTGCTCGCCCATTTAGTCTTACTGCTGTTTGCTGCCTGTTCAGCGCGATTTGTTGCTCGCAACTGTTGCTGGGAACTGCTGCGCAGGGGGCGGATATTTCTGCCGCAGTTCCAACCTTTGACCGCGATGTGATGCCGATCGTGTCTCAGGCCGGTTGCAACATGGGGGCCTGTCATGGCAACTTGCATGGCAAGGGAGGACTGAAACTGTCGCTGCGAGGCGAGGACCCGGCCTTCGATTACAACGCACTCACGCGACAACATAGTCAGCGGCGAATCGATGTCTTCCAGCCTGACGAAAGCCTGCTGTTGCAAAAAGCAATCGGCCGATTGGGGCACGGCGGTGGCAAGCGAATCAGCAAAGACTCCCTCGCCTATCGATTACTGTACGACTGGATGCAAGCGGGAGCGAAAGGTCCGGACAAAAATCTGCCGGCTTTAACTTCGCTGGAGGTAACCCCGGCGGAGATCGTCGATCATGTTGATAGCCCGCACGTTTCGCTAACCGTAACCGCCCATTTCGAAGACGGTTCGCAACGCGATGTCACGCAACTTGCTACCTACGAAACATCAAACACGTTGCTGAGCATCGCTTCCCCCGGCAACGTGCAGCGAGACAGTTATGGCGAAGGAACGGTGCTCGTTCGGTATCTGCAACAGCAAGTACCCGTGCGGGTCGCGTTCGTTCGACCGCAACCCGACTTTGCCTGGCATGGCCCCGATCCCTCCGGGCAAATCGATGAATTTGTATTTGCCAAGCTCAAGCAATTGACAATCCCGCCGGCCGCCATCTGCGACGACGCTACGTTCTGTCGCCGAATCTGGCTTGACCTCTGCGGCGCGTTGCCCACGCCGGAAGACGCTCAAGCATTCGTCGCGGACCAGTCTCCAGACAAGCGGGAAAGACTCGTAGATTCGTTACTGGCACAGCCCGAGTTTGCCGATTTTTGGACACTTAAGTGGGCGGACCTGTTGCGCGCCGAAGAAAAAGTTCTCGATACTCGCGGCGTGGATGCTTTGTATTCGTGGATTCGCACAAATATCGCGACAGGGCGCCGACTGGATGCTTTTGTACACGATCTAATCGCGGCTGAGGGAAGCACCTACGACAACCCGCCGGCTAATTTTTATCGCGTTCATCGTGATGCGACGAGTCGTGGCGAAACCGTCGCTCGTCTCTTTCTAGGGGTCCGGCTGCAATGTGCCCGCTGCCACAACCATCCGTTCGATCGCTGGACGATGGATGACTACTACTCCTGGTCAGCACTCTTTGCTCGCATCGACTACAAGTTGATCGACAACACTCGCAAAGACAAGCTCGATTTGAACGAGTTCATCGGTGAACAATTTGTCATTTTCGGTACCCGGGGGGAACTCAAAAATCCACGCACGGGGCAGAACAGTGAACCCCAGTTCTTGGGTTCATTGGCGGGTAATGGCGCGAGCAAGGATAAGGAAAATCATCGCAAGACCCTGACGGAATTAGCCGGATGGATTACGTCACCCGAGAATGAACTATTTGCGACCTCTCAGGTAAATCTCATCTGGTTTCACCTGCTTGGCCGAGGATTGATCGACCCCATTGACGATGTTCGTGCTACGAATCCCCCCTCACACCCGCATTTACTTGCCTGGCTACGCTCAGAATTGGTTGCCAGCGAGTTTGACCTGCGAACTATGATCCGAACGATTTGCAATTCGCGAGCCTATCAGTTTTCGGCCCAGGTCGAAGAAGCCAATCGTGCCGACGAAGAGAACTATTCCCACGCCCTCGTGCGACGACTGACGGCGGAACAGTTGGTTGATGCACAATCGCAGGCGCTCGGTAATCAGGCCGCTTTTGGCGGTTATCCCGCCGGTACCTGGGCGCGTCAGGTGCGGGGCGTGATGCGAGTTCGTGATCGCAATCAGTCCCTTGGTGATGGCGATCAGCTTTTGCGCACGTTCGGCAAGAATTCTCGGCTCCTGGCGTGTGAGTGCGAGCGCTCGAACGACGCCACACTGCAGCAGGCCTTTGTCTTAATTGGTAGCGATACCTTGGAGAAACGATTGGAATCTGAGCAGAGTTTACCGGCCGAATTGGCGCAATCAAACCTGACCAATTCGGAACTTATAAGCCGGTTGTACTGGGCAATTCTCAGCCGCCAGCCCACTTCGGCAGAGGTTTCTGTGAGTGAATCTTTGTTGGAGAAGGCCGATGATCGCCATGCGGTTCTGACCGACCTAACTTGGGCACTACTAAACTCCAAAGAGTTTTTGTTTCGACATTGAGTACCACGGGCCTTCGAGCACGTCGTGAGAGGCAGCATGTTTCCTATCGATCTTCGTAGCGATACCGTCACCAAGCCCACCGCTGCCATGCGCGAGGCAATGGCCCGCGCAGAAGTGGGCGATGACGTGATCGATATCGATCCCACTACGAAACTATTGCAGGATCGAACTGCGGAACTGCTTGGGAAGGAATCCGCGATTTTCATGCCGTCGGGTTCGATGACGAACCAAATTGCCATTAGGATTCATTGCAAACCAGGGGATGAGTTTCTCTGTGAAGCAGGCTGCCATATCTACAACTACGAACAGGCGGCTTTCGCTCAGCTCAGCGGCGTGGTCGCCAGAACGATTGACTGTCCGGAAAACGTCTTACAGTTGCATCATCTGCGCGGTCTCATTCGGCCGGTCAATGATCATCAAGTCCGCACGAAGTTGGTCGCACTCGAAAACACCCACAACCGCGGTGCCGGCCGAGTGCTCCCCTACGAGAACGTCGTTGAGATCTGCACATGGGCCCGGGCGCATGGCCTGAGCACTCATCTGGATGGGGCACGGCTCTTCAATGCTGTTGCTGCCACCGGCATTGCGCTCGACCAATGGGCGCAACACTTCGATACGGTGAGCGTTTGTTTCAGCAAGGGGCTTGGTGCCCCGGTTGGTTCGGCGCTTGCAGGTCCGCAATCATTAATTCAGGAAGCCAGGCGGCATCGCAAGCTCTTTGGCGGAGGGATGCGACAGTCGGGCATTATCGCAGCCGGTGCGCTGTATGCGCTCGAGCATCATCGTGAACGACTAAGCATCGATCATCAGCATGCCCAGATTTTGGCAGAGGCAATTCGCCGAACAGGCCGTCTTAAGCTTTGTCCCGAGCAGGTCGACACAAATATCGTGATTTTCGAAGTGCCGACGGACCTTGGAACCGCCGTTCAATTCGGGGCCGCGATGAAGGAGGCAGGCGTTTGGTCTTTGCCGGTTGGCGAGCAATTGATTCGGCTCGTCACGCACCTCGACGTGAATGAGGCTCAAGCTACTCAAGCCGGTGCCGTTTTGACTCGGCTAGCAACAAGAACTTAGTCATTTGCTTGTTGCAATTTCTCGTAAAACGCGTCCCGGCGACGATGGTTTACCTCGCTTAAACCCGGGGCTTAATGCGACTCGCCAGAAACCACCTGTTTTGCCCGCTGCGACTCCCCTTCCCACGTTTGAGCCAGCCGGGGAGAATGGCGGATTCCCTGTCCAACACCCCACACTGCCCGCTGCCGGGCCAGGTTGAGAAGTGGATAAACGCACCATTCAGTTCATTCTGATTACCGTCATCATTTGGTCGGCATTCGTACTTGCGCGACTGACGTTCTTTGAAGCTCCCCAGCCTCAGAAAGTCGTTGACAAGGCGGGGCAGGTTAATGACGGTGCCGGCAAAGAAGAACCCGGCAATGAAGACAAAACCGAGAATCCTGTGGAGCCCATACCGCCGGACGAGCCTGCGCCAGGCGAAAAAACAGAAGACGAAGAAACGACCAAATCTCCCGAACGTAAGTTAATCACTCTGGGCTCTCTCGATCCAAGCAGTCCCTATCGTTTGTTAGTAACCCTCGATTCGCGCGGGGCCGCCTTGCAACGGGTAGAGCTTGCCAGGTTCTTTGATATCGAAGATCGCAGCGGGTATTTAGGAATACAAGATTTAGAACCCACGCAAGGAGGCTGCCGGATCGACGTCATTGGCGCTGGAACTCCGGCCGCGCTGGCAAGTGCGGTAGGGCAAGAGGGGGGGATTCGAGTAGATGACATTCTGACACAGATAGGCGATCAGCCGGTGAAGCTCCCGATTGATGTTACAAACTTTCTGTCGAAGACACGTCCGGGTCAGCAAGTGGAAGTGACGGTGACTCGTCCCGTCAACGGTGCAGCGACCAAATTAGTTTTCACCACAGCACTGACGCGCCGCCCCTTAGCAATTGTCAATCCCGAGACGCACATCGAAGAGATCAAAGATGGCAAGACGATTTCAACCGATCCCTTTTCGCTGTTGATGACCATCGACACCATCGGCAAAAAAAGCCTGGCTGGAGACGAGGAAGACTTGCCAGGCATCCTTTCGCCACGAGTGAATAACTGGGAAATCTCCAATCAAGGAGCCGATTTCGTCGAATACAAGTTCCCCATCTCTGCCAGGTCAGCCAAGGCCTTGGGCGCAACCGGCAAACTGGAACTAGTAAAACGATATGAACTTAAGCCGCTGGCCAATGCGCAGCCGAAAGACCGCGCGGAACAAGCTCCCGCCTATCACCTGACGCTCACGATCGGCATTCGTAATCTGGGCACAGAGCCCGTGGCACTGGCTTACAAGCTCGACGGCTTGAACGGCTTGCCGCTCGAAGGTTGGTGGTACTCGGTGAAGATGCATCCAGAGATGTTTGCGGCAGCCGGTGCGCGCGATGTTGTTTATCGCTTCACGGGCTTGGCTAAGCAGATGATGGGCGCCCCGAGGATCGTGTCCGAAGGTAGAAAGCTGCTCGACGCGGGTTCGCCGCTCGAGCTTTCGCTACTCCCCAGCAGTGGGGCCGAGCCACTCGACTACATTGCAGTCGATACCCAATTCTTTGTCGCCGCAGTTCTGCCCGTCGTTGAGAAAGATGCAAAACCACCGCTATTTCGCAAGGTTTACGCCACGGCTGAGCACGACGTGCGGAAGATTGCCCGCAAGCGAGAACGAACGGCTAATACCTCGTTCAGCTTAACCAGCGATATCGCCACGGTAGAGCCGTCCGGTGAACTCAAGCAATCCTTTACTGTGTTTCTCGGCCCGAAAGACCCGCCCATTCTCGCTCCTTACAACGGGCTAGGAGCGCTCGTTGAATATGGCTGGCAATACGCAGCGCTGCCGGCACTTCTCCTACGTGCGGTGCTCGACTTTCTGCATTCCATTTGCCGCAACTATTTCCTGGCGATCGTGTTGCTGACAATTGTTGTGCGGTGTTGCATGCTCCCGTTCAGTCTGCGGCAGGCTAAAAGTGCGGCCAAAATGCAGGAACTCGCGCCCGAGATGGCGAAGGTGCGCGAAAAGTATAAGGATGACATGGAAGGCCAAGGGAAGGCGATGCAGGAGTTGTATAAGAAACACAACTTCAATCCCTTTGGCGGCTGCTTGTTGATGTTCTTTCAGTTGCCGATTTTCGTCGGCCTGTATCGATGTCTGGCGGTCGATATTGATTTGCGCGATGCACCCATGATCCCCGGCATCCAATGGGCATCGAACCTGGCGGGCCCTGATCGCTTGTTCGATTGGAAGGAGATGACGTGGCCAATCATTGGCGATGAAGCTGAAGGATGGTTCGGGCCCTACTTCAATGTGCTGCCGATCATCACCATCGTACTGTTCATCATGCAGCAAAAACTGTTCACGCCGCCTGCCACGGATGATCAAACCAAAATGCAGCAAAGCATGATGACCTACATGACGCTATTCATGGGAATCATGTTTTATCGAGTTCCGGCCGGGCTGTGCGTGTATATCATCACCAGCAGCTTGTGGGGCATCGCGGAACGGAAACTCCTGCCTAAGCCGAAGCCAAAAGATGGCGACGAAGAGGCTTTCACGAAGCAGAAGCAACCCCCTCCGAAGCAAAGGCCGGCGATTCCAGGGAAGAAAAAAAAGAAGTAGTCAGTTTGCTGCGCGATGCATGGCGGCGGGACAAAGTGTTCCGGGCAAGCCAGTGCGCGTTGCGACTACTCAAGTCGTTTGACCTTCAATTCAACCTGGTTCCGCTTTTTTTCTACGTTCACGGTTAGCCCTGAAGTTTCGTAGCTCTCGTACTTCGGGTCGATCACTAACGGCTGCGGTGCATCAGCCGCCAAAAATACCCGGCCGATACTCACTCGATGTTCGCCCGGCAGACAACCGTCACCGGAGGTCTCAGTTGTCAGGGTGAAACTGGCATCGCCTCGAACCTCTCCCACAGCAGAAACCGGGGCATGGGTCGCTTCGAAAGAAATTGCGGCACCGGCGAGCTCCATGATGGGCTGACCCGATTCGTCGACAATTTTGCTATCCACTGGAAAGTATTTCGGCTCCTGACAGCCAACAGCGCCCGCGATTACCACGAACAGATTCAAACAGATAAACCCCTTGAGGCGATTTAACATGGACGAGGAAATTGGAGAGTGGTGCGAAAAGCGGGCAACTTCGGCAGACTAACACGTCCAGCGTCACTGTCAAATCCGCATGCCCAACTCCACCCATTTAGTCAGCAGCATGGGTGGATGGAACCGGCATAAATGTTGATAAACTATCGCCTGTAACGTTGGCCGGCTTTCCGGTTCGCACTTAATCGCTGCGAACGCCAGAAACGGCGTCAGATCATACAACGAATTGATGTATCCTCAGGCGACAGAAGGAGTTAGTGTCTAATGACTAGGGCGAGTAGCGATTTTCTTCTGGCGGCGTGCTATCATTCCATGTGGGCAAGCACTCTGCGGGCAAAAATAAGCCACAGAGTTATTGCTGCCCGCCCCTTTACGGCAGACATCACACCGATTAGTGTTGATAGCAGAAGTCGCATCCTAAGCACCAGGCAGACAGTCGGGTACTCATTCTCGACTGGGCTTATGACAGTGGTACGGCGGCGTGTTGGCGAGTGCGCCTCAGGCGGCGCGCTGCCCTACCTTTTTGGTTTTTTCAAAAAGGTTGGGCGAATGTTGCGTGGATTGGGAAATTGCGGGACCGCTCAGACGTGGTTCTGTTCCTGCTTGACTTTATTCCTGTCTGTGTCGGTTGCTGCGCACGCTCAAGTTGCCCCCTCTGCATCCGAATCTCCTAGCTCCTTCGCTACTGACGGAACTCCGGTCACCGACAAAGGTGAACCGCAAACTCCGCCGGCTGCTCCCGCGCCAGCCGAGCGAACCTTGGCAGACGTTGACAAAACGGCCAGTATCGCAGCACTCGCTGGACACAACGCTTGGATGCTCACCTCCAGCGCACTCGTACTATTCATGACGGCACCGGGCCTCGCGATGTTCTATGGCGGCCTGGTGCGAAAGAAGAACGTACTTAGTGTCTTGATTCAGTGCGTGTTCTTGATGGGACTGATGACGGTTCTCTGGGCGTTGTACGGTTACTCCCTTAGTTTTGGTGGAACCAACGAGACTTGGGCACTAAACAAGTGGATTGGCAATGGCGACTACTTGTTCATGAACAATGTTCAATCGGTATGGGTTCCAGCCTCAGGTGACACTCCCGGCTTTTCGGAGACTCCTTATTACGATGCGGCCGGAGCTGATCTAAGAATTCCACGGCTGACGCACATGCTGTTTCAGGGAATGTTCTTCATCATCACTCCCGCACTGATTTGTGGTGCGTTTGCGGAGCGGATGAAGTTTAGCACCATGGTTGTGTTCTCTATCCTCTGGGGAACGATTGTCTACTGCCCTTTATGCCACTGCGTCTGGGGTGGAGGTGCACTCGCGTTCACTAAGACTTCAGAACTGTCCACAGGTAATGGCATTATGGGAGGTGCGTTGGACTTCGCCGGCGGAACGGTTGTACATATCAGTTCAGGCGTCACTGCGCTAATTTGTGCTCTCTACATGGGCAAACGACTCGGCTATGGCAAAGAAGCGATGCCGCCACATAACCTGACTTACACCGTCCTGGGCGCAGCCATGTTGTGGGTGGGCTGGTTCGGCTTCAACGCCGGCAGTGAGTTGGCCAGCGACGAATTAACCTCGAGCGCTTTTTGCGTGACCCATTTTGCTGCAGCAGCAGGAACACTTGCCTGGGCCGGAATGGAATGGCTTTCGCGTGGCAAGCCAAGTGCTTTAGGAGCCGCATCGGGTGCGATTGCCGGATTGGTCTGCATCACTCCGGCAGCGGGCTTCGTGCAACCGATGCCAGCGCTCGCGATGGGTGCCCTGGCGGGCATGTTGTGCTTTTACACCTGCACCACGATGAAATCTAAGTTTGGATATGACGACTCGCTCGATGCCTTCGGCGTCCATGGCGTAGGCGGCACGCTCGGCGCGGTGCTGACAGGTGTGTTTGCCACTCGAGCTTGTTGGAATATCGATGAGGGTCAACCTTTGGGATTGATCGAAGGTGCCCATCGCATCTTCCTAGGTCAGCTTGTAGTAGCGGCAATCACGATCATTTTTGCCGCGGTAGTTTCGTTCGTATTGTTAAAGATTCTCGATGTCACGATGGGTCTGCGGGTCAGCAGTGATGAAGAACGTCAAGGCTTGGACCTGAGCCAGCATGGCGAAGAGGGGTACATCTTTATTTAACTTTGGCTCTGCGTAAAATTCCTCGCAGTTTTGTCCCGCCCGATACTAACGCTTAGTGTCGGGGGCGATCTGACGCGAGGGGAGGAGGATTTGGGTTATGAAGAAGATTGAGGCAGTGATTCGACATTTCAAGCTTGAAGACATCAAGAACGCGCTTACGGAAAAAGGGATCCACGGGATGACCGTGACCGAAGTCCGTGGGTTCGGTCGCCAGAAGGGGTCACACCGAGATGTATCGCGGCACTGAATATGCCGTCGATTTCGTCCCGAAAGTGAAGCTGGAAGTGGTCTGCACCGATGCCAACCTGCAAACGGTTGTCAGCACGATCATGAAGGCAGCCCAGACCGGCCAAATCGGCGACGGGAAGCTATTTATTTCCGATCTGACCGATGTCATCCGTATCCGCACCGGCGAATCGGGTGACGACGCCCTGTAAGTATGGCTGGAGAGGGCGGTCTCCATCCGGCTGTACTGGCTGTCAAAGAGCACCTCGCCCGGGGGCGTGAGAAGCTGCGCAAGCAGCACGCCTTCGGTTCGCCTGGCGTGCAAGTCTGCCGGGCGATGAGCGACTTGTTCGATGAAGTCGTTCTGCGATTGTGGGAGGTCGCGATCGCAGAGTTAGGAGAAGCTGCGCGCACGGCTCTTGCCTCGCGCGTTGTGGCCGTGGCGCATAGCGGCTACGGACGGCGGGAGATGGCACCCTACTCCGATTTGGATGTCATGCTCCTGCATGACTTCCCCACTGATCTGCCGGTGCTGCAACTATCGCGGCCGTTCTCGCAACTTCTGTACGATACCGGCATCGATATTGGCTACAGCGTCCGCCCCTTGGAATCCATCGGCAAGGTCATTCTGAGTGACGGTGTCATCTACACCTCGCTAGCTGAATCGCGGTTCTTGGCTGGAAGTGAGGCCCGCTTTCGCCGCTTTCAGGCAATCATGACGGCCACCAATCGAGCCAACACAAAACGGCTGTTCGGCCTCATCGAAGAAGCTCGCCGGGAAGAGCGGATCAAATATGGCGAAACGGTCTACCTGCTGCAGCCGAATGTGAAGCGGTCGCGGGGTGGACTGAGAGAAATCCAATTTCTGCGCTGGATCGGTTATTGCGTTCATGGGCTGCGTTCGCCGGAAGAACTCGGCGAGATGGGTTGGTTGATGCAGGCAGATGTTGTTCGCCTGCGCGAGGCTCGCGAGTATCTGTTGCAATTGCGTAACGAACTTCATTTTCACGCCGGCCGAGTCAACGACACCCTCGAAAGAAGCGAACAGCTTCGCATCGCCACCGAGCACCCGCAGCCCCCCATCGATGGGCTTCATCCGGTCGAAATTTTTATGCGCGAGTATTTCCAACACACCAGTGATGTGCGCGATGTTGTCGCCCACTTCACAGAGAACTCTCGACCTCGCAGTTTGTGGCAGCGCATTATCGAACCGCTTGCTAGCCATCAGATGGAGAACGATTTTTTGGTTGGTCCGGGAGGGGTAGCAGTTAAACGAAGCAAAATGGCCAAAGTGCAAGGAGATGTCGGCGAAGTACTCCGTCTGCTCGACCTGGCCAATTTGCATGACAAGCGAATCGAGCAAACCACTTGGGAATCTATCCGCCGCGCCATGTCCGAGCATCCCCCGCTCGATCCTGCCAGGCCATTACCTCCCGCCGTTGCCAAGCAATTCTTATTATTGATGTCACAGCCCGGCCGCTTGGGACAATTGCTCCGCAGCCTGCATGCGCTACGAGTACTCGAACAGATCATTCCTGGCTTTCGTCACGCCCGCGGCCTGTTGCAATTTAACGACTACCACAAATACACCGTCGACGAGCACTCTCTGCGGGCGATCGAGGCCTTGACGGATCTGGTCTCGAATCATGGCCCCGCGGGGGAAGTCTATCGCCAGATTCGCAGCAAGCGAACCGTGCATCTGGCCGCCTTGTTGCACGATCTGGGAAAAGGCTACCCGGAAGATCATTCCGAAGTCGGCCGACAAATGGCAGAGGAGGCTGCCGAACGGTTGTACCTTTCCGAAGCGGAAGCGGAGACGCTCGTTTACCTGGTTCACAAGCACCTGCTAATGTCCCATGTCGCCCAGCGACTCGACATTACGGACGATCAAGTGGTGGCGCAGTTCGCGCGCGATGTTGGATCGCTGCAAAATTTACAGATGCTCTATGTGCTCACGTATGCGGACCTCGCTGCTGTTGGCCCGGGAGTGCTGAATGATTGGAAGCTACGTCTACTGACCGATCTCTACAACCAAACGAAACGAATGCTCACCAGCGATTCTCCCGATGCAGGATCGCAGGCCAGATTGCAACTGCGGCGCAAAGCCCTCCTCAAAGCGGCCGAGCAAAAAGAGGACCAAGCCTGGTGGCAGGACCAAATTCAGAATCTCCCCGTCGGTTGCATGTTCGGCCGACCGCTGGAAGAAATTGTTGAGGAACTCGATCGCTTGCGGACGCTGCCCCATCGTCAGGCCGTTGCTTGGGGACGATACCTACCTGAGCGAAAGGCAGTCGAATACACCGTCGGCACTTATGAGGAAATCGCACCGGGCATTTTCCATCGCTTAACCGGAGCGCTAACCAGCCAGCGGCAGCGGATTCTCTCGGCCGAGATTCATACTCTAGCAGGAGGGATGGTGCTCGATCGGTTTTACGTCGACGATCCCGACTATGGCGATCGACCACCGGCAGATCAAATCGAGAAGGTTAGTCAAGTCTTGCTCGCCGCGCTGGCAACGGACCAGGAAAAACCACCCGTTTTTCGTCGCACTTGGCAAGGGCGAGAAGAGGTAGCCGCGGCCGCGGTGCAGACCATGCCAACACGAGTGGCATTCGACAATACTTCGGCAGCGAATCAGACCGTTCTTTCGATCTTCGCTTACGACCGAATGGGTTTGCTATACGCCATTACGCGGCGGCTATTCGAGCTACGTCTCTCCGTCCGTGTAGCAAAAATCGGCACCCATTTGGATCAAGTTGTGGACGTATTTTATGTCGTCGATGAAGACGGTCAGAAGATCGAGGATAATGATCGTTTGGAGGAGATCGAGCGACAAATGATTGCCGCGATTGACGATTGCAACGCGGCTTAGCTCCGCACGTCTTGAAGCTACTGCGTGAACAGTTCAGTTAGGAACTCGCTCGCTGGCTCCCAAGCCTTCGCCGCGGCGGTGAAGTCGACATCTGCAAACTTTAGGTCTTCTGCCGGCTCTACCCGAGAACGGCTTCGCTCGGCTCCTCCGCTGGGCTGCAGGATTGGGAGTTGAGCGCTAGGTGAGGCGGCCAGTTTTGCTTCCGTCTCGCTGGAAAGAATGTGGCTGGCAAGTTCTCTTGCCGCGGTCGGATTTGGGGAGCCTTTGATGAGACAGATCGTGTTAGGAATGAAGAGGGTCCCCATTTGATCTGTTCCTTGGTCGGGAAAGACAATGCGCACCGGACGGCCAGCTTCCAATTCAATGATCGCATCATCGGTATCGGTCAGTCCAAAGGCCAATAGCCCACGCCCGACATCCTGAGCTACTTGCTTATTGCCAGATAGCGTTTGCCCGTTCTTCTTTAGTTTGGTGAAGAATTCCTTCGCTTGCACTTCGCCCCATGAGTGCCATAAAACGGCCGCATGAGTGGCCGTCGTGCCAAAAAGTGGCTTAGCTATCGCGACTTTACCCTTCCATTGCGGATCAATGAGATCCTGAACTGAGTCAGGCAACTTGTCTTCCGGCACAAGCTCCGTGTTCACGATTAACACACGGGCTCTTGCCGCCAAGCCGTACCATGTCCCGTCGGTAGCGCTGAACTGCGGCAAGGTCGCGCCGGCCTGTTTCGCGGCCGGTTCGAAGTGTTCTAGGAGCCCGGCTTCCTGCAGACGGATGGTATGTAGGATTTCATTGTTCCAGAACAAATCGCAGCGGGGGCGTGCTTGCTCCTGCAGGATCGCATTAACGTGCCCGATCGTCTTGGTCGATTCGATGTCGTACTTGGCACGGACATTGATTCCAGAATCCTTGGCGAACTCATTCAAGATCGGCTCGGAGAACTCTTGATCGAGCGCCACGTAAACGATCACTTCTCGCGATGCAACGCCCCCCCTGCAACTGGCCAAGAAGACTAGCAACAGGAGTTGCAATTTGAACCAGGGAACATTCATCACAAGTTACTCTTTGAGTGCGAACGGAGGACCCTATTATGCCGTAACGCTGGGCACGACACAGCTAGAATGATTTTATGAACTACTTTGCCCACGGGCGGATTTTTATCGACGATCCCTATGTCCTGGCAGGAACGGCAGTTCCGGACTGGCTTAACGTCATAGATCGCAAGATGCGAGCGCGCTCGAAGCGGGCCGTTGAGTTGGTAAGCCATGACGATCCGCGCGTGGCTGCAGTCGCGCGTGGAATTGTACAGCATCATCACGACGACGATTGGTTTCACCAAACAAGAGCCTTTGCAGAGTTAAGCCTCGAATTTTCTCGTCGCATCCGCGACGTACTGTCCCAGGACGAGGGCTTTCGCCCCAGTTTTCTGGGACATATTTTGGTGGAGTTGTTGCTCGATGGCATTTTAGCGGCGGCTGATCCTGAACGACTGGATCGCTATTATGCAGCCTTAGCGAGCGTAGACGTGCATGTGGTGCAAGGAGCCGTCAATCAGATCGCCACCCGCACCACGGCGTTGTTTCCGGAGTTTCTTCCTCGTTTTTTAGCGGAACGGTTCTTGTATGACTATGCCGAGGATGCCAAACTGCTGACTCGCTTGAACCACGTTCTGCGACGGGTGCATTTGCCCCTGTTGCCATCTGAGTTCGAGTCGCTGCTCGGGCCCATGCGGGCGGATGTCCGCCGGCGGCAGGCGGAACTTCTGACCCCCACGTCATGAAGATGAACCGAGTTTTCGCACAGTTGCACATCTCTCCCTAAGGAACATTTTCCATGAAGTACGGAATGAATTTGTTGTTGTGGTCGGGCCAGTTGGATGAATCAATGCTGCCAGTGCTGGAAGGGCTGAAACTGATGGGGTACGACGGCGTCGAAATGCCGCTGTTCAATACCGATCTCGACTACGCGGCCTGGGGGAAGCGACTCGATGATCTAGGTTTGGAGCGAACGGCCGTTACCATTCGCGGCGAACAAGATAATCCCATCAGCCCTGATAAGGCGTGCCGGCAAAAAGGAATCGACGGCAACAAGCGTGTGCTGGATTGCTGTGCCGCGGCCGGCGCACAAACGCTAGTCGGCCCTTATCACTCGGCCCTGGGTTTCTTCAGCGGCGCAGGACCGACGAAGGACGAATGGAAGTGGGGGGTGGAAAGCATGCGTGAAGTGGCAGAGCATGCAGGCAAGGTTGGCGTGACGCTCGGCGTCGAACCACTTAATCGCTTTGAAACGTATCTGCTGAATACGCATGCCGATGGCGCCCGCTTCGTACGAGAAGTGAACCATCCGCGCTGTCAACTGATGTACGACACCTTCCACGCCAACATCGAAGAAAAATCAGTCGAGCAAGCGATTCACAGCTGTGCCGACGTCCTGTGTCACGTTCACATTTCCGAAAACGATCGCAGTACCCCAGGCACCGGCAACATTCGCTGGGGAGAGACGTTTGAATCGCTTAGCCAGATCGGCTATGACGGCTGGATGGTGGTGGAAGCCTTCGGCCTGGCACTGCCAGAAATTGCCGCTGCGACCAAGATTTGGCGGCGGATGTACGTGGATGAAATGCAGTTAGCACAAGGCGGCCTGGGATTCATGAAGAGCCAAGTGGCGCTGTGGTGGTAGTTATCCAAACAACTCCGTAATCGTCTTCCCCGGCCGCACAAACTGCGGTCGGCGGGAGAGATCTTCCAACACCTGATTTGGCCCAACGCCCAACGCGTGATAGACAGTCGCGATTAAGTCGGAGGGTGTCACCGGGTTCTCGGCCGGGAACGCGGCGTGCTTGTCGCTCTTCCCGTAAACCATTCCGCCGCGGATACCTCCGCCGGCAAGGACGCTAGTGAAGCAGCCGGGCCAGTGATCCCGGCCATCCCGTCCCGCACCGGCATCGCTATTCACTTGCCCCACGCGCGGCGTGCGGCCGAACTCGCCGGTCCAAAGTACGAGCGTTTCATCGAGCAGGCCTCGTTCTTCCAGATCATCAAGCAAGGCAGAAAACGCCTGATCCGCCGGCGGCATTAGCCGATCCTTTAGGTCGACAAAATTCCGGCTGTGAGTGTCCCAGTAAACACTGACGTTCTTGATGCCGTCGTTGGGCCAATAAACGGTCACCAGCGGCACGCCGCGTTCGACCAACCGCCGGGCTTGCAACACGGATTGCCCATGTGGGTTTAGCCCATACCGTTCGCGAAGCGCTTGCGGCTCATTTGCCAAATCAAACGCATCGCGTTCCTTAGCGGCGGATGCGAGCAGTTCGATCGCTCGCCGCTGGTGATGATCGGCGGCATCCAGGGCCGAACTGCCGCGGTCGAGTTGCTGATCGAGCTGCGTTAACAGCTGCTTGCGATGATCAAGTCGCTCGAGGCTAATCTCCGGCAACAAGTTCATCTCAGCTACACGATAGCCGGGGCGACTCGGATCGGCATCAATGGTCAGCGGATCGTACACCGGCCCTAACCAACCGGCGAACTGACCCTGGCTTTGCTCGACGAAGCGCGGCACATCGTTGTCGAGTTTGGGCCGCATCGAGATGAACGGCGGCAAGACTCCGCGGCCGCGATCCAGTTTTGAAACAACGGAACCGATATGCGGCCACTGATCGCGCGGCTCCAGAGAACGAGGCGGCGGTTGCCCTGTCAGCAGAAAGTGTGTTGAAACCGTGTGGTCGGCGTTATTGTGCGTGACCGATCGTACAAGACAAAGCTTATCCATCCGCTCCGCGAGCAGCGGCAGGTGCTGACAGATCTGAATACCCGGCACCCTCGTCGGCAGGGGCAGGAACTCCCCCCGATAGTCCTCCGGCGCGTCAGGTTTCATATCCCAAGTATCCTGATGTGCGGGGCCGCCCCACATGAAGAGCAAGATACAAGCTTTTGCTTTGCCGAAGGAACCGCCCGCGGTCGACGACGCGTAGGTGTTGCGTCGTAATAACTGCGGCAACGTGAGGCCACACAAAGACAACGTTCCGGCGCGTAACAAAGCGCGGCGCGAAGGTTTCTGTGGCAGAGAGAACGGCAGAGGAAACATCCCTCTAGAATAGTTGATGCAAGCGTAAGATAGCCAGCGCCGAGCAGTTTCCGCCTACTCCCCGTTGAGCATCCCGCCAGCAGACGTGACAATAACGCCGCTGCCAATCGTTTCTTTATTCTTAATTCGAACTTCGATATTCGCCCATGCTCACCCTCGCCGATATTCAACCCGAACGTCCCGATCTAGAAGAAATTGCCGCCCGCTACCGGGGGATCGAAAATAACTTCACCGATGCCCGCGATCATCGCGACGTACTTGAGGCGGTCCAACGCTGGGATGCATTGCGGCGTGAACTCGAAACCTGGGGGGCCGTCACGCATCTGCGGTTCAATCAGGACACGCAGAACGAAGCTTTCAAAACGGAACGTGAATTCTGCGATGAAATTTCCCCGAAGTTTACCGACTACGACGTCCGCGTTAAGAAGCGACTTCTTTCTAGCCGCTTTCGGCCGGAACTAGAGAAGAAAATCGGCAGTACCGCGTTTGCCTTGTGGGAGGCGGATGTCCTCGCCTTCGATCCGGTCATCGAGCAGGACCTCGTGCAACTTTCGAAGCTTGAAGCGGAGTACGGCGAATTGTGTGCCGGGGCGAAGTTGGAATTTCAAGGCGAGCCGTACAACCTCTCGGGCATCGTGAAATTTCGGGAGGATGCCGACCGCGAGACACGGCATGCGGCGGAGAACACTCGCTGGCAATGGTTCGCTGATAATCGGGTAGCGCTCGATCGCATCTACGACGACCAAGTAAAGCTGCGACATGGCATGGCCAAGAAGCTGGGTTTCGATAACTACGTTGGCTTGGGTTATAAGCGGATGAAGCGGGTTGACTACAACGAGGCAGATGTCGAGCAATTCCGTGCCGAAGTGCGCGACGTTCTCGTGCCGCTGGCCGTGAAACTGCGGAAGCATCAAGCGGAGGCGTTGGGCATCGACAAGTTGATGTTCTGGGATGATGCCGTTCATGATCTGCGCGGTAATCCTGCGCCGCAGGGAGACCACGATTGGATGGTTGCCCGCGCGGTCGAAATGTTTGACCAAATGGGAGGCGGACTGGGGGAATTCTTTCGGCTGATGCTCGACGCAAAGCTCACCGACCTCAAGAACCGGGACGGCAAATCTCCTGGCGGCTTTTGCACCTCATTTCCCAAAGAGGGGCTGCCGTTCATCTTCGCGAATTTCAACGGTACCAAGGGGGATGTCGAAGTCTTCACCCATGAAATGGGGCATGCTTTCCAATGCTACTGCAGTCGGAACCTGCCTCTATTCGACTATCTTTGGCCGACGTACGAATCGTGTGAGATCCATTCGATGGGCTTGGAGTTCCTTACCTGGCCACACATGGAAAAGTTCTTCGGTGACGACGCAGAACGGTTCCGTCGGTTGCATCTAACTCAAGGATTGCTGTTTATTCCCTATGGCGTGGCCGTCGACCACTTTCAGCATCTGGTTTACGAGCGGCCCGACGCTTCAGCGGCCGAACGTCATGCGATGTGGCAACAGATGGAAAGGATGTATCTGCCGTGGCGAGATTACGGTGATCTGCCGCACGTCAGCAGCGGCGGCTTCTGGCAGTTCCAGCGGCACATTTATCTCAACCCGTTCTACTACATTGACTACACCCTGGCTCAAACTTGCGCCTTGCAACTTTGGGCTCGGTCCATGAAGGAACCCGAGCAAACCTTGGCAGCCTATGTGGCACTCTGCAAGCGTGGCGGAGAGGCGCCGTTTCAAGCACTCGCTAAGTCAGCGGGATTGGTCAGTCCATTTCAGCCAGGATGCTTGAAAGACGCTGTCGCCGAGGCGACCAAGTTTTTGGGGGTGTGATCGAACGATGGCGGACCTCAAAGACCACCGCTGGATTTACGCCAAAGGATTCCTGTTTCTGGTGGGCGGGATCGTCGCGGCTGGTTTGTTGTTCGCCGAACATCCAACTTTGAAGTTCGCGTTTCTGATTGCTGTCACTGTCTGGTGCTTTGCCCGCTTCTACTACTTTGCCTTCTACGTCATCGAGCACTACGTTGACGGCGAATATAAGTTCGCCGGTCTCGGCTCGTTTGTGATGTATTTGCTGCGGCAGCGTCAGGTACGAAAGGAATAAACGCAGCTGGTGCGCATCTCCGCCGCTAGCAAATCTCAATTTTCACTGCTGATTCTGCCTGGACACTTGTGCCGATAAAAGAAGTTACAGGATTGGCGCAAGACTACCCCATCGGCAATCTTGGGCATTGACGTTCCAGCTTGAAGCTGCGAACATTCGCGACCCAATTCCTTCGAACTGCAGGATGCAAATCGATGAGCCTGGCCCGACCATTTATTGCGATGCTGATTTCGTCCGTCGTCTTCACGGCCACGGGCGGATGTCAAACGTTCCAAACCAACAACGCGGAAAAAGGAACACTGCTGGGCGCACTCGCCGGAGCAGGTTTGGGTGCCGCCATCGGCGACGGTCGAGATGCCGCCGGTCCGGGGGCGCTGATCGGTGCTGGTGTCGGTGCGATTTCCGGTGCGGTCATCGGTGGTGGTGTCGATCGCCAGGTCGAGAACAATCGGTACGCAGTGGCTCAGCAGTACCAGCAGGCAGCGGCACAACAACAAATTGCCGTTGCTCAATCGGGAGCCGTTTCACCAGAAGACATTATCGCGATGGCGCGGGCGGGACTCAGTGAACAAGTAATCGCCGGTCAAATTCGTGCGAACGGCGTCAGCCGGCCGCTCAATGTGAACGATCTGATCAATCTGCGGAACCAAGGGGTTCCAGACGGAGCCATTCAAGCGATGCAAACTGCTGGTCCGCCGCGCGTGGCAAATACCGCTGCGGTGGCAAATGTTGCACCGGTGATGTACGCACCGGCTCCGGCACCAATTGTCGTTGAGCAATATTACGCGGGTCCGGGCTGGTATGGGCCGCGACCCTACTGGGGGCCGCCCCCTTATTACTATCACCGCCACTGCGGTCCGCCGCCGCCGCGTGTGAGCTGGGGTGTGTCTTTCAGCCGCTAGATCGAAAACGGCTTGAGTGCAGGAATCGCCCTACGCTGCAGCCACTTCGGTCATCCAGCTATCGAATGTTTTCTTGGAGCGTTGCAGCAACTGCCGGTAACACGTTGCTTCCACGTCTTCGCCGAGCAGTTCCAGTTCGTAACAGCCACGATAACCTGACCGGTGCAAGGCTTGAACCATTTGTCGCACGGGCAATTGGCCATCCCCGAGCAGACAGCGGTTCTGCTCCTGCCCGGCTGGGCGTTTGCTATCACCCAATTGCACCAAGGCCGCATGCTTGGCTACGCGGGGGAGTAGGTCCCAAACGTCGGCCTGCTGGGCAAGGTGATAGGTATCCAGTGTCATGCGGAACCAATTGCTATCCACAGCTTCGACAAGCTGTAACGCTTCCGCAGCTCCGCCTAGAAAAGTCCATTCGGTTCCGCAGGTAGAACACATCGGCTCGATAGCGAGCGTCACGCTTAGTTCTTCTGCCAATGGCAACAGCTTATCAAGCGCCGCTCGGAATAATCTGCGGGCATGATTGTGTGTGTGCCCCGCCCGAGCGCCAGTGTGAATCAACAGGCAGCCAGCTCGCAGGGCACACGCCAGACGGATGGCTTCGCGGCCATCCTGAATACTTTCGGCATGCGTGCGACCATCGCTCCCCGTGAAGCCCCCTGCCCAGGAGAGGCTGCTAACGGCGAACTGGCTATCGGCAATCAGTTCGATTCCAGCCGCTTCGTCGAAATCGGAAATCTTCTGCCGCCAGATTCCGATGGCTTCAACCCCAGCTTCACGATACTCGCGCAGGTCTTGTTCGAGAGGCCAGCGAAACGTGGTGACTTCATTGACCGAGAAAAGTCCCATCGATGCCTCTCCTGAGTGACGATAATCAGGCCCCTCGCAAGAGTACCACAGGCAATTCTGTGAACTTCGCGGCGGTCTCCCTTGGCCCCACTTGCAGCCAAGGGGTATCAATATGCCGCAGTGTGACCAGGTTGTAAAGGAAGGGATCTTGCTAGCAAGAATTGATTACAGCAGAGTTCGGTGCGCCATGATCGCAATCTGCCGACGAACAATCAAATTCGTTCGCACCGCGGCGTATCTTCGTCAAACGTTTTTTGCGGAAAAGCCCAGTCGATGTCACCTAAGCAGCTGCGTCGTGCGACTTGGCACTATAGGTATTCAAAACTTTACAAGTAACTCGGTACGATGTCCCTGATTTCATAGCTACGCTAGCAGGTACACGTCATTCAAGAATGGCCCGAAAGAAAGGAAGCATGAACGCTCACACGCTCATTGCGATGCAGCGAACAAACTTCGAACTAAGGCTCCACAGGGGCCTCAGTTCGACTGAAGGATCAAACCTCGCTGCCGAAAGCACATCCGCGATTGAAGTAGAATCGTTGGAAAATCGATGATATTCAACCTCTTGAGCGGCGTTCCGGCCGCAATTCATCCCTTTCTACTTCTTTTGGCGGCACTTGACCCTTCGCTACCGCTGACTGAGAATGAAAGTATACGGATTGCCTGTTCCTCGTTTCCCTTTTCCATGCCTGCCGTTATTGATGTTTCGGCCACGGATGACCCGCGTGACATCGTCCATCGGGCGGTCCAAGCCCTGGCAGAAGGCAAACTAATCGTCTTCCCTACGGAGACGGTTTATGTTGCGGCCGCCAGCGTGCAACACCCGGTCGCACTTGCCCGATTGACGGAATTTCGCTCCGACGCGGACGCTCCTCTGACACTCGCGCTGCGTAGTTCCGAAGAACTCAGTGACTACGTTCCCGGGGCCTCGTCTCTCACCCTTCGACTAGCGCGCCGTTGCTGGCCTGGACCGGTGATTTTGGAAGTTGAGGATCGCCACGTCGATAGCATTCTAACTCGGTGGCCTAAGGAAACTCAGCAAGCCTTGGCTCCGCAGGGAAGTGTTCGCTTGCGAGTAGCCTCGCATCCGCTTTTGCAGGCGGTGCAACGCCTGATCTCTGGTCCATTGGCGATCGCCTCGTTCAAGCAAGGCGCAGAACCACATGCAGTGACCGGACAGGAAGCGATCAAGTGTTTTTCGAATGTGGCTGACTTAATTTTGGACGACGGCCGATGCCGGTTTGGACAACCCTCGTCGGTGGTGCGCGTGGACAAATCAACTGCTTCATTGATCCGACCTGGGGTCATCTCCGAAACGAACCTGCGGCGGCTGGCTAGCTGGATGGCAGTAGTGGTTTGCACCGGGAACACTTGCCGGAGCCCGATGGGGGAGATGCTGCTTCGTAAACGCCTTTCCGAACGTCTGCAGATTCCCTTTGCTGAACTCGATGAGCGGGGCATCGTAGTGATGTCGGCTGGTGTCGCCGCTCCTGCGGGCGAATGTGCGGCAGAAGCCGGCATCGAAGTGATGAAGGATTTTGGCCTCGATCTTTCTGCGCACGAGACGCAGCCCGTCACTGATCGGCTGATTCGCTTTGCCGATCTGGTGCTAACCATGACGCGTGGCCATCGCGATGCCATTCTCTCTCAGTGGCCCGAAGCAGCAGGCCGGGTGCATCTCCTCTCGCGTGATGGCGGCGATGTGGGGGACCCCGTCGGCGGCCCACTAGAACTCTATCGGCGGTGCGCGTTGCAGATCGACGAGCACATCAAGGAATGGGTAGAAGAGATTGAACTCGGCGAGTTTCCTGGAGATTGGTCGGCAGCGCTGAATTAGTTTTACTGGGCGCTTATTGGGACGGTTTTGCGATTCCATCGCATTCGACCGCGAATGTAGATCTACTTCGCAAACAGCTTCACCGGATCGCTAAGTACGGGAAACTGAAATACTGCTGCATCCATCTGCGCAGGAAGTTCGAGTTTAGTGATCTGAATTTTGTCATTTGGTACAAACGAGATATCCAGCTTCGTCCAGAATCTTAGCCCGTCGAACGGTTGATAGGCGGACAATGTCGTCACTTCTTTTCCTTCCAACGGTTTCATGGAATGGAGCAAGCCCGTCTTGCCGTCAAATTCATGCCGCACCCAGTAAGGATGTTTGGCGAGCGATTCTGCGTCGACCGGTAACGGCACGCCCGTTGTTAAGAAGTCCAACATCGCTACAGGCAGTACCTGAATGGCCGGTCCGACATCACCCGGCCGAACGGGGGCGGCCTTGATCAAATAGTTTTCGCCCGTCAGCGGGAATACCGCGAACGGCTCTTGTACCGCGTTGACCATCTGGCGGATTTGACGAAGATCCTCGGCTGTCAGCTTGTAAGCTTCCTCGGTCGGTTTACCGGGTAACGGAAATTCTAGAAATAGTTCATCCTTCCCTGCGATCTGGCTTCCTATTGTGATGAGCAATTTCTGTTCGAACCAATGCACGTTCAAGCTCAGCTGTGCATCTTGTTGAAACGGACTACGCAGCGGAGGATCGCCTTGCAGTTTGATGCGGCAACGCTCAGGGCCATCCCACCATAGATCGATAACAAACGTTTGCTTGTCGGGATTGACTCCAAACGGCGCAACGGTCCGAATCGATTGGTTCAAGTTTTTGCAACTCTCCGGCGACAAATCAATCTGCCAGACGAAGTGCGCCCGGGTCAAACGTTGGAGTTGCTCCTTGCCCCCCATCGCCGCCACTGCCTTTTCAATCACGGCAACTGCTTGCGCTCGCTCCTCCGCGGGAATCATGGTATGCAACTGTTCGCGCTGCTTGGTACGAACGAAGTTGAAAAGAGCAGCTTGCTCGGCTTGCAACTGCTCAGCATTCGCCGTTCGCCAGGCGTGATACTCCCAGGGCGGCATCGCTTTTTCGTCCACCCACAAGCCACGTCGCGCTGCTTTGGCCGCCGCTTGAGCTTCGGCAAGACTCTGCAAGGGAAACTGCCGTGGATCGTGCCAGGCGAGCCCGGCCTCGATCACTTCCTTGTTCAGCCAGCCATCGCCGGAACGAACACGCAAAAATCGTTCGTCCCCCACCTGAATGACGACGCAAGTGACTTCCCCCTGGGGCAATCGCTTTTTAAGTTCTGCAATCGCTTCTGCTGCAAACGGCTGATCCTTGACCGGAAACGCCACCCCCTGCAGCGGAAGTGTGAAACCACCGGCCTTAGTCTTCAACTGCAGATGCCCCGCGGCAGAGACCGCAACGATCGTTCCCCGTTGTTCGGTCGTTTTCTCGTGTCCCGCAGCAAGGCTAGCAAACCAACACAGTGCCGCGAGTGCAACATAGCCAAGACGATCCGCAGGAGAAAAACTAGGGATCATGACTTCAATCTCCGCGTTTTCGTCGTTCAGCGCAGCAAAAAACCCTGCTTGCCATGACGACAATCAGGGTTTTACGATCCAACTAGAGCGGGCGAAGGGACTCGAACCCTCGACAGCGACCTTGGGAAGGTCGTACTCTACCAACTGAGTTACACCCGCGATGTTCTTAATTTTAGCTCTCTTCGGCAGAGTGTCAAACGGCATAAAACCCGCCGACTAGACGTTAAAATAGATCTTCCCCCGGCTCCAACCCCCAACCACGTACTTTGGCAAAGTCTGCCTCGGCCTGCTCTTTTTGGCCTAAGGCCTCGTAAATTAGTCCGCGGTGATAGTAGATCACTGCCACATTGCGATAAACCTTCTTCGCCATCGCTTCAATATCGTGCCCACGGCGAGAGATCGTGGCCTTCATCTGGTCCCATTGCTCCAATTCCTTATCCGCAACGGGAATCGCGGCATTGAGGTCAGCAAGCGCTTCGTCATACCGCTCCATTCGATACAGGACAAAACCACGTGTGTCGAGCAAAGCCATCCGGCTATCTTCGTCCTGCACCAACTTAAGAGCCTCGTCGATATCTTCTTTGGCACGCGTCAATTCCTGATTTGCAATCGCCCGATAGTAAGCGGATAAATTCAGGTACATCGATCGTCGGATGTGATCTTCCGTCGCGACACTCGCGAGCGCTGTATCCGTATCCCGAATGGCGTCGTCATATCTTCCCACCGTCAGCAGAACCGTAGCCCGGATTCGCAATAGATCCCGATCATCGGGTGAAATCTCTACTGCCCGGTCGAGATCTGCCAAAGCACGATCCGCCTGGGATTCCTGCAACAGCCACTCCGCACGCAGCAGCAGTGCAGCCACATTCTGTGGATCGTCTTCCACGACTTCGTCGAGCAGAGTGAGAGCGTCGTCCGACTTCCCGTCGACTCGCATTTGCACGGCGCGGGCAACCTTCCACCTCTCCTTCTCCCGCGGCAATTCCCAAACGACGAGAGGCACGACAACGATGGCGACGAGACCAACGATTAATGGCCAAATTGGGCGCGCTGCTTGCGGAAGTAAGCTACGTTGCTCAAATGCGGAAGGTGGTGTGGATGTCGACAAAGTAGTTCTCTAGTGGAGAAAGTTTTCGCCCGGTTGTGGTTTCGGCAGTGCTATGGGTTTGCTTTAAGCAAGCGAATGAACTCGCGCATAAACGGAGTGTTATCGTGCCAAGTGCGGGCCGAAATCAGGTTGCCGTCGACGACGACTTCCTGATCGACATACTTTCCCCCCACTTGCTCAGCATCGAGCCGGCACTTGGCAACCGTGGTCACAGTGCGTCCCTGCAGGCAACCAGCAGCGGCGAGGATCTCCACACCATGGCAGACCGAAGCAATCGGTTTGCCGGCCTCGCAAAGCTCGCGTGTGATTCGAAGCAAGTCGTGATCGTACCGCAGATATTCCGGAGCCCGTCCGCCGGAAATAAACATTCCCGCATAATCGGCCGAATTCACGTCGCGGAAGGCAATTGTCGCGCGAATGTGGTAGCCGGGACGTTCCTGGGTGATATCCCACGGCACATCGCTGTTCGGGGGAACCTCGTGCAACACGGTGTGATAAAGCCGCGCTTCGGGCCCAGCGACCACTACTTCAAACCCATCTTCCGGCAGGCGAAAGAAAGGGTAGAAGGTATCGAGGGTCTCGGTCGCATCGCCGAGGGGCATGAGGATTTTTGGCATTTCAGATTCACTGATGGGAGGGACGAATGTTCGCTAAATCATTGTAAGCACGGGGGCACCAAGAAAAATTCGCGGTACAATAGCCAACCACCTTTCTAGCCATCAACCATTATGCCTGAATTCCTCGGCCTGGCCGATAAGTCCGTCTTGATTTTCGGCGTCGCGAACAAAAAAAGCGTCGCATGGCACGTTGCGCAGACACTGGCGGAGAGCGGAGCGAAAATCACCTACGTGGTGCGGAGTGCCGAACGGGCGGAATCGGTGCGAAAGCTGGTGAAAGACGCACCGTTGTTTATTTGCGATGTCGAACATCAAGATCAAATTGACAAACTCCGCGACGACCTCGCCGCCACCGGGGAAAAATTCCATGGCCTGCTCCACTCGATTGCGTTTGCCGACTACGCCGACGGCATGCGGCCGTTTCACGAAACGACCCGCCGGGCGATGTTGCGGGCATTCGATATTTCCTGCTTCTCATTCATCGCAGTTTCGAACGCCCTGAAAGATTTGCTCGATCCAGACGCCTCCGTGGTGACCGTTTCCATTTCGACCACCCGAATGGCAAGCGAGAACTACGGCTACATGGCCCCGATCAAGGCGGCCCTTGATTCGTCGTTGGCATTCCTGGCAAAGTCGTTCAGTCGTTTTTCGCGGGTGCGATTCAACGCGGTTTCGCCCTCGCTGTTGAAGACGTCCGCCTCGGCCGGCATTCCGGGCTACGTCGATTCGTATATGTTTGCGGAGCAAGTGATTCCGCGAAAAGCGGCACTGACCACGCAGGAGGCGGCGAACGTGGCCGCGTTTTTATTGAGTCCGCGGTCGAGCGGCATCAACGCGCAGTCGATCGTCGTCGATGCTGGCATGAACATCAATTATTTCGATCAAGACATTGTTCGCCGCGCGATGCGGCCGGAAACCTAATAGGATTTAGACCATGTACGACCGCTCCACTCTCATCAGCCTTATTCGCGAACTGGCTCTCAAGACCGGCGACTTCACTCTGGCTTCGGGAAAGAAATCGCACTACTACCTTGATTGCCGCAAGGTCACGCTTGATTCGCGCGGTGCGAATCTCATCGCCGCCGGCATGCTAGAGCTTCTGGCAAACGATATGCCGGACGCAGTCGGCGGCATGGCGATTGGCGCGGATCCGATCACAGCCGCAATCATCACGGTTGCGGGCGCACAAGGCAAACACTTGCGCGGTTTTATCGTACGGAAGGAAGCTAAGCAACACGGCACCGGCAAAGATGTAGAAGGACCTGTGGAAGCGGGCCAGCGAGTGGTGATTGTCGAGGACGTGATTACCACTGGCGGCAGTGCTCTCGCGGCCGCAGAAAAAGCCCGCGTTGCCGGTTTGCACGTTGTGGGCGTGCTCGGTATCATCGATCGCCTGGAAGGTGGCAAAGAGGCCTTCGCCGCCGCCGGATTGGAATTGCGGACGCTGCTGACGATTAAGGACTTTGGGTTGTAATCCTCTATCCCTTCGGACGATATCCTTTGCCCGGCGGGCGTCTTGAGCTGCGCTGCTGATTCTTTCCTCCGGACGTGCTGCCACCCGTGCTGTTACCACCAGGTTTCGCTCCACCCTGTTGCGGCCGCTGCCCACGCGACTTGTCACTCCGCTTCTTGTCACCTAGCTTGTTTCCCGCTCCGGTTCCGGGAACCGTGTGCACATAGTCGCCACTAAACCGGCGGTTTGCGTCCTCACGGCGACGATCCAAGGCCTCGCGCGGCGGACGACTCGAAATCAAACTGTCGCAACCGTCGCCGATCAAATCTTGCCGGCCTGCTTCGGACAGTGCTTCACGCACTTCAAAATAATTCTCCGGCTTGAAGAACTGCATCAGCGCCCGCTGCCATTTGCGTTCCTTCAATCGCTTCGCGGAAAAGACCGGCTGCTTGGTGAACGGATCGAGCCCCGTGTAATACATGGCCGTGGCCACATCGAACGGTGCGGGAATAAAGTCCTGCACCTGATCCGGACGATAGCCGGTTCGTTTCAGGAACAAAGCCAATTCGATCATCGCGTGCAAATCACTCGCGGGATGACTGGCTATGTAGTACGGAATGAGGAACTGCTTCTTCCCTGCCTTTTTTGATTCGCGATCAAAAACCTCAGCGAACTTTTCAAAGTCATCGCCGGACGGCTTGCGCATCTTCTCGAGCACGTCTTCGTCGACATGCTCCGGAGCGACCTTCAAATGCCCGCCGACGTGATGCTGCACCAGTTCCCGCATGTATTCCGGCGAGCGCCGGGCAAGATCCATCCGAATGCCGCTGGCGACGAGCACCTTCTTCACGCCCGGCACATCGCGGGCGTCTTTCATCAACTGCACCAGGGGTCCATGATCAGTGCCAAGTAACTTGCAGATCGTCGGATGCACGCATGACTGCCGGCGACATACGGCCTCCACGTCCGGCCGAGTGCATTTCATGTGGAACATGTTCGCGGTCGGGCCGCCGATATCGCTCACGGTCCCTTTAAAGTTCGGATCTTGTCCAAGTTCCTTCAACTCGGTCAGAACCGATTCATTGCTGCGCGACTGAATCACGCGTCCTTGATGCGCGGTGATCGAGCAAAACGTGCAGCCGCCAAAGCAGCCGCGCATGATCGTCACGCTGTCCTTGATCATTTCGAAGGCAGGAATCGCTTCGCCGCGGTAACTGGGATGCGGCTGTCGCGTGTAAGGCAGGCCGTAGATCGCATCCATCGAGTTTTGCGAAATCGGGAACGCCGGAGGATTGCAAACAACGGCCTGCCGATCGTGATACTGCACGAGCTTCTTCGCGTTGTACGGATTCGTCTCGTGATGAATGATCCGCGTTGCTTCGGCAAAGGCTACTTTATCCGCGGTCACTTCTTCAAAGCTGGGTAGGCGAATCGCATCTTCCGGCGGAGTTTCTTTGGCTCCCATCGCGTAGGCCACGCCGCGCATGTTGCGCAGGCTCTGGACAGTTTCCCCCTTCGCCAGCCGCTCGGCAATCTCCAGAATCGCTTCTTCTCCCATGCCGAACACGACGAGGTCTGCCTTGCAATCGAGCAGGATCGACTTGCGAACCTTGTCGGACCAATAGTCGTAGTGCGCGAGCCGTCGCAACGACGCTTCCACGCCGCCCGCAATCACTGGCACGCCGGGGTATGCTTCGCGAGCGCGCTGGCAATAGCCGAGCGTCGGCCGATCTGGTCGCAAGCCAATTCGTCCGCCGGGCGAATACGCGTCGGCATTGCGGACCTTCTTATTGGCCGTGTAGTGGTTGATCATCGAGTCCATATTGCCGGCCGAGATCGCGAAGAAGAGTCTGGGCCTGCCGAACCGCCGCCAGTCGTCCACCTTCTTCCAATCGGGCTGACTGACAATGCCCACGCGATACCCGGCCGCTTCCAGCACGCGACCCAAAATCGCCATCGCGAAACTGGGATGATCGATGTACGCATCGCCGGTGACAATCACCACATCCAGTTCATCCCAGCCGCGCGCTTCGGCATCCGCCCGCGTCATGGGCAGCGGCGTGCGCTGGGAGGGATGCAGCGCCATCTGCTGGGCGGAAAATTCGTTGTCGGCGCTCGCCTGCTGCAAGCGTTCGAGCAGCTTGCCGAGCCTTCCGACATTGGGATTAAATTGCGGCAGATGAACAGACATAGGGGGTGGGCTGGACTTGGGGCTGGGAAGCAGCCCGACGAACGATGAAACCGCCCAAAACATCCTTGCCGAACGGAACGTTCATTCTAGCGCCCGGAGGTCGTTTGGGGGAGCAGCAAAAACAGGCGAAGTGCAAGGAGAAGCGGTATTTGCATCTAGTTTTGCCGGTTTAGGGGGGAGAAACGGCGCGATTGGGATGCGTCGTTCGTATCACATTCATGAGTGCTTGCAGATGCGGCACGAGATATACTCACTTCGTCACCCATAACTTTTAGCCAAGTTGTAGGGGCACCCCGCCGTCCCCGGAGGTTCGCGCCCGCCGTTTGTTTTCCCACCTGCTTCGATTCGCTGCATTGAAGAACTCCTTTCCCTCTCCCTCCGCTCAGTATTCACATGCCCTCTCCCGCCAAACTCGTTTGGTTCGCAGTCACGCTTTGCCTGGCGCTCCTTGTTGCCACAACCCACGCGGAAGAACCCGCGTTGACGTTCATCATCACGTCCGATTCGCATTATGAAGCGTTGCAGCACATTGAACGGAATGAACGGAACCAGGTGACCATCCAGCGGATGAATGAACTGCCGGCGGTTGCCTGGCCGGAGAAGTTGGGGGGCGGAGCGATCGGCAAGCCGCGCGGCGTACTGGCGCTGGGTGATCTGGTCGATGATGGGGACAAGAATAGCGAGACCGAGATCGAGTGGAAGCATTTTGAGGAGCAGTTCGGGTTTGATGGAACCGATGGACTGCTCAAGTATCCGGTGTTCGAAGGGTTTGGAAATCATGACGGACCGCCGGAGCAATTCATCAAACAGCGCCGGAGTGTTCAGGCGGAGATCAAACGGCGCAATCAACTGCGATTGAAAAGTGGCGCTATCAGCAATCTCTCGCCCAACGGCCTGCACTACTCGTGGGATTGGAACGACGTCCACTTCGTGCAGACGAACTCCTATCCTGCCGATAAGCAGAATCCCAAGGTGCGATATTCCTTGCCGTGGCACGATCCGCAGAACGCGCTACAGTTCGTGAAAGAGGATCTGGCGGCGAAAGTTGGCTCTAGCGGCAGACCGGTAATCATCCTGGCCCATTGTGGCTTTGACACCGATTGGTGGGTCGCCGAAGATTGGGCAGAGTTTTATCAGGCTGTAAAGCCGTACAACGTAATCGCCTACTTTCACGGGCATACCGGCACCGGCCTGCGGAGATGGAAGCCCGCCGAAGAAGACCTGCCGCTCGATGTGATCAACACCGGCCAGACCGAAAAAGGCTTCTTTGTGGCCGAGATCACTCGCGACCGCTTGCGAACCGCATTTCACGCGAAAGCCGATCCGTCGGTCCTGGAGACACCCGAATGGATCTGGAAGTTCACGTTCGAGAAGCCGATTGAATGGGGCACTTCCAAGTAGCGACGGTGCAGTGCTAAGCGTGCCACAGACTACAGCATGTGCCGGGCTTTGATGGCCAGGTATGCATTGACCAAAGGTGCGGTCATATCCTCGGGAAATACGTCCAGGGCAAGCACCCCTTTGTGTTCCAGATCACTGAGCACCTGGTGTCGCCAGGAAAGAATTTCTGCCGCTGCAGCGGCGCGAAACAGTTCGCGATCATTCCGGGGCTCATGATCGGCGGCATCGAACAAACTATGATCCCGCATCAAAATCCCCAGCGGCAGATGCTTGCCGACCAGATTGGTTAAGTAGCTTTGCACCGAAAGCGAATTCACTTCGTCGATCAGATTCGTCATCAGCACCACCAGCGACCGTTTGCGGCAGTGGGTGTTCAAATACAAGAAGGCCTGATCGTAACGCGATTCCGTCAACTCGGGGAAACGATTGAAAGACGCGTGCAGCAGGCGGTTCATCTGGTTCATGCCCCCCTGCGGCGGAACATAAGCCAGGATGTCGTCCGCGAAGGCGATCAGTCCGACGGAGTCTCCCTGCCGCAGGGCGACATAAGACAGCATCAGCGCGGAATTCAAACTGTGATCGAGCAGGCTCAGGCCGGAGGCCTCGTTGGTCATCATCCGTCCGCAGTCGATCAGGAAGATAATCCGCTGGCTCTGGCTGGTCTGAAAATCCTTGACGGTTAACTTGCGCCGGCGGGCAGATGCACGCCAATCGAGAAATTTGTAGTTGTCGTCCGGCGTGTAGTCGCGGAGCCGTTCGAATTCGTTATCGGTACCGATCCGCCGCGTACGACGCACCCCCATCAAGCTTAAGCGGTTGGTGCGGGCGAGGATCGCATACTCAGAGAGTTGCTTCATGTCGGGATAGACATGCAATGTCGACTGCACCGGCAGCGTGACATACCGCCGCCACAGATGGAGCCGGCTGCGAAGCCGCAGGTAAATGTTCTCCAAAAAGAACTCCCCCCGTTGGCTCGGCAGAAGTTGATAGGTGAGGGTCGATTCACTGCGAGGTTCGAGGATGACCTCAAAATCAGGCGGGTCGGCAGTGCAGGTTTGCGGCACGTCGTCCACCACGGCAACCGGGATGCGACGGTACGAAGCATTGTTCACATGCATGCTGACTTGATGTGATTTACCCAGCGATGCCACACGAAGCATTTCACGCTGCGCCGAAAACCAGCGCGGCTGCGGAAGCGTGAGGAGGTCCATCAAGCCGACCAGAAAGATGGCCGCATCACACAGTAAAACCAGGATCAGCCACTGATCGTTCAGGACCGTCAAACAAGTGAGCAACGCGGGCACGATCGCCAACAGGACGAGCGGCACATGGGGATAAATCCCACGAATCCAGGCGAGTGCTACCAAGGGAAGCGTGGCCACCCCCATCAAGAGGACGGCCAGCTTGATGAGCGTGGGAGCGAACTCGGCCAGCCAGACCAGGAACGTCTCGCTCAAATCCGGGGCACCTCCACGGAGCGGACCATTTCGGTAAGCACGTCGTCGACCTTATAGCCCTCGACTTCCGCCTCTGCCGTCAGCATCACGCGATGACGAAGCGCCGGCAGAACAATCTGAAAGACATCGTCCGGCACGGCATAGTCGCGACCACTAAAGGCGGCAAGCGTGCGCACAGCCTGCATGATCGCCAGACCCGCACGGGGAGAAGCCCCCATGTGGAACTGCTTCCAATTGCGTGTCAGGCGGACGATGCGATTGATGTAGTCGAGCAAGCGGTCATCCACGCGGACTTCGCTATTGGCCTGTATGACCTGCAAAATGTCTGCCGGTGAGGCGACGGTGCTGATCTCGGCCTCGAGCGTTTTGCCGACATCCTTCTGCCGACTATGCATCTGCAGGATCTTGGCTTCTTCATCCTCGCGCGGATAGTTCGCCACGAGCTTAAACATGAAACGGTCGAGTTGCGCTTCGGGAAGGTTGTAGGTTCCTTCGCTTTCAATCGGGTTCTGCGTCGCGAGCACCAGAAACGGACGTTCGATCACATGCGTGATGCCGTCCACGGTAACGCAGAACTCCTGCATGATTTCGAGAAGAGCAGCATGCGTTTTGGCAGGGGCACGATTGATTTCGTCGGCCAGCAGAAGCTGCGTAAAGACCGGACCAGGACGGAAGCGGAACTCCTGGGTCTTCATGTCGAAGATAGGAGCACCAGTGATGTCCGACGGCATCAAGTCTGCCGTGAACTGAATCCGTCCGAAATCACATCCAAGCACGCGACCGAGCGTGCGCACAAAAAGAGTCTTGCCCAGACCCGGCACGCTTTCGATCAAGACGTGTCCGTTCGAAAACAGTGCCACCAGCGTCCCGAGCACTAGTTCATCCTGGCCGACATAGATCTTGGCGATCTCCGAAGTCATTCGATCGAAGAGTCGGCGGGTGGGAGTATCTCGGCCGGCAGGTGCCGGAGCCATTCCTGGCGGAGCAAGCGGAGTTGTCGCAGCCTCGGGAGAACTCGATCCCGGGGACACAGGAGTGCTGGTCGCAAACGGATTGTTCGTGGGCCCAGCCGCAGGACTGCCGTTGCCGGGCGCAGCAGCGGCATCCACAGGCGAAGCGGGCGGAGTCGCTACGCTCGCTGCCGGAACTTGCACCACGGCAGCGCACTGCGGGCACGATGCCCGCTTACCGGCCGCGGCAGCAGGGACTTTGAGAGTCCGGCCGCAGCCATTGCAGAGGAATTCGATTTGATCAGTGGTCGAGCCAGAAGGTACGGTGCTCATGCCAGCCCAAAACGTGTGCAGGATAGGAGTGAGACGTCATTCGCCGGGGCGATTTCTGTCCCTCGCCACTATAACTCAGACTGGGGGCGAAGAGGAAAGAGGACGCCGGGCGAAACGAGAAAGAGCCGGAAATAATTCATTCCGCGTCTGTTTCGTCTTCTTCGTCTTCCTCTGCCTCACGGGCCAAACGTCGTTCGCGGACCCACAGTAGCAACGCCCAAAAACCGATGAAGGCGGCAAAACAGCCCAGGATAATCAGCCCCTTCAGGACCGGCCGCAAGCTCTTATCGCCGCTTTTGAACATCGCGCCAGCGGCGAGATAAGAACCCCATACAAATACCACGGCCGAAATAATTTGAATCAACCGCCACTGCCCCGCGCGGACGGAGAGCCCATCGTCTTGTTCGTCGACCGGTTCGGGACGTTGTTCGTTCATTTATTCCGCCGAGGATCCGTAATAGCCACGCACTTCCAAGCGGGTCCGTTCGCGGACGAGCTCCACCAACGCATCGACCTCGGCCACCGTCAGTGGTGCGACAAACGATTCGGCCGGCGGACGAGCGACGGTGTAAATTTGCACCAACTTAATCTGCCCCCCCGCAGCCCGAATTTCTCGCAAGCGTTCGCAGAAGGCCAGTTGCTCCGCTCCGGAAGGTGGTTCGCCATTCACCCGCATGAACAGAGACTGCAACACCAGCGGCCTGACTTTCGCCGCCGAGGTAATGTTATTCAACACTTGTTCGAACGGGATCGTCGTGCGGTCAACCAGTTTGAAATACTCCTCCGTACCGGCATCGAGTTTTGCCCAAATCTCACCTTGGTTTTGATCAAGCAATTCCAAGCCCCGTTGCACATGGGGCCGATGAAACATGCTGGCGTTGGTAATCAGTACCATCTTCACTTGATCGAGATGCTGGGCTCGTTTCAGTTCCGCGCAGCGCTCGATGATCTCGTCAAAGTTACGATAGGTCGTCGGCTCCCCGTCCCCTGAAAAGGCAATATCGTTGAGTCGGCGAAACGGTTCGGGCGTACTCGCGAACTGGGGATGCTGAAAAATCTCCCCCGATGCACAGTACGTGAGCATCTCTTTCAATTCCGCCAGCAGTTGCGGCAATTCGACGAATCTGGTTTCGCTGGTGGTGCTGCGATCCACCTGGCAGTAGATGCAATCAAAATTGCAAACTTTGTCAGGATTGAGATTTACCCCCAGCGAAATCCCTTCGCTCCGCCGGCTGAGAACGGGGTAGACGAAGCGATTGGTTTCGAATCGGCGTTGATGCTGGGCATGCAGCGGAAGCATACGTTTATGGTAGCTAGGTGGGGAGGCGAGAGAAGGGGCGGACAAAAACCGGACGAGCAACCCTGCTCCCACAGACAGGTTAGAATCAGGGTGGTTCGCTTGATTCTTCCGCCGCAAAAATTGGCAAGATGCACCAGCAAATCCCCTCCGCGATCTCCCGCCGGCAATTTCTCTCCCGTTCGGCCGTTGGAACATTGAGCGCCGGAGTTCTAGCCACCTCTTTAGTCGCCGCAGATTCCTCCTCGAAAACGCTGCGCGTCATTGCCTACAACGTCTACGAATGCACCGGCTGGCCGAAGGATCGAGTTCTGGGAAAGAAGGCGACATCGCTCGGACAGATGCCCGAGCGGTTTGCGTTCGAACTCGCACTGTACAACCCAGACATCGTGCAGTTCTCCGAATCTCCCAGCGAAGCCGTGGCTCAGGAAATCGCCGAGCAGCTCCAGATGAACTTCGTCCGCTTCCCGAGTGGCGGAAAGTGGCCGGGAACGTTGTTTAGCAAGTACGAGATCGTCGATGTGCTGAACGCACCTGCCGCAGCAGAATCTCGCGACAAAAAGCTCTTCACGCGTCACTGGGGGCAAGCGACCGTGAAACTGCCCAGCGGTGACCTCATCCTCCATTCGGCACACATGCATCCCGGACCAGAACCAGAAACGCGGCAGCGCGAAGTCCCCGTGATGCTGGCCGCGATGAAGCGGGACTTAGACGCTGGCAAGTCGATGCTGCTGATTGGCGATTTGAATCATACGCCGGACGATCCCGAGTACAAACAGTGGCTCGCGGCAGGCTGGAGCGATACATTCGCCAAGGTCGGCGCGGGAAAAGGGGTCACTTTCATGGCCGATAAGTTCGACCGCCGCATCGACTATATCCTTGCTGCCGGGCCGATTGCGAAGCAAGTCACTGAAGCCCGGCCGATCTTTGAAGGGGCGTTTCGCATCAACGAGGATGATCCGGAGTCGTTCGCCTTGAGCGATCATCTGCCACAGTTGGCCGTCTTCAAACTCGACTAGCAGCAGCAACTTCCCATGCCAACTTCAGCCTTCTGAATGCCCATCGTCTCACATCCTCTAGCGACTGCCTCTCATGCTTCGTCCCCTCGGCAAAACGTCCCTCCTTGTTTCGCCCGTTGCCATGGGCTGCTGGCCGATCGCAGGCATGACGAGCTTGGATGTGAATGATGCCGATAGCCTGGCGACCCTCACCGCTGCCGTCGATGCAGGAATCAACTTCTTCGATACCGCTTACTGCTACGGGGCATTCGGAGAAAGTGAAAAGCTCATCGCCCGCGCGCTGGGGCATCGGCGTGATGAACTGGTGATTGCCACCAAAGGGGGCCTGCATTGGACAACTCCTACCACGCGCGTTTACGACGCCAGCCCAGAGCGACTGCAACTCGAATGCGAAGAAAGCCTGCAGCGCCTGAATACCGATCGGATCGATCTCCTTTACCTGCACGCTCCCGATCCTCAAGTTCCGGTCGGCGAATCGGCCGCCGGGCTGAAAAAGCTCCTCGACGCGGGAAAGACTCGCTGTGTCGGCGTGTCCAATCTTACGCTCGCACAGATGCAAGAGTTTGAGCAAGTGTGTCCCATCACTGCCTGTCAGCCGCCGTACAACATGCTGATGCGGGACATCGAGGCCGACATCCTTCCCTGGTGCCTCGAGCGACAGATCAGCCTGGCGATTTACTGGCCCCTGATGAAGGGGCTCTTGGCTGGCAAGCTGCCGCGGGACTTTGTTTTTCAGCCCGGCGATGGACGTGCGAAGTACCCGATGTTCCAAGGGGAAGAGTGGAAACGCAATCAGGATTTCCTGGATCGCTTGCGCGAAATCGCCACTCGTAGCGGGCGCACGATCACCGAGATCGTCATCAACTGGACCATTCATCAGCCGGGCATCACCGTCGCACTCTGCGGCGCGAAACGGCCCGACCAGATTCGCGAATCCGCAGCCGGCATGGGTTGGGAATTAAGCCCCACCGACCGAGCCGCCATTGATGACGCGCTCCGCTTGCGTGGCCAGCCTCTTACCCAGCCTGCAGTTTGAGTCGGCCGGAACGAGTTCCAGTTTCCGCTTGTTTCATTGCCGGCTTGGTGGCAATCACCTGCGTCTCGGTGCACAAACTGGGAAGAGCAGCCCCAATGCGGCGATTCCAGCGATACCACCACTCGTGATATTCCAGCGCTCGTAGCGGTCCGCCCGACACAATGCGAAAGCCGCGTGATGCTTCCACTTCCAACTGCGTGTTTTCGCGAATCATCTGCAGGAACGTCGCCAGCGAAAACGCTTGCACATGACCATGCGTGACCGTGCGATACTTTTCCGGCGGCAACAACAGGCGCTCCATCAGCGGCTTGCCGTAGTACGGAATCAAATGCAAGCCGTGCGGAAAGATCGGCACGCCGAGCACGATCAAGCCGCCAGGACGCAGCACTCGTTCCAGTTCCGCCAGCATGCCCGCTGCATTCTGCATGTGTTCCAAAACCTGCTCGCAGAGCACGATGTCGTACGCGCTGGAATCAAGGAAGGACAAACCTTCCTCCAGGTTCGCGTGATAAACGGTCCACTGCGGGCGATTGTGAATGTGCTCTTCGCCGTGCGGGAATAGATCAACTCCAGAGAACTCCAGATGGTCGACACCACTCTGGGCTTGGATATAGCGCATCGAGCGGCCACTTCCCATTCCCACATCGAGCAACTGCAACGGCCGATCGTGGTGACAGCGTGCATATTCGGCCACCGCTTCTGCCAAGGCCTGATAGCGGGCTTGTCTCAGGCGGAAAGGAGCGTAGCCGGGTTCGACCCCGAACGCAGCGGTCTTAATCTTCGAATTGGGAATATCAGCCGACATCAAAGTGGTCCGTCTCAAGAGGTGTGAGTGCGCCGATTCAATGACGCACATCCGTCACAATCGGGAGAGTGAACCCATCCCCTGAAGGAAAAGTTGATGGATGGGAGTTGCTAGCAGCCTACTTCATCGCTCGCAGCAAGCCAGTTGCCTTGTGCCACGTCTCTTCATATTCCCGCTGCGGATGGGAGGCCGCCACAATTCCGCCCCCGACAGGAAACTGCCACCAACCCCGCGCGGCAACGATCGTGCGAATCAAAATGCTCAGGTCCAAGTTGCCGTTGAATCCCAAGTAACCCAGCGAACCGCAGTAGGCTCCGCGCGCGGTCGGCTCCAATTCGCTGATGATCTCCATCGCGCGCACTTTGGGGGCACCCGTGATCGATCCGCCAGGGAACATCCCCCGAATCGCGTCGATCGACGTTTTGCCAACCGCCAATCTTCCTTCCACGGCAGACACCAGGTGCTGCACAAACTCGTACGTCTCTAGCCCGCACAATTGAGTCACACGGACACTATCAGGTGCGCAGACACGGGAAAGATCATTCCGCAAGAGATCGACAATCATCACATTCTCCGCCCGGTCTTTGGCGCTCGCCTGCAATTCGTCTCCCGTAAAGAGATCAGCCACGGCATGCCGCGCACGAGGCCGCGTTCCTTTGATGGGGCGAGTCTCCACCAGACCATTCCGAATCTGCACAAACCGTTCCGGCGAAGCGCTCGCGATCTGCGTTTGCCCCAGATCAAAATACGCCATGAACGTCGCCGGATTGCGGTCGCGCAGCCGCAAGTAAAGCGCGGCCGCGTCGTCCACCGCTCGATGCAACAACCGCTGCGAGAGATTGACCTGAAAAATATCTCCCGCGTAAATGTAATCAATCGCCCGCTGCACTGACGCCAGATACTTCTTGGCCGTGAAGTTGCTCAGCAAACCGGGCAGTTGCGAAAGCGGATAGCTTGGAGCGAGTTGAGCTTCAGCTAACTCAGAACCGCTCTTCAATTCCAGAAAATCTCGCGCCGCAGCCACCGGCTGTTGCAGCCAGCCTTGAAACTGCTTGATCCGCGCGGCAGCTCGCTCGCGTCGCCCCTGGGTTGTTGTTTCGGGAAAGCCATGCGAGATGATCCAGGCTCGCTGCGCAACATGATCGAAGGCGAGGACCGTGTCGTACAGTCCCATTGCGAGCGCCGGCAGTTCGAACTCGTCATACGCGGGGAGCGGCACGCGCTCGAGGCTGCGTCCCAAGTCGTAACTCAGCAAACCAGCCGCACCACCCGTAAACGGAGGCAATTCGGCAGTCCCCGCCTGAGCTTCCGTCGCCGCCAAATGCTGCCACGGCTGCAACCTTCGTTCTAACTCCCCCAGCGCATCGCTCCCGTCGGCAGGCGCTTGCCAATAGTCGAACGGATCGCAAGTCAGGAACGAATACCGCCCCAACTCCCGTTGCCGCTGCGCACTATCCAGAAACAACACCTTTCGCTGCCGAGCCAAACGAGCAAACGCCGCGGCCGGATCAGGAGGCGGCAAGAGTTCAACCACCAGCGGCAAAGCTTGTGGGTCGCGCGGCATTGAGGTCATGCGTTCTCCTCGGGCGCAGCGTTGCCCGTCGAGCGTTTCCCTTTCCGCAGCCGATGGCTTTCTTCCTCCACCGTCAACATTCCCCACCGCAGCGCTTCGTCCTGCTGATACTCCTTGCCAAGCGTCAATGCGATCGAGGCTTTTGCCAATTCATAACCCAAGTAGAACGCATGGGCCGGGTCGACATTCGTCGGCGGCTGATGCGAATCGTGCGCACCTCCAAAGCCGGGATTCAATAGCCGTTCGAACAACACGAACGGGTCACGGTCCGCCAAATGCAGCTCCCGGCTCACCAGATGGAGCTTCTCTTCCTCTGCAAAAATCCGAAAGTTGTTGTCCTTGATTTGCTGAGCCAGTTTGTCGAGCGCCCCGCCGCCAAACGCAGGGACGGCCGGATCACGGAGCATCACTAGTCCCGGCTCAACATGTTTCGGCGGGACCCGCTGCTGCACCGCATAATGCACGAGCCTCCGCGCCAGATCGCATTCGCGCACGCTCGTGCGGGCCCACGGAATCACTTGCGTGGTCAGCACGCTGCGGATTGCAAGCTCCTGGCAGATTCCCAACAGCAGCACGTTCACGCCCGCCGAATCCACGTCGGTCAGTTCCGTCAAATTGCCGATCCCCATCATCATTTCCGCATCCGGATAGCGCCGCCTTGTCTCGATATATCGACCCACACTCGCCGCGAAGCCGCAGCCAATCGGTTCCAGAATCGGATCAATCCGTTGCCGCACGCCGCGCTTCGCCAGCAAGTCGATCGTTTCGTCGAGCCCTGCCAGCGTGGCCGGTTCATCCGGAATCACCACCACTTCGCAGCCCCAATCCGCGGCCGCATCACGGTTGGAAGAATTCACCGACAGCACCAGTTCCGCGCCCGCTTCCACCCCGGCCGCAATCTCCTGCGGATTAAGACTATCAATCGAGACCCGCAACCCTTCATCCTTCAGCATCCGGACGCAGTCGCGCACGCCGGGCCAGGTCATTCCCGGATCACACCCCACGTCAATCAAATCCGCACCAGCCGCCGCTAGTTGCCGCGCCATCTGCCGCGAAGCTTCGAGCGTTTGCCGGGGGGCATGATTGATCTCGGCAATAATCTGAATGTCGTATGCGCCATAATCGCGCGGGGTTTCCTTGCGACCAAAGTATTCCCCCAACCGCCGCAGATCACTGGGCCCGCGATCCACAGGGACACCAGCCGTCAAAGCCAGTTCGCTTAAATCGCCGTGACAATAGCCGGGCAGAACGACCCGCGTCACCCCTGGTCGAATCTGCAAATGCTTCGCAATCCAGGCGGGAGACATCAACGCCGCAACCGTGATCGGCAGCACGTCGATGGTGTAGTCAAAACCGACGGCCGCGGCGAGTCGCGCAGCCACTTCCTGCAGAGCATGCTCCGCCAGCCGGCCGGTAACGAATTGAAAGTGCTCGCGAGGCATAACGACGTAGCCAACTCGCTCCACAGACGTTCCGTGGAATCAAACGTTCCAGCAGTTCGAACGGCCCAGCAAAGCATCCCTTCTACTTTCAATCAGAGTGCTGTCCAACGCAAGGCATGAAAAAAGCGGAGCAACGTCAGATCGACATTGCTCCGCTCAAAAACTCAGTCCAAAATCACCGGTCTGACAGAAACGAGCAGCCCTTAACGATCGCGCATCCGCGTCACATAGTACAGCAGCGTCAAGACCGCCTGCAGCGTTGCGGCAACATAGGTCAGCGCGGCAGCCCACAGGATGCTCCGCACGGGCCCCATTTCCTGCTCGCTGACGATTCCATAATCGACTAGCAACGTCTTGGCGCGGGACGAAGCATTAAATTCCACCGGCAAATTCACCAGTTGAAAAAGCACGAACGCCCCGAACAGCACAATCCCGGCCAGGATCAGCGGCTTGAACGAGAAAATGAACCCCCCGATCAGCAAAATCCCACTCATGCTGCTCCCAAAATTCGCAGCCGGAACAGCCCAGTTCCGCACAACCAAAGGGGCATAACCCACGGCATCTTGAATCGCATGCCCGCACTCGTGGGCCGCAATTCCCACCGCGGCCAGATTTCGGCCGTGGTAAACATCGTTGCTCAGGCGGAGCACTTTCTCGCGCGGGTCGTAATGGTCGGACAGATGTCCAGGGACCGATTCGATCCGCACGTCGTAAATCCCAGCCGCATCCAGGATTTTCTGGGCCGCAGAAAAACCACTCATGCTGGCAGGTTGCGCTTGCCCTCGGGCATAGGCCGCACTAATCCACCATTGCGCCAGCAGGGCCAAAATCACCCCCGGGGCAATCCACACGAAGTACCACAAGTCGAGCATCATTGTTTTTTTTCCTTTCTATGTCACATCCATCCAGATTTTACGCTGGGGATGATCAGTCGTTTTGTCAGCCGAAACCTACGCTGTTCCAGTAGAGCAATCAGTGTGCCAGCGACAAACGCGCCCAAACTGTCCCAAATCATTTCGCGATTAGAGGGGAACTAACAGTTTCCCCCGCGCATCGAACCCTTTACAAGCAAAATCGATACAGTCTGTCGCCTAATTATTCACACCGAGGTGCGGGCATGACAGCAGTACGTTGGCCGGAAATGACACCTGAGCAAATTCTACCACTGTCCTTGGATCCGGCACTCGGTTCCCAGCCGATCTTGCATCGGGTGCGGGAAGTCCGCGTGCAGCAAGGGATCTCCGTCCGAACCGCCGCCCGCCATTTGGGAATGGAAGCTCGGCAGGTGCGGGAACTGGAAAATCCGCACTCCGATCTGCGATTAACGGAGCTTTATCGTTGGCAGGAAGTGCTGGAAGTTCCCCTTAGCGAACTGCTGATTGAACCTCTGGAATCTCTGTCGCGCCCTATTATGGAGCGGGCCCGGCTCGTCAAACTGATGAAAACCGCCCAGGCCATGCTGGAAAAGGCCCCCACGCCCGCCATGAAGCGGATGGCGCAGATGTTTATCGAACAACTCTGCGAAATGATGCCGGAACTCGCCGGCGTCGGACCTTGGCCCGCAGTCGGCAAGCGACGTTCTTCCGACGAAGTCGGCAAGATCGGCCAACACGAAGTCCACCTGGAAGGTGGCCACCGGCTGGAAGATTAAAGCGCATTCAGGGGCAGTGTCTCGGTTTTTTCGCCAGATACGTGCTGATTCAAGCCGCCGCGAACGCTACAGGTCCGTGCGACTCGCACTAGCAAACTCTACGACCGCTGCAGTTCACCCTGCGCCAGGGGGGCCAAGAATTCCCGCTGGCGGCGGGCCCTCAGGCTCGTTCGATCCGCTTCGGCAGCAGCCCGAACAGGGACGAAAACATGATGCTGAACAGGGCGCTCGATCGCGCATGCGGCCGCGAATCGGCGGTCTTCTTCCTCGCTGAAAGGTTCGTTGGCTAAAGGACTTCCGTTCCAGTGAATGTCTTGCGTTGGTAGCTCGGAAGATGTTTTTGGCGTCGCCGGTGAACAGTCCTCGGCCGGGGGGTTTGAACAGTCGTCATTCGTCGCGTCTGTTGCGTTCGACTCTTCCCACCGGCAGCTGGCATCCAAGACCGGAGCGGGCAATTTTGCCGCGGCATGGGCCAGGCGGAGGGCGATGCTCAGATACCGCCAATCGCCCGAGGAGGTTTTCACGGTGCGAACCAGCGTCACCGGCTTCCCTTCACGCGAAGTCTCGCGCGCCTGCCGCTGCTCCCCGCGAGATTCCTCGAACGCGCGCAGGGCCATGCTATAGAGATAGTTTGTCCGCTCCGCCGCAATCTGCTCGGCCACGTAGATTCGCTGCTCCCGTTTGTCTTGATCCTCGTGCGGCGCGACTTCGTTCAAAAACAGGCCAACACGGCTAACGATCGGGGCGACTTTCTTCACGGAAATTCGCTCCCGGCGCGCCACTTCCAGCGGCGGACGCTGCTCGATTTGGATGCCGCGAAAAACTTCGAATTCCAAGCCGCTGGGGGGGAGGAGTGGAAGTGTAGCAATCATGGGAACTCTCCTGATGGCAGAGAAAGTGAAACAACTCATCAGGATATACTAACGCTTTGCAATCAAATAGTCAACAGTTCTTAAACATTAACAGCAAACTTCTGAATGCCCTCACCCTACCGTTTCCCGAACGGAGTGAGTCCAGCAACCTGCCTGTTTGCCCCGCGATCGCGATTTCCCCACGTTCTCTACACCCTTAACCCACCCAGTTCATCGTCGGCACGTCAAACGTGCCGCAGCCATACTTTTGCAGCACCCCCAAAATGCGTTCTCGTTCCTCGGGGGCCAGGTCTTTGGCCGCGACGCGAACGTGCTGCCAGGACCAATTCCATTCCAGTGGGCCGAGGGCGCCGTGGGTCAGCAGAATTCCAGCCCGTTCTTCGTGCTGCGGAAATTCGGTTTTCAGGTCGGCCAATATCTCTTGAATGGGCAAGTCGATGAGTCCCTCGACATCTTCCCCGTAATACAGTTCCTGATAGACCCGCGGCGGGTCGATCGGCGGATTGGTGGTGGAAGGTTTCCAGAAGGCGAGCAGAGATTGCATGATGGGGTGATCCGCAAATGGGTGGATGGGTTCAACTCTCAAACTAGCACAAACGGGAACCCGCGCACGCGTCAGGCCACTGCTCGCCACAGTCTTCTTGGTGTCTGTAAGGCAGAACGTTTCCCGCTGGCTCGACGAGAGGGATGATTGTCGACCATTCTCCAATAGCCGACGTCTCTCTCGCGACAAGCCTGTGATCCGCTTATTCCTAATTCTTCTCGAACTCCGCTGCAAATATCAGCCCCAATCTCTGAAAGTCCCACTGCAAACTGCCAGTCGTCCGGTACATTTGAAATTACAGCTTCCATCCGGCCGACTCTTTCCCCTCCGCTGTGCGCATGGTCAACACCCTCTTTTTGCCCGAGCTGCGGGAAATGCTCGCGAACCAAGATGTTCGCGAACTCGAGGAATTTTGCCACGCGCTTCATCCCGCGCGCACGGCCGAGTTTATGGAAGGGCTCGATGCGGCCGAATCGTGGTCCGTGGTGCGGCATGCCGATTCCAGCACGCGCGAGCAGATATTTCTCTATCTCGAACACGAAAAGCAGATCGAGATCATCGAAACGCAAGACCGGGAAGAGGTCGCCGCGCTGTTGGCCAATCTGCCGGCCGACGATCGCGTCGACTTGTTGCACGAAGTTCAGACCCAGATTGTCGAAGAAATCCTGCCTCTTTTGCCGGCCGACGAACGACGGGACATTCTCCGCCTGCGGGCCTATCCCGAAGAGACCGCCGGCGCGCTGATGACCACCGACATCGCCATGGTCGGCGAAGGGCTCAACGTGCGCGAGGCACTGTCGGAACTAAGCAAGCAGGCCGAGCACCTGGAGACGATTTATTACATTTATGTTGTTGATGAGCAGCAGCATTTGCGCGGCGTGGTCTCGGCCCGGCAACTCCTTTCCAAGGTGGGAAAGCCGGAAACAAAATTGGCCGAGATCATGGACACCGACATCGTGGCGGTGAGCGCGCTCGACAACCGCGAGGATGCGACCGACCTGGTCGCCCGGTACGACTTGCTGGCGATTCCGGTCGTCGATCAGGAACGAAGGTTGGTCGGCATCATCACGCACGATGACGTTATCGACGCCGTCTTGGAAGAAGCTCAGGACGATGCTCTTCGTAGCGCAGCCATCACCCCTCTCGACGAAGGTTACCTCCGCACCAAGATCTTTGTGCTGGCCTGGAAACGGGGAGTGTGGCTGACCGTCCTCTTCGCGACCGGCATTTTTACTGCTTCGGCCCTGGGGCAGTACGAACTAAAACTGAAGCAGTGGGCGTGGCTGGTGGCGTTCTTGCCGCTGGTGATGTCGAGCGGCGGGAATGCGGGGAACCAATCGGCCACGCTGATTATCACCGCCCTCTCTGCCGGGGATATCGCGCTCAAGGATTGGCAGCAGATTTTCTGGCGCGAACTGCGCGTGGGGCTGGTTTTGGGATCGATCCTCGCCTGCATCGGCTTTCTGGTCTCGATGGCAATTACCTGGAACGATGCCGATGCCGCGAAGCTGCGCTATTGGCCCTTGGTGGTGCCGCTGACATTGGTGCTGGTGGTAACCTGTGGCGCCGTTGCCGGTTCCTTGCTGCCGTTATTCTTCAAGCGATTGGGACTCGATCCCGCCTTGATGAGCAACCCGTTCGTGGCCGCCCTGAGCGACATTCTGGCGATTCTGATCTACATGACCGTTTCGATCACGCTGCTGTCGGCGGGGTAAGGTTCGAGAGAACCAAGGAAAGTGCAACTGCCGGCGTTTCCGACTCGGTGGAGTTCCTCTTTCCAGTTAAGATAAGGCTCATCGTCTTGCCGTCCGCTTCAAGGGCTTTTTTATGTTTCGTGCCATTCAGCTTTCGATCTTCGTGCTGTTCGCGTGCGTGTTGGCTGGCTCGTTCGGTTGTGGCGGGAATGGCCCGCGCAAGGCAGTGTTTGGGAAGATCGCGGGGGCGGAAGGTCGTAGCGGCAGCGTGACTTTCATTCCGGCCGCCGGCGTTGATGGCCCCACGGGTTCGGCAGAGATTGTGGATGGCGCTTACCAATGCAATGCCGATCAAGGCCCCGGCCCAGGAGCGCACGAAGCGCGAATCTTGCTCGAAAGTGGTGCCGCTGTTCCCACCGCTGTCGCTACACCGACCAATCCCAATCCAAAAATCACGGCTCCCGTTGCCGCTCCCAGCTTTGATTCTTTGCCGGTGGAGCACTTCAACGTGCCAGTGACGGTTCCCGAGCAGTCCCCCTATCAAGTGGACATTCAATTGCCCGGGAAATAAGCGGCAACCGGTTCGCTCGCCACAATTTCATTGTGCGGGTGCCGGGAGTACGATAGAACGCAGGCATCCTGCTCGCTCACGCCGACCGGAGTTTTCTTCATGCCGACCTCAACGGTCCGCCGCGGCTTCACCCTGGTGGAGTTGCTCGTCGTTATTGCCATCATCGGAATCCTGGTCTCGCTGACTCTCCCTGCAGTGCAGGAAGCGCGTGAATCGGGACGACGCACCCAATGCTCGAACAACATGCGGCAGTGGGGCTTGGCAATGCACATGTATCACGACACCCACAAACGCTTGCCAATCGGCATCGATGCCCCCGTCCCGCCGGGGCAACAGTGGACGTTTCGCGCCCGCTTGCTGCCGTTCCTGGAAGCGGGGAACACGTACAACAACATCGATCAGAAAAACTACCCGCACTGCTTTGCGGCCTCGGCCGGCGTGGGGGCTAACAATCCTTCCGACGATTCGATTGCCGTGTACCACTGCCCCAGCGATCCGAACCAAAAGGCGATCTATCCCGATTACTACGGCGCCGCTTACATCACCACGGAATACCTGGGAGTGGCTGGCGGAGCACTCGATACGGATCGAGACGGCACGTACTACTTGAACAGCAAGGTGAAGTTCGCCGACATCACCGATGGCCTCTCGAACACGGCCATCATGGGCGAGCGCGGCATTCCTGATACCTACTATTGGGGCTGGGCAACTTGCGGCGCGAGCAGTTACGACGCCTACCTGAGCATGCAGTACGGCTACAGCCCCGGCAAAGCGAAGTCGAACACCGATGTGGCCCACTTCTGGAGCTACCATCGTGGCGGCGGACAATTTTTATTGGCCGACGGATCGGTGCGACTGGTCCGGTACAACACCAGCTACAACATGCTGGTTGCCGTGTGCACGCGGAACGGGAGCGAAGCGCTGGTGGATTTCTAACCGCCGCGAAAAGAATCGCTTGCGGCGATAGCGCAAAAAAGCGCGGCTGCAAGTCGCAACCGCGCTCGAAGATGGCACGGCACACGGAGTGTGCCTACTACTTTACTTAATCCACGATCTTCAACTTGATCTCGTCCGAGTTCCCTCTCAATTCCGGGGCATACATCGCGGATGCTTTCGTGGGCAAAGCAGCGAATTGACCGGGAATTTCGGCTCGCATGCGATAGGCCAGGCTGTGCTTGCCTCGCATGAGTTGGCGGACGAAGAAGCAGACGCGGTTATCGCGCAGTTCCATGTACGCCCCCAGGCCGTTGTTCGAGTGACCACTCTTCACGTCGACCGGTTCGAAGCCGGCTGCCTTCATATCCTCGAACATGATGTACTCGTAATCGTTCTTGCTTTCGATCACGAGTTCAATCTCGACCAGGTCGCCACTCTTCAACGTGTCGAGGTTCTTCAGCAACTGCCGCTCGTACTTCTCCACCTTCTGACCGACGACTTGCCCGCGAGAGCCTTGGGCATCGATCGTTTTGTCGACAGGGACGAGCTTGTAATACTGCCGTTCGACCTTGATCTCCAAACCGGCCTTGGTGATGTTGTCTTCCAAGGTGAAGTTGGTGAGGTAGGCATTGAAGTAGACGGGGCCTTTCCCCTTCCGGCGGATTTCGATCTCATGCGAACCATCGGCTACATCGCCGCCGGTGAGGACGAACTTGTTGTCGAAGGTGAAGAGATTGTCGGCGTTGATTTCGACTTCCTTCTGCTTCTTTCCGTCGACCCACAATTCGACCACCATGTCGGGCTTCTGCTCGCCGCTCGCCTTGATGTACGCAGCAAACGCTTCTACACACAGGGCAGTGTCGCGGGTGCTCTTCCAATAGGTGGCGTGCTTGCGATTGTTGAGTAGGTACTTCACCAACCGCGGTGCGCGCGGCTTGGTTGGTTCCGTCAGCGACAATAACTTCAAGTAGTACGCGTTGGCTTCCACTTCATCGCCGAACCAGTTCCACCAGCTTTGTTCTGGCGGGAGTTTGAGGTAGGCGGTTTCGTTTTCGCTATCTTCCACCACGAACTGACTAATGTTCTGCAGGATCATCGCCAGCTTTTCCTGGTCTCCCACCTTGTGCAGGGCCAAGCCGAAAGTGGCTTTGCCGTAGACGGGCAACGTGGTGCGATCGCGGTAGAGGAAGTCCCGCATCGCGCCGTCATCGATGCCGCCATCGTTGAGGATCATGTAGACCAGCGCATCGAGCGCATCGGCATGAGCCTTTTTCGGGATGTTCGGCACATCCTTCTTCTCGACAAAGTTCTTCAGCCGCTGAACCTGCTCGGCCTGATACGTCTTCAGCCAGTCGGTTCCTCGTTCGAGTACGCCCGGCACCAGGGCCACATCGTTGGCTTTGGCGATTTGCAACCCGTGTACGACGACCGCCGTGGTGTGCGGATGGCTTCGTTCGCCGGCACCGGAGAACCAACCCCAGCCGCCATCGCTGATCTGCATTTCGGTCAGCGCTTTCACGCCGTCTTTCACCATGCGGTCCAGTTCGGCCTTGTCGAAGACGGGGTTGATATCGAACCGCTTCCACTGCCTGGCTCGCTCCTGAGCGTCGCCGATTTCCTGCGCGTTCAAGTTCGTCCGCTTCTCCTTGATCGCTGCCAGGTCCAGGTTCATTTCCGTCAGCGTCCTTTGGGTGATGACGGCCGGGATGAAGCGATTAAGGGTCTGCTCGGTGCAGCCGTAGGGGTAAGCGGTCAGGAACGGCAGTGCATCGACCATGGCCATCGCGAGCGAAGGCGAGTAACGCACTTCCAGCACACTTTGCTCGACGCGCCGTTCTTTCGGCACCAGGATCGTCAGCTTGCCCAATTGTTGATCGGGGCGAACGGTTCCCGCCCACGAATCGGTCTTGAGCATGCCATGCACATAGCTGGGGAGCTTCATTTCCATCGCGTCGGACTCTTCATCCGTGAGCGCTTTCATCCGAACATTGATTTCCCCTTCGTTCAGCACTTTGCAGCGCCAATCGACCCGGGCTTCCCCCCCGGCAGGAATCTTGACGAGGACGGTTCGATCGGTCGTCGGTTCGAGCTTGTCGGCCGGCACTTCCAGCACAACGGTGACATCCTTTTCTTTGTCCAAGTAGTTATGCACATTCGCCGTTAGCACCACTTCGTCCTTCTGAACGAAGAACCGCGGAGCTTGCAGGCGGACGATCAAATTCTTCCGCGTGACAACATCCACATCCGCACTGCCGACCACCGTGCCATGCCCCAAACCCCACACGCGAATCTTCCACGCGGTGAGGTTTTCCGGCATGTCGACATCGACTTCCGCCAGGCCATCTTTGCCGGTGTTGAGCGTGGCTACCCACTTGGCAGTGTCGGCAAAATTGCTGCGGACCGTGGGTTCAACGTTCTGCGCTCCCCCATCGGCGCCAGCATTAGCGTTGCCAGGCTTATCGAACGCTTTGCGGAGAGATTGTTCTTCTCCGCCAACAGCATCCATCATCGCATAGCCAGCTTCACCCTTGGCCATGGGGGCCATCGCAGCCATCGGTGCGCCTTCGTCCAGAGCGTTCATGCGGCGGTTCTGATTCAGTCCGCCCCCAAAGCCGCCCGCCATTCCACGGCCACGGCTGGCCATCTCTTTTTCCACGACCCCTCCTAGACGATCCGTGTTGGCCATTTCATCCGCGACCCCGGCCCCAAAGATGCCCAGGAAGTTCATTCCCGGCTTGTTGGGAAGGGTCATGTTGAAGGAGTTCTGCATCGAGAGGCTGTCTTGATGCTGCGGATTGTGTCGCCGCCGCCACTTCCAGAAGAACTCTTTGATCTCCGGCACATTCGAGCCACCTGAGATGTATTCCACCGACTTGTCGTACATGGTCAGCACGGTCGTTCCGGCATAACCTTCGCCCGTGCTGTCGGTCACTTTCAGTTTCACTTTCCCTTTTTCGCCCGGCTTGTACTCGGTCTTGGAGGGAATCACTTCCACGTTCAAGATCCGTTTTTCAGGCGGCACCACCACTTCCTTGGTCTGCGTGTGGACCCGTCCACCGGCAACGGTGACGGCTTCGATGAAGAAGTTCGGCATGTCCCTTTTCACGACCTCGATTTCTTGCACAGCACTTTTCCCCGTCAAGCGGAGAACCTTGGGCTCCAGATAAACGCCGTTCGCAGGGCGGATGAACAGCAGCACCGTGCCATCGGCATGGTCGGCGTTGAGTTGCAGCTTCACCGTTTCGCCCGGCGCGTATTCCTTCTTGTCGGGAATCAACTCCAACGCGTTGAAACGGAACTCGCGGCCGTCGTAGCCAGGGCCCACAATCGTGAAGATGTAACCCCCTTCGATCGTGTGTTCCTTCTTATCCGTCAACGTGTACGACAGACGATATTGACCCGCCCTGGAAGCATCAAGCTTTTGCTCGGCCTTCCCTTCGTCGTTGGTATTGACCTTCCATTCCTGCACCGGCGTTTCGATTGGCTGCAAGTCCTTGTCGTAAGTGATCTTCAAAAGCTTCAACGTGCCGGTTCCTTCCACCGGCTTGCTGTCGAGCGTTTGCGCTAAGAAGTTGGCATTCACCGTGTCGCCGACCCGGTAATAACCCCGATCGACCCAGGTAAAGACCTTGAACGGCTTGCGGGCGACCAGCACTTGCCCGCTGCCCACGATAGTGCGGCGCGATTCATCGCGCACCTCGGCCGTGATCGTGTACTTGTGATCGGTGTTGGCGTGCATCTCCTTCGCGAGCGACGTATCGATTTCGAATTCGAGCTTGCCGTCTTCGCCAATCTCCTGTTCGACTTCCGCGATTAGTTCCGGCGGTTGTTGTTGTCCCCGCCAGATCCACCACGGCATCGGGCGCATACATCCCACCCAATTATTGAAACCCTTGTACCAGGGGTAGTCGTAGGTGAACCACCAGTAGCCGGGCTCGTAGCACCAATCCCAACGTCCGACCGGGAACCAATCCTGCGAGAAGTCAGAGCGAAGCACTTTGTACTTGACGGTTCCCTTCGTCACCGGCGAGCCGAAGTAATACTTGGCCTCGATCTTCGCGGTGATTTTTTCACCGAGCATGACCGGCTCGGTGGGAGCTTCGATTTTCACTTCGTATTCGGGCTTCTTGTACTCTTCCACGCGGAAGTAGTTCCCGCCGACGTTGTAGCCGGTCGTCTTGGGAACATCGGTCACGGAAAAGTGATATTGGCCTAGCGTGGCATCGGTCGGGAGCGGGAAGGCATCGCTCATCCCGGCGAACTCATCGGTTTCCAAGGGCTTGGAATAAACCACATCTCCCTTGGGGTTGCGAATCTCGACCAGGAACGACTTCTTGGCAAAGTCCGACGTATCAGGTTGATCGTATTTGGTGTGCCGGACCCAGAACTTGAATTCGACCTTCTGATTCGGACGATAAACGGGGCGGTCGGTCATGCCGAAGACTTTGACTTCGTTGTATTCCGCATCGAAGTGCCGGCCATCCCAAACGTTCTGAAAGCCCAGAAACGCGAAACGGGTCTTGTCGCCGCGCACCGTCACCAACCAGTTGAAATCGGTCTTCAGATCGCGCGGATCAGGAATCACGAGCCCATCGGCACTGGTCTCCTCGGCGAAATTCGTAGTGGTCACCTGGAAGCGATTACCCCCCAAGTGCCGCTGCTGCCAGCCAAAAAATTCCAGATTAGCCTTGGCGATGGGAGTGCCGTTTTCGGCATCGGCGACGAAGTAGAGATTCTTGCCATGGAGCGTATGCTTCACGATGGCGGTGTCTGCCACCCACAGCACCACCTTGCTGACGTTACCGTTCTCCATCGTGCCGGTCAGCAGATAAGCGCCCGCTTTTTGCAGAGGCGTGGTGACGGTAATTCGCTTATCGAAATGATTTTCACGCGGCTCAAGTTCCAGTTCCCACCCCGCCGTTCCTTCGGCCAGGTACTTCACTTCGTTCTCGTGGACGAGCCGATAGCCGATATTCTGCAGGTTGATCTTATTCCAGTCGACCCGATTCCCAGGATCGCTTTTCAAATACTCCTTCACATCGCTGAGGAGCAGATCGACCTTGATCGGCCGAGCTTCAAACTTCACCTTCTTGCCGTTCCGGAAGCGGAAGTCGATCGTGGCACCCGATCCGGCCGGTTGCGTGGAGGTGGCTTCAAACTGCCCCCAATTACCGACGATCTGATCCAGTCGCTGCTTGCGATAGTCGTTCTGCCCGGGGGCAAAACGCTTGATCAAATCTTCCCAAACCACAGCAGCTTGCGAATACTGGCGACGATTTTCGTAGACCTGCGCCAGTTGTTCGGTGGCTCGCTCGGCAAAGCCCCCTTCGTTGGCGCCGACCGAGACTTCCTTGTAGAGTTTGAGGGCGTTGAATTCATCCGGCAGCGTAAAACGCTTGATCCCCGAGGCCAACTTGGCGATCGTTTCGTCGTCCTTCAGCGTGTGAAGTTCCCACGTGCCGCTTTCGTTCTGCTTGGTGTCGTCGTCGAGAGGACGATTGAAGAAGCCTCCCCAATTGCCGTGCTGCAACGATTCCACGCCGAACATCTGTTGCCAGAAGCCGGCCATTTGCATCTTCACCTGCAGCTTGATCGCCGGATGATTTTCGACAGCCTGATCGAGGAGCCAGCGCCAACGTTCGCCATCGGTCTTGGCTTCCTCCCAAGTCTTCGAGGCATAGTGGTAAACGGGATTTCCTTCCGCATCGACCGGGGCACCATTGTATTGGCGGAAGCCATGCCCCCCTTCGTCGAAGTCGGGGAGTTCCTTCAAATTCGCCAGGGACTGCAACCGCCAGGCTTCGAAGAAGCCACGGTTGTTGAGCATGATTTCGGCGAACTGCAAATAGAACTGCCCGACGGCCGGCTTGTCGTCGTCTTGATTGGCTAACGGCATTGCCTGGGCAAACAACTGCATCGCTCGAACACGATCCCGTTCGACGGAGTTTACAAATTTGCCCCCGCCGCGGTGATGCCCCCGTTCGAACTTGCCGGCAATGATAAAGCCCTGGTGTTGGTTATTGGCATATTGCTGGGCCGCTGCCTGCAACAACCGCCAGTTACCCTGCTGAGCGGCAATCGCCGATTCGAGGAATTCATCGACCTCGGCCGTTCGCCCCAGCCTGTTCAGGCATTGCACGCCGCTTTGCAGGTCGGTGCCGGCTTGCTTGACGTCGTTCTTCGGGTCCAAAGAAAGTTTGCGGAATCCCTCGTAGGCATCTTTCCAGTTGCCGTTTTTCATGGCCTGTTGGCTTTTCGACCGCAGTTCGGCCGGGGAAGGATTCTGGGAAAAAGCACTGGCCAAGACCACCAGCACCAGAGCGACGCCGCTCCACGCGACCAACGAAGACCGTTTCATGACGAGATGTCCTGTGTCAGAAAGCCTGAATCTGAAAAGAGTTGCGAAAGTTCGCTACGGGGCGACCCGTTCGCAAAAGGAAATTCTAAACCCGCCAGACGGTGCCGGAACAGGGGCACAGCCTCAACAGGCAGTTTGTCTGGGGAGTGAGACGAAGCAGGACGGGAAAAAGATTTGTTGTCATTAGCCCTGCACCATGCTCCCCAACGCCCCTATCAGGCTCGACATCACAAACAGGCTCACCAGCACGGAGCCGATCAGCAGGCCGATCAGCCCCACAATGATCCCCACGACGAAGATCCAATCGCTGGTCGTCCCGGTTCCTTGCCCTTTCCCGCGCTCCCGAATCAGCTTCACATTCTGCTGATTCGCCTTCCAGAAGAAATCGAAGGCGTCCCCGACAAATGGGATCGAACCAATCAAATAGTCGATGCCGATGTTAAACGCCATGCGCACGATGGTGATTTTCGGCACGCCATGGCGGACGGCCCCGAGCAAGATGTAGAACGAAGCCAGCGAGGTTGAAATGTCCCCCAGGTTCGGAATCAGGCCGATCAAGGAATCCAGGCCGAACTTCCAGCCCGTTCCCGGCACGGAAAACAACCCATCCATATACCGGGCCAGGGTTTCCAATCCTTCGTCGATTTCGATTTGATCGAGCTTTTTCCGGGGCTCAACGGCAGGGCGCGGGTCGGGTTGTCTGTCGTGCATGATGAAATCTTAGCGAAACTCTCCCGCCAATGGCGGTGAAATCGCCGTCCCGAACTGCGGTTAGGGTGGGTAGAATAACGTTTTACTGCAACTTGCCTGCCATTCCCCAATCAGACTTCGCTGGAAGTCCCCCAACATTTCGTGGAAATTCACCGCAACCCCACCCGTAGCGTCCGCATCGGCTCGATCAGCATCGGCAGCGAGCACCCCATTGCCGTGCAAAGTATGACGGCCACGCACACGCAGGATATCGACGCCACCGTTTGGCTGGTGAACCTGCTCCATCAGGCCGGGGCGGATGTGGTGCGAATTGCGGTTGATAATAAGAAGGATGCGGAAGCCTTGGCCGAGATTCGCCGGCAGACGGTCGCCAATCTGTCGGTCGATCTGCAAGAGAATTATCGCCTGGCCGAGTTAGTCGCGCCGCATGTCGATAAAGTTCGCTACAACCCGGGTCATCTTTATCATCACGAAACGACGAAGCCTTGGCAGGAGAAAGTGCGCTACCTCGCCGGCATCGCGGCCGACAATGATTGTGCGATTCGTGTCGGCGTGAACTGCGGCAGTGTCGATCCGGCCCAGAAGGAACGCTACGCCCACGACGATTCTATTTCGCCCATGCTCGATAGTGCCTGGGAACATTGCGACCTGCTCGATTCGCTCGGCTTCACGCGGTACTGCGTTTCCTTGAAGGACAGCGATCCGCGGAAAGTCATCGAAGTGAACCGCCGCTTTGCCGAACGTCGGCCTGATGTGCCATTGCATCTAGGAGTGACCGAAGCGGGCTTGCCTCCGGATGGAGTGATCAAAACGCGGATCGCGTTTGAACAACTGATCGGCCGCGGCATTGGCGACACCATTCGGGTTTCGCTCACCGTTCCGAATAATCGCAAGCCCGAAGAGATCGAAGCGGGAAGAAAGATTCTTTCGGACATCGCGGCCGGGCGGGTGCGGAGCGTCGTCGATTTCGGCCTGCAGACGCTGAACATTATCGCCTGCCCCAGTTGTAGCCGCGTAGAGAATGAAGCCTTCATCGAGCTCGCGCAGCAGGTGAAGGAGATGACTAAATACGCGAGCGAGCATCAGCTCACGATTGCCGTGATGGGTTGCCGCGTTAACGGCCCCGGCGAAACCGACGACGCCGACCTGGGTCTGTGGTGCGGCCCAAACTTTGTGAACCTGAAGCGCGGCCCGGAAGAACTCGGGCAGTTTCCGTACGACCAAATTCTGCCGAAGTTGAAAGCGGAGTTGGATGCGCTGATTGCTACCCGTGAGCCTGCGACCAAGTAGCTTCACATCGGCCGTGGGAGTTCAAGAAATTTGCGTGCGGCGATTAGTTTGGTAATTTGTATTACCGAGCTCTTTCGACGGACGCTTTAAACTTCTTCTTTCTCTTTCCTCCCCCCCATGCCCGATTTCAATTCCCAACACAATCGCGTCGTCTGGGTCGATATTCCCGTTACGAATCTCGACCGGGCGATGAAGTTTTATTCCGCGGTGTTGAAGAACAACGTCAAACTGGTCGAAACGCCCGATTGCAAATTTGCTGTCCTCGATCATGAAAACGGCAACGGGGGCTGTCTCGTGGAGCATCCTGGAATGAACCCTGGCAATGGCGGCATCTTGGTTTACATGAACACCGACGACCGCATTCGCGAGGCAGTCTCGCAAGTGGAATCGCATGGCGGCAGCGTGCTGGAGCCGATCCATTCCATCGCGCCGCATGGTTTTTGCGCGGTCATTCGTGACTCAGAAGGAAATCGGCTCGCCCTGCATTCCAATACCGATGCGTAATGTCCCAAAATTCTTCAACTGCGTTGTAGGTCGTTTTGCATGTGCTCGTCTCTCCCTTGGCTCCGCTCACTCCCACTCCTGGCCTTAATCATCGCCAACAACGCGTTCGCCGCCGAAGGAGACTTGCTCAAACCGCGAATCGTTGATTGGATGAGCGAGAGCATTCGCGCAATTGCGTTTAACAGCGATGGCACGATCTTGGCCGTCGCGCCGAAGGAGAACGATTTCTGGCTGGCAGATCCGGCAACGGCAAAGAAGACGGCAGATATTAAGGCCCTCGGCGGACCCTCCAATTTTCTGTTCGCGGGGCCCAAGCCTGACCTGCTTTACAGCGTGGAAGGGTTTCTGGTGCGGCTGGTTAACCTGAAAAGCGGCCAAGACGTTGCGACCTATGGATCGAGCTTCGGTATTTCCGGCAATGGTGTGCTCAGTGGCGATGGCAAAACACTGGCCGTTTGTTCGGTCCCGGGCGGCTTGGAACTGCTGCTTGCAGATTTGGGGCGATCGCTGAGCATTCTTCCGGCCAGCGATGCACCCCCCAACGGCGAAGACTGGAAAACGATTTCGGTCGCCTTCGCCGCGGATGGCAAACAGGCAGCAGGTGGGCGGCCGCATGGAAAGGTCTATTTGTGGAACATCGAAGGAGTGAAGGCCAAGGACACCATCACGATCGAAGCCCATGCAGGAGCCGCCGAGGGCCTGGCGTTCACTCCTGCCGGGCTCGTTTCGCTCGGCCGGGATGGCAAGGTGAAAACGTGGAACCTGGCGGATGGCAAGGAAATTTCCACGCATGATTTTGAATCGCCACTGGAGCGCGGCTGGTTGCTTGCCGATGGGCAAGTGGCGGCCATCCTGCGCAAGCCCGGCGCGGGAGAAATTCAGCTCCATCGCTTGCCGACTAAGACAAGTGAACCAGCCAAGCTGATCGGCACGATTAACATCGCCGATGTGTTTGATGGTTTTCCGATCCGCACACGCGAGTTTGTCGTGCCCCATTTGGTGCTGGCTCCCGGCGGCAAGTACCTCGCCGTTGCGATTCAGGCCGGGCAAGAGGAACTGACCAATGCTCGCGTGGGGATTTATGACGTGGCCGATATCATGCCGAAAATGATGGTTCCCCAGGGACCTTCGAATTCAACCGTTGCCGACAACAGCGATTCGCTCCCCAAAACAACGCCCGCCCCGCAGCCGGTTCCTCGCGCGGAGCAGGAAGCGCGAACCTGGCAGACTGCCGACGGCATGTTCTCCGTCGAGGCACAACTGGTTTCGTTCGCCAACGGCCTGGTGAAGTTGAAGCGGGCGGACAATGGGAAGGTGATCACCATCAAGATCACGCAATTAAGCGCCGACGATCAGGCGTTTTTGAAGTCGAAGCGCTAGTCGATTTCCACGACCCGAAACAACCGCACGGCAGGGGCCTCGGGCGAACTTTGAAAGAGAGCGGTGGCGACGGGCTGTAGCACTTTTTGATCGACAAGTTCGGTTAGCAGTTCTTCGTTGTACCGCGGATCGTAGCCATAATTGCCGGGGCTGCGGTAGCGAGCTAGTTCTGCATCGTTCACGCAGACCCAGGTGACCTTTTTCTCGTCGAGAATTTTTTGTCGCTCATCGGCCGAGCGATCCGCCAGCCAGTCGACAAGCAGGCAATCGTCCCAGCAGGTGTTGTAGTAACACTTGGGCCGCACTTCAAAAACAGCTGCATCGCCGACAAACAATACTGCTTTGTCCGCAGCCACCTGGTCGTTCAAGTAACGCAGATGGGCCGGGATGCGTGCGACATCGAATTGCGAAAGCTGCTCCCCTGTTTTCAACAAGTCAAGCCGCGTGAACCAGCGGACATCACCGGCCAAGGGGGAAACCAGAAACGCAAAGTGGAAGGTGAAACCCAGGACGAGGATCGCAGCCACCACGCGTCGCCCGATCGTTGACGAGAACTGAGCAGCACCCAGGCCTGCCAAAAATGCGAGTGGCGGCAGCGCAGGAATCCAGAAGCGATCGACCCGATGCGTGAAGAGCCACCAGGTAAGAAAGATCCACCACGCGAACGCAGCAACAAGAAGAAACGGCTGTGGCCAGGTTGCTTGAACTGGTTGACGAGAAACGAAGATGCAGCCAATCGCACCCGCCAGGATGAATGGCAGCAGCAGCGGCGATTGATGAGCATTCGCCACCACGATGTCATTCAGCGCAGCGCTGGCAGGTCTGATTCCGTAGCGCGAGCCGTGACTATCCACGGGAACGTTATGGGCCTCGCGAAAGCGGGCGTCTTTTTCCGGCGTACGAGTTTCTCCGCCAAAGATGTTTACCGCGAGTGGATAGACCGGATTGCCGGTCTGCAATTCGTTCTTGATCAGCCACGGCAAGAACGGAATGGCGATGAAGACTGCGCAAGTCGCAACTTTCATAACTATCGTGCGGGGCCAAAAAATGAACTGCCGATTCAACAGGATGGCGACGATGAAAAAGGTTGGAACTCCGATCGACAACAGGGCTGGATACTTACAAGCAGTCGCTGAACCTGCAAAGAACCCCGCCAGCCACTCCACGCGCTGCACTTTGCCGACCAGTAGCGCGGAATGCAGTGCGAGCCAACCGAAGCAGGCCACTGCCGGTTCGTTCAGGCCATGCAGCGCGGTGTGACTAAGCCACGGCAAGCCAACGTAAATAGCAGCCGCAGTCCAACCCGCGATGGGCGAATGATATCGCGTCCCCGCGGCCGCGAGCGACAACGCTGTGAGTGGCACGAACAGGGCCATTAACAGTTTTCCCGCGAGCGCCCCGTACCACCAACTTTCCTCGCCCGGCATCAACCGCATCGCCAGCAGCGGCAGCATTTCATCGGCGAGGGGCATGTTCGCGTAAAGGTTGTGCGGCAAAAAAGTGATCTGTCCCGCTTGCATCCATTCTTTCGGCGCCTGCAGGTGATATTCGAGCACATCAAAATCCCACGGCGGCAAAAGGCTGGCCCAGAGCAGCAGCAACGTGAAGAATGTCGTTGCTGCCGCGAGGCACTGCGCGAAACGATTTTCTACAGAGAAGAACTGGGCAAATGCAGGCCGGCAAGAAGGCCATAGTTGTCGTGCTTCCCACATTCCGAGCAACGCGAGTAAACCGATCGCCAGCCGCGGCACCCAAACGAAATGCAATACTCCCGCCACACCCCATAAAAACGTCAGCAGCGACAAAAGTGATAAGCCCACGCCAAAAGCGAACACGATCCGTTCGCCCGGCTGCAATTCATCGATGGTCAACAGCTGCCGCAAGCTTCGACTGCCAAGTCCAAAGGCGGCAAGTGCGATCACGAACGCCACGCCGATCAGTGGCACACGATCCAGGCAACCAAAATGCGCACTATCCCAGGCAATCCAGTCCTGCAGCAGATCTTCGGGGCGGAGCAGCAGCGAGAGAACTCGCGCGCGAACGCCTTGCAACAAGAAGATATAGCCGTACAGCAAACTGCCGATCGCCAGCGCTGCGACGGCCAGCCATCCTGAGGCCTGCGAGCCATCGGCGGGCGAATCTTTCGCAGTTGGTTTAGATCTGGCACGCAAGAGTCAACCGTGCCTCGCGAGAATGCGTTTGCTCTGCTGGGGGCTCGCCTAGGCTCAACCCCAGCCACCCAACGACTAAGCCAACTAGCCTACTTCATCGACCAATCACGCCGCTGACGCGAACTGGGAATCCCCATTTTCTGCCGATACTTGGTAATCGTGCGGCGGGCAACGTTCAACCCTTGTTCTTTCAGCCGAGTGACGAGTTCGTCGTCGCTAAGAGGGTTCTTCTTGTCTTCCTTGTCGACAATCTCTTGCAACTTTATCCGAATGATGTCCCAGGCAACATCTTCCCCTTCTTCCGACCGCGTGCCGCCGACAAAGAACCGCTTCAGGGGCAAAATGCCGCGTGGCGTTTGAATGTATTTTTCGTCGACCGCCCTGCTTACCGTCGTTACATGCACGCCGACAATGTTGGCGATCTCTTCCATCTTCAAGGGCTGAATGAACTCGGGCCCTTCGTCGATGAACTTCCACTGGTGGTCGACAATCGCCTGCGATACTCGCATCAGCGTGTTGCGCCGCTGCTGGATCGATTCAATCAGCCACTGTGCTGCGTTGACCTTCCGCTTGATGAATTCCTTTTCTTCGGCCGTGCAGTTCCCGGAAGCGAGCCGCTCCCGATAGTACTTGCTGATGAAGAGTTGCGGGATGCGCCCTTCTTCGACAATCACCTTGTACTTGCCATCGTCCGTTCGCTCCAGAAAGACGTCCGGGGTAACCGTCGGCGTATGCTGCTCGGCAAATCGGGAACCGGGGCGGGGATTGAGGGTCCGAAGTTGATCCCAGGCATCCTGAATTCGTTCCAAGGACATGCCGGTCGCTTTTTGCACTTGCGGCAGGCGGTTGTCGCGGAGGTCTTCCAAGTGTTTGGAGACGAGCGTGCGAACTTCTTCCCACAGATCCATTTTGGGCGTGATCTGGGCCAGCAAGCATTCTCGCAAGTCGCGCGCGGCAATCCCCGGTGGATCGAGCGACTGCACCACCTTCAATGCTTCTTCGGCCAGGTCGACCGTTTCTTGCGACGCATCGGGGGGCAGCAGATCGCGCAGCGCGGTTCGAAAATAACCACCGTCGGCCGGATCGAGCGTGCTGATGATTCGCTCGCACATGGCCAGCAATTCGGGACGCAGGTCCAACTCGTGAAGCTGACCCATCAGGAAATCCTGCAGCGACTCGGGGCGCTCGGCCACGTTCGCGATCAGGTCGTGCTGTCGATCGCCGTCGTCATCAACGCGATTGGCGGAGCGACGGGGTGATTCATCAAAATGGTCGGGAACATCGCGATCAAGATTGAGCAGCCGTTCAAAATCGTCGGCATTGTTGTTCTTGTCGTCGACGATGATCTCTTTCTCGTCGACACTTTTTTCGCGCGGCTCATCGCGCTCGATCGGTTCGTCGGGCAGCGAGGGATCTGAATCCCGCATTTCCAGCAAAGGATTTTCTGCCAGCTCTTGTTCGATCCGTTCTTCCAGCGCCGCCTGCGGCAACTGCAGAATCTCCATCGACTGGATCATCCGCGGCGCCAGAATCTGGCGCTGGGCCATTATTTGCTGCGGACTAAGCGAGAGACGCATGAGCGAACCGAGTTTCAGTGAGTTGGAAAGTTATCGCCTGCAGGACCGACAAATGTGGCGGGCAAGATCAGCATTGCTTCCCCCTAATTTGATTGGGATCAGCAAGGCTGCCGTCGCGCAGTGCATTTGTCGTTCCTGTTTTTACCTGCCTTAAGTGTACACTGCGATTCTGGTTTAGCGTAAGTTTCTTCTACATAAAGATTTACAACAAATATTCCTGCCAGCACTAAAATTTCTGGCGTCCCGAAAGGGCGTCGGCCAAAATCTCTTTATTCGTGTACTCCAGAAAGCTCCCCGTGGTGATTCCGCGGGCCAGTCGCGTGACCGAAACGGGGAGATCGGCGAGTTGATTGGAAATAAACAGGGCCGTTCCATCCCCTTCTACGGTTGGATTGGTTGCCAGGATGATCTCTTTGAACGTCCCCGTCCGGACGCGCTCCACGAGCGCTTCGATCGTCAATTGATCGGGTCCGATCCCTTCCAGGGGGGCGATTCGACCCAGCAGGACGTGATAGAGCCCTTTGAATACTGCCGCCTGTTCCAGGGCCAGCAGGTCCCGGGCTTGCTCTACGACGCACAACTGCGTTTGATCGCGCTGAGGATCGGTGCAAACGCCGCACAATTCCGCTTCCGCCAGATTGAAGCACACACTGCAATAGCGGACATTTTCCCGCACCGCCCGGATCGCATCGGCTAGATCGAGCGCCTCTTGCTTCGGCACACGCAAGACATGATAGGCCAGCCTTTCGGCCGATTTCCGCCCGATTCCTGGCAAACGTGCCATTTGGTCCATCAGGCGGGTGACCGATTCGCTGATCTTCGTCATAAGGGTGGGGACTCTTCGCTGGCTGGACTCGCAGCCGACTCGACAGCAACCTCTTCACGTTCCGACTCGACAACCTGCAGGACCTCGGCCTCGAACAACTCGATCGCCTGATTCACCATCGGATACTTCGTGATCGACTTCAGCCGCTGCTGACGGGTTGCTCCTGTGACCGGCCGAGGGGCCGCATCTTGTCCTCCCGTCGGCGGAAGGAGTTCAAAATCGAGGACAATCGAGCGACCAAGCTCACGAGCCAGTGCCTGGCTTAGCTCTTGGCGGCAATCGGCCCGCTCGCAGCGCTCCTTCTGCAAAGTATATTGCGATGCGAAACGAACCACCAGCCGGTTTGGCCCGGAAATTGCTACAGCCCGAGCATCCCGGGCATATTTAGCGGTCAATTCGCCTAGCTCCGCAAGCACCCTCTGCCAGGCCGCATCGACCTGAGCCTGTTGCAATGGAGAAGTAGCGACCGCCGGAGCAGTGCCGGGATCAATGCGAATTTGTTCTGCCTGGCTAGGTCTCGCAATCGTTTCCCGCGCGGCAGGTTCAGCGGCAAGATCATTTGAAACGGCGGGGGCAGGACTGCCGCTGGCTGCCCCCACAGGAGATCGCGGCGGAGGAGTTGCTACATTCGGCGGTCGGCTCGGGGCTGCAGTTCTGGGCGCTGCCGAGGGGGACGCACTCGCGGCTGGTAATTTGCCTCCCGATTTCAACGCTGCGATCAACCCGGCCAGTCCGTCGAGATCTTCCAGACGACAAATCTGCACGAACGCGATCTCGGCCAACGTTCTCACGTGCGTGCTGTGCTTCATCCGGACCAGGCATTGATCCAGAATCTGCACGATGGCGAGCGTTGTTTCGAGCCCCAAACGGGTCCCCAGATCAACCAACCTAGGCGCATCTTGCGGAGTCGCATGCAAATACAAATCCGGCGTGCAACCAACGTGGGCCGCCATCACATCTCGAAAGAGCCCCAACAGTTGCTCGACCAATTGCCCCACATCCACCCCTTCTTGCACGGCCGCATCGACATCGGCCAAGGCCCCGGCCGCATTGCGGTCGGCCAACAAGTTCGCCAGTTGCAACAGCCGACTGCCCCGCGCGGTGCCCAGCATCGCGTGCACATCGTCGACCGTAATTCGCTGGCCACCAAACGAAAGAAGCTGTTCCAACAGCGACTGACTATCGCGCATGGAACCGGCAGCGCGCCGCGCCAGAAGTTGCAAGGCCTCGTCGTCCGCTTCGACTTCTTCGTTCTTGCAGATCAACGCCAGCCGCTCGACGATCGACCGCGTTTCGATGGGAGCGAAATCAAAACGCTGGCAGCGCGAAAGGACAGTAATCGGAATCTTATCTGCTTCCGTGGTGCAGAAGATGAATTTTATGTGCTCGGGAGGTTCTTCCAGTATCTTCAGCAGTGCGTTGAACGCCTGCATCGTGAGCATGTGTACTTCGTCAATTATAAAAATCTTGAACTTCGATGACTTTTGTTGTGGCCGACTCTTAGCGCTGTCTTTAAGTGCCCGCACTTCGTCAATGCCGCGGTTACTCGCGCCGTCGATCTCTAACACGTCAACGAACTCGCCGCCAGCGATTCCTGAACACGCCTCGCATTCACCACACGGGGTTGTGGTCGGTCCTGTGACGCAGTTCAAGCATTTGGCAAAGATACGGGCGGTGGATGTCTTGCCCACTCCGCGTGCGCCGGTAAACAGATACGCATGGCCGACGCGATTGGTGGTAATCGCGTTGCCTAGCGCCTGCGAGACGCTATCTTGCCCGACCAGTTGTTCAAACGATTGGGGACGATAGCGGCGGGCCACGACGACATATTCATGCTCGCGCGGCTTCGCGGCAGAGGGAGAATCGTCTTGAGGCAGAAGTGCAGCCACGGCAGGCTCCGAAGGCAAAGTCTGTCAGAAACATCAGACTGAGTATTCTAGCGGCGATGTTCCGCCGGCGGGACCAGTTTCCCGCTAACCCCGCCCCCCTTCGCAGCAGGTTTCGCAGATCGTGTGGCAGCGGGCGCACTGCAATTTGGCCCGAATTTCAATCAATGGACCCGCGCAAACCGGGCAGGCGGGTCGGGCAGAAATGGAACAATCGGAAGCCGTAACTTCGGGTGCGGTTTCGCGGGGGACAACGGCTGGGTTTAGTTCCTGATTCATTCTGCCAGTTTTGCACAAGTCACTTTCCCAGCCAAGCCTGCGACGCCGGGCGTTGCGCCGAAGTGAATGTCATCGGCCAAGCGATGCCGACCTAGCGTGGCGGGAAGTTGGTCAATTCGGGCCAGGCAGGATCGTAGCGAACGCCAGTCCCCACCGGCCCAGCATTACTGCGCGGCGGGAGCGGCGCCGAGTTCGTGGGCTGCGTGGCCACGTTCGGGCGGGCGGGGTAACTCGGCGGGGGATAGTTCGGGAGTTGACGAGCAGCATTCACCGCACCAGCCAAAGCCGCATCGGGAATTTTGACGGGAGGCTCGGGAGCATAGTTGTCGTTGGTCGTCCGGAGCGAACGTTGCTCGGGGCGTGTCTGCCAGTTGGCAGGAGCACTGCCGGCATTGGTATTCGTGGCACTATTGAAACTGGTATTCGCCGTGAAGCCCGGCGGAGAAGCACCATTCGATGCTCCCGCAGGATTGGTGACATCCGCACCTGACCACGTTTGCCATTGGCCGGGGGACGGAGCCGCGCCGTTAAAGACATAATTGTGCAACCGATTCGCCCACGAAAGAATCGGATTGGTCCCCGCATAGGTTGGCGGAGGCGTGGCGCTGTTGAAACCACCCGTGTTCACCGCGTTGAACGAGTTGGGCGGATTGCCATTCATCGAGGCCCCGTTGCTGCTGTTCGCCTGAAATCCGGTTGGCGTGAAAGGAGTGCTAAAGCCTGGCGCGTTCGCCGCATTGGGTGGGCTCGCCTGGCCATAACTGGCCGGCGGCAGACTGCTGTTCGCTGTAAATCCCGTTGTGGCCGGAGGAGTTCCCGTCGTGTTCAACGACAACGGCTGATAGCGCTGATCGAACGGCGCTTGTCCGTTATTTGCTTGTCCGTTATTCGAGGTCACCGCATTGGGGGCTGCCGCAGGAACTCCGTTCATGTTCGTGCCACTCGTGCTCCACCCATTGGGAAGCCAACCATTGACATTGAATCCGTTGGGGAACAAGCTATTCGCGCCAGGTGCAGCCCCATTCAGGCCGGGACTGCCATACGCATTCACGGCATAAGCGCTAGGCGGAGGAGCAAAACTGCCGGTCGCCGGAGGTGGAACCACCTGACCGCTGAAGGTGGCGTTCGCGGGCAAACTCGGCATCGCCGAATAAGTACCGGGGGCCGGTGCACCGCCGGTTTGACAACCGGCCGCGAGCATTACGAGAATCGCCAGCGCTAAGTGCCATCGCATGACTGTTCATCCGTGTGAGGAAGAAGATCAATCCGTCCTACTTCCTACTCGTGCCGGCCCAGAATGGTTCATTTTTCACAAAATTCGCGGACGATCCGCAGCGGGAACGTAGCAGAGGGCCGAAAATTCTTCCAGGGCAAGCGGAATTGATGTTGCCCAAACCGGCAACGTTCCGCATCATACGCAACCGAATTCGTACACGCAGGGAGGCAAACGCGATGAGACAGATTCAACCTTGGGGCGTGCTGGCAATGCTAGTAGTAGCCGCCACGCTGACCGGCTGTGGCGGGAGTGAAGCACCTGCCGCCAACGCAGAAGCAGTAACGCCGGAAGTCACGACCCCTGCGTCGACCGCTGCCTTGCCGAGTAACGAGCCAAGCACCCGCCGCGTGAGCGCCTCGGCCGGACAAGATATTCAAGTCCGTCTGAAAACGAGCGCCGGGGACATTGTGATTCGTCTGTTTCCGGATAAAGCGCCGCGCACCGTGGAAAACTTTCTCGATTACGCCCGCGATGGTTTCTACGAAGGCACCGTGGTGCATCATGCCGAAGCAGGCCTGGTGATCGCCGGAGGCTGCGATGCGGATTTGCAACTCAAGCCCACCCGCTTTCCCATTTTGAACGAAGCCAACAATGGGCTCGCGAACCGCCGCGGTACGATCGCGATGGCCCGGCTGCCCGAATCGGCCCACAGCGCTACTTCGCAGTTCTTCATCAACCTGACCGAAAACCCAGCCTTCAATCATCAAGGCGAAAGTGATGCTGCCTTCGGTTACTGCGTCTTTGGCGAAGTGATTTCCGGACTGGAAATCGCTGAACAGATCGGCAAACAACCGACGGGCCCTCAAGGAGATTTCACCTCCGTGCCGCGACAAGCGGTCGTGATCCAAGGGGTCGAAGATGTCGGCTACATGGCAGGCACTCAGGCGAACGTGCCGTTGATGAGGTAGCAGATGTCAATGGCGAAGCACGAACGACGCATGATGAAGAGATGCCCGCAGACATCGTACTGCTGAGTCTGACTCGATTTTATCCTTGGCAGCGGATCGTGTTTCAGGGGACTTCATTTCTCCCTTCTCATTCGCGGGACCCTGGGCGAACTAGGTTGAATTTTCTTGCCGTCTGAGGCAGGACAAGCACCGACGGGCTCGCCGTTCCCTCGATTCGGGATTCGACATTCATGCTTCGCCATTTCCCCGCCCCTCCGCTCTTCGCCCCGCTTCCCCGTTAGAATCAACTGCGGGCTCGTTACTTCCTTCGAATGGCATGGCCGTGAATACACCGGATCCAAACCCACCAAAGAAACGCTCGCTGGGAGACGTCCTGCAGGAATTCAGCCAGCATCGGCTGATCATGCAGCAGGAGTTGCAAAAGGTAATCGTCGGCCAGAACGATGTCATCGAGCAACTCTTCGCCGCCATCTTCACCCGCGGCCATTGCCTGCTCGAAGGGGTTCCCGGCCTGGCGAAAACCTTGATGGTTAGCACGCTGGCCCGCATTTTGGATGTGGGCTTTAAGCGGATTCAATTCACCCCCGACTTGATGCCGTCCGACATCACCGGCACGAACGTGCTGGAAGAAGACGATAACGGCAAACGAAATTTCCGCTTCGTCGAAGGGCCGATCTTTTCGAACATCCTGCTTGCGGACGAAATCAACCGCACACCGCCGAAGACGCAGGCCGCCCTGTTGCAGGCGATGCAGGAACGGGAAGTGACCGTCGGCCGGACCACCTACACCTTGCCCGATCCGTTCTTCACCATCGCCACGCAAAACCCGATCGATCAAGAAGGCACGTATCCGCTGCCGGAAGCGCAACTCGACCGCTTCATGTTCAACATCAAGGTTGGTTACCCGTCGGCCGAGGAAGAAGAACGGATTCTGTCGCAGACCACGCGGAACGAAAAAGTCGAGGTCACCAAAATCCTCTCCGCCAAGGCAATCGTCAACTTGCAAAAACTAGTCGGCTCGGTCGCGGTGAGTGAATACATTGTGAAGTACTGTGCCCGGCTGATTCGCGCTACGCGTCCCAAAGACCCCTCCGCCCCGTCGTTCATTCGGGAACTCGTCGATTGGGGTGCCGGCCCGCGTGCTGGTCAGTTTTTGATCAACGGCGGCAAAGCCTTAGCTGCCATGGACGGACGATTTTCCGTCGCCATCGATGACGTGCGAAAGATTGCGATCCCCGTTCTTCGCCATCGCATCAGCACGAACTTCCAGGCTCAAGCGGAAGGGCAGACGAACGAGGATATTATCGAGCGGTTACTAAAAGAGATTGGCGAGCCGGAAGTAAAAAAATTCGTTTAATAAGGGGCTGGAGTTAGGGCTGGGGCTGGGGAATGCAACCGGAGGAAGGCCAATGAGTGAGACGCCGATCCGCGGGTTCAGAGACTTAGAGGTTTGGCAGCGCGGAATGGCGTTGACCGAAGCGGTCTACCGACTAACGGCGAACTTTCCAAAACATGAACTTTACGGACTGACTTCACAGCTCCAACGTGCGGCCGTTTCCGTCCCCTCGAATGTTGCCGAAGGGAACGGACGCGAGTCGACGAAGGAGTATATCCACCACTTGGCTATCGCCATGGGCTCTCTGTCCGAACTTCAGACTCAACTACTGCTCGCCGAGCGTTTGAAATATTCCGCCCCCGCCGAAGTCGTTCCGCTCGTCGATGACTGCGACACCTTGGGCCGCATGCATCGTGCCTTGCAGCGTGCTCTTCGTCGCCGCCTGAATAACTCCTAATACGCTACTGTCTCCCGTATCCCCCCAGCCCCAACTCCAGCCCCAGCCCCTTCCTTGTCAGTCGAAAAGTATCTTAAGCCCGAAGTCATCAACCAGATCAAACGCCTTGATCTGCGAGCTCAGTTCGTGGTGAAAGGCTTCTTGCAGGGGCTGCACGCTTCGCCGTTTCATGGCTTTAGTGTCGAATTCAGCGAGCACAGAAGATATTCCACCGGCGATGACCCCAAGGACATCGATTGGCTCGTTTACGCTAAAACCGACAAGTACTACGTCAAAAAGTTCGAGGCCGAGACGAACATCACGGGCTACCTGGTGATGGACCTCAGTCAGTCGATGGGGTTCACTTATCGGCAGGAATTGACAAAGTTCGACTACGCGATCTGCCTGGCCGCGTCTTTGTGCTACCTGATGGTCCATCAGCAAGACCCGGTTGGCTTGATCACGTTCGACAAACAAGTGCTCGACGTTCTCAAGCCCAAATCCAAACGAACGCAGCTCGGCAATGTCCTCGCCCATCTCGCCAAGCTCAAGCCGAGTGGCGAAACGGACATCGCCCGCGCGCTGCATCAAATCGCGGCCATGCTCCGGCACAAGAGCCTGGTGATGGTCTTTTCGGACCTGCTGGCGGAACCTGAGCCGGTGCTTCGTTCGCTCCGTCAGTTACGGCATCGCGATCATGATGTGATCTTATTCCACATTCTCGACGAAGCCGAAGTGAGTTTTCCGTACCACGGCACGACCGAGTTCGAAGACCCGGAAACCAACGAAAAAATCACCGTCGATGCAGATAATTACCGCGCGGATTACGCGAAAGAAGTCGAACGCTTTCGCGATCAATTCCGCCGGGAGTGCTTTCAATCGGGTGCCGATTACGTAGCGATCGACACCAGCATGCAGTTTGACAAAGCCCTGCTCGAGTATCTAACCAATCGAGCCAAGCGTTCGTGATTTCGATTTCGCTCGGCAGGCTTACAACGTATTTCTCAACTTGTTGATCTGCTCGACCAGTTCGATCCGGAGCGTGGAGTCCCCCACCTTATCCGCCAGATCGGATGCCTTTGCCGCACGCGGGGCAGCATCCGATTTCTTGCCAGCCTTCGCCAGCTTGTTGGCCATGCTCAGGTAAGCATGGCTACGTGTGTAAGCATCTTCGGTTCCCGCCGCCGCTTCGTCTGCTTCGGTGAGGAGAGTCGTTGCTAATTCTGGCTCAACTTTGCCGGCCAAGACGGCAGCGTCGGTTAACGCATCCGAGCGCTTCCGCAGATCTTCCAGGGACCGCGCCAGTTCGGCCAACTCCGCCACAATCTGTTTCGCATCGTCCGTCAGTTCTGCCCGGATGGTCGCTTCGCCGATGCGGGCTAGGGCAATCCCCTTTTGTTCCGGATTGGCTACCTGAGCGGCGGTTTCGCGAGCCTGTTTGAGCCAATAGCTGGCCTTGTCCGGGCTTTGTTCGCGATAGACCCCTGCGAGATCGGCATAGATGCTGGCCTTGACCCCGGCATCAGGAATTTCTGCCGCAATCTTCTCCACCTTCTTCAACATATCTTTGCCCGCCCCCAAATCGCCCCCACGAAGAATCGAGCCGGCAATTTGCACATAGCTGCCCGCCTGGCTCCCCGCCTCGGTGATCTGTTCGGCCGCATCGGTCGCCGCGACGAGCGTTTCCTTAGCACCGAGCACATCGCCGACCTTGCGTTGCTTATCCGCCACTGCCACGAGCTTGCGCGACCGGGCCACAGGGTCCGACATCTTCATCGCGTTCTTTCGTTCCGTCGCGATATCGGGCGTCGCCGATCCGCCGCCGCCACAACCTGCCAGAAACGAAAGTGCCAAGAACAATCCCATCCAAATTCCACGTGACTTCATCGTGCCAACCCGTCTGCTTGAGTGACCAAAATGAGCAGGCGCCAGGTGCGCCCCAACCACGTTTCCTTTATCGTCAGCATTGCGTGGCAATACAACCGGGCACTATGCCGGAGGTGCGTTTTGGGGGGACTTCTCGCCGAGTACGTGGCTAGGGCCGAGCTAAGAGGAGATAAAAATAGGCGAAAGTCGCCCCCACGATGAGCAGGGTAATTCCGCAAACGAGAAACACGCGCCAGTTCAAATCGGCAGGTTCGTCGCTACTACTGCGAGCCAAAGCCAATTTACCCTCTCCGAAATCGTGATTGCACTGATGACAAAGGCGAAAAAAAGCAGGTGCGAACGGCTCATCACACAGGGGGCACACCACCACAAACTCTGTCGCCCGATCAATGCCATGCGCGGGCTGAAAATCATCCCCGGAATGCTGACAATAAGGACATTGCGCCGGCCGTTTCGCGCTGCATTCTGGGCATGTGGGCCAGATGTGACCGTCCAAGGTTTGATCTTCGTTAGGCTGCACGCTGCCATTATCAACTTCATCCTCATAGCGAACCGCTGCGATGTCCCGCATGGTCTGCGCTTCGAATTCGTCGACGATCTTCATCGCTTTAGTCACTTGATCGCTCGGCACACTCACGGAAGGAGCGAGCCAATTGACCCCTGACATACCCGGCAAGATTCCTCCCTGATTCGCTACGAAGGCCTGAATCCCTTCCGCGTTCAGCAAGTTCGCCAATGCATGGGCCAAGGGTTCCGTGCGCGCTTTATAGACGACCGTTAATTCCGGGGACATTAGTTGGCTGGCTCCTCAGCTCTGTTTTCTTCATCCGACTCCGGTGACATATCCTCCACGGCCGCGACCGTCGTCAGCCGCTTCACCAGCATCGTCGCATAACTGCCGCGCGGCAAGGCAAACCAGCAGGTCAGTTTCTGTCGCCCTTCGTACATTTCGTCTGGCTCCGCGGCCAAATCCAAATCGCGCGGATAAATGGCGACCTTCCGCTCCCCTTTGGAAAAGAAACTATCGCGCGGGTACTTCACGCGAATCTGTTTGATATCGAGCCCTTCCGGCGCGAGCACCTCATCCATCCACTGCTGCACTTCGGGCGCAATCTCATGCTGCCGGGCGGAAGGCAGAGGCAACTTCGCGTTCGCAAACTCCCGCCCTTGCTCCGGCGTCAACTCGCGAAAGAATGAAACTTCGCGACGCCCGACCTTCAACCGCACTACCTGCTCCGGCTGCAAGCGGGCGTTGAGCATGCGGTCGAGCAAGCCATTCCACAAGTCGCTTTGATAGGCGGATAAGTACAAGCTCCGCAGATCATGGCGCACGCGAGCCAGCGCGCCGCGAAAATCTTCCGGCTTATCGCACAGATAAGTAATGATGCTCCGGCGATGCGAACGAGCCAAAATCGCTTTGCACTTCAGCCAATCTTTCCAGTTTTCTCGCAGCAGTCGCTTTTGTTCTTTCTCATCAGGTCGATCATGAAAATTCGGGTCGGCCAAGAGAAGCCACAGCGTTCGCTCCCAATCTCCCAAGCACCAGGGATGCGCGATGAACTCTCCCGATTCCCCCAGCGAACCAAAGCGTTGATCGTCGAAGTAATTGGGAATGCCGCAAGTCGCGACTTCTTTGGCCGCCTGCTGCGCCCGTTCGACTTCGTCCGGCAGCATGTTCCGCATGACGATGGTGAACTCGTTGGCGGAAATGTCGGTCGGCCCCACTGGCCGGGGCGTGCGTCCCAAAAATTCCAGTTCGAGGTTATCGGTTTGCATCCCCATCTGCGGACCATTGCGAATCGTTAAGAACTGCGTGGTTCGCGCGTGTTTGTCTTTCAGCCCAGCAAACGAGACCGCTTCCCGCGGCAGGTTCCAGCGGTGCATAATCTCATCCACGGCCTCGAGCGTGCCGGTGGACCATTTGGTCATGCGGTACACGCAGAACGGCCCTGCCGCCTTGGGCAAATCAATGACTTCGTCGACTTGGAAGTCTTCGGGAATACACTTGAGTTTCAAAAAATCTGCTCCTGCCTTCGTTCCTACTCTTACTCGTACTAGTAATCCTACGCATCTTCCTAAGCTTAATCCTCATCTTACTCTTACTCCCTGTTTTCGGGCCGATCGAGAGTAAAAGCAGGATCAGGAAATCCGACTACTTATGCCCCGCTTCGTCCTTCTCAAACACGAACTTCCTGCCTCTGCCCCCCGCGGCAGCCATTTCGACCTCATGCTCGAAACGGACGACGGCCTGTTGACCTTCGAATTGCAGTCCTTACCAGCGGGCGAGGAGGAACAGTTGGTTCAGGAGCTACCCCTGCACCGTGCTCACTATCTCGACTACGAAGGGCCAATTTCCGGCAACCGCGGCCAGGTTACCCGGCTCGAACACGGAACGTTCATCTGGCTCGTTCGGGAACCGGGCTTGTTCCAAGCAGAGTTGGTCGGGGAGCAAATCCGCGGCGTCTTGAACCTCACCTGCGTGAACGCCGAGCTTCACTCCTGGCGACTGCGATTTTCAGCACCCGGTTCTTCATCGGCTGGCTCTTCATTGCCCGGTTGAGGCACTTCCACCGCCCGCCCCGCAATCGTCAACTTGCCGGGCTCCAGGTAAATATTCTCCAAGATGAGCTGCCGATCCTTTACCCACTGATCCCCGAGCCGCAGCGGGATCAAAGCGACGGGTGAGCCGCGATCATCTTCCCAGCGGATGGGCAGACGACGTTGTTCGGCTTCCCGTTTCAGATTCTCCAGAACGGGGCCGATCGGAATGGGAACCGTTCCCGCGTGCAGGGCGCGTAGGGTAACGGACAACACATCTTCGTCTTCCAACAAATGAATATCGGCCCGCACGGTGACGATGGTCTTCGCGTTTCCTTCTTCGTAGCGAAACGCGATGATGGCCGCCCCTTCTTCAAACGCGACGCGCGGGTCGCGCACGCTCGGCGGTAAACGTTCGGGAAATTTTTCGATCAAGTCGCTCGCCAACCAGCCGTTCACTTCCTCGTCCGTGAAGGTCATCTGGAAGCGATCTTCGTGAATGACCTCGTTGTGCAGTTCGAGCACTGCCCGTTCCAGTCGATCCCCGGCTTCGGCCGCCCGTTCCGGAGCAATCTCGATCGCCCGCGAGTAAAACTCGGGCACTTGCTGACTTGCCTGAAAGAGCCAGATCAAGGCGATCACAGACAACAACACCACCAACACCCCGGCCAATGCGAGCCATTTCAGCCAGTAGAAAATTCGGTGGCGCGGGGTTGTGGTCATAGAACTCCAGAGTGCATTGTACGCTGCCTCCGAGCCTGTCGGTCACAGTGCCACTGCTGGCTAGTCCAGCAGTGCGAACTTCAGCCGGCGGTTTCAATCAATTTGCCTCTTTCCCATCCTTCCACGACTAAAGACTGAAATTAACGTGCGCAATTCAGAGAGAAACCGCTTTTGTTAATCAGCACTGCTGGCAAGCCAGCAGTGGCACCATGGAATCCATTGCGATTCTCCCTCCATCGCTCGCGCTACAGGTTGGTGAGGGGAACCCGTACAACACCTATTTCGCCGGCCTGGGAGGGACATCACGACGGCCACTGCTGGCTAGTTGCCCAGTCGAGCGTCCAATGCGAGTCTCGCCCACGCTGCAGATAGGTTGATCCCTAGATCAGTTCCGGCAGCGGCTGATGGTCATCGACCAGGTACCGAGGTCGGCCAGCCAGATCGGGCAACGTGGTCGTATTGGCGTTGATCCCCAAATGCCGATAAAGCGTTGCGAGCACTTCGCCAAAATGAACCGGTCGGTCGGCGATTTCCGCGCCTAGCCGGTCGGTTGCCCCAATCACCTGGCCCGTTTTCAATCCACCGCCGGCAAGCAATCCGCCCCCGACTTGTGGCCAATGGTCGCGCCCCGCTTCCGGATTGATTTTTGGAGTACGCCCGAACTCCCCCCAGGCAACGACGGCAACATCCTCAGCCAGGCCGCGCTCGTGCAGATCTTCGATCAATGCCGACAGCCCCTGATCAAACTGCGGCAGATGGGTGTTCTTCATGCCGTTGAAGTTGTCGCTGTGAAAGTCCCAGCGTCCGAAATTCAACGTCACCACGCGCGCCCCGGCTTCCACCAGTCGCCGCGCCATCAAAAAGTGTTCCAGGTTTCGCGGAGCACCGTCCCCAAAGTTTTTTGAATCCCCTTGGCCATAACGTTCACGAACCGCGACGGGCTCTTGGCTGATGTCGAGCGCGTCTGCCAGTTGGCTGGAAGTGAGGATGTTCAGCGCTTGCTGCTTGAGCGCATCCAGGCCGTCCATCGTGCCGGAAGCATCTACTTCCCGCCGCAAGCGATCCATCGAGTCGAACAAATTCTTGCGATCTTGCAAACGGTCGGCCGTGATGCCGTTCAGAACCATGTCTCCGCGGGCTTCTCCCGAAGGACGAAACGCCGCGTTCCCTACGCCCAGAAAGCCCGGCAGCCCCGGCGATCCATACGGCGGATGCCCGGTATTCGGCGACAGACCAACGAAGGGTGGCATTGCTTCCCGCGCGGAGCCCAGCAACTTGGCCACGCTCGATCCGAGCGAAGGCCAACCTCCGGCCGGTTGATTGTTGAAACTGCGACCCGTGTAGCAAATGAACGAATCGTGATTGCCGTTGGGCGAACCAGTGACCGAGCGGAGCGGGACGCATTTGTCCATGATCTGCGCCAGCCGCGGCATGTGCTCGCAAATTTGAATGCCGGGGACGTTGGTGTCGATCGGGCGGAACTCACCTCGAATCTCGGCCGGGGCATCCATCTTCAGGTCGTACATGTCTTGATGCCCGGGGGCACCGCACATGTAGATCATGATCACCGCTTTGTGCGAATTTTTCTTCCCGGCGATCGCTTCTGCACGCAACAGATCGGTCAGAGTCAGCCCGCCGATAGCGAGCGAACCAATCTTCAGAAAGTCCCGACGGGGGATGCGATCACAAAGGCGAAAGGAAGAGCCTTGAACATTCAGCATGGCGGTTCTCCAGGTGGGACGCCGCAAAGGCGCACGGAGACGGTAGGTAAGTCGGCACTCAGTATATCGGCTTGCGGCGATATGTACCAAGGGAAATCTGCGGCAGGGATGTTTTTGCCGCCTGGGTGCGAACGGTCTGGGGCTTTTTGGAGCAGGCGTCTTGAAATCAGCTGAAGAAAACGATTCAAGTTCTGGCGGCAATTTCTCGTCGGAGCGCGGCAAACAACGCCTTAATTTGAACTTCCACAGGCTGTTCCGAATCAATCTGCATGTGAGGCACTTCCGCGGGCCAAGGTTCACGTTGGCGGCGGGCCAGATCGTGAACTTCGATCGTTGCCTCGGACGTATCTGTGCCCGCTTGTTCGCGCTGTTGAATCCTGTGATGAGCGACTTCGCGACTGCAAACGCACTCGACCGCCAGGAATAGAGCCCGTGGATCGACGGCTATCTCCTGGGCAGCGAGCAGATTTCGAACGGCACCGAAATTGCCATCGAGCACGACCGACAAACCATCCGCATACTTTTTTGCCGCGCGAGAATGCAACTCATCGTAGACTTGCTCTTTCGCGGCCGCGGTGTAGAGATCGCTCGTTGCTGCAGGAAACATCTCTTGGCGCACATCATCGGTGGCCAGATGCTCGGCTCCCAATTTTTCCGCCACGGTGCGGGCCAGCGTTGATTTACCACTTCCCGGTAAACCGCCGATCACGAGCACGAGTGGACGAAGAAAAGGGGCGGAATAGCGATCAGCCAAATGCAAATGAGCTACCGTTTCCTCCGTGGCCAGTTCTCGCGCTGCAAGCTCCAATTGTTGAGCCCGCAGGTCGGCAATCTTCGCCCGCACGCAGGCACGATAGGTCTTGTAAAACGCCCACAAGATCGGTGGCGGAGCATCGTTGGTGGCACGCACGTAATTCGCCAGCAACCGCTCGCCAATCCATTCCCCCCCCAAAAAATCGCACTCGGCCGACAGAAACGCCAATTCGTCCACCAGATCAGCTCGGCGAAATTCCGCATTGAATTCGATGCAGTCAAAGATCACTGGCGGATCATCCAGGCAAATATGTTCAGGGCGCAAATCGCCGTGGCCGTCGATGATTTTGCCAGCGGTAACACGTTGGTCAATCAGTTCCGGCTGTAAGAGAAGCAGTTGGCGTTGAAACGCGTGCACGCGATCGATCAGCAACCGTGGCAAAGACGCCGCCGAAGACTTGAACTCCGCATGATTATCGCGCACGTGGCTCAGGAACTTGTCGCGATACTCTTCCGCCTGGATGGGAAGAGGGGTCAAGCCGAGGTAAAACTGCCCGAGTAGCTTGCTCAAGCGATCGATGTGAGACGGAAGCAACTTGCCGCGGCGGAATAATTCTTCGAGAGACAAATCCGTTCGGAGTCGCCGCATGTGAACAAGCCAATCCACGATTTCGCCACCACCATCGAGCGAAAATTCTCCATCATTGCCGCGCGTGATCGGCACCACACCTAAATAGATTGCAGGCGCAAGCCGCCGATTCAGGCGCACTTCCTCGCGGCAGGCTTGCTCACGCGCGGCAAGGGTGGAGAAATCGAGAAAGTCGAAACGGACGGCTTTCTTCAGCTTGTAGACGTGCTCCCCTGCCAGAAAGACGTGCGAGATATGTGTTTCCACATGCTGCACTTCGTTCGGCACTGGCGAATAGGTACCGGCTTCGCTCAGCCAGGCGACCAATTCAGCACTGCTTTCAGAAGAAGGATTCATGAAGATTCTGCATCGTCAGGAGCAATTCGCAAACCGGCGGAGCATGGCGCCAAATTTTCGGCGCCATGCTCGCTAAACTAGGTTGAGAGACTTTTCGGGAAGCCAAGGGAGGCCGGCAGTGACCATTCGCAATTTGAACAAAATCTTTCAGCCGCGCCATGTAGCGGTGGTTGGCGCGAGCGACGAACGGGGCAAAGTTGGGCATATCTTGCTGCAGAATCTGATTGGTCGCGGCTTTGAAGGAGTCGTCTATCCGGTCAATCATCGCCGCGAAGCCGTGCAAGGAATCGTAGCGTATCCCAGCCTGGCCGCGCTGCCGCATGTTCCGGATCTGGCTTTGATCTGCACGCCGGCGGCGACCGTTCCCGCACTCGTGGATGAATGTGGCCGCTTGGGAATCATGGGAGTGGTGATCATCTCGGCCGGCTTTCGGGAAGTTGGCCCGGCCGGGAAAGCACTGGAAGAACAGATCCAGGCCTCGGCGGCGAAATACCCGGGGCTGCGAATCATCGGGCCGAACTGCCTGGGGATTATGGTTCCATCGATCAACCTCAACGCAAGTTTCGCGGCCACGATGGCGCTCCCGGGACGAGTCGCATTCTTGTCGCAATCAGGCGCGCTGTGTACGTCGATTCTCGATTGGGCGCAGGCCAGCGGCATTGGCTTTTCGCACTTTCTCTCGCTGGGCAACATGCTGGATGTAGGCTTTCACGATCTGCTCGATTACCTGGCTGCCGATCCGCTTACGGACGCGGTGGTGCTCTACGTGGAATCGATCACCAGTGCGCGCGAATTCATGTCGGCAGCGCGGGCGTTCTCCCGCGAGAAGCCGATTGTGGCCTACAAAGCGGGCAGGTTTAGCGATTCGGCGCAGGCGGCGGCGTCGCACACCGGTGCGATGGCGGGAGTCGACGCGGTTTACGAGGCCGCCTTCCGCCGCGCGGGAATCGTGCGGGTCTTCGATGTCGATGAAATGTTTGATTGTGCGGGACTGCTGGCCCGGCGACGCATTCCACGCGGTCCCAAGTTGGCGATCTTGACGAATGCCGGCGGTCCCGGCGTGATGGCCTGCGATGCGCTCCTCGATCGGAATGGCACGTTGGCCACGCTCGCGCCCGAAACGGTCGAAAAACTCAATGCGGCCTTGCCGCCGTTTTGGTCGCATCGCAACCCGGTCGATATTCTCGGCGATGCGCCGGCGGAACGTTACGGAGAAGCGGCGGCAATTGTGCAAGCCGATCCGAATGTCGATGCGCTCGCCGTCATCCTCACGCCACAAGCCATGACCGCGCCCAAAGCCTCGGCCGAAGCACTGATTCAGGCCTTAAAGAAATCGAGCAAGCCGGTCCTCGCCGCGTGGATGGGAGACGCAGCCGTGCAGGAAGCAACGCAGTTGTTGAACGCGGCCGGCATTCCCACTTACACCACCCCCGAACATGCGGTGCGGGCCTTTGCCCGACTAGTGGAATATCAACGCACGCGGGAGGTTCTGCTGGAAACGCCGCGCGAAGTGCCCCTGAAAATCTCCCTCGATCGCGATAAGCTGCGCGACAAATTCCTCAAGATCATGGCCCGCAATGAGGAATTGCTGACTGAGGAAAGTTCGAAGGAATTGCTGGCCGCGTATGAGATTCCGGTCGCCATGCCGCAGGCGGCCTCGTCGGCAGATGCTGCCGTGGTTCGCGCGCGAAATCTGGGATACCCCGTGGTTCTGAAAATCCTCTCGCCGCAGATCACGCACAAGACCGATGTCGGGGGCGTGGTGCTGAACCTCAACAGCGACGCCGAAGTTCAGGAAGCCTATCACCGCATTGTGGCCTCGGCAAAGAAGCTGCGCCCCGATGCAGAAATCCAAGGGGTGACCGTGCAGCGCATGTTCACGGCCGTGCATGGCGTGGAACTAATTCTCGGGGTGAAACGGGACCCGGTTTTCGGCGCGGTCATCATGGTCGGTTTTGGCGGTGTTGCTGCCGAAGTTTTTCAAGATCGAGCGCTCGAACTTCCGCCGCTGAACGAACGTCTCGCGCGGCGGATGCTCGAATCGCTCCGTTCCTGGCCCCTTCTGACCGGCTATCGTGGCCGGCCGATGGTGGATGTGGACGGGCTGGTAGAAACCCTGATGCGGTTTTCGTATCTCGTTGCGCATCTGCCGGAAATCACCGAACTAGATATCAACCCCTTGGTGGTCACGCCGAACGAAGTGATCGCTCTGGACGCCCGCGTGGTGATCGATCGCCATACGCCTGCGAAACCCGCTCGGCCGCATGCTCATCTCGCCATCTGCCCCTATCCGGAAGAACAAACGGAAACGATCGAGATGGCCGACGGTCTGCGGGTCAGACTCCGCGCGATCCGGCCCGAAGATGAACCCGCCTGGAAGGATTTGCTCCGCCGCAGCACGCAGGAATCGCTGTGGAAGCGGTTCCGTTACCTGTTCAAGGAAGCCACGCACGAAATGGCCAGCCGCTTCTGCTTTGTGGACTACGATCGCGAGGCCACACTTTGTGCGGAAATTTTTCAGGACGGCGGACCACTCCTCATTGCCGTGGCTCGACTCGTGGCCGATCCCGATCATCACAGTGCGGATTTCGGCATTCTGGTGGCGGATGCATATCAGCGGCGGGGTCTCGGTTCGCTCATGACGCGCCGGGCGGTCGAAATCGGCAAGAAGTGGGGCCTGCGCCGCATTCATGGCGAGACGACGACCGACAATCAATCGATGATCAAAATCTTTCGCGACTTGGGCTTTCAGATTGAAGTTCGCGCGAGCGAGCAAACCGTGTTGGCAAAAATGGATTTGTAATTGGGAACCGATTCGCGGCCGAATGTTTATTCGCGGGTCCGCTATCGCCCCAACTCATGCAGATGAGCCTCGATCGATTCCGCCAAGGCGTCGGGGTTGTAACCCCCTTCCAGCAAACTAACCACGCGGCCATTCGTATGCGCGGCAGCGATCTGCAGCACGTCGCGCGTCAGATCGGTAAAGTCTTCACTTTCCAAGCCGAGCGAACCGACCGGATCGAGCGCGTGGGCATCAAAACCGGCGGAAAGCAGAATCAACTGCGGGCGCATCTTATCCGCAAAGTCTTGCACCGTCGCGCGAAAGGCCGCTTTGTATTCGGCTCGAGAAATGCCGAACGCCAGCGGGACGTTCTTTGTCGTTCCCAAGCCGGCACCGGTCCCTGTTTCGTCCGCCGCACCCGTGCCGGGATAAAACGGCGAACGATGGACGGAATAAAAGGCAACGCGCGGGTCTTGCCAAAAAGTATCTTGCGTGCCGTTGCCGTGATGGACGTCCCAGTCGATGATCAGCACTCGTTCGAGGCCGCAATCTTCCAGCGCCGCTCGCGCGGCCAAAGCGACGTTGTTGAATAGGCAAAAGCCCATCGCGCCGTTGGGAAGTGCATGATGCCCGGGAGGTCGCATCAGGCAGAACGCAGTTTTGTCTTCTCCCTTAAGCACCCGCTGCACCGCATTGCGGGCAGCACCAGCAGCGAGCAGCGCGACATCGTACGACTGCGGGCTGAGAATGGTGTCCGCTTCGATCTGCCCGCCGCCGCGCGCAGAAAACTCACGGACTTCTTCGATGTACGGCAACGAATGGACTCGCGCCAGTTCTTCAACGGTGATCGGCGACCAGGAAACAGGGGTGAGATCAAAATGCCCGGCCTCTTTGCTGAGTTGCCGCGCGATCGGCACCAGGCGATTGGGATTTTCCGGATGCCGACCGGTGTGATGGTCGAGAAAGTGCGGGCTGTAGTAGAAAAGGGTCATGGCCGGGGAGAAGGAACCGAAGTGGAGAAGCTTCTAGCCTACACCACTAACTGGGCCGCTGCACCTTGAGGACATCGCCGACGCGGATCGCTCCGTTTTGAATCACCCGCGCGTTGATGCCGCGGAGGTGAAGGAATTTTCCCTCCTGCGAATTGACGAACTTCGTCGCAGCCGTACCGAAACGATTAGAAAACTTACGGCAGCCGTTATGGGGCTCGGCAGTGACTTGCAAAATCGCAGTGCCGATGCAAAGTTTGGTTCCCGCCGGAGCGTTTTCGTCGCTTAGATCTAGATCGACATACAGTTGATCGCCGGCAAGGGGCCAGCGGTCGGTGGTTTGCGCGATGAGAGCAATCGCCCGCGAATTCATGAGCGTGACTTGCTGATCAGGATTGGGGAGCCCATCCGGCGTTTTGAAGCCGGGCCGCGTCGACCAGCAATCACCGACCAGGCCGACGACGGTATCGAGTTCCCCCTGCTCGATCACTTCGCGCGCTTCGATTTTCGGCCGGCGCACGATCATCTGCAGCGTACCGTTATCCTTCGGCGATAAGCGAATCTGCGGCAGAGCGGCTTCGAGTTGTTCTTTGGAAAGATGCAGCTCAACCGACATTGCTCGATCCTCAGCAAACGGAAATGTCTTCTGGCTCAGTCTCGTTCCCGAAGGTTTATCCAATTCCTCTCTCCGATCCCTGACCTCAGACCCCCGATCCCTTTCCCTCTTCCTCAAACTCCCTGCCCTTCCAAATACGCCAACACCACCGCCACATCCGCCGGGGTGATGCCGCTGATGCGACCGGCCTGTGCGAGCGTAACAGGACGGACCCGGCCGAGCTTTTCGCGGGCTTCGTGACGAAGCTGCTTGAGGCCTTGATAGTCGACCCAGTCGGGAATTCGTTTCTCCGCCATCCGCTGCTGACGCGCCACCTGCAATCCTTGCCGCGTCAGATACCCTTCGTACTTCACGTCGTACAGCGCTTGCATGGAGGCGTCACGCGAGATCGCCTGGAGTTCCGGCAGGCGGGCCGTCATGTCGTCCCAGGTCGTCTCAGGCCGCCGCAGAAGCTGCATCAGAGACAGCCCCGCTTCGCGCGTCTCTTGCAACAACTGCATCGCGCGGGCAATCTCCGCTTCCTTCTTTTCAAGTAACGCCCAGCGAGCATCATCGACCAGCCCAGCCGCACGACCAACCGGCGTGAGCCGTCGATCCGCGTTGTCTTGCCGCAGCAGCAGGCGGAATTCTGCGCGGCTGGTGAACATGCGGTACGGTTCATCGACCGAGCGTGTGACGAGGTCGTCTATCAGCACGCCGATGTACCCTTGCTCCCGGCCGATGATCAGCGGTTCCTTCTTTTGCAACTTAATGGCCGCATTCGCCCCGGCGATCAGACCTTGCGCGGCCGCTTCTTCGTACCCAGTGGTGCCGTTGATCTGCCCGGCAAAGAACAATCCAGCCACGCTCTTCGTTTCGAGCCAGGGCCAAAGTTGATCCGGCGGGCAATAGTCGTATTCGACCGCATAGCCGTAACGCATGATCTCGGCATTTTCCAGGCCGGGGACGAGGCGCAAGATGCGGTCCTGCACGTCGCGTGGCAAGCTCGTCGACACGCCATTGACGTACACTTCTCGCGTGTTGCGTCCCTCAGGCTCCAGAAACAGTTGGTGCGAATCCTTGTCGGCGAAGCGGACGACTTTGTCTTCGATCGACGGACAATACCGCGGCCCACGCGACGAAATCTGCCCGCTGTACATCGGCGCACGATGCAAGTTCTCGCGGATGATCGCATGGACCGCTTCGCCGGTGTGCGTGATCCAGCAGGGCATTTGATTGTCCGTCAGCCGCTTGCGACCGGCTTCGTCGGTAAGAAATGAAAACGGTTCGGGATCATCGTCGCCAGGCTGCAGTTCGCATTTCGAATAATCGATCGTACGGCCATTGAGCCGCGGCGGAGTTCCCGTTTTGAAACGCTCCACGCGGAAGCCGAGTCGATTGAGTGCTCCGCTGATGCCGGCCGTGGTTCCTTCGCCGGCCCGACCCCCCGGCGTTTTCACTTCGCCGGTGTGCATGATCGCTTGCAGGAACGTGCCCGTGGTGAGCACGACCGCGGAGGCATGATATTCGACATCGCCGCGAACGCGCACGCCGATAACTTTAGTGGAACCATCCGCAGCAACTTCCGTCAGCAGGTCATCGACCACTTCCTGCCGCAGCGTGAGGTTCGGCTCATCTTCCACCATCCGCTTCACTTCAAACTGGTACGCCTTCTTATCGGCCTGGGCGCGCGGGCTGTGCATCGCCGGCCCTTTGCGGCGATTAAGCAGACGGAACTGAATGCCCGTCGCGTCAGTCGCCCGCCCCATGATGCCGCCGAGGGCATCGATCTCGCGCACGATCTGCCCCTTGGCCACGCCGCCGATGGCCGGGTTGCAGCTCATTTGG
>JBGSNR010000006.1:0-10895 GCA_041739545.1 Pirellulaceae bacterium | reverse complement strand
CGGCTTCGGCAACGATAACCTCGTTGGCGGTGACGGCAACGACTTCCTCCGCGCGGGCGATGGCAACGACACACTGGTCGGCGATGCGGGGGACGATATCGCGATCGCGGGTGCTGGCGACGACTTCATCTACGGCAGTGCGGGTCGCGACTTCCACCTGGCCGGTGCCGATAGCGATCGGATCTATGACTTGAACGACAACGGCGAAGACATCAGCGTGACCGAGGCTTTGACTTACGACGCAGACCTGGCGAACCCTGCCTACAATCCCAACAACCCCCTCACCTTCTTCGGTCCGAACGATGTAGCACTCCTCGCCTTGATGACGAGTTGGACCAACCCGGTCGACTCCTTCGCCACTCGCGCCGCCGCTGCCAGTGCCACGTTACTCCCACTCGCCACCAACGACGGTGCCATCGACTACATGTACGGCAACACGCTGGCTCAGGATTACTCGATCGTCGTCACCGGCGCCCACTACAGCAGCAGCACGGGTGATGCGATGGATGAGTTGAACTAAAAATCGTTCTGCCGACGTAACCACTTAGCTCAGCGACGATCACCGCCTCCTTGCTCCGGCTGAATATCGTTCCGCCAGAGCAACGTCGTTCCGTGCCTTACCCGTGGCTTTGCGCCACGGGCACTGATCGGCCCGCGTTACCACTAATTGCCAATTCGCTTCCTCGAATGGCACGCAACTCCTTGGTTCACTTGGCTAGGCACAGCCAACGCCGTCCGGCCGGAAGTTGAGTCGCGCAACGAGATTCCGTCGCTGGCAAGAATCAATAGCGGCGTTCCTAATTCGGTGTTCGCTTTCGCAAACAGAGCCGCCCTTCCAGAGGGCCACTCCGCTGCATTCACTGGAAGGACGCACGAGGTGGAACTGCCAAAAGAAGTTCCGAAAGCAATATCAATCGGGTTTCGAAATAACCAGTAGCATTAAGTTACAACACCCTAGAATTCAATCAGGTGTACTCGGTATTCGGAAATTGATTGAGTGTACTTTCGCGGATGCCACCAGCATCGAAACGTTGCTGTTTCCAGCTTTCCAAGGAATGTCATTGTTGTTTGTCTATAAAAATGCTAAGCTATAGGTGTGTTTAGCAACCAATCTAAAATGTAAAGGTCAAAAAGTGGCAAAGAAACAAGGATCGTCGGCAAAAGGGGATCGTTCCGACCCTACCCAGAACAAAAGCCTCGCCGTCCGGCTGGCTATCAAAAAGATGCCGACGGGCAAAGCCAGCGAAATTGCCGAAGCCGTCAAGAAGGAATACGGTCACAATGTCAGTCCCAACATGATCTACATGGTTAAGACTAAGACGAACATGGCCTCGGATGGCAGGCCTAAAAAGGCGAAGGGGGTCAGTGATAGCCCGATGACTTCGCCGGCTGCCTGGATCGAAGCGATCACCGCTGCCCGCCAATTGCTGCAAATCACCGGCAGTGTTGCCAACGCCACCGCCCTGTTGAAGGCGATTGACGCGTAACACGGTGCTCAGGCTTTGTGGGCAAAACCCAGTCGTGCCTGCCCTCCCCGGGCATCTGTCGATAACGCTGTTACATCAGCTCGCCTGCTGTTTTCAAAGCCGAATTCTTTTTGAGTTCGGCTTTTTTTTGGGGAGGAAGCATAAATCCACACCCCGAAATTAGTACATCGTTTCAGGGCTCCGGTGCGCCGCTCCTGGCTTGAACAACGAGTTATCGCTCACGCTTGGCTTACGCCAATAGATGCCCCCGCAGAGCAAAACCCCGTTCGTCTAACCGGGCCTGCCACCCTTGCCTGGTGCCGATCGTCGAGTAGTCCGTGCTCCTCTTCCTGCCGAGTTAGCCGAGCGAATCTCTCGCGCAGCGGATGCTCGGCCGGCAGAAACGTCTCCTCGCGGTACAGGACGGGTGGATTTTCACAGTCGTGATAATCCCAGCAATCGAGCTCCAAAGTCCGCAGATTCAGCTTCACGGCCCGGGGCGGGGTGCGGGTCCGATTCGAAATCGGGACAAGACAAGTAGGAAACTTTCCCGGAAAGACGATGGAGCTTGACGAGGCTCGTATCTTCAATCTCTCCCAGATAGGCTCGCCGAACCCTTCGTAGACGCGCAACAGCGGCTCCAGCGAATCCACCTCCTCGCGATGCACATATATCGCGTTGGGGAGCAGTTTCCCGACCAGCGCACGACGGCAGGCCTCCTCCAGCGCCTCCGGCCTGGACGAGCAACTGGCTAGCTTGTTCACAGGCGGATTTGTAGATGCCGAAGAACACGCGACGGTCGGCCAATCAAGGCCTTGAACAGTGAGTAGTCGCAGGTGTAAAGTGTTGCTGCATAAGTGGTTGCGCTGTGTTTCGAGATTTACATGAACAGTACCCATCCAGGGGGTAAGGTCGACAACTTCGACTACGGCAGCAGGGTTATACTTCTTGCGCATCTCGCTCCATGATTTTCGCGATTGCTAGCGCAATTGTCAAGTACTTGTTTAACATGCAATGCAAGCCTGAGGCTAAAGGTCGATGCTCAGACTCCGCATTGGCGGACTGGCTCACTTTTGGTCAACTTAACGGCCGCATGTCACAGGCTTCGAACGCCACTTGGTAAATCGCATGTCGCAGGCGGAATGGTTAAATCGGCTGACAAACCTGAACAAGGCACGAGACAATGCGCCCCACAAGCCGCTGTTGCTCCTGGTGTTTCTGGAGCTGGTCGAAACGGGGGACTTCGTGGGGGGAAGCCTGCCGCTCACTCCTGAATTAGCCTTTCGGTTCGACACCTATTTCGAGATCGTCCGACACCGACGTAAGGCACCGCCGGACGTGCGGATGCCATTTCATCATTTGGGGACGCAAAAGTTTTGGTTTCCCCGGATGGCAAACGGCGACGCATCCAAACACCGTTCGACAACCACCTACGTCGTACCTGATCCAGACTTTGTCTCCGCCTGCCGAGATGCTGAGTTTCGTCGGCAAGCCCGCTGCATTCTGATTTCTTCGCATTTTGAACCGGCTGAACAAGTCGCGCTCTACCAACTCGTTGGGATTGAAATGCCGGCGACAAGTGAACTACCGGCGGGCGCTCTCGCGCAGTGGGTACAAGTCGCTGAAACGGTAGGCCGATCTGCAAGATTCCGGCTCGATGTCGTGTCCGCTTACAGCTATACCTGTGCGTTGACTGGCTATCGGGTGACAACGATTTCCGCCGGCACAATTGTCGATGCGGCTCATATTCATCAATTTGCGAACTCGCGTAACGATGACCCCAAGAATGGGATTGCTCTGTGCAAGAATGCTCATTGGCAATTCGACGCCGGATTGTGGACTATCGATGACGATTATCGTGTTGTGGTAGCGGTAGGAATCTTTTCGGAATCCAGTCCAAACCAACAACCGCTGGCAGACATGGGAGGGCAGCAGTTGCTGTTGCCACGAGAGCAATCCATCTGGCCGTCCCCGACACACTTGGCATGGCATCGAAAGAACGTATTCAAGTCGTGCGCTTAGGTCGCCTTTTTGTTTTCAATTCAAGAGTTTGCTCCACGGGCGACATGCTTAATCCAAGGTGATGCATCACTGTATTTCCAGTGAGAGCCACCGCCGAACTCGATTTGGACAGCCGCCCACCGATCATTACACGGCCTTCCCACAGTTTTGTATTCTTGCGGAACCAGTCGAGCGTTGACAATGGAGCGAGCCGCTTCTTCCAGCCAACCAGTGATGCAACCAGCAACGCGCGTCCGGCACGGGCGATGGCCGCAAGTCCGATGGAGTGGCAATGCACATAGCCCTCGCGAATTTCAGCGGCGGAAGTGTCGCTCTTCATGATTTCCGCCCAGCCAGGGATTCTTGCAGAAACTTCCGTCCAAAATTGAGTCCCCAGTTGCAGTCGTTTATCGTAGGGATCGTCATTGTGATCGGCGAGCAATTCGCGGTTCGCTTGATACAGGGCGGTGAAGAGTCTGCGGCAATTCAGGGCTTGCCGGTACCCGGCACTCTCAATCGCAACGACACAGGCAATCCCAAAGGTGATGGCGAGGAACCACCAGCTGCGTCGCGGTGCCCCAATTGGTGCCCAACAGGTGTCTTCGATTGGCAACGCAGAAGTCGTGAGTGGCAGTTTGGACTCCGTCCGCGGGACGGAGGAGTCCTCCTTGGCACGATCTCCTAAGTCCCGTGAAGCCAAGGGCTTTGGCAGCGTTTGGCAAGAAATGACATCGCCCGGCACAGTGGCCGGGCGAGAATCTGAAGGAGTACACCCAAGAGGGCTCGAACCTCTAACCTTCGGTTCCGTAGACCGATGCTCTATCCAATTGAGCTATGGGTGCGAATTGGGAAATCTACCGTTCCTCAGAAAGGAACTTGCATCATTCTCAAGCCATAAGTGTAACCCACAAGAGAAAACGGGCCAAGTACGCACGATTGGCACACCGTCCGGTACCAACGAGTACCCTGGAAGGCATTTTTACGCAGCTTTTGGCTGAAGTTGAGGGGCCTGCGCTGGCACTTGGTCCGTTGCAGGGGCAAGGGCCGCCAGAACGCTTTCGATGCGGAGATTCAGGGCATCCAGCTGATCCAGCAAGGCATTTTGCTGGGTATCGAGTTCGTCGATGAGGGTGAAGCGGTCGCCGGTGTTGGCCTGCATAGGTCAGCAAAAGTGTGCAGAAGAAAATCTTTCAGAACCTGTTCAGCCATCGGCATTCGCGAGGAGGATTCACCACGGCCCTGGCTCTTGTTCCGGTTAGGCAAATTGCGGCGGAGTCTGCGTTGCCCTGCTTCCGAATTGAAGTTTCCTCTCGGGACCGAAAATCCTGTTAAAACAAGGAATTGCGTCCACCGACCTTTCCTAACGCATCATGTCCGAGAAACAACTCAAGCTGGCCGGCTTCGAGGCCGAGAACGCGTCATCCCCGGCAGAGGTAGCGGATAACACCGGCAACGGCGTTCCTCCGCCAGTTTCGCCCGTCGACGAAATTACCTCCGCCTTACGAGAACCGACGAGCATCGACAGTTCGGCAGGAGTCGTCGCCGGACAGGTTGCCTGGCTGATTGATTCGCATTCTCTGATTTACCAGGTCTTCCACGCCCTACCGGAAATGAGTAGTCCGTCAGGAATGCCGGTCGGCGCGGTGCATGGTTTCATTCGGGATGTCGTCGACATCCTCGATCTGAAGCGTCCCGATTACTTGGTCTGCGTCTTCGATGCACCAGGCGATAACTTTCGGCATGAGCTGTACACGGATTACAAAGTTCATCGCGAATCGATGCCTGATGATCTGTCATTGCAGATTCCAAACATTTATCGATTGCTCCACGCCATGGGCGTTTGCTGTCTGGCGATTCCTGGCTACGAAGCCGACGATGTTCTGGCCACGCTTTCAACACAAATCGAGCGATCGGGGGGCGAGTGCTTCCTGGTTACCAGCGACAAGGACTGCCGCCAACTGATTGGCGATCGCGTGCGAATGTTCAATATTCGCAAGCAAGAAGCATTTGATAGCGCCGCCTTGATGCAGGTTTGGGGGGTGCGACCTGAACAAGTCGTCGATTTTCAGGCGCTCGTTGGTGACTCTGTTGATAACGTTCCAGGCGTGCCGCTCATCGGCCCAAAAGCTGCGCAGGATTTGCTGGGGAAATATCAAACTCTGGAAGGGGTCTATGAGCACCTGCATGAATTAAAAGGAAAACGGAAGGAAAATTTAGAGACGTTCAAAGAACAGGCATTTCTCAGCCGTCAGCTTGTACAACTCGATCGGGGTGTGCCGCTCGAATCCTTTGATTGGTCGCAAGCACGACCCGGCAGATATCGTGGCGATGAAATCCACGAGTTGTGTCGCGAATTTGGTTTTCGCCAACTGGCCACTCGCGTGATGCGATTGGCTGGAATGGATGGAACGCTTGAGCAGGCTGCCTCTGCCGGCAATTCACGGACTCGACCTGCTCAAGATTCATCCGTCCAGAGCTCAGAGCGATCAGGGGAAACCGTAGAACTGACGGATGATGATTTACCACCTGGCATGAGTGCTCCACGGGCGGAACTCGACCTCGTGCCCTGGGTTGCCGAATACCAGGCCGTTACATCACTGGAACAGCTTCGTGAACTCGCAACCGAGATGCTGCAACAGGAATGCATCGTGCTCGATACCGAAACAACATCTGTGATGCCTCGGTGGGCCGAAATTGTGGGGCTATCCTTTGCTTGGAAAGAAGGGGTTGCGTGGTACGTGCCAGTTCGAGCGCCCGCGGATGAAGTGCAATTACCACTCCCGGAAGTGTTGGATATTCTTCGCCCGGTGTTCACCGATCCAAAGATTGCCAAGGTCGGACAGAACATCAAATACGACTCGATCGTCTTGCGCTGTGCAGGAGTTGATTTGGCCGGGATCGCTTTCGACACCATGGTTGCCGACTACTTGCTTGATCCGGGCGAGCGAACGCATGGCATCGACGACCTGGCTCGGAAGTACCTGGCTCATCAGACGATCACCATTGATACTCTGATTGGCAAGGGAAAGAACCAAAAACGCATGGACGACGTTCCCCTAGCACAAATTACCCCCTATGCCGCAGAAGATGCCGATGTCCCATTTCGGTTGAAGCGAATACTGGGGGAACACCTGCAGGAACAAGGGCTAGAGAACTTGTTTCAAGATCTGGAAATGCCGTTGATCGAAGTCCTCGCGGAGCTGGAATTTAACGGCATTGCCGTCGATCGCCAACGGCTGCAGGAATTGAGCGCAGGTTTCGGCCGACAAATTGAGCAGCTCGAGTCCGAGATTTACGTTGAAGTCGGTCACGAATTCAACATCGATTCGCGCCAGCAACTTGGCAAGATTCTCTTTGATCAGCTCAAGCTGCCGATTTTAAAGCGGACCACGACCGGCCCCAGCACCGACGCGGAAGTTTTGGAGGAATTAGCCCTGCGTCACCCGCTGCCGGCGAAGATCGTGCAGTACCGCCAGAATTCCAAACTGAAGAGTACCTACACCGACTCGCTGCCGCTGCTCATTCATCCACAAACAGGACGGGTGCATACGTCGTTCAAGCAAGACGTTGCAGCCACGGGGCGTTTGAGTTCGCAAGATCCCAACCTGCAGAACATTCCCATACGCACGAACGAAGGGCGAGCGATCCGTTCCGCCTTTGTTCCAGGCCATCCTGGCTGGCAATTGATGACGGCGGACTATTCGCAAATCGAACTGCGTGTTCTCGCGCATTTCTCTGGCGACGAAACGCTACGACAGGCCTTTGCCGCTGATCAGGACATTCACGCACTTGTTGCGGCGGAAGTCTACAACGTGCCGCTGGCGGAAGTCACACGTGAGCAGCGCCGGAATGCGAAAGCGGTAAACTTTGGCGTGATCTACGGGCAAAGCGCGTTCGGACTGGCGAAGTCGCTGGGTATTGATAAGGGCGAGGCGGCACGCTTTATCGATGCCTACTTCTCCAAGTATCCGGGGGTCGATGAGTTCATGCTCCAAACCCTTCGCTCCTGTCGCGAATTAGGCTATGTCAGCACAATCTCTGGAAGAAGACGTCCCGTCAGCGGCGTCCGCGATCCGAGCAAAATGCGTGACCAACGGCAGCGAAATCTCCCCGAGCGGATTGCAGTCAACACGGTCATTCAGGGCTCCGCTGCCGATATCATCAAGCGGGCGATGATCAACATCTACCGTCAATTGCGCACGGAGGGCTTCTCCGCACGGATGTTGCTGCAGATTCACGATGAATTGGTGTTTGAATTTCCGCCCGACGAGAAGGAACGATTGGCAGCGACCGTCACGGCTGCAATGACCTCAGCGGCTCAACTTTTAGTCCCGCTTAAGGTCGATGTAAAAACCGGCAACAACTGGGCGGAATGTGAGTTGATGGGCTAATAACCGGCACCTGTCTGCAGAAACGAAAGTCTTCGCCGCGATTTAATCATGTCACTTCCGATCGTTACATTGCCGACCGATGAGCGTTGGGATTGCCATCAGTGCGGGATCTGTTGCCGAGGAAGTCTGGTGCCGCTGAGTGACGAAGACCTCGCGCGGCTACGCAGCCAGCACTGGGAGAATCATCCTGATTATCGCGCTACGGCCGTCATTGCTCCGAACGGCATCTTCGGCGGCTATCGCTTGAATCAGCGCGCCGACGGCAGTTGCGTCTTTCTGAACGAGCAAGGGCTGTGCCGCATTCATGCTGAACTTGGCTTTGAAGCCAAGCCGACCATCTGTCGTGTTTTCCCATTGCAATTGATCCCTCACGAAAAGCAAGCGATTCTCACTTTACGCCGCGCGTGTCCTTCGTCTGCCGTGGATCGCGGACAGGATTTGGCCGGACATCTCCCGTTGGTACAAGAGTTCGTGCAAACGGGGCGACTCGCGGCCGAATCGGTCTCACCGCCGCAACTCAAGCGGGGCGAAGTTCGCGAATGGCGCAGCGTGCGACTGGCGTTAGGTGCGCTAGCTCGGCTGATGCAAGACGAAAGCTATCCACCTGTGCGGCGTATCGTGCATGCGTTGCAGTTCGCTTCGCTGCTGGAACGCGCACGCACTGCAAGCATGGATCATGCGCAACTGGCGGAACTAGTTGGGGTGCTCGAAAAAGTTTGCTTGGACGAAGCCACGCCGTTTTTCACGGATCGGCCACGACCTGCTGCCGCGGCGGGAGTACTGTTTCGATTGCTCGCCTTGGACTATGTCCGCCTGCATCCTGGTTATCGTCCCCAGCGGCGATGGTTGGAACGCGCGCACCTCGCAAGTGTCGCATGGACCATGACACGAGGACGAGGTAAGTTGCCGCAACTCCATCCCGATTTTCCGCCGCTAACTTTCGCGCAGTTGGAGGAACCGCTGGGCCGCATCGATCCGGCAGTCTACAAGCCGTTGTCTCGGTTCCTCGAGACGGCAGCCGCCTCTCATGTTTATGCACTGGCGAATCGTAGTGGCTGGTCGGTGATCGATAGCCTGCGAGGTCTCGCCATCACCTTGCCAATCGGTCTCTGGCTCTTGCGCTGGACCTCAGCCGGACGTGAGCCAACGGTCGACGACATGGTCAACATCGTTGTCGCACTCGATCGTGGCCAAGGCTATGCAGCACTGAAAGGTTGGCAGCATCGTTTGCGCTTACGCATGCTCGCTCGCTTGAACGCGCTCGAACCGCTCGTTGCCTGGTACGCTCGCTAACCTTGCGGGCGAAACCTCGTTAGCTGCAACTCTGGCACTCCAGTCGCAGCAGCTTAACCACTGTCACCGCCAAAACTCGGCGGATTCGGGCTATTTAGTAATTCGGTAATATACGATGCAATGTGGAACAGAATGTCGTCGGTATTGTAAACTTCATTGCCCGTTACATCTGCCGGGCGCACTTCCATTGGCAGCGACGCGGTAGGTATCGAGCCTCCATTCGGGAACGCGTATTCACGGTAATAGAACAAGTTCAACAGGATATCTGTCACATCAAACGTGCCGTTGCGATCCAGGTCTTCCTTCTGAAAGGCTCCCCCAAACTCGAAGGCACCAATGTCGACAGTCGCGATGGCATCCGCATCGGGGCCATCCACAACGCGTGTGAACAAACCACCTCGTTGATCCGCAGCAAGTCCACCCACGAAAGTATTGTCGCCGGCATCCACGGCAGGACTCGTCGGCAGGAGTGTATGAGTGAACACCGAACTGCCATTGTTGCTAAGACTTGGCGACACAATTTTGCCTAGCGGAAGAAGCATCCGACCACTGCCGCCATCGCTCTGGCCGACGATGTTGTTGTTCGTTCCGTGGACCACGCCCCCGGCAGACGCGGGATCCGCGAATAAACTGTTGATGGCCAGATCGACGCTCCCTGCCGTCAGGTCGCTGGCCAGGCTTTTGCTCTGCCGATAATTGCCGGCCACGAGCGTGTTCAGCAGCACCAAGGAGTGACTGCCCGTCAGGGGCACGGCAATTCCCCCGCCGTTGCCGGTTGAATTCCGATCGGAGTCGGCGAGATTGTCGACGAGCGTCACGTTCGTTAATGTGGCGGAAGACTCCTCCACAAAAATCCCACCCCCTGAACCCGTCGCTTTATTGCCGGAAACCGTGCTATTTATCAACTCCAGTTGGGAGTTGGAAAGTCGAATCGCGCCGCCGTCTCCCGTGACGGAATTGCCCCACAGCGAACTGCTGACAACCACAGCCTGACTCCCCGCGAACGCGAACAGGCCGCTATTGGTGTTGCGGGAAATCGTGGTGCTTTCGATCGTCGTGATTCCCGAAGTCGCCAAGCCACCGCCGGCGATTTCCGCCCGATTTCTGGTAATCGTACTATTGACGACATTCAAGCTGCCCGTGGAATACACGCCACCACCGCTCGACGTAGCATGGTTCGCGCGCACCGTGCTGTTGACCAGATTTAAGGTTCCCGCGGAGTTGATTCCTCCGCCGAAATCTGCCACGCCGTTCTCGACAATGATCCGATCCAGCGTGAGATTTGCCAAACTCGCAACCTGCATGATCCTAAACTCAGTAACTAGTTCGCTATTCGCTCGGCGAATGGTAACGGGGCCAGCGATACGCGTTTCCGCACCTTGGTTGTCGACCGTCAAGTTGCCAAAAAAGATCTCCACCGTGGAGATGCCTGGGGCAAAGGTAATCAGCCCTGGTCCGACTTCGGTGTTCATCAAGCGGATTGCTTCGCGCAAAGAGATGTCGCCAATCGAAACGTTCAGATCGTCTTCATCAATTACGTTGTCGACAACAACGTGGTGCATTTCATAAGACCCGATATCAATGCCATTCCCCCGCACGCGGGTGTGCTCCTCACGTATTCCCTGCGCACTTTACGGTTGGAAGTGGTTGAGGAATGGTCCTCCGGGTAATGTCGAGATAGCCTCGCTCAACGAGAGTGTGGCGTACGGCTCGACGATGACAAACAGCTCTTGGTATATCGGTC
>JBGSNR010000127.1:0-2587 GCA_041739545.1 Pirellulaceae bacterium | reverse complement strand
GCTTGCTCCAAGCCACTTTCGGATCAGTGGCAACGTCGGAGACGGCATCAAGTATCTTGTCATCGTTCCAGCCTTTTGGGAATTCACTTTTTCCCGGACTCCCCGTGCCCGGGCGATGCCCACCTCCTGTTGCGTCCCCATCCAGAATATGTCCTCTCGCTTTGGCGTCTGTGAGGTCAGCGTGTTTCGTCTTTGGGGCTTTTACCGGAAGGCGGGGCTGTGTAAGCGCGTCTTTTGCACCAAGCACGGTCAGTGCGGTGCCAACGATCTTTACGCCCGTCGTGGTGGTTTTAGTGGCGACTTCCGATGGGGAAAGCTCCCGCTCACTGAAGAGTTCCTTTCCTGCAATCGCTTCCGCGAGGTCGGTTGCACCTATCTGGTCGCCAAGTACAACTGCGCCTGCCAAGGAGACGCTCGCCACGGTGCCGTAGTCGCTCCCTCTCGCAGCCGTATACGTGTCTGAAAATCGATGGTACGTGGATGTCACGAACTGATATGTCTTCGCGATCCTCGCAACGGGATTTACGTTTACTGAGTCGGCAAAAGACTCGCCGAAGCCAGCCAAGTCTCCAGAATACTCGAACAATTCAGCGGTTCCCTCGTACCCCGTGAGGCGTAATCCGTCGGCAAGTTCGTAATATGATCCAGAAACAAATCTAGATCCTGCCTTTACCAACACAATCAATCCAGGATTGGCCCAATCGTACCACTCATTGCGTCGAGCACGATTAGGTCTGGCAACCTCTTCCAGCCCACTCGGGTCCGTGAAGTTCAAGACATCATTCCCCACATACCGCTGAAGGTTGGGGTCGCCGGCGAGAAAGCCGAGGGGGTCTTTACTCACAAATCGCCTGGCAACCGGGTCGTACCAGCGGGCGCGATAGTAGTAAAGCTCTACGTCGGCATCGTACTCGCGGCCGGTGTAGCTGAATCGAATCGAAAGCGAAGGGGCACTGTTGCCGGTGAGCTTGCCGAACGAATCGTAGCCCAAGTGCTGGGCGATGGTTGTTTCATTCTCGCCGGAATCGTAAACGGCCTGATCGCGAATGGTCCCCTGAATGTCGGCCAGGGGCCAGTAGATTTCATCGAGCACTTCAGAGACAAATCGTTCCTCGGCCAAGACCTGATCGACACCAGGGCCGTGCAAATATCGAGTTGTCAAAGAACTGCTCTCGTCGAAGACGAGCACGATGTTGGAACCATCGTACACATACCGTTCGGCCCGGTCAAACTCGCTATCTCCATCGACATCGACCCGCTTGGCAATCCGACGGTCGAACAGGTCGTAGTCGAACTCGACCCGCTTTTGCAGCGCATCCTCATCGTCATAAAACGACACGTCCGCGAGCCGGTTGCGATAATCCCAAGCGTAAGTCTGGTAGTTGCCGCTGCTCTTTTCCGTTCGTTTGGTGCGGTTCCCCTCGGCATCTTGCTCATACAATTAGTCTGCGTCTTCCAGCAGCCGATTGTCATCCCCCACTTCGTAATCTTCACCGCTGGGGTTGCCGTTGGCATCGTAGGCATGGGCTTCGTTCGCCTGGCTGGCATGGTCGGCGGCGGTAAGCTGGCTGGTGGCGTCGTAGGAGAATTCCGACAGCCCGTCGACGAATGAATCGATCTCGGTGATGCGGCTGAGGGGGGTCGTAGCTGTAGTCGTAACCGGCAAGGGTCACCGTGTCTTGACTATGCAGCAGCGAGGAGAGGCGGCCGAGGCCGTCGTACCCGAAGGAGGTTGTGGCGACGAATTCTGAGGTGTCGGCGCTTTGATAACGGTCGAGCGTGGTGAACTGCCCCACCGCGTTATAGCTGAAATCGACCAGCTTCTCGGCCACGGCGTTACCGCCGCTTTGACCCTGCTGCACGAGCTGCGTGGTGCGGCCGAGCGCATCATGGGTATAGCTGTTCTCGAAGTCGGCGGTCGTCCCCACACTTGCGCTCAAGGTGAGCCGACGGTTGGCCGCGTCGTAGCTCTTGTTCAGCGTAATCTGGGGGGTCAACCCGGCCAGGGTCTGCGTCTCCTCGGTCACGCGGCCGAGGGCGTCGTGCGTAAAGCCGAACGCGGAATAAAAATCGGCGGCACTGGTGAGCCACCCTGCCTCGTTGTAGGAGAACTCAATGTCGTTGACATGGTTCGTCAAACCTGCCCTTTGGGCAGCGGGCCAGGGTGGAGAAGTCCCGGCAAGCCGCTGCGATCGGTCGGCTTCAAACGGCTCCATTCCCAGTCCTGGCTGCGCTCGACCAATTGCGCGCGCAAGGGGTTTCGTTCGGCATAGCGCAGTACGCTGTGGTAGTGTCCATCGTCCTGCACCGGAAACGCTTTGAACCGCCCCTGCCAAACGTGCCCGATCCCTCGATAGTGGCGAAATCGTCGGACTTGTGAAACACCCGGCTGCGCCCATTCCCACGATTGAGAGCGTGGTACATAAATCCCCCCTGCGAAGCGCGCGCTGTACGTGGCATGACTGCATTCTAGCGGCCTTTCGATCATCATAAAAGTAGAATGTCCCCTTTTGTCTCCCCAACGGCAAGACGGCCCAGGGCATTCCCGGCCTGATTTCCTATCTGGAAGAGCACCGGCGGCAAGACT
>JBGSNR010000116.1:0-19118 GCA_041739545.1 Pirellulaceae bacterium | reverse complement strand
AAGGCAGAAAGACTTTGCCACGCGGGAGTTTATTCTCGCGCTCGTCCGCAGCCAGGAATTTCAGACCAAGTAACTAGGAATCATTCACATGAACGCAGCCACCACTCGCCGCCATTTCCTCCGCTCCAGCCAGGCGCTTGTCGCGCTGCCGCTCCTGGAGTCGCTGGGTTATTTGGTGTCTAAGTGCTAGAACGGGTGCAGTCTCCAGCAGATTCTCCGTGCCGATCCAGGTTTCGATATTGGCTGAATGTGCAAAATGAGCAGTCAGGAAAGGTGGTTGTGGGCGGTTCGTGTCCCAGAAACGCACATTAAGGTGAACCTATGCTCCCTCAAATGTGAGGCATTCAAGTATGCATATCTCTTGTAATTCGCACATAGTTCATGCATATTGAGCAAGCGGTAACGCGCAATCCCTCCCAGCGTTTTAGTTTGCCTAAGGCGAATAATCAGCCTTCGGTTCAAATCCTCGCGCGAGGACGTGTCATTCACCGCAAGTCATTCTCGCACTAGCTTTCCTCTCCCTTCTTGTTTTCTTCATCATGGCAGCTCGCAATTTCTCGCGACGTGGCGTCTTTCTGCGCCGCTCCTCGTCCGCTCATCAACGTCGCCGCCAGTTCTTCTTCGAAACGCTGGAAGAGCGGCGCGTCATGGCCAGCAACATCATCGACTTCGATGACGTCGTGGCGCCCGAAGCGTTCTCGATGCAGCAAGAGTTGACGACGCAGTACATAGCGAACGGAGTGACCTTTGCCGGAAATAATGGTCCCGGCTGGGAAATTTTGAACGAGGCTGGCGGCTTCGGCGTGAATGGTTACTCAGCGCCGAACTATCTGGCTTGGAATACGGATGTGACGTCGGCCACTGAAATCCTTTCTTTTGCGGAACCGGTTTCCCGGGTCGCCTTCGAGGTCGGTTCCACGGAGCAAGGCTTGTTGATGGCGTCGGCCTTCAATGTCGATGGCAATCTGGTAGGTGCGATAACAACACCACTGCGTCAGTCAGAAATGCAGTCGGTGGTTTTGCCGTTTACTGGTATCACGCGCGTCGAACTTACCACCACCGCGTACTTCGGGATCATCGACAATCTTCGTTTCTCGACCTTGACCCCAGCGACAGTTGTTTTGGATGACGCCGGAAATTTGACGATTGATGACGTGGATGTCGACGGCAATGATAACCGCCTGACGATTAGCACCGATGGTACGAATCTGATTTTGACCGACCCCTGGGTTTCGTTTGCGTCCACCCCGAGTGTCGATGCGGTTCTGAGCAATGGAAGCCGCACTCTGACGATTCCCCTCTCATCGGTCACGGGACGGTTGATTGTGAATGGTGGGGGCGGAGACGATTTGGTTACGGTCGACTATTCCAACGGCAATCCGCTCCCCTCTGCGGGCTTGTTGTTTAACGGTGGAGATCAGGTCAGCGAGACGGGGGATATCATCGCGATCACCGGCGGCTATGCCGACACCATCAGCTATTACTTCCTGAACAGGAATGATGGCACGATCAATGTCGACGGCAGCCATATTGAATATGTGGGGCTAGAGCCCATTAGCGATAACGTCCCTGCTGCCAATCGAATTTTGGATTACAGTAACGCGACCAACACGATGTCGATCACCGACATCGGCGGTAACGACGGTATGACGAGAATTGAAGCGAACGGCGCTGAGACTCTAGATTTCGAAACCCCCACGACAAGCCTGACAATCATCACCGCCGGAGGCGTGGCAGCATCCATCGGGTCGATGGATGCGAGTTTCAGTGTCCTGAATCCAAGCATCACTCTGCAGGACACCGGCGGAACAACGACGACCTATAGCGTACTTAATGCAAGCTCCATTCCGGGCACGCCCGCGCTGACTTTGAATGGTGCATCTGTCGCGTTCAACATCGGCGGCAATAACGTCACGCTGGGTTCAGTGGCAGGAACAGGAACAGTGACCAATGCAGGTTCAACGGCCACGCTGACAACCGGGGGGAACAACAGCAGTACCACCTTGAGTGGCTTGATCACCGGAAACGTTAGTTTGGCGAAGGCAGGCACTGGCAGCTTTACGATCTCCGGCGCGAACAACTATACCGGCAACACAACCGTGCAGGCCGGGACGCTGATTGCCCAAGCTTCGGCCACGGTGAATCCGCTGAGCACCAGCAATGTAAACCTGACCGGGGGGAACTTGCAGGTCGATGGCGTGCTTACCCCCGGAGGACTGCGCGCCCAGTTTTATGATCATGCACCTGCCAACGTAAGCAATTCCAGTCCGGACTTTAGTTCGTGGGAAAACATCACCAGCTTGCTCGCTGGTGCTACGCCCGCCACGCTGGCGGCGCCCAACGCCGGTGCAAATTCGGTGATCACTGCAACTGCGGATTTTCCCAACGCCTATGGCAACGCGGCCCCTTTTACATCGCTCGGCTTTACCTCGACCGACAACCATGTGGCCGTCTGGCAGGGAAAAATCACGTTGCCTGCGGGAGCGACTCAATTCAACACTCGCAGCGATGATGGCAGCTTGATCTTCATTCACAACGGCTCAAGCTGGCAAAAAATTGTCGACAATAATTTTGTTCAAGGGGCAACGACGAGGAGTGGGATGTTCACGGCTGGCGCCGCTGGCGATTACGACATGATCGTCCTTTTTTATGAAATTGGCGGTGGTGCTGGTATTCAGGCATGGACTGGAACCGGTGGCCCGACTGCATTCGTCGAGCCTCTTAAAGCGACTCAGCCTCAATTAACGCTTAACAACGCGGTCACGCTTTCCAGTTCTTCCACGATCACCGTAACCAATGCCTCAGGGGCTACCTTCGGCACGCTCACGCATACGGTGGGGCAGGCTCTTAACACAGCGGGCACAGGCAACGTGCGGTTCGCCGGCACGCTCTACTCCGGTTCCGGCACTGCGACCTATAACACGGCTGCCACGCAGAACCTGTTGTTGGGTCAAGTCAATTCGGGAGTCAATGCGGTCCCCATTACCAAGCAAGGTGGTGGCCAACTCATTTTGGACAACACCACCAGCAGTTACGGCAACACCATTGCAGTGGATGGGGGAAGACTGGTCGCGATTGGTGCCAACGGCGGAGGAAATCCCCTGTCGAATGCCACGGTGAACCTCAATACTGCAGGAACCGCATTCATGCGCCGCAGCAGGACCGGTTCACCAGCAACGTTCAACAATCCCATCAACGTCAACGCCAATGCGGCGATCATGGATTATGCGGGGCTGGCTGGTACGGGTGTGACCATTACCCAAAGCGGCGCGGTGACGATCGCAACGGGAGCAACTCTGACTGTCGATGTGCCGTACGGTTCCGATCAATTTGATGGGCAGATCACCGGCAACGGTGCGCTCACGAAGATTGGGGCTACTGGCAACACTACCCTCAACAGCAATTCGAACAACTATGCAGGGCTAACGACCATCTCTGCGGGGCGATTGATTGCGACCCAAGTGAATTCACTGGGCACGACCGCTGCCGGAACGACCGTTGCCAGCGGTGGTCAACTTCGTTTGGTCAATGTGGCTATCCCTGCCGCGGAAGCGATCACGATCAATGGAACGGGCGTCGGAACCGAAGGAGCTTTGCGGGGCGAATCGGGGACCAATTCGATTGGTCAGGTTGTGCTGGGAAGCAATGCGACCATTGTTTCCAATAGTGGCACACTCAATCTGCCGAACGGCGTGAATGTTACGAACGGCGCGGTCACGTTTGATGGCGGCGGCGCGACGAACGTCCCTGGTGCGATCACCAAGACGGCGAATCTCAACGGCGTGACGAAACTCGGCACAGGAACGCTGACACTCGGCGGCACAAACAACTACGACGGCATAACGGCGATCAACGCCGGAACCGTAAGCATTACCTCGGCCGCCGCCCTGGGTAGTACGGTCAATGGTACTGTGATCGCCGGCGGAACCTTGCAACTGAACAACGCGGGCGGGATGACCGTTGCGGAAAGCTTGAGCTTTACGCCACATGCCACCAACGACTTGCTGGTGAACACAGCCGGTGCTAACACCATTACTGGTGGGCTTATTACAGCAGCCTCCGCAGGAACGAGGCTTGGAATCCGCAGTGATGCGGGATCGCTCACATTGTCAGGAAACCTGGCTCTTTCCGGTGCCAATTTGACGGTGAGCGGCGCTGCGAACACCACGATCAATGGACAGGTACTAGGCGGAGCAAGTATCACGGGGAGCAACAGCTATGCCCCAACCGTCACGGGTATTCCAAATCTGGTGGACTACTGGCGGTTTAATGAAACCTCTGGCACCACTGCTGCCAGTATCGGGCCCGGAAATCATACGGCCAATCTCGTCAATGCACCGACCCTTGGTCAGGCTTCACAAAGTGCGGCACTAGGAACCGCGTTTCAGTTCAATGGCACTTCGAACTACCTGACGACGGCCACAGCGCCAACGCTTGGCTTCACCAATGCAAGCTTCACAGCAACGGCGTGGGTCAACGCTGCCAATGTGAGTGGTGATAAGACGATCTTTGGGACCGATACAAACGGAGGCAGCAACGGGTTGCACCTGATCATTCGGAATGGCAGAGCTCACATGGGCTTCTTTGGCAACGATACGGGGGGCGTAGCGACTTTGGCTGCGAACACCTGGTACCAGCTTGTTTGGCGCTACGATCTGCCGTCGCAGACTCAGTCGATCTTCATCAATGGAGTTCAAGATGCTTCGGCGGGAGGTCATGGTCCGTTCATTGGAACGGCGATGGTCAATATCGGACGTTGGAATGGGGGCAACTACTTCCAAGGTCTGATCGACGAACCTGCCATCTTCAACCGGGCTTTGACGAATGCCGAGATTTCGAGTCTCTACAATACGTCGGCACCGTCGTACGTCACCAAAACCGGCACCGGAACGCTGACGCTGGGGGGTGATAATCAATACACGGGCATCACAACGATCAACCAAGGAACGTTGGTCGCCAGAAATGGCAATGCTTTAGGTTCCATCGATGCCGGAACCACCATCGCACCTAACGCACAATTGCGGTTCGACGGTTCTGGTGGCGACCTTGCCGTTCCAGCCGAAGAAATCACTCTTGTTCCCAACTACAACGCGACGCCAACACCGGCGTTGCTGAATGTGGCCGGAGCAAACACCTTTGCTGGCACCGTCGCCATTACCGCACCCGTTAAGGGTAGCCTCTCGGCAGTGGGCATTCAGTCCGATGCGGGGAGTTTAACGATCGACAACACGATCAGTTTGGCTGGCAGCAATCTGATGGTGACTGGCGCTGGAAATACCATCCTCAATGGCGAGGTCGTCGGCGAAACTGCTGCGCTCGGTTCCTACTCCAGCCAGATTTACAACACGGGGAACGTGAATGCCTATTGGAAGTTGAATGAAACTTCGGGCACCACTGCGGTCAACGATGTGAACCCGGCATTCAATGGGACCTACACGAATGGTCCCGTTCTAAATCAAGCTTCTGAGAACGCTGGTCTGGGAACGGCGGTGTTGTTTGATGGCGTCGATGATTATATCCCAACGACGGGTGCTGCAAATTTGGGATTCACCAACAGCAGCTTCACGGCCATGGCGTGGGTCAACGCTGCCAACGTTAGTGGCGACAAGACCATTTTCGGCACGGATTCGAGTGGGGGTAGCAATGGTCTGCACTTAATTATTCGCAATGGCAGGGCCCATTTCGGCTTTTTTGCGAACGATACGGGTGGCAGCGCTCTATTGCAGACCAACACTTGGTATCAGCTTGTCTGGCGTTACGATGTTGCAACACAAACCCAGTCCATCTTCATCAATGGCGCACTGGACGCATCCACTGGTTCACATGGGCCGTTCATTGGCACTGCCACCGTTAATATCGGTCGCTGGAATAACGCCGGCTACTTCAACGGTCTTATCGACGAACCAGTCATCTTCGGCCGGGCGCTGAGCAATGCCGAAATTCAGAACATCTACAACGCCCGCACCGACACGGTCACGCTCGATGGGCCGGTGAATAAAGCGGGGACTGGCGCGCTCGTTCTATCAGAAGCGAATAGCTACGCGGGTGACACGACCGTTACGGCAGGAACGCTCTACGCCAACAACGCCACAGGTTCCGCGACGGGCACCGGCAACGTAGTGCTCAACAATGCTTCCGTCCTGGCAGGCAGCGGCACAATTACCGGCACGGTGGCGCTCAACAACACAGCCTCTATTTCACCGGGCGAACTAGCCAACAACATCGCGGAGCTAACGATCGGCGCGCCCGCCTTCGCCAGCGGAACGTCCCTGAGTATCGAAATCGACGGCACGGCGGGAGTCGGCATCGCCGGTGGAAGTGATCAACTGGCGATTGACGGAGCAGTAAACCTGACCAATGCGAACTTGAACTTGGGAGGGACTTACGCGCCGGTAGCCGGTGACTCCTTCACCGTTTTAACGAGTACGGGCACACGCACCGGCACGTTCACTAATTTTGCCGCGGGGACGACGAATTTTTTGAACAACGCGCCGATTGAGATTGTGTACGACACGAACTCGGTTGTCGTCCAGTTCGATACCACTCCTGTCATCGAGGGAACAAATGCGAACAACGTGTTCCTGGTGCGACGGAACGGCAATAACATTCAAGTCTTCGTCGACAGCGTCCTCACAATCGATGCGCCGCTAGCCAACTTCAGTACGCTGGCGATCAATGGGAACGACGGGAACGATGCGCTCACGGTGGATTATTCGTTTGGCAATCCGATTCCTGCCGGCGGCATCGTCTACAACGGCAACAATCCCACCACCGGGCCTGGCGACGCGTTGTACTTCGTTGGCGGTACGTTTGGCACGGTCGTCCATAAGTTCACCGGCGTCGGTGCTGGTGACTTGGACCTCGACAACGACGGTATTCCAGAAATCATCTATGCCGGGCTGGAACCCTTCTTGATGACCAGCGGCGTGGCCGATCTGGTGCTCGATATCACCAATCCCAACGTCACGGATGCCGTTCTGCGCGATTACACCGGCGTCGGTGACGCAGGGCATTCCGAGTTGGCTTTCACCGCGAATTCTGGCGAGAACTATCAGTTCACCATGCCGACCAACTCGCTTAAAGTGATCACACGCGGCGGCAGCACCGTAGCGGTGCAAAGTTTCGATCCGGCGTTTTCCACTTTGACTGGCTTGATATTCGAAGACACCAGCGGCACCGCCTCAAATTTCAATCTGACCACCGCGGGCCCCATTCCAAACGCAACCGCTCTCACGGTCGCCGGCAATGCGATCTTCAATTTGAATGGTCAGGCAGAAACGATTGGGTCGCTGGCCGGGACTGGCACCGTGACGAACAGCGCCGCCGCCGCGGTGTTGACCACAGGAGGCAATGGCGACACGACCACGTTCAGTGGACTCGTTAGTGGAGCGGTCGCGCTCACTAAGCAAGGAACCGGTGCTTTCACTCTGTCCGGCGCGAATAGCTACTCAGAGGTGACGAATGTCGATAACGGTACACTGGTCGTCACGCAGGCCATGTCTTTGGGTTCGACGGCGGCCGGAACGAACGTTGCGGACGGTGGAACGTTGCAAATCAATGCGTCGGGACTGACGATTGCCGAACCGCTCTCGATTAATGGCACTGGCTATTTGTCAGCGGGGGCTATCCACAACGCCGGCAATTCGAACACCATCAGTAGCGCGGTGAACGTAATCAGTGCTGCAACGATCAACAACCCGACCTTGGCGAACACACTTAACATCACGGGGACCGTGACACTTGTCGGTGGCGCACTCACGTTCGCCGGCGCTGGCGCGATAAACGTTTCGGGAACAGTGCAGAATTCGCCAAGTGCTTATGCTTCGACAATTCTGTCCAATAATCCAATTGCTTATTATCGCTTCGAAGATCTCGCCAATAGTGCGACCATCGACGACGCAGCGGTCGCGCCGACGAACGTAGGGACCAATGTTGGAACCGCGGTGACCTTGGGCAATGCCACTGGCGCTCTCTCTGCGCTGGGCAATTATGGCACTTTCAACGGCACTTCAAGTCGGGTCCGCATCACTAACTCCACCGAGTTCAGTACCCTCACCGACTTTACGTTCGAAACCTGGTTCTATCCCACCGCGACCAGCCGCGGCGATATTTTTACTTACAAGGGTGGCCCGGTTGATTTTGGAATTCAATGGAGTGCGAACGGGGCTCAAAGGGTTACGTATTATCACAACAGCGCTTTGATCGTTAGCCCCAGCACTTATGCCTTGAATACCTGGCACCACGTGGTGCTCACGCGAAATGCGGGCGTCGGCACGCTCTATGTGAATGGTGCAGTCGCCGGTTCGGCCGCAGATGGGGTATCCATGGCAGCCACCAACGATCTATTGATCGGGTCAAATCATACCGGCAATCCAGCTAACCCACAGCTCTACTTCCCAGGTCGGATCGACGAATTCGCCATTTACAATTCGGCCCTGAACGCCGGCCAGGTAACAACGAACTACAGCGCGGGGCTGGCAATGGTGTCGGCATTCGGACTGGTAAAGAACGACGCGGGCGTATTGATATTGTCGGGCAACAATACCTTCGGTGGTGCCGGCGAGGCGGTCACCATCAATGGCGGGACCGTAAGCGTTACCAGCGATGCCAACCTGGGAAATTCCAGCAACATAATAAATCTATCGAACAATGCGATCCTGCAAACTGCCGGTGGCTACACCACAGCGCGCACGATTGCCCCCGGCACTGGTGGCGGCACGGTTGATGTTCCTAACGGCACGGCGACGTTCAATGGCGGAGCCCTGGTTGGCACGGGAGCTTTTGCCAAAACCGGTGCGGGCACCATGGTCATCACCGGCGGACAGTCGAATCTGAGCGGCGGTATCGCAATCGATGCCGGGATGCTCCAGGTAACCTCCTCGGCACGACTCGGGGGGAGCAATATCACCGTCGGTAACGGCGGCACGTTGCAGGTTCTGACGGGTGGTGCCGATTCGATCGCGAATGCGAGCAACATCACCGTGATCTCAGGCGGGGTGTTCGATTTCCAGCAAACCACTGCGGAGGTATTAGGGACCCTCACACTAGAGGGGGTGGGCACGGGCGCTGGTGCTCTGATTAACTCCGCTGCCACCACCGCAAGCCTGACTCCTGCTGCGGTAACACTCACAGGAGACACAACGGTCGGCGGGAGCGGCAATATCGGCCTGAACCGATTAATTGGCGGAACGGGTAATTTGACGAAATCAGGAACTGGAACGTTCAGCCTGAATACGGGCATTTCCAATTACACGGGCAACACCAACATCGACAACGGCGTGTTGGTGATAAACGGCTCCCGCATCGACGCGACTGGAACGATCAACGTCAATAGCGGCGGAACGCTGCGCGTCATCACGGGTGGTGGCGATTCGATTGGTAACAGCAGGTCCGTGGTGGTGAATTCCGGTGGCGCGTTTGATTTCCAGCAAGCTTCGAGCGAGACTTTTGCGTCACTCACCCTCAGTGGAAGCGGGATTGCCGGCCAAGGGGCGCTCCTCAACACCGCGGCAACTTCCGCGAATTTGAATGCTCCAATCACGCTGGCGACCGACACCACCGTCGGCACAGGAAATCTGACCTTGAATGCCTCGATTGGTGAATCGGGAGGCGCGCGCCAACTGACGAAGATCGATGCCGGCACGCTGATCCTGGCTGCCAACAGTACCTACACCGGCGCCACGATCATTAGCGCCGGTGTGTTGCAGGTCGGCACCGGTGGTGCAACGGGGACTCTGGGAGCCGGAGCCGTCACAAATAATGCGTCCCTCATCTTCAATCGCAATAATGCTCTCGCGGCTGGCAATACGATCAGCGGCACGGGGACGGTAACGCAAAACGGTACTGGAACGACGACGCTCTCTGGCCCGAACTCCTACGCCGGCGCAACCATCATCAATGCGGGGGTCATCAGCATTAGTGCCGACACCAATCTGGGGACTGCCCCCGGTGCGGTAGCGCCTGAACACCTCGTTTTAAGCAACGGCACGCTGCAAACGACGGGCTCCTTTACCCTCAACCCAAACCGTGGCCTGGCCATTGGAACGACAAGCGGCCTGGCCACCGGAATCATCGACGTCACCGGCGCGAACGTGCTTACCTATGGTGGCATCGTCGCGAATCGCACCGGCGGCACGGGTGCCCTCACCAAGTCGAACACCGGCACGCTCGCTCTTTCCAACGGCGCCAATTCCTACTCGGGAGTGACGAATGTCACCGGCGGAATCTTGCAAGTTTACGCGAACGGTGCTTTGGGAAATGTGTCCCAGGGGACCAACGTTGGGGCCGGTGCCACCTTGCAAATGGCGAGCGGTGTGAACTACTCCAATCTGGAATCTTTGTCCCTGACTGGAAACGGTGCCGGTGGAATCGGTGCGCTCAATGCCCAAGGGGCAACAACCTGGACAGGAACCATCGATGTGTTCGGTGGGGCAACCGTAACAAACTCGGCGGCCTCCACGACTCTCACTCTCTCGAATACCGTCGATGTCAGCGGCGGAACGCTGACGGTCGATGGAGCGGGACACACGACCATCACCGGCCAGGTCATCGAAACTCCCTTCGACAGTTACGTCAATTCGTCCGGCCCAATTGCCTACTATCGGTTTGAAGACACCTCGGGTACGACAGCTACCGATTCCGCCACGGGGGCTCCCCCCTTGAACACGGCGACCTACCGAAATGTGACGTTAAACCAACCCGCTGGTTCTGCTGAATTGGGGCTCGCCGGTGGCTTCAACGGAACGAACTCCACGGTATTGATTCCGAACAATGCGGAATTCAACACGTTGACCGATTTCACCCTGGAAACGTGGTTCTATCCAGTGAATACCGCTCGGGGAGATCTCCTGACGATCAAGGGTGGAACCGATTGGGGAATCCACTGGAGCTCTCAGACCGCGCAGCGAATCACCTATTACCACAACAGCTTTCTGCTTACAGCCAACACCAACAGCGCTCTCAATCAGTGGCATCACGTGGTGATCACGCGCAGCGGCACCGCGGTCAATATGTATGTGGATGGGGTCAATGTCGGCTCGGCAACCGATGCCGCCAGCGTCGCTGGCACATTCGACGCCTTAATCGGTGCCAATCACGCCAGCGATCCGCCGAATCTCACTCCTAATCTGGCTTTCAACGGGCGATTGGATGAGTTCGCGTTCTATAATCGGGCGCTGTCTGAGGGCGAAGCAGCAGGGCATTATGCCGCGAGCTTGCCCAACGGGATCACCAAGCAAGGCAGCGGCACGCTCGTTCTAAGTAACACCAACAACAATTACACCGGGACGACGGCCATCAACGGCGGCATCCTGAATGTCACGGCCGATGGCGCGTTGGGCACAACTGCTTCGGGCACCACCGTCGCCGCTGGCGCCACGCTGCAACTATCGAACGGCGTGAACTATGCCGCTGCGGAGCCCCTAACCTTGTCTGGCACCGGCATGGGTGGAATCGGTGCGTTGAACAGTATCGACGCGTCAACATCTTTTGCCGGATCAGCGACGATCGCCGGCATTGCGACCATCGTCAACAGCACGGCGGCCACGACCCTGACCCTTTCGAACACGATCGATATGAGTCAAGGCTCCTTGTCCGTGGATGGCGCCGGGAACACGACGCTCAGTGGCGATCTGGTGGAATCATCGTTTACGACTGCGATTCAAGCCAACACCCCGATCGCCTGGTATCGCTTTGATGATACGTCGGGCACCGTAGCAACCGATTCCGCCACGGCAGCGTTGCCGCTCAATACGGGAACCTATGAAAATGTCACTCTTGGCCAAGCTGCAGCGTCTGTCGAGCTGGGATTAGCAGGTGGCTTCAACGGAACGAATTCCGATGTGCAGGTTCCCAATAATGCCGAGTTCAACACGCTAACAGATTTCGCGTTCGAGACCTGGTTCTACCCAACCAGCACCGCCCGTGGCGATCTGATGACGATCAAGGGAGGAACCGATGTTGGAATTCACTGGAGCTCGCAGACCGCGCAACGTGTCAGCTTCTATCACAATTCCTTCATCGTTACCGCCAACGCCAATGCGGCGCTGAATACCTGGCATCATCTGGCAATCACTCGCACTGGATCGGCCGTAACGATGTACGTCGATGGTGTGAACGTTGGAACCGGGACCGATGCTGCCAGTGTTGCGGGAACGTTCGATCTCTTGATCGGCGCCAATCACAACAGCAATCCTCCGACACTCACTCCGGCCCTGGCCTTTGCCGGAAGAATCGACGAGTTCGCCATCTACAACACCGGTCTTTCTGCGGCCGCCGTTGCCAATCACTACAACGCTGCGTTTTCTGCGAGTCTAACCAAGGATGGGGGCGGCACGTTGACTTTGAGCGGTGCGAATAGCTACTCCGGCGTTACAGCCGTCAACAGTGGCACCCTCATCGCTTCCAGTGCGACCGCGCTGGGGAACACCGTTTCCGGCACGACCGTTGCCGACGGAGCCACGCTCGACGTGCGGGCAGACATCGGTACCGAGGCGATCACCAGCATCACGGGAACGGGAGTAAGTGGAAACGGTGCGCTCGTTTCCAACTCTGGAACGGGAACAGTGGGTGGACCGGTGACGCTGGTCGGCAATACCACGGTTGGCGGAAGTGCTTCACTCGTCGTCAATGGCGTAATCAGCGGCACAGGATTCGGCCTGACCAAAGTAGGCGTCGGAACGACGACCCTGGGGGCTGCCAATTCATACACGGGCGCGACGAACATTAACGCAGGCACGCTGCTTGTGAATGGCAGCATCACCAGCAACGTCATCGTTACGGTGCCCGGTATTCTGGGGGGCAACGGTACGATTACCGGCTCGGTCTCCGGAACAGGCACCGTCGCACCGGGTAATAGCCCCGGCACCTTGAATGTCGTCGGCAATTTTGGACCTGTCGGAACGATTGCGTTCGAGGTGAATAACTACACCACCCCCGGAACCGACTTCGACCGAATTAACGTCACAGGTGCAGTCGACTTGAGTGGAACCAATCTTACTTTCACCGGCACAGCGCCTGCGCCCTCTCCAGCGCAGCTCATCACGCTGATCACGAATGATCTCAGCGACCCGACGATCACCAACGGCGCCACTTCGCCGGCGAATGGTAGTAATTCCGTCAGCATCAACGGCAACACGTTCTACATCTTCTACAACGGTGGCGATGGCAACGACGTGGTGCTCGTTAATGCTGCTACGCCTGCAACCATCTACATCTCGCCCACCTGGTCCAGCCTGAACGGGGGTGCGGTCATTCCCGATGGGGACTTCGGCAGCACGGTTCTCGAATCGGCCGTCTACTTTGTGAATGCATTCACCAGTATTGGTGCCGCTCAAGCCGCCTACCCAGCCTTTGCGGGCAACTTCATTGTCAACGCGGGGAGCTATACCACAGCGGTGACGCTGAGCGGAACGCAGACGATCACCGTCGCCGGCTTGAACAATGCTCAAACAGCCGTCTTTGCTGGACTCACCACCTCGGGCTCTCAGAACGTCAATATTCTGGGCACCAGCACATTGACGATTGGCGACACTTCAAACCTGAATTCCTCGATCGCCTCCATCATTAGCGGTGCTAACGGCGGCCAACTAGTCAAGGCTGGTACCGGCACGCTGACCCTCTCCGGGGCGAATACCTATACAGGCGCAACTACCGTGAACGCCGGCGGCCTGACCGTGGCTCACAATAGCGCGCTAGGTTCTACGGCCGGTGCGACCACCGTTGCCGGTGATGGAGCGTGGGTGCGGCTAAACAATGGAATTACCGTGACCGGGGAAACGATCACCGTCACCGGCACCGGCGATACCGGCACAGGGTCATTCAGCGGCGGTTTGCAAGCGGCAGCGTCGGCGACGGCAGCTTGGGCGGGCACCGTGAATCTAGGTGCAAATGCTCGCGTCGGAGCACTCACCGGAGGCATCCTTACGCTTTCGGGCGTGATTCAAAACGGTACCGGTAATGCCCTCTTTATCTCCGGCCAAGGTGGGAGTGGAAGAGTTGTTATTTCAGGAACCTCAAACACCTACACCGGCCCCACCAACATCATCCGCGGGATCCTGCAACTGGGAGCGACCAATGCTCTGCCCACGGGGACGACGCTCGATGTAGACAACACCAGCGCTGCCGAAACCGCGACCTTTGACCTGAATGGCTTCAGCCAAACCGTGGCAGCCTTGCAGCGTACAGGTTCCGGAAGCGGTGCCGGCGGAAGCGTGGTGACCAATAGCAGCGGATCCCTGGGAAACCTGACGGTCAACCAGACGATCAGTACCACTTACACCGGATCGATCACCGGCAATCTGGCTTTGACTAAGTCGAGTTCCGGCGTACTGACCCTCAGCGGAACTAATACCTACACAGGCGCAACTAACGTGAACCTCGGTGGCTTGATTGTGGCGAGCAACACCGCACTGGGCTCGACCGCAGGTGCCACAACCGTTGCTGGCGATGGCGCTTGGGTGCGTTTAATCACCGGCATTACCGTGACGGGTGAAACAATCACGGTCAGTGGAAACGGCGATAACGGCTCTGGCACTTTCAGTGGTGGCTTACAAGCCGCTGGCATTGCAACCTGGGCAGGCACAATCAATCTGGGAACGGCAGCGCGCATTGGTTCGCTCGCTGGAGGTACGTTTACGTTATCAGGGGTGATCCAAGACGGACCTGGAAATTCGATTTTCGTCACCGGCCAAGGTGGCACCGGCACGGTGATCATCTCCGGCACCTCGAACACCTACACCGGTTCAACCAACATCATCCGCGGCACGCTGCAGATCGGCGCAACGAACGCACTTCCCGTTGGCACCGTACTAGATGTCGACAACACGGCCGCTGTGGAAACCGCGATCTTCGACTTGAATGGCTTCAATCAAACTGTGGGTGCTTTGCAACGCACCGATGCGGGGGGCGGAGGTGGGGGAAGCGTCGTGACGAACACCAGCGGAACCTTGGGGACGCTAACCGTCAACCAGTCGGCAACCACCACCTACAACGGCACAATCACTGGCAATCTAGCGTTAACTAAATCGGGCACCGGCACACTGAACCTCACGGGCTCGAACTCGTACACCGGGGCAACCACCTTGAGCGGTGGTGTTTTGAATGCTGCGACGATCGCCGATGGGGGTGCAGTCAGTGCCATTGGTCAATCGACCAACGCTGCGGCCAACCTCGTCTTCGATGGTGGTACGCTGCAATACACGGGGGCCGCTGCTGCCACCACGAACCGGCTCTTCACCATCACTCCCAACGGCGGTGCTATCGATTCCTCCAGCGCTACGAACGCCAGCATTCTCACGTTCAGCAACACTGGTACCCATGTCGCTTCAGGAACGGGCAATCGCACTCTCACGCTCACGGGGACAAATCTCGGCACCAATGGTTCGGGTGAATGGGGGACCGGCAGCATCATCAATGGGATCCTGCCTAATCCTTCCTCGGGAACGACCTCCGTCACGAAAGCGGGCACTGGCGTTTGGGCTTTGAATGCCGCAAACACCTACAGCGGTTCGACTACGATCAGCAGCGGGCAACTCGCAATCCGCAATTCTGCTGCGCTGGGAACCAGCGCCGTCAGCGTCGCTGCCGGAGCGCAACTCGCCTTCGCCGCTCACGGAATGAACGTTGCCAACAACATTACTCTGAACGGCCTGACGACAGGTTTGGCAGTGGCTGGCACCACCGTCAACGGGGCGTTGGCCGGGGATATCCTGGGGGGCGCTGGGAACAACAATCTCACCGGTACGCTAACCGTCAACGCGATCAGCAACCTGTCAACTTCTTGGAGCAACAAGTCTCTCACCATTACGGGGCCCATCACCGGGCCAGGCGGACTGCAGATTGATCTCTTCCGGACGGGGAATCAACCGTCGAGTATCAACATTACGAATACCACGAACAACTATGCCGGGACGACGGCCATCAACGGCGGTTCCACGCTTCGTGCTGGAGGGGACAATGTCTTTAGCACCAACACCATTATCCTGAACTCGGGCCGGCTTTCCTCGACGAATACCACGGCTCGCCTTCTGGGAAACCCGGTTCGGCTCGATGGCAGCTTCAATCTGGGGGATGCCACCAACAACGGTCTACTCACCTTCGGCGGACTGCTACTTAATTCGGCATCCACCATCACGACCGACAGCAATGCAACTTTTAATGGTCAGGTCACCGAAGCAGGAGGCGCGCGTGCCCTAACCAAGAACGGTGCGGGCGTGCTGACATTAAACAGCGGCACCAGTAACTACTCAGGTGGTAATGAAATTCTGGCGGGCGTGCTGTCTGTCCCCACGATTAATGCGATCGGAACCGGGTATCTCGCCGTCAAGACAGGTGCCACGTTCCGCTACACAGGTACCGCAAGCGAAACCACGACGCGTCTGCTGTGGCTCGATAACGGCGCTTCAACCTTCGATATCACCAGTGCGACCGGCGCCTTGACGTGGAACCCTGCGGGAGGCAACCGCAATCAGCCCTTCACCAAGACCGGCCCCGGCACTTTTGTCCAGAACGGAATAATTAGCGGCGGCACGGTGACTGTCAGCGCTGGCACACTAGACCTGGGTGCAGTTAATACTTCTACCGGCGCGATCGCAGTCAATGGCGGTACGCTTCTGGTGACGGGCTCTACGGCGAGTGGCTCTGCAGTTAGCGTGGCAGTTGGGGCAACTTTAGGTGGAGCGGGAACCGTCTTTGGCACCGTCACAATTGCCGCGGGCGGACCTGGCGGCACCGTTTCGCCCGGTACTCCGGCACTTCCCATCGGCAAATTGAATACCGGCACAACGACTTTCGACACCGGGGCATTCTTCAACGTTGCCATTAACGGCACCGCTGGCGCTGGCATTGCCGGCGGGAATGATCAGCTCAACATCATCGCCGGGGGGAACATCAACTTAGCTGGAGCCAACCTCAGTCTGTCCGGTGCCTACCTTCCCGTTGCGACCACTTTCGATTCCTTCGTCATTGTCAACAAGACCGACGCCGGCCCCGTCACCGGCACTTTCGCGGGCCTGCCCGAAGGAGCGGCAATTCCCTTCGGAAGTGGCACGCTTTACATTAGCTACGTTGGCGGCGATGGGAACGACGTTGTTCTATCGAGCCAACTTGCCGGTACACCTGGCGCGGATACAGTCGTGCTACGTCAGTTCAATGGCAGCACGAATGAATACAGCCTCAACGGCACCGCTTTCCAGCAAATTTCCAGTGCCGTGCCGTTTGCTTTTAACGGCCTCGCAGGGATCGATCTACTTTATGTCGATACGTCGAACGGCGATCCAGTTCCTGCGGGCGATATCTCCTACGTCGGCGAGATATTGCGAGTCCAAAAGGCTTCCGGCATTGCCGCCGGGTCAGCCATCGCAACCCCCAGCCTGGTCACGCTTGTCGGATTCGGCACGATTAGCCTCTCCGGGGCAACGAACATCGACTTCGTGAATCTTACTTCGGTCGATATCAACACCTCAACGGCCGTCGACACGCTCAGCATTGCCGATAGCAACACGGCGACGAACGGCGGATCGCTCCCAGTTGATCCCTCTGCCTACTCGATCGCCCCCGCTGCTGATCTGGCTATTATGAACTCCGGGTTGCCAACCGTCGGCGTGCGGAATGTCACCACGCTCGCGATTGATACTGTCACCGGTGGTGGCGATGGCGCCGATTCGGTCACGATCAACAGCGGCACGGGGTCTCACGGGGTTGCGAATCTCTCGATCAATACAGGATCGACTGTTAGTGACACCATCATTTTCAGTGGGCCCATTTCCGTAACAGGCAATATCGTGCTGGTCAGCGGTGGCGATATCACCACCACGAATCTGACGAACGATTTGACCGCAGCCACGTTGATCGCTACCGCTGTTACGGGAATCAACTTAGATACGACAGTTCCCACGGCGACCATTTCCAACACCGGTGCTGGCAATGTGCTCGTCGACAACATCGGTGCGTTGAACTTGCTCGGCCTGTCCGTCGCCAATGGCTCGCTGACTCTAACAGCCACCGGTGCTTTGACGGACGATTCCACATCCACGATGAGCGTCAGTGGGAACGCTAACCTGTCGGCTGACGGGATAACGCTTGGGGAAACAGCCACGGACTTGGTTGATTTCGGCTCGCTGACCTTTGTTTCCAGCGATATCGTGAACATCATCGAGAACTCTTCGCTCGATCTGGTCGGTACAAACTCAGCCACAGGGTCCGTAACACTGACCACAGTCGATACCGATCCAGGCATCGAGAATATCTCGCTCGCCAGCAGCGCTACTCTCGGCGGCAGTAGCATCCTGGTGAACGCAGGAGATGATGTGACCATCTCAGGCAATATCACGACGAGCGGCACGGTCACTATCTATGTCGACCACCTCACCGCTGATCCGCTGGGCGGCATCGCCACGATCACGGGAAGCATCACCACACCGACGGTTGCGCTCGGCGGCGGTACTTTCCTGTTCGGCAATACCCAGCCTGACACTTTTGAAATCACCCCGCAGACCACGACTGAGTTCCGCGTGTTCGGAGACGATCCTACAAGTACGTCCGGCGATGTGCTCACGATGAACGTGACCGGATTAGGTGCGACCCTTAGTGCGCCCGGTTCGATCGGCATCTACACGGGTGCCGGGTCCGGCGACTGGACCTTTGCGGGCGGCTTGCAACCGGTTCGCTTCGGCAGCATCGAGAATCTCGACATCACCGGCAATTATCACCTGAGCTACAACAACGACGTGACCAAGGCCGCGAACTTGATTCTGCAGAGAGACGCTGGTGGGACCAACTTCCAACTTTTTGACGCAACCGACCTCGTGAATCCACTGCTCTCGGGCAGCCTCGCGACGGTCCTCTCGCTGACCGTGAACGGCAACACCGACAACGTGGCCGAGCAACTGACGATCGACGATGTCAACGGCCTGCCGGTGTTCAGCAGCAGCCCCGTTGGTGGGCCTGATAACTTGAATATCGCTGGCACCGCAAGTGTGCTCTTCAACGGCAACGCCGGGACGAACACGTTGAGCTTCAACTTGATTCAAGCGGGCACGAGCCAATTGGTTGGTCTGGGGGATGGGTTGGCAGGGGCGGATAACTCGGCAGAAGTCTTGACGACAAACAATCTGCCGGAG
>JBGSNR010000113.1:0-29121 GCA_041739545.1 Pirellulaceae bacterium | reverse complement strand
GAACGCTTTGGATCAACATGCCCGCGAGTGTTGATCCTCTAAAGCAGAATGACGTTATCGCGGGCTATGTTGCATCCAATTGTTCAACGTCTCATCGAAGGAGTTTGATTATGTCGAGTCCGCAAGTGCAAACCGAATCAGTGGACAAGTTGTTCCTCGAATTGTCGCAATTCACGACGGCGACGACCGCAAAGGAAGCCGCCGCAATACAGAAGCTTAGAGCGTTGTGTGAAGCGGTCGAACCGTTTGTGTCGATCGTTTACAACAGCGATGGACGTATCCCGACCGAACAGCTTTCGCTTGCCAATTGGCACAATTTAACCAGGGCATTGTATTTAGCCAAAGAGTAGTCCAAGTACGTTGAACGACTGCGTTAACGCGGCGGGCGCGTTGGACTTTGAATTCAACAATCGCGTGATCGCCCGCTCGCGTTCAACGCTTGGTTATGCCGTTTTAGAGCATGTCTCGTTTGACATAGACAACATTTCTGAAGTCCTCTCTGTCGTACGCATCGGCGTTTGATACATGGCCGTCGTAGTCACCGACTTTTGCCAGAACATTTCCATCTCGAAGAGAGATTTGTAATCCGTGCTCAATTTCCCAATCGCAACTGCCACCAAACGAGACATACACATCGTTTTCGTCACAATCCCACCTGACCTCAATCTCCGTATCAAGTTCAATTTTCGTGAGAATGTTGTCATCGGCATCGATTGGATCAACGTCCTCTTCAACGTCCTCTTCAACGATCAGTTCAATTATGTCGCGATAGTACTCCCAAAGATACGGCGAGCAGTTCTCTAGCCAACCGTCAGGCAACATCAAGAAGTTTCGCACGGCAGTTTCGAATTCGTCGGGGAAGACGCCAGCGTCTTGATCGAGTTCCGGAAAGGTGAAAGTGCACTCGATGTTGCCAAGCGCAGGGACATTGACAGTTGTAGATTTACGGCACTCGCTGTCGGTGTCGAACAACAACGTGCCAAGTGTCTGTGACTTCATGTGTCCTCTTCTAAGGCATAACAGGTATTCGACCGCAAAATCGCGGTATAGCACGCGCGCCAATTGCGGCCGAGTATGGATTCGTGAAATTGAATAGGTGATACTGGATAAAGAGTTGCGACGGATCGCCCGGAAAATTCGCCATGCTATGCCGCACTGGAGACCGTGCTATGCCGCAATCTTCACATTCAGAATTTTACGCTCCTCAAAACTCGTCCACAACACCCGGCCGAGGCGAGCCCCGTTTTTTGGACAAGGTAGCGAATGCGTGCCGCGTCAAACACCTCTCCTACCGGACTGAACAGTCCTACGTGGCCTGGGTGCGGCGATTTATTCTGTTCCACAACAAGCGACATCCGCAGGGTGGCCCAGGTTGGTTGACGCAGTCAACAACCTGGGTCAACAAGAAGCATCGGCCCGCCACGTTGCGTTCAAGTCGCGCGGTCATTTTTGATGGTCGGCGTCGCGTAGGGCGCGGATGAACCCGAGGTGGGGCAGATACCGCTCAAGCGCTCCCACGCATGACAGGCAAGGACGGAACTTTCTTCAGGATGCGGCAAAGTCGGGGTGACCATCCGCTGCGAGTGATCGCAAAAATGTCGTAAGAACGACTTGATAAATAATCAATCACTGGCGATAAATGGCGCAGTAAGTGCATCGCTTTGGGAGGCGGTTGCGGGCGAGCCTGACAGCGTTAAACGTGGTCGATCCGACCCGTTTCCAAGCCAATTGCACCCTGTTCAAACCCGCACTCCCCCCCCACAGGAGTCGTTAACAGCCAGTTTGGAACTTTCGTCATTAAGTTATTAATTATTCAATACTTGCGCGATTCAAAAGAGGTGTAAACCGGTTTCCAAAACCACCCTTTTGGGCCCGGTTTCCAGTTGGAGGAGAACGTGATGGAGAGATCGTCTGGAAGTGCGATACAAAAGGGAGCAACCCGGTGGATGCTCCCGGGCCGGGTTCACTGGGGGCGAACGCAGACAACGTTGGTCCTGCAACGCAGGCGTTGTGGCTGCGTTCGACCCCAGCCACCCGAATTAGAGATTTTAGTTGGACCAGGCACTAGTTTCCAAAGATGCCAGTGCCATACCAGATGCCGTTGTTGCCGCGCTTCATGTCGTAGCCGAAAGAGGCGTGACTGCCGCGCACAGCGCTCCAGTGACCGGGGGACTGACGCCACGAGTGGACACATTCTTCCGCGGCATCGATCAGCGTTTGGCCGGGCCAGCTTTCCGCACAAACTTCGGCAGCGGTTCCGCCGACCTGACTGCTGATCAAGTGGAAGCGGCTTTCCCATTGGTGATGCCCTTGGACTTGGATGTTGGCCTGATGTTGCGAATGGCTTTGGGCGGCAACGAACAGGGCCGGGTTAGGATCGGCATAGGCACTGGCCGGATTTTCCGGATGAGTGCGAACCGCCCAAGTGAGGGTGCGCTGCGAGAGAGTTCCAGGAGGCAAGGTGAGCAACGCGGACAGATGATGCTGGCTGATCCAGCGGCGATTGAAGGGGTACACGCTGACAACATGACCGCAGTGCGCTGATTTGGGGTTGGCGTAATCGAGGATCGCTAACCCTTGATGGTTGAGCATTTCGGCAAAACAGGAGTGCTGGAGGAGTGTGGTTTCCTTCCCGCCGCAGACGATTTTGGCGTCGGTAGGAACCTGCAACAGGATGTAGTTCGGCAGGGCCTTGGCGATTTCCGGCTTCACGAAGAGGGAGTTCATGTAGTTGGTGCCGGTTTCGGCATCCCGCGGATTCAGGAACCACACGAGGAGCATTTTCTGCTCCTGCTGGGCCTGCGCGACCGCGGCACCGTAATCGCCGAGCCATTGTTGACGCGGAGGAGCGGATTCGGGGCTGGAACTAGCTGGCGACGCTTCCTCGGCAAAAGTGGAACGAGTCGCACCAAGAAATAAGGAGGAGAGAGACACAGCTACCAGAGCAGTGAGACAACGGTAGCGCAGAGTACGAACTGGGAGCATCAGAGAACCTCGTTGGAGGAAGTTAAAAGCAGCCTTGCCGGGCGGGGACAGGCGGCCATGCCTGTCTGAAGAAGGGGCGAAAACCTAACCGCCCCGGTGGTCCAAGCCAACTTGGACGCCTAGGCAAGCTATCCCACGTTCGTAACACAGGCAAGGGGGAGGAAGTTTGAGGGGGATTGGTCGGCCGGCGGATTGCCTACCCATTGTGCCTGATTCGCTGAAATTCCAGGCGTTCACTTATTAAAGGAAATCGAATCCTATGAGACAACAACTTTGCAACTTGTTTCCCTCGCATGCTTTACGCCTGAAGTGCGCCCACACATGCTTGCCGGCACATCGATTGCTTTGGCGTGAGGAAACGACGTGCGGTGCCCCTCCAAATTTGAATACCACCTGGGCCAGAAGGATGCTCCGTATGACCTGGGTTGGGTGTCCGCCTCACCTGCCTGGGTTGGGGTGTTTTCTGGCCCACCTTACGCGCGGTGACTTTGGTCCTGGAGCGGGATCGGCTTGCAGCACGAGCGGAATGTCTGGGTTTCTCCCCAGACTTCCAAAACCGCGGTTAGAATAGAGAATTCAAGTCAAACTCCTTCTTAATCTGTGATTCGAAAAGGGCTATGAAGCTCATCCTGGCAATTATTCGTCCCGACAAGCTGGAAGATGTCAAAACGGCCTTGAACGAGGTGGAAGTTGTGCGCCTGACGGTGCTCGATTGCCAGGGGTTTGGTCGCCAGAAGGGGCAGACAGAACTTTATCGCGGGCATGAATACAAGGTGAATTTGCTGCGCAAAGTGCAGCTGCAAATTGCCGTGAACGATGACTTTGTCGAGCCGACGATTAACGCGATTCTGAAAGGTGGCCGGACCGGAAATGGTCAAATCGGCGACGGCAAGATTTTTGTTCTGCCGCTGGAAGATTGCGTTCGCATTCGCACCGGCGAACGAGGGCCTGAAGCGATTTAGACGGAATCGGTTTTCGTTACTGGGACTTTCAAATCTAGATTGAGGCAGTGCTAGCAGACAAAGGATTGTTTGCAGTGGGCGCGATGATTTGTCGTCGAATAGGAATTGCTCTCTTATTTCGACTGCTGGCAAGCGAGCTCGGTTGTTGAACGCAGTTTTCGCAGCATCGCGTGCTTCCGCAAATTGTCTCTTGACCGCCACGCGCTCTGCCTCCTAAACTGCCCCGCCCACATTTACAAGGAGGTGAATGATGTGGAATATTCCAGTCGCTAGCGCTGATGTTGCTGGCCGGGAAGAAGAATACGTCGTTGAGGCAATCCGGAGCTCTTGGATTTCCTCGGCCGGTAAATTCGTGGAGCGTTTTGAACAGGAATTCCGCCTGGCGTGCGGTTCCAGTGCCGCCATCGCATGCTCAAACGGCACCGTGGCGTTGCATCTAGCGCTGATGGGACTCCGCCTTGAGCCGGGCGACGAAGTCATCGTTCCCTCGCTGACTTACATTGCGACCGCCAATGCGGTCCGCTACTGCGGCGCCGAGCCTGTGTTCGTCGATGTGGATCCAAATACCTGGTGTATCGACCCGGTTGCTGTCGAACGCGCGGTCACGCCGCGAACCAAGGGAATTATCGCCGTTCATCTGATGGGGCATCCCTCCGACATGGATGCGCTCAATCGGATTGCCGCGCTGCATGGACTATGGGTCGTTGAGGATGCGGCAGAAGCCCATTTCTCTGAATACAAAGGGCAGATGGTTGGTAGTCTCGGGACAGTGGGAACCTTCTCGTTCTTCGGCAACAAAGTATTAACTTGCGGCGAAGGTGGAGCAGTTACCGTCAACGACGGCCAACTGGAAACCTATCTTCGCATGCTTCGTGGTCAGGGAATGGACCCGCAGCGGCGCTACTACTTTCCGATCGTAGGCTACAACTATCGCCTGACCAATGTCGCCTGTGCGATGCTCTGCGCTCAACTGGAACGCCGCGAGCAAATCATTGGGCGTCGCCGGGAGATTTTCGCGAAGTACAACGAGCTTTTGTCGGAAGTGCCTGGAATCGAACTGCAACCTGTTGCGGAATGGGCGAAGGTAAGTCCTTGGATGTACGGTTGCCTCATCGATTCCAATGAACTTGGCTCTACTCGCAATGAAGTAATGCAAGGGCTTGCGGAGCATGGAATTGATTCCCGGCCGTTCTTTCATCCGTTGCATCTTTTGCCTCCGTATCGAGAAGTTGCCCGTCGGCAAGATCAAGACTTGCGACATACCTGCGATCTCGCAGAACGGGGAATCATGCTCCCCACGTTCAATACCCTGACCGATCTGCAAATTGAGCAAGTGGTCGACACCATTGGCCGGTTGCATGCTCGTCGTTATCGTCGCGCTGCTTGAAGTACTACCCACCTCGTTCCCCTGCGACGACCACAAGCAGTGGCAATTCGCCGCAAACTAGAGACTATTGTTGAGGACATCGATGTCACTTCCTGATTCGGCCAAGCAACCAGTCTTGTATCACCTGCACATTCCGAAGACCGCCGGCACTACGGTTCATGGAATGTTGCGGTCGCACTTTGAAGACAACCGGATTGCTTCCACAAATCCGCTGAACGTGCTGAAGTTGCCGGCGGAAAAGTTGCAGGACTTTGACTTCTTTGGGGGGCACCTCGAGTTCGGGTACTATCTCCCGCAACTGACAAACCGCCCCGTTCATTCGGTGGTTTTCATTCGCGATCCTCGCAAGATCTTGCTGTCGATGTATAAGCACGTGCGCGGAGCTAAGCGGGATCCAATGAAGCCTTATGTCGAGGCCAATTGCCCGACGCTGATCGAATATCTCCGCGATCCGGTCATGGCCGAGTATATTCACAATCCGCAAACGCGCTATCTGGGGATCTCTGAACGGAAAATCACTCCGGAGTTTGTCAATCGGATTCGCGCGGCCGCGACCTCAGAGGAAACTCAAGCGATCATCAACGAGGCAAATTCGTTGTCTTCGCAAACTTCAGAGCAGGTGATTATCGCTCGAGCTCATGAACGGCTGCGAGAATGCAGTTTGGTAGGCATTGTTGATCATTTGGACGAATCGCTCAATCGCGTCTGCGACCTGCGAAACTGGCAGCTTTACCAGGAAATCCGGTCGCGGAATGTTTCGCCGGTGAAAGTCGAATCGGTTAGTGACATGCCGGCCGAGGTCATTGAGCGGTTGGATGAACTGACGAAGTGGGATCGCGAGTTGTACGACGCTGCTGTTGAAATCTTTCACGAACAAGGCAAACGTGCTCCCGCGTCACGCACTACATTTCAGACACCACCCTCTTTGGCGAAAGATGGTCCGGCGACAACCATCAAACTCGCGAACGTTGCTGGAGACCGGCCGATGCGGGTTGGCATCTGGTGCTGGTATAACGTGACGCTTGAGCCGAGCGAAGGCATCGGCGTTTTCGCCCATCACCTGGCCAAAGCACTCGCTGCCCTTCCTAATGGTCCGATCCTTTCGATTTTTACAAAGCCAGGGGAGCAGCATTTGGTGCAAGAGACCGTTGCTGCTGGCAATGGTCGAATTCAGGCGATCAGTTGTGGTCGCCCACCAGTCATCCGCCGGAGGCTGCGGCGGATTGGCAAAGTTTTGGGAAAGCCGGCAGAAGCCGTTCGCAATTTTGCCGACAGAATCATTTCCCGCACGCGCAGGCGCACCTTTCACAGCATCTTCCGTGGCTTCTTTCCTTTGCCGCACCAGTTCCGGCGAAAAACGATCGGCCGCGTGATTGATTTGTCGGCTGCACTACTCACCAGCCCCATCACTATCGTCCTGTTCCTCCTCAACCGAATTCTGGCTGCGGTAATGCAGGAAGTGCGCGATTGTGCGGCCTATGTCTACAACACTTGCTGCGGATGGATCGAAGCCTTCGAACGTCACGAAGAAGAAGAGATCCAGGCCTACATGAAACAGTGCGACCTGTGGGTGATTCCCTACGTCGGACTGAATCGCGATTTTCCGACGGCAACGGTCGTCACGATTCATGATCTGGTCGGCTATCACTTCCCGGAGGTCTTGCCCCCCGCTCGGCTTGCCAAAATTAAGGAGATCGTCAACAAGGTTGCCGAGCAGTCATCCGTGGCTGCCTGTTTGTCCGAGTTCATCCGCGACAATGATCTTTACGGCCAGTTGAATCTTTCGCCCGAGAAGGTTCGCGTGGTAAAGCCCGGCATGCACGACAACTTTGGCGACATGTGCCGCGAGGAGGAAGCAACTGCGTCCAAGCCGTTGCTGAACAAGAAGTATATTTTCTATCCTGCTGCATTTCGAGCTTACAAGAATCACGACGCTCTCGTCGAAGCGTTAAACATTCTCCGAATGCGAGGTCGAGACGACATCCATGTCGTCTTTACCGGGATGAGCGAAGCACCGGAAAAGATCAAAGTGCTGCTTGAAAAGTACAAGCTGCAGGATAACGTGCACGTGCTGAATAAAGTCAGTCGTCCTGAACTGGCGCTGCTGTATCACAAGGCCTTAGGAACCATCGTTCCTTCGCTCTACGAGCAAGGCTCGTTTCCACTGGTGGAGGCCCTGCATTGGAACTGTCCTGTTGCCGCCTCCAACATTCCTGCCTTACGAGAGCAGTTCGCGCCAATTGGCGATGCGATGCTCTACTTCGGAACGCACGATTATCAGGCGCTTGCCGATGTGATTGAGAAGCTCGATGCTGATCGTGCAAACATTTTGCAGGCCCAGCAGGTTGGCTGGAAAGAAATGTGCAAGCGTTCCTGGGTTGATGCGGCTGCCGAGTGGATGGATGTCTTCCAACTCGCGATCGCACGACATCGTCAACAACGCGGTCAAATGCGTCGAGAAAATGCACTGAAGAAGGCCGCCTGATTGGCGACCTTCGGCTCAGATGCAAATCACCTTCCAGGGCGAGTCACATTCGCCCTGTTTTCTTTAATCCATGCCTGGCAGCCAGAGCTTCGATTTCGGCTGCTCCGTGGCAGCGGGGGTAATCGGCTGGCCGGGCGCCCAAGTGGGTGCCGGAGTTCCGGCAGCAGCGGCTAATTTCGCCGGCATCGGGGTAGATCCGCCCGATAGTGGAGAAGGAGCCGAACGCGACTGCGCGGCAGCGAGCTGCTGAGGCGAAACCAGGCCCAGGTCGACCATGATCTGTGTCAGTGCATTCGCCACCCCTGGCTCTTCCAGATGTTTTGTCCGTAATTCGACAAAGACCTTCTGCGCCTCTTCTGAATCTCCCCGGCGGAGCAGCAACGGCAGCTCGGCGAGCAAATACGTCGCCGGCGAACCACCCGCCTGCAGACGCAACTCTTTCGCTTTCGCGAGTGCTACCAGGGCAGCTTCCGAATTCGGCGAGGTCTGAGCCATCATCGCGTAAACGGTTTCGTGCATCTGAGGATTTCCTCGCACAATAAGCGTTTCCCCTACGCGCTGCACCACACCGCGAGCACGAACAGAAAGTGCGACGTTCAAAGCTCGCTCCAATCCCTCCACTGTTACACGGTCTAAATCAACCCAATACCATTGCCACACAGGTAAACGGCCAATTTCGTTAGGTGTATTCGCAGTGATGGTCGGCAGCGGCAAATTCCACCGCTCGCGCAGTTCACTGATTTTTAGTTCACTGCCCGATTCCTTCATTGTCACTTCGAGCTCGAGTAACGCCGCGGAAACGGCCAATTGCTGAGTCTCGTCTTGGACCGCCTCGGCTGGCGACTTGTTCCCAAAGATCGATTGAGGCATCCGTTCCCAGGATGACAAGACACTCGTCTGCCGGAACTCATCGATCCAGGACTTGATCTGTTCAGGCTTGGCCCAAGTGGGAACATGTCGGCTGAATTCCCAGAGGCGATTGAAGCGGCGAAGTTCGCCCACGTTCTCAGGCTCTTTGGGAGTAGCATCAACACCCAAAAGCGACTTCACATCGGCTAATTGGCGATCGTAGTTCTCGTCTTTCACGGTAACAAACGTGCAGCGTGCATCCCGATCGGTTTGCTTGCCGTACAGGAGTAGGCTCCCTTCCATTTCTGGAAGTTGCTCCATCTTCAGGTCCGCACTTTCGGCAGGGGGCTCCGCAGTCAAAACCGAAAAGGCAGCCAAGGGGGGAACTTCGTTGTCCTCCCGACTGAATTGTGCCGGATCAATGGGCAGTGCGATTAAGCGCTTCGTAGAGAGCAATTTCTCCTTCATCGCGGAAGCATCACTTACCGGGAACTCCACCGCGATGCGCGGCAACATATCGGTTTCGCTCGGTTCGTCCAGAATCTGAGCAACAGCCTCCGCTTCAAGCGCATCCCAGGCAGAAATATTCGGGCAGCGAGCTTTCTGTCGCCAGGCCTTGGAAGCACTCGCTTCGTCGGCAAGCCAACCATAGAGCACGGCAATGTTGTGCCACAATTCCGCAACTTGACGATGTTTGGTTGCCAGGGTCAGGAATTGTTCCACAGCTTGGAACCACCGCGCGAGCTTGCTGCTTTCCAGGGCAGCGTTCCACTGGGCGACATCGGCCGCGGGAAGGTTTCCTTCCATCGGCGGCGGAATTAAGTTCAGATCGGAACGCAGAATGAGCGGGACCGATTCAAGGCCGCGAATCTGCAAGTACTGCCTGAACGCGGGCGATTCCTCCCCCCCTTCCAGGCCGACCTGCAACACCATGTGTTGTCGGCCCGCCAGGTAATGCCCCAACTGCAAGAGCACGCCTGACAGTGCGGCAACTGCTTCGTAGAGCGGCATGGGGATCTCTTTCCCTGCCGCCTCGAGCGACTGCTGTGTCTTGAGCACAGCTTCTTTGACGTTCCCGTCCAACGCGCAAAGTATGGCCGACTGCGCCAGTGCAACAGGGTTCTGTGGTGCCAGTTCCAGGAACTGTGCAACTGCCTTTCGAGCACTATCGAATTCGTTGAGTTCGAGAAGGGTCGAACCCTTCAAGGCCAAGAGGGCTGGAGATTTAGGGTGAGAGTCGAGCGCCCGATTAATCTGATCGAGGGCCGCAATTCGCTGGCCGCCTTCGATTGCGGCGGTGATGCTTTCCAATTCCTTGGTGACGTCGGAGCAGCAGAACTTAATCTTCTTGCCACTACCGCACACGCAAGGGGCGTACAAATCCAAAGCCATCGTCGCACTCCTGAGGGCGAGAGTCTTTTTACGAGAAACCCGACATCGTACCAAATGCGAGCTTGAATGACGACCGGTCCCCGGGCGACTGCAGGCCGGAAGTCGTTGCCCACTAGAGAGTTGCCCCTTCTCCGACGGCCGAAACATCACGGTGAAATGGATAATTACTATGGAATCCCACCCGTCATTCCAACCCGTACCGTCGAATTACTGTCGAACCACTGTGGGGAAACCAAGCCGTTCGACGAGTCGTTCCTTGGCTGTCCTACGCCTGCTCGTCCACTTCGATTAAAGTAGACGGAACGCACACGAATGAACTTCCTCTTTCCAGGTTCCCTCCGATGAATCGTTCCCCGCTCGGCTTGTTCAGCGTCGGCTGTCTGCTGTTGATCGCTCCCTTGGTTGCGGTATTCGGGCAAGAAGAAGTAAGAACGCGGCAGGGGTTCATCTTGCAAATTGGCTCCTCGATGGACATGAACATCGAGAAAAACGAACAAAAATTGGTGACCGATACCGATCTCCACTACGCCTGGGATAAGGCCGAACCGCTGCAACGGGTGCTGACTTTGCAGCAAACAGGGGTCCGCGTCATGCTCAACGGGCAGCCGACCTTGAATGCCGTCCTGAACCAGAACGGAACGGCCAATGTAGAGGGGGGGAAGACCAGAAATGTGAAGGTCGCCGACGCACCCGCGGAAGTTCAATCCATGCTGGCGGACTCCTATGGACCTCCGCTGTGCAAACTGACCGTCGATGCGAACGGTCTGGAAATTAAACGGGAGTTGATCAACAAGCCTGGTGCTCAGGGCCAGATCGATAACGGGATGGTTTCGAACTGTGTCCTGTTTCATGCTCCGTTCTACGCCGACAAAACGACCTGGGAACGTCCCATCGAAATGAGCATGGGAAACGGAGGGTTTGCCAAAGGAACCCTAAAGTACACACGCCCCACCCAATACGATCCCGCTGCCCCTGAGCTGCAAGTTAGCGGTACTGCGACCAACGAGAAATTTCAACCCAAGAACAACCCAGCTTTGACCATCGTCGGAGCGAAGTACGAGATCAGCGGCGAGCAGGCGTTTGATCCAGTTCTCCAAGAGTGGACCAGCGGCACTTTGACTTTGAAAGTCTCTTTCAAGCTAGTCGCGCAAGAGAAAGAAATTGGCACCGCGCAGGGAACGATGGTCTGCAAACTCAAAACACAAAGTAACTAACAGGCGAAGGACAGCGGCGTGGAAAATCTGAGAATCGGCGTCCCTAGCAAGGGGCGACTGTCGGAACTGGCGGCCGAACTGCTGAAGCAGGCAGGGCTTAGTTTTCGGCGACAAGAACGAAGTCTGTTTGCTCGCGTCGGCGAAATGCCGATCGATATTACCTTCCTCCGCACCGACGACATCCCGGTGCTGTGTGCGGAAGGGGCAATCGATATGGGAATCACCGGCAGTGACCTGATCTCCGAATCGGGCGTGAACGTCCTCAGCCGGCTCGATTTGGGAGTGGGCAAATGCAGGCTCGCGCTGTGCGTGCCCGATGATGGTGCCATTCAAACGCCAGGACAACTGCATGGTAAACGGGTGGCGACTAGCTTTCCGGGGGTGACCAAACGTTACCTCGCGGAACACAAGGCCGAAGTTCATTTGGTGGAACTAGGGGGTTCGGTCGAAATCATGGTCACGCTGGGGGTCGCTGATGCGATTGTGGACCTGGTGGAAACTGGAAGCACCTTGGCCGCCAATCGTTTGAAGATTCTAGACACCATTGGTAATTACTCGACCGTGTTGATCCAGAATAGGGAGCGGCGACATCCGGAAATGGCGGATCGGGTAGTCCGCCGTCTGGAAGGAGTCGTAATCGCTCGGAGCTATTCGTTGCTCGAATACAACATTCCGCGTCAGAAACTCGCCGAGGCGGAAAAAATCACCCCCGGCTTCAATAGCCCCACCATCAATACGTTGGAAGATCTGGCCATGTGCTCGGTGCGAGTCATGGTGCGACGCAGCGATGTGATCGGCGTCATGGAGCAACTCGAAGCGCTTGGCGCTTCGGCCATTCTAGAAATGCAGATCAACAACTGCCGGTTGTAGTCGCACAGGGAAGGAACGGGGGGCCGCGAACTGTTGGGTGCTCCAGAAGGTGCTAACGGCGGACGTATGTCTTGTTTTGCTCATCGACCTAATTCTTTCATACCTGGCCGCTAGCATCTTTTCATTGATTAAATGTCAGTTTCATTAGTAGGCAGCGGTGGGCCTTGATCGTTTTGGAAACCGCGCGTTTAGTTCTGCGCCACTTTCGCCCCAGCGATGCAGAGGCGATGCTGGCGGTCTTTGGGGATGCCGAAGTCATGCGCTACGGCAGCGGCGTCCACGACCCTGATTGGGTGGTCGATTGGATCGGGAAAGTCCAGCAAACCTATCGCGACGCTCCTGGAACCGGTGGCTGGGCACTCGTTGAGAAAGAAACCGACCATGCGTTTGGCTACTGCGGCTTGCTTCGCTTCCCCGACGTCGGTGGACAACCCGAAGTGGAAGTTGGCTATCGTTTAGCCAGAAGCTATTGGGGACGGGGCTATGCAACGGAAGCTGCTGCGGCCGTCGTGCAGCATGGTTTTCGGTCTCTGCTATTACCGCGTATCGTGGCCATCATCAATCCGGCAAATTTCGCGTCAGTGCGGGTTGCCCTTAAGCTGGGTATGCATTTTGAGAAGCTTGTGAACTTCAAGAACGACTCGCATTCTGATCACTTGTATGTCGTCGAGCGGCTTTTAAGTCCTCAGGGTTAGGCCTGGCATCTTGATGGATTGGTGTCCGCGGCAAGAACGAAAAAAGCCCCCGCCGAGGAATCTCGACGAGGGCTTTGGAGGCGGGGTCCGCAGGGGCGATGGCTCGCGAGGAGCAACCGCCGCTATGACTTATTTATCGCTGTGGCGGCGATTCTTGAAGTCCAACATCCACCAACCGTCATCCCATTCCAGAGTCACTTTCCGCCAACCGAGCGGAACCTGGGGATAGGGATAAAACGGGCCGATGTATGGCCACGCGGTAGGCGAATACTGCTTTGGGTAAGTTACGGCCGCATAGTTCGGGTAAGCGGCATAGCTTGGCCAGGCATAGTTCGGCATGTACGGGTGATCGTAGCGAGCGGGAGTCACTCCCATGCCGCTGCCGGGACCATACATGGGAACTGGTTGGTTCGGATAAGACGCTCCCCCTTCGTATTGCTCGTAACCGACGGGTGTCGCTCGCGAGAAGCCAACTGGCATGCGATTACCGGCGTAGGCACCGCTATAACCATGGCCGCCTTGGTTGTTAGCCATGCGAGGAATGGAAGGAGGTGCTTGCAATTGCTGCGGCGATCGCATCGCAACTCCGGAACCGACGGTTGGCCCGTAGTTCGGAGCGGCTTGCTGCGTGATTGCCTCTTGAGCCTGCACCTGTTGGATGCCACTCTCTTCCGACTTGCCAAAAAAGGCAGACGAAATAGCACTGCTCATGCCAGAGATGACCCCCTTCGACGACCCCGTTCCGTTACTGGCCGTGGTGGCGGCAGGCGCGGCAATCGACAGATCGTTGACGACTTGCGTCACGCCTGGCGTACGCTGAGCAACGGTCAGCGCGAGGGCTTGTTGGTCGCTGGAAGCAACTCGGCCCGACATCCACACAACGCCGTCCTCGACTTCCAAGTCGATGGAGAAGCCGTTGAGCGTGCCTGTCTGCCGTTGTTCTTGCAGCTTGTTGACAATTTCTTGTGCAATTTCCTGGTCACCGGCCAGGAGGACTCCCGGCGCGAAGATGGCAATCGCGGCCAGAGTCATTAAAAAACGAAACACTCGCATGGACCCCCTCCTTGGATGCCTGCGGGAACAAGAACTCGCTGCGATCGACCCGATCTGGATCTGCGGTGGATCGGGGTCGCTGGGCGTGTTCTTGTGCCGTGACGCTAGTTATCAGTTCGGTGGAACTGTTTGGGCCCGCCTCGCGGATCGTCCGCACGGTGGTTGCCCGATATTAGTGTCGGACGGCGAGAATGCGGGACGGAAGGATTTTTTCGATTTTGCTGCCGGACAGACCCCGGTTTGGTACGCATTCGGCTTCAAAATGTTAAACCTTGCGGCCTGGGAAACGCAGGCAGCGGAATCCCTCGTTTGGAGGTCCACTAGCACTGGCATGCCAGCATTTGTAGAAGCGGAATCGGTGCATTCGACCGGTTTATGCGTGAAAGCAGATCCACACTGGCTGCTATTCGATTCGCGGGACCGCGTGCGGCATCCTCAACAGCTCATTGCTGGCAGGCACCTTCTGTCCGGCTTCGAAAGTTTGCTTCCATTGCCAAGCAGCCCAAATCAGCAGGGGAATGGTGAAGACCTGTCCGTGCAGTTGCCAGGACAACGCTTGGGAAAAGTGCGGCCCAAAGAGGAAGAGGCCAGCGATAGCGGCCACTTGGAGCCGCGCACTTGTCTGGGAAACGGCGGGATTTGTCCGCAGGCTTTCCTCAAATCGCCCGAGCGAAATCCAAGCCGGGATCACCAACAGGACCAGATCATAGATCGGCGGGTAAGGATTGAAAAGCACGTTCAAGGTCACCAGCAATGCCAAATCGTGGCGCAGATCTGCGCTTGAAACATCAACACGTTGATTGCTGCGCACTACCCAAATGCCAACGGCGGCGAGTCCCGCGGCGAGCACCGCTGGCCGTCCGATGGCGGGGGACCAATAATCCAACCACGAAATCAGTCCGTGAATCTTCCAGAACGGCGTTGGAATCTCCCAAGAAGTCTGTACGAGCGATTGGCCCAGTTGGACGTAGTTCAAACAACCTTCCCAGCCGGCAGTCGCCAGGCAGCCCAGCGCCAGGAGCGTGGCCACGGGAATAAATCCCCACAAGAGTCTGGGAAAACGGAGCAAGCATCCGAGTACGAAAAAGACCAGTACATTGGGTTTGTAGAGAGCGAACGCGAGGACTGCTCCTGCGAGTGGCTGCTGTTTCTTGTCGATGAGCAGTACAGTTCCAACGGCGATTGCGAGCGCAAAGAACGATGCTTGACCTCCAACAATCACTTCCAGCGCAACCGGCCAGCCGCACAGCGCCAATGCGGCAGACTTCATCAATGGCGTATTTGCACCTTGCCAGTGCTGAAGTCCGAACCAGGAAAAGATGGCAAGTCCGAGCGAGCAAATTGCGAACAGCCCCCACGACCAAGCGAACGGCAAACGCGCTAGCGGTGATGTCGCGCCGGCAACAACCGGTGGATATCGATATGGCAGCAAGTCGTCTTTGCCCAAAGACGGGAACAAAGTTCGCAGCCGCTGGTGATGCTCTTCTAAGTCATAAAGTCGAGCGACATCGCCTTCGGCTACAATTTGCCCGCCGAGGTAGAACATGCAGAAATCTCCGCCGAGCGGAGTTCCCTGCTTGTCGAGCAAGTCGTTCCAGGGGGCGAAATTCAAGAACCACGTCAGCAAGAACACGATGCCCGTGGCGAGCCCCAGGAATTGAATTCGGGACGCAACGGGCGTTAGATCTAACCGTGCCGGTGCAGACTTGGCACTGGGCGGCAAGGATTCACTGGATTCGATGTTTGCAGCTGCGATGCTCACGCGGCAGTTTCTCTAGAGGAACGTGGACTTGCAGGTCGGAGATTAGACCTACAAAAAGTTACGTTATGACCGTTCCTCGACCTGCTTTGGCACGAATTTCGGCCAGCGCTGGCGGACAAATAGTTCCGTTTGCAACGGTGGGAGGGGTTTTCACCGACGCGTTGGTGGAGCACGATGAAGGGGAGGGGAATGCGACGGTATGCTATTCCCGCGATCCTGCCAGGTTTCGCACCATGCAAGACTTCGACTTAGACCCACTTCAGCCTCAACCAGCGGCCGCAGCGACGACGACGTCGTCCCCGGCGACGCGCACGGATCCAAGTCGCCCCCCCCGCAATCAAAGCGGCATCGATTGGCACTCCAAAATATCCACCTCCACTTTCATTCAAATTGCGCGGCGCGCGGCGATGTCCTTGAAGGCCGGGATTGATATGCGCCGCGTGTGGGAAATTGAAGTCACACGCAACAGCGGCAAGACGCGCGAGGTTCTGGCGGAAATCTCGCGGCAGATCAATTCCGGCAACTCCTTTGCTGAAGCGGTTCGAGATAGTCACTACTTTCCGCCACTGGTGGTCGAATTGACACGCGTGGGGGAGCAAACCGGGAAGCTAGATGAAGTCCTCTCGCAACTGGCCGAGCACTACGAGCAGTTACAGAAGCTCTTTCGCAACTTCCTGTTGGGAATTGCCTGGCCCATGTTCGAGCTGGGCATGGCGTTGCTCGTGATCGCGCTGGTGATTTGGGCCCCCACCGCGTTGACCGGGCAGGAGATCGATATTCTTGGCATCGGTTTAACGGGGACGAGCGGCGTGTTATGGTACTTCGCCATCGTCGCCACGGTGCTAGCCGTTATCGCTAGTTGCATTTATGCACTGGTCCGTGGTTGGTTTGGACCTGCTCCAGTTGCCATGGCGCGGCGCTTACCGTTTGTGGGCCGCTGCCTGGAGTGCCTGGCGCTAGCTCGCTGCTCGTGGGTGCTCGCTCTTGCGCACGAATCGGGAATGTCTGCGCGGCAAACGGCACGGCTCGCCTTAGGAGCGTCGCATCATCCCCTGTTTCGCAGTCAAGCGAAGCAAATCGATACGGCTTTGGCGCAAGGTCGACCCTTCCATGATGCTTTCGCGGAGACCCTCGTGTTTCCGAACGATTTTCTCGACGCTTTACATGCAGCGGAGATTTCGGGGACCATCACGGAAACGATGCATCAAAAGACGAAAGACTATGAGCAGGAATCGACGACGCTTCTCACCCGACTGGCGGTCGTTGCCGGCCTGGGGGTTTTTCTGATGGTGATGGGCTTTATGGTGTTGCTGATCTTCAAGCTCGCCCTTAACTACATCAATCAGTTGAATAGCATTATTGATAATCCGATGGGAAATCTCTGAGATCTCTTGAAGTTTTTCATTCTCGTCATTTGACGCGAACGTGGTGTGCGGATTGGCGCGCCTGTCGCCGCCGGCACCGTTGCGGGGTTCAGAACCTTCCGCAGGCAGAAAAGCACCCGCTCTTGTGAGTGTGAGATACCCGTTCGATAACAGGCTTCGCGAACGAATCACTAGTCTTCCGCCAATTTCTCGCTGCCGGTAGATTGAAAACCGTTGATGGTTTTACAAGTTTTACATCCGACAATGGGTCGGCATTCACCGGGCGGAAAATCCTGGTTTCGCATGAGCGATCAGGCTCTCGAATTCGACATCCTATCCCAAGCCACCGCAGTGAGTGACGAAAAAGTTCTGCGCGCCGAAGATTCGCAACTTACCGCTCCTCAAGTGATGTCCCAGACCGGCAGTTGGCTGTGTGACGTCGCGACCAAAACGGTGCAGTTTAGCGATGAGATGTTTCGGATTACTGGCATCGATCGCGAGTTTTATCCGTTGACATTGGCCAGTTGTATCTCCCTGGCGCATCCCCTCGACCAACCCCTAGCGGATGAGTTCGTGCAGTCGCTGCTGCAGCAGCGAAAGCACATGCAAGTTGAACTGCGACTTATCCGACCCGACGGCAAGCAAAGAAACATACTGGTCCAAGGTGAAGCTGTCTTAAACGGCAGTCGCATGCCGACGCAGATCGTCGGCACCTGCACCGATGTCACCGAGCAAAAGCGTCTCGATTCCAGGCTCCAGAAATTGCTTGAGGGAATTGGGTCGGCGACCGGAGTAGACTTCTATCAACAGCTAGCGCTCCAGCTGTCTCGATTTTGTGATGTCCAGTGGGTGACGATCGCCCAGATCGATCCTCTGCAGAGTCAACAGGCTCAGACCGTGGGACTGGTGGGCCAAGGAGAATTGCAAGACAACACCACTTACGATTTGCAAGGCACGCCTTGTGCCGAAATTCTGACAAGGAAGTTTGTTCATTTCCCAAGCGGAATTCAGGAAGCGTTTCCCACGGACGCCTTTCTCCGTGAGATTGGCGTTCATTGTTACATGGGCATTGCACTTGGCTCCAGTTCAGGGGAACAGTTCGGACTGATAGCTTTAATGGATTCGCAGACGATTCGCGATCCACAGCAGGCTGGATTATTGCTTCGCGCCGTTGCACCGCGCGTTGCTGCAGAACTGGAGCATGCCAGGAATGCTCAAGTTTTACGCAACAGCGAGGAGCGATTCCGCGCTCTAGTAGAGTTTGGCTACGAAGGGCTGACCATCCTCGATGCCGAGGGAAAGATCGTCTACTCGAGTCCCTCAAATTCCCGCTTGCTTGGTTACTCCCAAGAGCAGATAGTCAGTCAATTCGGACTGGAATTCATTCATCCGGATGACCTGCCTGCCGCCGAAGGTTTGCTAAGTTCACTGCGCCAGACTCCTGGTCAGACGGTCGAAACATCAATTCGTATGCGGCATGCTGACCAAGGCGGCTTTCGCTGGCTCGAATGCCGTTTGACGAATTTGCTCGAGCATCCGGTTCTACGAGGCATCGTCATCAACTGGCGGGATGTTACCGACCGCAAGAATGCCGAGGCTGCGCTATTGCAGACCGAGCGATCGTTAGCACTTTTTCGTCAGATTGTTGACCGTGCCAGCGACGGGATCGAAGTTCTTGATCCGGAAACGGGCCGCGTGCTTGATATTAATGACACCGCTTGTGCCATGCATGGCTACACTCGGGAGGAGTATCTAGAACTGCACATCCCGCAGGTGGATCCGACCGTCAGTGATCCTGCGGATTGGACTCGCGCGGTGCAGATCATGCGCACAACCGGTTTTCTACTTCATCAAGGGTTGCATCGTCGCAAGAACGGCACCTACTTTCCTGTGGAGGTGAGTTGCACTTCGCTCCAGCTAGATCGCGAATACATTGTCGCTATCGTCCGAGATGTGACGGAGCGAAAACGGATCGAAGAGGCTATTCGCGAAAGTGAAAGCCGCCTGCGATTGTTGCTCGAAAATCTTGAGAACGTCGCCGTGCAAGCCTACGAATCGGACGGAACCGTTACCTTTTGGAATAAGGCCAGCGAGATACTTTATGGTTACTCGGCCGCCGAGGCGTTGGGCAGTAATGTTGTGACGCTATTGCACCGCGAGGAAACTCGTGACGCCGAACGGCAGATTATGGCCGAGGCGATCGCCTCGGGGCAGATTCCGCCGGCCGAAGAGGTCGAGGTCGTACGTCAGGATGGAAAGCGAGTGCACGTGTTTTCCAGTCGCGTGTTGCGCAATCGGTTCGACAAACCGCCAGAGTTCTTCTGTTTCGATGTGGATGTAACTGCCCGGAAGAAAACGGAAGAAGAGCTCGCTGTGCGTTTGGCAGAATTGTTGCACGCCTCGCGTTTGAGTACGGTGGGAGAAATGGTGGCGGCGATCTCACATGAAGTTCCCCAACCGCTGAGCGCGATTGGCAATTTCGCCGCCACAATCCGCGATATTCTGCAGCGTCGCGAAATTGACTATCCCCCCTCCCTGCAAGAGTTTTCCGATGCAATCCTAAAGCAGAACCGCCGATGCGGCGCGATCTTGCAGCGATTGCGCGACTACAGTCGCCGTGTCTCTCCGCCGCGAGCGGTCTGCGATTTGAATCAACTGTTGCGAGACTCCTACGAATTAATGTCGAACGAATTGCGGGGCTTGGAAGTGCCTGTGCAGTTCGAACTAGCGCCCGAAGTCCTTCCGGTCTACTGCGATCCCATTCAAATGGGGCAGGTGGTGGTTAATTTGCTCACCAATGCACGCGATGCCTGCCGGGACATATTGCCTAAGAATCGGCGTCGGATTGTGATTCGTTCGTTCCGAGAATCCAACACGGCAATCTTTGAGATTGAAGATCACGGGGTGGGCATCTCGTGCGATACGATGAAGCGCTTGTTCGAAGCGTTTTACACTACCAAACACAATGGAATGGGTATTGGCCTCAAAATCTGCCAGTCGATCATTCGCGAGCATCACGGACAGATCGAAGTCCGGCAATTGGCTGCCGGCGGAACTATTTTTCGCACTACACTCCCCTCTCCCCAGGGAATCAAGACATGAAAAACAATCAAACGGTCTATGTTGTCGACGATGATGAAGACGTGTTACTCTCGGTCCGGGCTATGCTGAGTCAGCGCGGCTACGAAGTCCACTGTTTTAGCTCGGCCGCGGACTTCCTGAACGAAGTCGCTTTAGAACAGCCTGGATGCGTGGTGACGGACCTGCAAATGCCGCAGATCACCGGGGTGGAATTGCAGCGAAAGCTAGTCGAGCGGGGAAGCCCACTCGCAGTCGTCGTTGTAACGGGAGTCGCCGATGTGCCGACTGCGATCGACATGATGCAGCGAGGGGCGATCACACTTTTGGAAAAGCCCTATGATCATGTTGAGCTGCTCCAAGCCGTAGCCAGCGGCCTGTCGTTGAGTTGGAAGCATTGGGAGAACGAGCGTAGCGAGCGCGAAATTCGTAATCGTTTAGCAACATTGAGCAGCGAGGAGCGTGCCGTTCTGCAGTTCTTGCTGAAGGGTGCACTTAACAAGTCAATAGCCGCCACCTTGAAGTTGAGCTTGCGGACGATGGATCGTCGGCGGCGCACGATTCTAGAGAAGATGGGGTTTGAGTCGATTCCCGAATTGGCGTTAAAACTTGGCGGTCTGACTCCGCATGGTTTCGAAGCCGAGCCAGCAAACGCCCGTTAGAGACGAATTCTGTTCGTTGTCTTCCAGATTTTGTCGCTGTTCGCCCGTTGAAGCAGCGACTCTACTCACCCTGCAAAGTGAGCACGATGTGGCGGAGAGTTGCATGATTGCGATGTTCGCAAAGGTAGATGCCCTGCCACGTGCCTAAGTTTAAACGGCCCTCGGTGACGGGAATGGTGAGGCTGCAACTAAGTAACGACGACTTCACATGGGCGGGCATGTCGTCCGGGCCTTCGATCGTATGGACGTAGGGCCAATTCTCCGGGACGACTCGATTCAACGCCATTTCCAGGTCGCGGAGAACGTCTGGGTCGGCGTTTTCGTTGATGGTCAGCGACGCGGAGGTGTGTTTCAAAAACAGGTGCAACAATCCCACTCGCACGGCAGGAAATCTGCGAAAAGCAGAAACGATGTCCTCCGTTATCAGATGCAGACCACGGCGTTTGGCGGGTATTTTCAGTTCGGCTTGTTGCCAGACCATAGCAAATTGCGGATAAACGCGAGCTTTGTTCGAAGTTCAAGGGAACCTGTCACCGGCTAGTTGTGTCTTACCGTGCATCATTCTTCTCCGCCACCGGTTGGAATGAGAATGATTCGGCGTTTTATTAAGAATTGTCGCGGCCGCGGTCCCGTTATTCCGGTGCTAATGGAGGTTACTGCTCCATAAGATATGCAGCAGGCGCGATAGCAATTGCGGCGATTTGGCTCGTTGTTCTGGCCGGAAACGCGGAATCTTAGGGAGAAACGCCCCGTTCTTTCGCGCCGTCAAAATCGAATTCGCTTACCAATTGAAGTTTCCAGAAAAGAAGAACGGAAAAAAACTTGACATAACGCTCGCTCTTTCAATAATAGGAAACTTCTTTACGAGAGAACCTGATCCCTGCCAAGATCGGCGACTGGTTGGTAGACATCCTGAATTCAGTGAGTCCCAGTCGCCCTGCCGGCAGCTAACCCTATAAGAGGTGATAACATGGCCCAGGAAAAAGTTCGGAACGTCTTCGAAGCAATTGTTAAGTTTGGTCACGACGAGGACTTCTTCCCGGAAGAACGTCACGATTTTTCTGCTACCGACGCTCCCGCCGGTTCGCAGGAAAAGATCGACATTCTCCGCAAGCGACTCGAACGGGGCGAACCATTGTGGCACAACGATGACCGCATGGACTACAGCGGCCTGACCGGCGCCATCCGCCCTCGCGAAGCCTAATTCTCGCGAGCAACCTTCTGAAGTTCAAGCTGCGAGAAGGTCCGTCGGTGCGAGTTTCGATCAATTAAAAGAGCGTTCAGAAATGAACGCTCTTTTTCTTGCGCGGTCGCAATCAAATGAGATCCACCCAATCACTTCGTCAGTGCGCGGAACGTGCCGTTCCAATCCTCCGCTGGCGGGTGCATTTCATATTCCAGGCAACGGTTGTAGAGTCGCTGCGTTGGCACGTCGTCCGGGAATCGATGCAGGATTTCCTCGCAAACGCGCGACGCACTCTCGAAAGCGCGGTTGTGGAATAAATCCAGCGCGGCCTCAGCCCGGCGGGACAGATCTACCTGTTCGTAAGGGACCTGGTTCGCCAAACCAATTAATTCAAATACTGGAATCGCGATTTGCTTCCCTTTTACATTCACGAAATCGAGCGGCCGGGTCACGATCGTGTCTCCGGCCGCGGCGCGTGTGGCTGCGGAAATCATGATGTGTGTGCCGTACTCTTTGTTCAAACCTTCCAGGCGGCTGGCGAGGTTCACGGCGTCGCCGATCGCGGTGTAGCTTAGTCGCATGTCGCTACCGATGTTGCCGACGATCGCCTCGCCCGTATTGATGCCAAATCGCGTTTGAAACTCCGGCAAACCATCGCGGCGCCACTGGGTCTGAGCTTCTTCGAGTTTCGCTTTTACCATCAGAGCCGCTTTGCAAGCTGCGAGGGCATGATCGGGATCATCGTGGGGTGCTCCCCAAAATGCCATCACGGCATCGCCGATAAACTTGTCGACAGTTCCATCGGCGGCAAAAATTGCATCGCTCACCACGGTTAGATAGCGTCGGAGGTGCTGCACAAGTTCTTCTGGCGCCAGACTTTCGGCAGTCGATGTGAAGTTCACGATATCGCTGAAAAGCAATGTGATATAGCGCCGCTCGCCACCAAAAATGGCCTCTTGGTTAGCACCCAAAAGTTTGCGCACCACCGCGGGTGGGACAAACTTTTGAAACGATCGCAGGCCGGTTTTCATTTCGTCGGTAGCGACGGCAAGTCGATCCACCTCCAGCACTATGGATCGGGGAAGAGGGCGATAGGCCAGATCAAGTCGCCCAATCGCTTCCGCCTCTACAGCCATCTTTTCGAGTGGAATGGCGACCTGGGACGACAGGTACATGCTAAGCAAGACGACGATCGCGACGGATGAAACCGCCAGAACTGAACTGATCGCAGTCACGCGGTGGACATCGCCGAGGATGTCATCCTCAGGCAAGACGATACAAATCAACCAATGAGGCGAATCGACTCCGCCGATATGTCGTACTTCGCCAATAAACCTGTTCCCTGCATTTTCGAAATGGACAGGAATTTCTTTGTCGCATGTAATCGACTCGTGGCAAGCTATGTCGAAGCACTTTACGACGAGTGGATCGGGAGATTCAGCAACAGGGATAAGTTCCATGGTTCCGCCCGCCGTGCGAAGCAGCATGTCAGGATTGGGGTGCGCGATGACGGCCTGCGTGCCATCGTTGCGCATCTCAACGACGAACGCGTAGCCATGCTCGCCAATGCGCATCGTACGCAAGTACTTGCTGAGTTGTTGCAGTGAGTAATCGGTACTAACAACCGCCAGCAAATTCTTTTGTGAATCATAGACCGGGCGTGCGTAGGTCACTCCCATGTCGTTGTGTGTGTCCTTCGCACCGATAAAGACGTAGCTTTCGGGCCATACGCCCTCCCCTTTTTGCTGGGCTGCCAGGTACCAAGGACGCTGGAGCATGTCGAAATGCACGGTGTCGTCGACTCGCAGCGGTGACTGCGGATAGTCTCGCAGATTAAATTCCTCGAGCACTTGTCCTTGGCGATCCGCGGATCGCAACAATTGCCAGACCGTGGGTTCGTCCGTGAGACGTGAAATCCCGATGCACTCGCCCGTATCGGCGAGCGCGACGAACATTGAAGTCGATTCATCCCTGTTCTTCAGGATTTGATCCATGTGGTCCACGACGGCCGCAAAGTCGTGTACATCGAGCCTGCCGGAATCGATGAAGTTTGCTAGTAAAGACGCTTCGTCGGTTGCGCGGTCGATGATCCGCTGGATCTCTTGTTCGATTCGTGCCGAGGTCTGATCAACCAGTTGGTCGCCCAGATCTTCTCCCGTGAAACGAACGCAGTATCTAGCGACCGTGCTGAGCGTGATGACGACCGGAATCAGGATCATCAAAAAAAGGGTCAACTGCGTGACTCGAAACTTGACCTTCATGGTTCCTCCTGAACCGTCCTCTGCCACTTTCGCCGTCAGCCGGTGCAAGCTGCGGAAGGTGGTCAGGGGGAAGATTAACTCTTCGCTCTGGTCACCCGCGCCTGCAGCCGATTGATGGTCGCCTGGAACTCTTTCCGCAATTCGTCGTAGCGGGTGATCGACTTGGCCCCGGCCGACTTCACGTAGCTAATCACCGGTTCCTCCGCCGCGACAAACTCCGCCGCCACCTGGGCGACCTCGGCCGCGATCTCTATTGGAATATTCGTCACGCCGTTGCTGTCACCATGCAACAATTCCCCCGTGTTTACCATCAAACCGCCGACTCTCACCGGCAATCCGATATGCAAAATGTGGCAATAGCCGTGCGAACAGATGGTGGAACCGGTAAAGATCGGATATTTGAGCGCCCGGACCTGCTCGATGTCTCGCCCCGCCCCATTGGTGACCAGCCCGGCCGAACCAAAACCCTGGTAGCTGGAACACATCACTTCGCCGAAGACTGCCGAGACCTGGGGATCGTCCAAATCCTGGAAAACGACCACGGCCGGGCCGGGGAGGTTCGCAAATATCTCTAGTTGTTTTTGAATACTTCCGTAGGCATCGCCGCAGGCAGGCGGGGCATCACTGCGAAAGCAGGCGGTCGCGGCATAGCCGACCATGGGGGGCAGTTCGGGGAAGCAACACTTCACCCGGTGGTCCATGTAGCCGCGGTTGCGTGGGCGAACGTCAAATAGTTCGATGACGTTGCAGATTGTGGGCGTATCGAAGCGAGCGAGATCGGAGAGCAGCATAGGGGTCGGGGATCAGAGGTAGGGGATCGAGGAAGAATATCGAAATCAGAATGACGAATGACGAAGGGTGTAGCAACCCCTACGACCTATTCCACTCTCCGATCCCCGACCTCTGCTCCCCGATCCCTTTCAAAACAGCTCTTGAATCACTTCCCCACCTTCCACCAACTTCAACGGCTGATTTAAGTCGGTCAAATACTCGTCGTGCGGGTCCATCCCCAGGATCTTACAGAAGGTAACGAATAGATCCGACACACCAACGGGGCGTTCGCTGACTTTCACCCCTTCGTCATCAGTCGCGCCAATCACCTGCCCCATCTTCACGCCGCCGCCTGAAAGACAGGTGATCCAGCCATCGCTGTAATGATCCCGCCCCCCTTCCGCATCGAACTTGGGAGTGCGGCCGAATTCCCCCATCCAAACGACCAGCGTGTTATCGAGCATGCCGCGATCAGCCAGATCGCGAAGCAACATCGCGTAGCCCGCATCGGTATCATTCGCGAGCAGGGGGTTCTCTTTGTGTCCACGCTTGTGCGTGTCCCAGCCTTGATCGCCGTGCGTGCCGCCGTTGATGACCTCAATAAAACTCACGCCAGCTTCGACTAACCGCCGCGCTTGCAAACAAGCCTGGCCAAAATGATTTCGGCCATACAGGTCGCGCAGTTCCGGCTTTTCTTCGTCGAGGTTGAATGCCTTGAGGAGCGGGCTAAGGACAAACCGGCTAGTGCGGTCGTAAACCTCGCGTTTCTCTTGTACGGTCTTGGTCGAGCCACTGGCCGCGAATTCCTGATCGAGTTCTCCGGCCAGAGCTAAACGCCGCTGCAAGACTTCTGCCTGCACGGCAGGGACTACGTCTTCCGGCAGCTGGCCCCCTTCATCGACTTTGAACGATTCGAACCGAGCACCGAGCACTCCGGCGTTGATGTCGCGGGTACGAATTCGCGGCTTGCCGATGCGAATAAAGGCGGGCAGATCGAACTCAGGGTCGTAGCGCTCGCGAGCGACCACCGCACCCCATGTGGGATAGGCGATCGTGGGCTTTAACGGATAACCGCTGCGGACCAGCTTAATCGCGCGGAAGTGATCCCGCTCTTCGCTTTTCATCGAGCGAATCAAAGCGATCTTGTCCATCACCTCGGCCGTCTTAGGCCAATGCTCGCCGATTTGCACGCCGGGCAGGTTGGTGTTAATGGCTTGCGTAGGCCCTTGAAACTTCGAGCCGATTTTGGGATTGAACGTATCGAATTGGCTCGGCCCACCATCCATCCATAACAAGATCATCGCCTTGCCGCGTTTTCGCACCTCAGCAGCCTTGGCAATCAGCATATCCCGCCAACTCAGTGTGACTGTCCCGGCCGCAGCCGATGCCAGGCTCATGCGGGCGAGAAAGCCGCGGCGGGTGGTTGTTCCGGCGGAAGTTGTTTCGAGATTGATGAAGGTGCGTTGCATGGGGAGGAAAGGGGTCGGGGGGCGGGGATCAGAGGTCGGAAAGGGAGGAGGACAAATTCGAAGAACGCGTTGAGTACAACGGCATCCCTCTGACCCTTGCGGCTATCTCCTGCTCGTAAACTCTGCCGAGTTAAGCAAGCTCCACATCAAATCTTCCATCGCGGCCTGGCGATTGCCAACACGTTCAATGTGCCGCTTGGCAATCTCACGTTCTTTGTCGTTCGGCTCGCGGGCCAGGACTCGCTCGTAAAGTTGCGTCAAGACTTTCTGATCATCGCTTTCTGTCGCGACGATACGGGCCAGGACCGTCTCACTCGCTGGCGAAGCATCGACCTGGTTCTGCACCTGGCGGTTGTTCATCAGGAACATCGCCTGCTGCATGCTCCGGCCGACCGTGTCTTGGGAAGCACTTGGATCGAAGCCAAACGCTTCATTGACAAGGTCCCGCGTGCTTTTCGGCGGAGGGGGGAAGCGGATCGCATCGCTCGGCTTCACCGCTTCAGGAGTCACGTTCGGAAGTTCAATTGCAGTGACGAGTGACTGATACACCTCGTCGCCACGCAGTCGACCAGCGGTCATTGTGACAAACGGCTTCTCGCCCGCAGCGGCATCGTGGATTTGCCGTTGATAGGCCCGCGTGGCCGCGATGACGCGAACTAACGAGCGGAAGTCAAACTTCGAGGCGACAAAATGATCGGCCACCGCAGCATGCACCTCGGGCAGCACCTGATCCCCCAGTTCGCCAATTTCGTCAACGGGCTCACTAAAGCCACGGCCGAGCATTCGGGCCCAAACGCGATTGGTGAACGCTTTAGCGAACCACGGATTTTCAGGCGAAACAATCCATTCAGCGAGGGCCGCTCGGCGAACGATGTCGCTGTCACCCACCCCAACTTTTTTCATGCCGAACGCATCGGGATCTAAATCCGTCTTCCCACCTGGAACGCGATGTTCGCCGGCCGGCTTGCTCGAAACAACAATGCCGTTGGAGTCGTTCCAAGGAAGCTTCGCTTGGGTGCGCACGAAGAACGCGGCCAGATGATGGAACGTCTCCTGCGGCATCTCGATGAACTTGTGATCGTGACACTCCGCACATTGAATCTGCGTGCTTAAAAAGACACGCGTTGTCTCAGCGGCGAGGCGAGACTTATCCGCTTGATGAAAGCCCACGAACGTGGCAGCCGGATTGTCGCCGACCTTGCCGGAAGCTGTCAGCAGGTCGTAAGTGATTTGATCCCAACCTTCTCCCTTGTTGAAACGCTCGGCCAGCCAGACCTGTAGCGGCTCGTAATTCAGGAACGTCAATTCTGGTTGAGGAGTTCGATAGCTGATCACATCGCTCCAGTACGCACCCCAGTTGCGACCGAATTCTGGCGATGTCAGGAGGGTTTCGACGGCGGCTACTCGTTTGCCGGGAGAATCATCGGCGACAAATTTGGAAAGCTCGTCTGGCGTCGGCTGACGACCAATCAAATCGAGCGTAAGGCGGCGAATGTAGGCGGCATCGGTTGCCAAGTCGCTGTCGGGGACGGTGCCCAAGTGTTCCGCGAGGATTTTGTCGAGCGCGGCGGCCGTGAGCGGTGCGAGCTTTCGAGTGGCTTCTTTTCGCACAAACGCCGGTGCCGCTTCTGCAGGCGATTCCTTGGGTTTTGCCTGGGTTTTCGCAGGGGTCTTGGGCTTGGCGGCAATCTTGGCAGGATCGAATTTGGGTTCTTTCAGTTTGGCGGTTGCAAACTGTTCGGCTGTAAGAAGCCGAACGGCATCGACGATGATGACCCCTTTATCCGTTCCGGCCGTCGAGATTTCGACGACGGCGGCATCTCCTTTGAATTCAAATTCGCCGAGCGGCTGAAAAATCCCTGGTCCTTCCGGCGTTTTCTGTTGATTCACTCGAACTTCGGCATCGCCGTCAGCCGCGCGGATTCGCACCAAAGTTGTTTCGGAACGATTGGCGTTCGCGGTGTAGGAGATCAGAACCTGATACTTTCCATCAGCTGGCAGAGGGAGGCTGAAGGTCGCCTTCACTTCGGCGACGGGGGGTGAATAAATGTAACCTTCACCCAAGTACCCCGCGGTATGAGTGGACTTCGACCATTCGCCGTAAAGGTCGGCAGAAGTATCGTCCTGAACCACGCCCGTCAAATCCTCGGCTGCCAGTGTCGACAGCGGGAGCAGGAGGAACAATGACAGCAAGGCTAACTTGAGGTCGCGGTGATTAGGAAGTCTCATGCAGGGCTCCAGGAATGTATTAGCGACCACCTATGGATGTGAGTCTATTCGGATTGCAGGCAGGATGTCAAATCGAAGCCTCGCGAATAGCTGATTAGTTGAACAGGGGTGAAAACGCTCCGGTGGAAACTGCGCGCAACACCTCTAAATCGTCGGAAACTGTTGTTGTTTATTACTTTGCAGCAGTTCTTGCAAACTCTCTGGAAACTACACGACCGGGGGGTGTGGTGGGGTTTTGAACAGGGGGCAAACGATAACGTCACAGGATCGGCCGGCAGCCCATGAGTGGAATCGAATCTGAGTGGACTGGGCGCTGTCAAACTTGAAGTGTCCGCTATCAGCGGCTGAATTTACGTGAAGATCCACCGCCGGGAGGTTTGAATGAGGTTAGTTCCACAACTCTTCAAACGGAGTCCCGGCGATGGAAAAGCAACGGCAGTATCATCA
>JBGSNR010000084.1:0-187175 GCA_041739545.1 Pirellulaceae bacterium | reverse complement strand
CGGCGGCTGCGGACAGCGCCCGCGCATGCGTCTGGCGGGCATCGGCCTTGGTGTCGTCTCGGAGTTTTGCCGCCGTGATTTCGCGGCTGCGCTCATAGCTCTTATGCCGCGCCTGGGTGTCTTCGAACTCTGCATCGGCGACATGGAAGGCCAAATCACGAACCTTGAGGGCGGCTGCCTCCCCCTTGGAATACTCGCGCAGGGCAACAGCCTTCCCGATCTCGGCATCGTAACCGGCGTGGATTGTTTCCAACTCTTTGGCGTCGTTGGCCGCATCCAGGTAAGGTTGGTACGCGACGCTTTCTTCATACGAGTTGGCCTGCCCCATCAGGTAGTGATAATGGTCCACGACGGCTTGTTTGGCAGCGATGGCCGCGTCGCGAACCTGTTCTAAGCGGGTGTACTCGCTGTTGCGAAGGGCCGCGAGTCGGGCGATTTCACGGGCATACTTGCTTTGAGCCGCTGCGCGCTTTGAAACTCGCTGAGCATCGGCTGTTGTCAAGTTGTACGGGTTGGCCCCGGGGACGAGAGCGTCGCGATAGGTCGCATCGGCTTGCGCCAGTGCGGCAGCGAGGGTTTGATCCAACTGCTTCTTCGTGGCCGAAAAGAAATCGCTCGCTTGTCGTTCGGCGGAATCGTAGACATCTTGCGCTTGCTGCACCGACTGGTTGTAGACCTGGTCGGCGCTGGACAGCAGTTCTTGATAACCGGAATCCTGCGAGAATTGATAAGTCTGCCCTGTATAAATCGGACCAGCCGGTGCCGTGGGCTGATCGGCATCTTGGGGGATGGTGTGGCTGACATTCTGTGGAGCATCAGGCCAAACGAAATCACGAAGCGGCAAGACCGTTTTATCGCCCGTGAAGGCGGCCAGGTCGGTAATAAACGTCTGAGCCGCCGTTGCCAGCGCTTGCCCGCGGGTGGCGTCAGCAGTTGCTTTCGCCGCGTTGTAGGCTGCCTCGGCTTGAGCCCGCGCCAGGTCGCGCTGTTGATCGGCCTGGGTCTGCAACTGCTGGTAGTTGTAAACACCGTTCGACAGTTGCTGGAGGGCATTGGCCAAAAGGGGATTCACCGGCGCGGCTTGATTCGCGGCCGTTTGCCAAGAGGTGTCAAACCGACCCATGACGGTGCGCAGGGCCTGCGATTCCAAGCTGTTGGGATCGCTCTGAATAAAGAAGTTCAGTGTGGTCCAGCCTTCTTCGGCCACACGATAGGTGCTGTTCTCGTAGGCCGGCTTGACGCGGACTCGCAAGGGAACATAGCTGCCGTTACTCGCGTTAACCGTCAAAGAGAACGTACCGTCCGCCGCCGTCGCCACAGTCCCCTGGTTCCAAGATTCAGTTCCCCAGAAATACTCAATCGTCACCGGCTGACCATTCGTACCGCTCACATGACCGGTCACCGCGCCGGTGGTTGAAATACCGTCCGCCCCCGCCAGCAGTTGCAGTTCATCGATCTGGGCGTTGACGACGTTCGGATTTTCCAACGTGTAAGTAAACGGAATCCAGGTCGCCAGGTTCCAGTTGGAATTGGTCGAGAAGTAGAGCGTGCGCTGGCTGGGATTGAGAGTCGTGGGTTCTTCCCACGTGAAATTCCCTTGACTGTCAGCCGTGACGGTTTGGATGTTCGACGGATTACCGTCCCAGTTCACATAAACCGTGGCTCCCGCGATCGCATCCCCTACCAGTTTGCCTGTGATGGAACCGATCGACGTTACGCGGTCGTTGTTCGACCACCCATTGTCGGTCGTCAAGTGCAAGTCGGTGACGAGGGAACCGACCGTTCCTGTCGCAATGGTCGGCATGGTCTGAAAATACCAACTCGATTGCGTTGTCGCTCCGGTGGACGGATTGATTTCGGTCGTCTGGCGATAGAGTTCCCCCGTTCCCGCTTGGGGATGCGTGAAGATCAGATGGAAGCGGCCGGAGCTATCGACCGCCCCTGAACGTTCCTCGATATAAGCTCCATCCACCCAGAACTTGAAGGCCACCAACACGTTCTGCGCCGCTTGATCGTCGGAGACATTCCCTTCCAGCAGCAACGATCCATCGGCCCGCCGGGTGGCAGTGACGTTGCTGATGATCGGATCGCTGGCGCTGGGGGGCTGGAAGTTGTAGGAATAAGGCCCGCTCCAACCCGAGACGAGATACTGGCTCGAAAGCCGATCCCATTCCAGCGTGCGGGCATAAAGCTCTAACGTTCCGAACGTGACCCCGGCCGGGCGAAACTTGTAGGCGCCCGTGGAATCGACTTGGGCGATGCCATCCGCCGCGCCATCCCCGTTCTGGTCGAACTCCACCAACACATGCTGAAAGCCTTGCGTGTTGGAGACTGTCCCCGTAACAACAGGCGCAAACGAGGAATCGCTGGAGTCCGAACTTCCGTACCAGGTCGAAAACGCGGGGCTACTGAACTGCAGATTGGTAAGGACTGCCGGCTCATTTGTGTCAGGCTGAAGATCGAGCGCGTGGCTGACCCACGAACCGAAGCCCCCTGTTCGATTGGCGTAGTTCCATTCTTTGGTCCGGACTGAGATGGTATGCAGGCCCAGCGAGAGCCCCGTCGGAACGTACAAAAATTTCCCCTCGGCGTCCGCGGTGACCTCGCCCGCGATGATCGGATTTCCCTGCGCATCGGCCGCGTGATCGAGGCGAATCTGGACGAGCGCGTAGGGGACCGGTTGAGAGTTGAAGGCGCTGACGATCTGCCCCCGAATGGCCGGATCGGAACGGACGCCATCGCTGGCCGTGGAATGACGTACTTGCCCCAAGCTGATAACTTGCGCGGGGACAAACGTGGCAGGCAGTAAGCGGAAGCTGAAGGTCGTTGCCGGTCCCGGCACATAGGTCCCGCTGTACGGGTCCCATTCCACGACCCGTGCCGAAATCACCTGATCCTCCTCAGCATTGGGCAAAAGGCCGACCGGGCGATAGGTGAATTTACCCAAGCTGTCGGTGGTGGCATACCCCGCCGCTCCCATTCCTCCGGCCAACGAAAACTCGATCGTGATGCCTCCCAGCGCCCGTGTCGGATTGGTCAGGTCGACGATCGTACCGGTGAGAGTTGGATTGGTAGTGACGCGGTCGCTGGTGCTAGTTCCATTGTCCTCCAAAAGTCCAAACGTGCTGCTATCGATGGTGGCGATCGATTTGCCCACTGGCGTGAAGGTGAGTGACGTCCACGCCCCGGCAATCGTTCCCCCGGCGCGCGGATCGTAGATGGAACTGCGAGCGCGCACGGTGTTGGCCTCCCCTAAGGTCAAGCCGCGCGGCTGGTGGACAAACGCCCCAGTCGAGTCACTCAGCGCAAATCCGTCCGGAGTGTCGTCGCCGTTGTAGTCGAACTCAATCGTCACAAACGGCGTATTGCCCGACAGTACTCCCGTGATGGTCGGAACGCCCGTAGGAGTCGTGAACTCCAGATTCTGCACGGCCGGACTGACCGGCGCGAGGTAGTTGAAAACAAACGGACTGCTCCAACTGCCGGTGAGCTCAGCGCCATAGAGGGGATTCCACTCGCGCACTCGGACGCGCACGGTTTTCTCCCCGTAGTAGGAGAAGCTGGGAACGTATTCAAAACTCGTGCCACTTAACAGGTTCGTCGAGGCTTCGACTGTTTCCAGAACTCCATCCCAATCGAATTCGAGAGTAACGGCGGATTGGATCGAAGTTCCCGGCACGGTCGCAGGGGGCGCACTGAGTTGACCGACTAGCTTGGGAGCGCTGGAAGTAGGGAGTCCGTTGACAATCGTTGCGGAATCGAGCTCGACGAGTGCCGTTAAGGACGAATTCGGCAACGCTTGCTGCGTGAAGCTGAAGGTCTGCCAAGCACCCGTCTGCAGTGGCTGGGCGTTCTCATCGCGGGTTTGCAAGCGGTAAGCGATCGTCCGTTCGCTGGCCGCGTCACGCCAGGCAGCAACGATGGTTCGCGGATCGAAGACATATTCGACCTGCAATTCTTCCGCCACGAACTCTTGATCGACGATCCCATCTCCATCCAGATCAAGTTGCACCGCGAACTGCGCGCTGGAAACCTCACCTGCCATGACGAAGTAGAGGGATGGATCGGTCGAGGACCAACTACTGTCGAGAGCCAGATTGCGAACCAGCCCCACTTCGTCAACTCGCAGATCATTGATCCAGGGAGGTGTTTCGAGCGTGATTGCCTGGGCCGACCAGCTTGTAGCGATCGCAATGGAAACCTGACTTTCGTCCAAGACGCGCCAGCGATACCGCAGCGGCAACGCACCGGCAGCATGGCGTAAGGCCGGGTCCCCTTGCCGCGGATCGTAGGTGAACGCCCCCGTGACCAGATTGACATCGGTTTGGGAGTCGGCGATGCCGTCTTCATCGTGATCGAAATCGATGACCACGCTGCCGTTCATCAGGAGCGTGGAAAAACTGACCTGACCATTGACCCGCGCATCGTAAGTCACCCAATCATCGCCCTCGGCTCCGGTATCGTTCAGGAGGGTGAGTCCAGAAAGACTGACCTCAACTGGAGGTGTTTGTCCCAACGCAAGAACCGAACCTTGAACACGCAATGCAAAGCTGGGCTCATCGGCATCATTGGTGGAAAGCTCCACCACGTAGTCCGTGGCGCCGGCATTCGTGGCTGCTAGTTGCAACTGGAACGTCGCCGAACTACCGGGTGCGACCGTCGTCGGCCAAGGGGTGACCCATTCCAATCCAGCGGGCAAGGTCAACGCTGCCGGATCCCCTAAGTGCAAGGGAGCGTTCCCTTGATTCTCAATCACGAAGCCGCGGACGAGGGGGATCCCAACTTCGGTAACGCCAAAGTTGAATTGGTCCTGCTGATAGAGTCGTCGTCCGCCTTGCAGCCGCACATCAATCTCTGGAGCTAGGAGCGCGACTGTCCCGAAGAGATCGAAGTTGAAAGGATTTTTGGTCGGGTCGTTCGTGGGCAGGACCAGCTCACCGTGATAGTCGCCGGCCGACGCTGCCTCCAGCTGAATCACAAATTCGCCGCTCCCCTCCGGCGGAATGATAGACGGGGGAGAGGAAGTAATCGTGAACCCAGGCGGAACCTGAGCTCCGCCCCAATCCAGGACCAGATTCCCATTCCCCGAGTTCAAGATCGTCAGCGTGCGCGTGACTGGTGTCCCCGCCACCGTCGGTGGAAACTCCAGCAGACCTACGTTATCCGGCACATCCAGCTGGGCTTCGTCCTGGATGGCGATGGCTGCCACACGCGGAGCCTCCATCGTGAACGCAAACGTTTCCCACGGACTAGTCTGTTCGGCGCTGCCGGGCTGACCGCTGAAGATAATCCGATACCGCAGGTCCACTCCCCCCACATAATCGACGAACGTCAAATCACTGGTTCGAAGGTCGTACGTGACCGTCTCACCAGGGACCAGGAGAGGCAAATTACCATCCACCGAGCCATCGCCGTTATGGTCGAATTCCAGGCGCGCATTTCCGGAGAAAATCCCACTGATGATGAAGCTGACGCGGGGGTCACTGGTCACCCGATCCTGGCTGCTCAGCCCATCGTCCGAGGTCAGATTCACGCTCGTCAGATAAGCCTCAGCCACCCCAGTTTTAACGGTGCCGGTCACCGCTAGCGAAACCTGCGCTTCATCCAGATCATCGGTCTGAAAAACGATGTTGCCTGGGAAACTGCCGGCACTGTTCGACTGCATTCGCAGCGTTAGCGTGGTCTGGCTCCCCGCAGCCACGACCGGGTTCCAAGAAGTCTCGACCGACATTCCTGCTGGAAGTTGCAACCCAGACAAATGCAGTGCAGCCGTTCCGGTGTTGCCAATCGTCAATGTCCGGGTCGCGGAGCCCGTGGTATAGAACGTGCCGAAATCAATCGTCGAGAGGGGACCAAGAAGGTTGTTTTGTTCGTCTCGGACTTCAATCTCGGGGAGCGCTGCATGAACGATCCCCGCGAGTTCAATCGTGAACGGGCTTTCATCGGGATCGTTACTGGGGATGCTGAGCGTGCCCCCGAAGTTCCCCGGCGAAGTAGCATTCATCTGCACCAGGAGCGTGCTCGACTCTCCCGCTTCCAGGCTACTGGCAGGGAACTGCGCGATGGAAAATCCGGCGGGGAGCTGAACATTGGCCAAGTCGAGCGTGAGTGGGAGATAGCCCGTGTTGCTGATCGTCAGTGTCTTCCCGATGGGCGTCCCCTCGACCGTCGCACCGAATTCAAGTTCAAAACCGCTGGCCGGCAGTCCCGTACCGTTGAAGTGGACTTCGATGTCCGCCGCGATTGGCAACACTTCCCCCTGAGCCTGGATGACAAACGGATTCTCGTCGGCGTCGTTGTTCGGGATCGAGATGGCGCCGGAAAAAGTTCCCGCCTCGAGCGACGCCAGTTGCACCACGACGGAAGTCGTCCCTTGCGGCGGAACGGACCCGTCCGGCGCCTGGAAGATCGAGAAGCCGGTCGGCACGGTAATGTTGGCCACATCGATGGTCAGGGGGACGGTCCCCAGATTGGCAATCACGAATGTCCGGGAGAGGCCAATTCCTTCCCGGGTCACGCCCCAGTGAATGGGTGAACCGGAACTGACTAGCTCCGTGGCGTTCTCGGTCACACTGATTTCGACAAAAGCGGCTTGCGCATCCCCAGAGAGGTGAATGGTGTACATCCCCTCATCGGTATCGTTGTTGGGAATGATCAGCGATCCTTCCAAGCAACCTACCTGGTTAGCGTTGAACTGCAGGTTCACCGTGACGGTACTGCCCGCTGGAATCGAAGCCGGGACCGACGAAGTAAAACTGAACCCGGTGGGGAGGGAGATGCCCGCCGTATTAATCGTCAAGGGACCCGCGCCCGTGTTTTGAATCTGTAAAACGTGCGTGACTGGTTCGCCAATAAAAGTGGTGCCAAAACTGAGCAGTTCGCCGCTTGCCATCGCGCCGACCGAAACGACGCTAATTTCGATTTCGGGGGGATAGTCGATGACCGCCCCCTGCACGTTGATCAAGTAGGGATTCTCGTCAGCATCGTTGTTGCCAATGCTGATTTGTCCCACCAGACTCCCGGCTGCGGCCGCATCCATGCGGAAGGAAATGTTAGTCGAAGTTCCGGACGCCACTTCGGTCGCTACCGATGAAGCCAAGGAGATCCCGGCGGGCAAGGAAATTGTCCCCTCGGACAGCGTCAGGATCGCATTTCCCGTGTTGACGATTTCTAGAATCTTTGTGACGGGCTGACCGGTGTACGCAGTGCCGAAGTTTAAGATTCCGCTCCCGCTGGGCAGGCTGTACATCCCGCTTTCGCGAACATCGATCTCAGGTTGCGCGACAACCGTGCCGCTGATCGCGAAGTTGTAGGGATTTTCCGATGAGTCGTTCGTCGGAACGGAGAACGTTCCCGTGAATGTTCCTGCCGTGGTGGCTGTCAAACGCAGGACCAGATCGGAACTGGCACCGGGCGCGATCCACGCGCTGGGAGGGCTGAGAATCTGAAAACCGGCGGGCAACAGAACGTTCGCCAAGTCCAAGACCAAGTTCCCCGCGCCACTATTGGTGATCGTCAGCGTCTTGTCGACTGGACTTCCACCCCCGGTCGGGCCGAAATTCAAGCTCCCGGTATTGTCGGTGATGGCTGTGCTCCCCTCGTAGAACTCGATTTCGGGGAGGGAGAGTGTTTGTGACGTGTCTCCCGTACTCGTGCTGTAGGAGGTTCCGGGAGAGACGATCGTGTAATCGGGATGCAGCGTATTGCCGTAGAGATATTTCGTGGTCAGATCGGCGGCAGCACCGGTGCCATTCAGGCCGATCCCCGCAGCCGCTTCGAGGGCGCTAACCCGTTCGGCGAACGTCGCGCTGCTGGCCCAGCCGGTCGTCGGATGATGCATCAGGTCCCACAGAATCTGGTCGTTGTTCGAACGCCCGTTGGCTGCGAAGGGCCCGACGTCGGCGTCGAAGATGGACAATGCCATCACGAAGAAATCTTCGCCGTTGTCGTTCAGGTCGTAGGCTCTATCGAGTCCCGCTCCTGAGAAATGAAAATCGCGACCGGAAGAGCCATAATTGAAGTCGTCCCCCGCCCCTCCCAAGGCAATATCGTTCCCCGCATCCCCGGACAACGTGTCAGCACCATCACCGCCTCGGAGAAAGTCATTGCCATCCCCTGCTGTGATATTGTCATTTCCAGCGCCACCATGCAGATAATCATCTCCCGTTCCTCCTTGGAGGGTATCGTTTCCACCCCCGCCAAAGATCACATCGTTTCCGGCCCCACCTTGGAGATTGTCCCCGCCATCTGACGCTCCGCCACTGTTACGAACCCCTTCGTCGTCTCCCCACAAAATGTCGTGGCCGTCTCCGCCCAGAAGTTGATCGCTACCTGCCCCGCCAACGAGCAGATCGTCCGCCAAGCCGCCGTACAGTGAATCGTTCCCCTGCTCTCCATAGAACGCCGCCCGCACCTGAGTCCCTAAGGTGCCGTTCAAGGTAATCGAATCGTTGCCTCCGCGGCCATAGGCGACGATCCGATTGGTAGGGCGGTAGGGGCCGGTGAAAATATTATTGAACCGCAGCAGCACATCGGTCCCGGAGGTGTAACCACGTTGAAACAGAAAGTTATCATTGGCGGAACCGCCACGCGTGTACAAATCGCCGATCACGGTACTCGTCAGTGCACCGCCATCATGCAGTTGGATTTCTTCGATGCCCGTGAAGTAAATGAACGGCAAGTTCCCTATCGCGGCAAAGCCACCACCCGTATTGACCTTCCCCAAGGTGTCGACGACTAGCGCTTGGGCACCAGGATCGACCACGGTCAAATCCAACTCGATCCGATCGTTCGTACTTCCTCCACCCACGAAGGCCACTTTCCCGTCAAAATACCCACCGGTCGTATAGTCCACCGCCAAAGTCGTTGCCGAGGTGCTCTGGCCGAGCACGGCAACCCCCGCGATAGTTGCGGCAGCAGCAGAGGCTAGAACAGTATTGGAAGTGGTGTTGACTACCTGTAAGTCATTACCGGATTTACGGACGGACAGTGCTGTGGCAGAAGGGTCGGTCGCCGCATCGTAGAACAAGATTGCCTGTCCGGCCGGATTGATTTCTGTGCGAACAGGTAGATTGAGATTGGGGTCCACAGGCTTAATTTCCAACTCATTCAAAATGGCATTTCCGTACCCTGGTACGTTGGGAAAATCCAGCTTGAATTGTCCGTCCGCCACAATGATGCGATAGGTGTTCTCGAAGTATTGCCCGGCACTGAAAGCAACGGAATCGACTGGCACGTCATTCATCCGCATTGGCTTGCCATACATGGCAGCTGCGATTCCCATACCAATCGTGACATCGTACATTCCAGGCACTACATCAGCCGTAAAAACACCTGCTGAGAAATGCACATAGTCACGCCGATCATCCGGCTGGGACACCCCCACGTCCCCGGATGATCCGTTGGCAATTGCCTGCCAACCGAACTCCGCGCTGGCAGAGTAACTCGTCGTGTGATTCACCCGGATGGCTCCAGGTTCTAGCGGCGAAGTGGCAGTTCCAAAATCGAACTTAATGGGCGTCGCGATCATCATCTCGCGCGGTTCAAGCTGTTCCAGAAAGGAGCGACGCTCATGCTTTTTGAGTTGAAAGGCTTTGCGAGAACGCTTCCGTGAGAACTGCATGGCTCGATTCCTACGAGTGAAAGCAGAGCGAAAGAAGAGAATGAATCGGGAGAAATCTAATCAACGGCACACCCCCAGAACAAGTGGGCACAGTAAAAATTAACAATCGCCGGTGACACGGATGACAGAAACTGTCACATACGCCTGCAACTCCCTTTTCGTCTTTGGGGATGAGCAAAGCCGAGATCGGAGTAAAGCTGTAGTTTGTGGCGAGCGGTTGATTCTTAACTTCAGCAGTGACAGAGGTGAATATTTGCGTACGGACTTCAGCGCCTGCACCACCGCTCCCAGTTAACGCCAATGGCATACGTCACGCAGAGCGCAGTGATTGGCCCAACTGCACGCCTTGCTGACCAGCCCATATCTTCTGGGTAACCCGTTCTCCAGTTCGGTACCGCGAAGTCTCTAATCGGCGACGCTATCGAGAGTGGTTTGCAGCACACGCGACTTACGACAATCACTTCGCAGCCGTCTCCCGCCACCACGCGCAAGCTAGATACAGAGTCCCCCGCCGCCACCAAGGCGCTTTACGACGAGGCGCAACGGCTGAGTGAGCTTGCGCATTTCTAGCCCGTACGATCAGTAACCACAGTTTTGCCAGACGATGAAGGGCTTCCGTAATACGCAGCGCGAGCAGACACTTTTCGAGTTCGGGCATCAAGTGCGGATGCTGCTCGATGATTTCTTGGTCGCGGAAGAGATCATCGTTCTCTAGCCGGATTTGGCACAACCGAATAACCCGATGCAGTTGCAGCTCTTTCTGTCGTTTGGTGTGTTCGTTGTCAGACATAAGCTTCATCCTTGTTTGGTTCCGAAAGTGCGATCATTTCAGTTCTTGATGCTCGACAAATGCCCCCACCGCTCGACTTGTAGTGAACGGTGCAGCAGCTACTCGAACACCTTCAACGGTGACGGTTCAGTCTGTTTGCCTGGCTTCACGCGTCTTGTTACCGGCGCGAACCTGTTTACAGCCGCCAGCGTCTTCAGAGCTAGGCCATATCGCCGTTGGGCGGAGTCTTTGGCTTTCGCTACGACGCGGGCTTGTTGATGCTCTAATTCGCTTACCAGTGGGTAGATTGCATCCAGCACGTGAATCTCAGCGTGGATCAGGACTACTCGGTCAGCGGCCAATTGTTGAATGGCCGTGGGTTTGGCCGGAAGCAGGTTGCGTTTCAGCTCGTCGAGCATCAACCGCACGGCTTCTCCCACGGTCGCATCCGTCCGGACGATGCGTTGCAGCAGAGCTTCTTTGGCGTGTGCGGCCACATCCCCTAGCTGCTTGACCAGTTGCGGATTGGCCTGCAGAACAGCTCGCAGACGCGCGACGGCATTCGCATCGCCGGCATTGGCCCGATCGTTGAGTTCTGACAGCGACAGGTCCTTTAAGTTGGATTTGGCAGTGGGTGTGTTCATTGTGCGTTTTCTCCACGTACAGCGGTTGTATCGGTAATAGCCCGCCGCGAACAAATGGGCTTTCAAGAACGTGTCCAATTGCTGGCCGACCTGCAGCAGCCGGATCTGGGACGTTTCGAATCGCTGAAGCCAGTCCGACTTCAGGGCTCGTTGTCGTCGACGGCTCGCTCTTGCTAACTCGTCGCATTCCGCTGCCAGGCGTCCAACCACACCACTGCCGACATATTCCTGATTCGACTTACCGGCCGGGCGACGAGCTCGGTAGTAATAACGTCGGCCAAGGTTGGTTTTCCACATGGTGCGGCTTATTGTCTGGTTCAGTTCGTGAATCCGTCAGTTGTAGGTGTCAGCAGAAAATTGTTCGTGCTCTAGCCAGTCAGTACTGCCGGCTCGCTAACTCACCTTCCTTTTAACCTTGCGTTTCCTCTGCCGGCTCAGGCCCACGGCATCGGCTAAGGCCTGCTCCCCGGCTGCCACCAGTTCATCCGGAATGATGGCGAAATCTGGCGGTGGACAGTAAGTAGCTGCTTCTTCCTGCGCCTGCACCCATTCCCGTGTGGCGCGAGCTAACGCTACCGGATCAATGGCGAGTGACGGCAGGAACATCATCAGCAGATCTCGCTCTAGGGCAGCATCCAACTCGGAGCGATTAGGGGCTGGTTCCTGGTCGATAATCGGGGTGTAATCCTGCCAGCCCCGACGACGGAAATGATCGAGGATGGTTTCCAATACTGCTACGCCGCCCCAATAGGCAAAACGCTGCCAGATGCGGCCGACTTCGCTGGGGTAGTACTCGCGATCGCACTGCAGCACAGTACCAGCGATGTAATCAGTCTTACTCAGATAGGCTCGGACATCGAAGAAGACGGCCTCGTAGGCCTTAACCACCATTTCCGGCAGATCCATGGCAGAAGCCACATCTGAAAGTGCTTGGTTCGTTAACAGTCGGGCTTCAAGTTCCCAACGAGTCACGCCGCTCTGTTCCCATATTTGCTCTGCTTGATCGATCGCCTTTCGTTTGGCCGCAGATTTCACGGTAATAAGAGTAAATACCTTCTTGGACGCCGCTCCGATCCATTTGTCCTGGCGGACTTCGGGGTCACGACGGCATTCCTGGTAACTTTGGGCTAAGAGCCATCGCCAGTGAGGCTGCCTGCGCACAGACAGTTGTTGTATTCGGATGTACTGGGGTCGGCGGCGGAAGGTAGTGAGCATGTGGAATGGCTCGTGTTGGCGATGTTCGGACTCGGTGCTGTTCACGGGAGGCAAACGTCAAAGCTGTGGGCCTCATCAATTGAGTTAACGTTAACTCAAATGGGAAACGCCGAATATTGGAAACTAGCAAAAGGGCCTTAGTTGAGTAGTTAGTTAATCCAGAACTGACGAATGCCACGGGTTCACAGTTGAATGGATTGTTGCCTGGAATCTAGCGCATAAGTCACGCTTAAACTCCCGCAGAAGACCGTTGCGTCTGGCGGCACTTCGGGACCATCGAACGGATCCGGTTGTTAAGCTTGAGTTTGAACTTGGGCATCGGAGGCGGTACTTCGAGTAGCGAAACGAAATAATCCCGCAGCGCTTGGAGGTCTTCAATACTAATGCCGGCGGCGAGCACTTCTTCCCGGGTCGGTAGTTCGCCGCGATGCCGAAAGACCCACGGCAATCGCATCTCAATTCCCGCTAAAACTGCGGAGGATGCCTTCGAGCGAGTCGGTCGAGAGGCACGCGCGGTAGCGCTTGCCTCGAATATTATCCTTGAGGGAAGTGTCCACCGATAAAATCGACACCGCTAGCCGACGCAGCATGGCCGACGTCTGCGGTGCGTGACGCTTTCGAATCCGGCTCGCATCTTCGGTAAAAGTTACATCTAGAACCCAGTGCAAGCGACTCTCGATCGACCAGTGTCGACGAATCGCGGCCGCCAGCGTTTTCACCTTCGGCGGCAAGCTGGATAAATAGTAGTGGGCCTCGCTCGTCTCCTCGTCACCAACTTGTGTCGTGCGCAGCACCAGCACGAGCGTCGTCAACTTCTTCCACGCCTTGCCCTGCGTGCCGAGTACACTCGCCGGCAATGTGAACGTTTCGCGGCGTTCCTCGCGGCCGCGGTTGGTTTCGACAGTGACATAACGTTTCAGCTCCGCGGGTCGTTTGTCCTGCGCGAGCGCCGTTTCAAATGCCTGCATCACGGCCAAGTGGATTTTTTCGTGATTACCTTTGAGCGCCAGCACGTACTCGCCGCCGCGATCGATGATCTTCGTTGCGATCCGCGTTTGACAACCCATCGCGTCAATGGTGACGGTCGCTCCTTTGAGTTCGAGTAGTTCCAACAACAGCGGAATCGCGGTGATTTCGTTCGATTTGGCATCGACGGCGATTTGCCCGAGCGTCACGCGGGCCTCACACGCCCAGGCCGAGACGAGATGCAAAGGATTCTTGCCAGCCGCTTTGTCGAACGAACCGCGCAGCGTCTTGCCATCGATGGCGATCTGATTTCCCAGCTCAATGCCGACTTGATCGAGCCACTGGCGAATGCAAGCGGAAAGTTGGGCCGGATCGAGCAGGGCGAAGACGCGGCCAAAAGTGTCGTGCGATGGGATGCCGTTGACCAGCGGGAGAAAGGTGCGGAGCCAAGTGAGTCGGCCCTTGCCGAAGCGTTCGATGTCGGCCCAACTATCAGCCCCGGCGATGGTCCCCAGGAGGGCGACGATCACCAAGTCGAAGAGTTCGTGATCGCGCGTGCGTTCGACGCGCGGATCGGTAAGATTTTCAAACGGTGTAAAAACTGCCACCAGACGTTGCGACATGTGCGTGACCTCCGTGAAAATGAAATTCCTCGGAGGGTCTTACTGCAAGTCTCTTGCCTTTTTTCCGGCTACCGCAATAGTGGGAAGTTAGATGCGATTGCCGTGCTAACGATCTGCCCCTACCTTGCACACGCATCTGGCGTTGAATCCAGTTGCAATCACTGGTTTGCCGCTAGATACTAGGGAACACTGTTAGTTCTTCGAGCACTCTGCTACCGGCGCTTCAACACCTCACCAAGGATCCCTGCATGAAATTCGGTGCCCCTCTCCTCGCGATAGCTGTTCTTTGTTCAATCCTGCTCCCCGCCCACAGCGCCGACAAAATCGAAGCGGTGCGCATGGGTTGCGGCCTGATGACGTTTGACACGGTTCCTGGCTGGGGGCTGCGGCCGGACGGCCAATCTGCCCTGGGCCCAACGCATGGCGGCGTGGTCATCGACAAGGCTGGCAACGTCTACGTCAGCGCGAATAAGGGGGTGGTTGTTTTCACGCCGGAAGGAACTGTTGTCCAATCCTACGAAGGGGAAAAGTATTCGAACATTCACGATATGGAAATTCGTGAGGAAGAAGGAGCAGAGTTCATTTACGGCGCTCGGAACAACAATGCCGAGGGGATCAAATTCAATGCCCATACCGGCGAGATCGTGCTGAAACTTCCTTTCCCGGAAGAATCGGGGCTGAAACTAGCAAAGTTCAGCCCGACGGCGATAACCGTGGCTCCGAATGGCGATATTTTTCTGTCGGACGGATACGCCAGCAACCATATTTTCAAGTTCGACAAGACCGGCAAGTACTTGATGCATTTTGGGACCAAAGGGAATGACCTGAAGCAATTCAACACCGCCCACGGCATGACCCTGGATACCCGTTACACACCGCCGCGGCTTTTGATTTGCGATCGTAACCACACTCCCAAGGGGCGCCTGCTGCATTACGATCTGGAAGGAAACTTCATTGAGGAGGTCATCACGGGCCTCGGCATGCCAACTTCAGCAGCGGTGCAGGGGGACTATGTTTCCGTCCCTGACCTGCAAGGCCGACTGGTGATTCTAGACAAGAGCAATACTATTATTGCCGTGTTGGGGCACAATTCCGATCCGAGCAAGCGGGGCAGTTTTAACGTGCCGCAAGCGCAATGGAACGAAGGAATTTTTAGCGGAACTCACGGATCGTACTGGGACAAAGATGGCAACTTGTATGTGCAGGACTGGAATGTCTCGGGACGGATCATGAAGTTGGTACGCGTGAAGTAGCACCCGCCACCTCCATGAGCGAAGTTTCCGCCTATCACGAAGCCGGCCACGCGTTCATGGCGATCCTGCAAGGGGCGCGTGTACGGTCGGTCACCATCGAGCCTGATCGGGATGACGGCCCCGAACGCTTCGGCGATGCGCAAGTCGAGTGGCTTCGCAGCGATTTTTCCGCACGAGAACTTTGCGAGAGGTCGATTCGGGTCGCTCTGGCTGGTCCAGTTGCCGAGATGATCCACCTGGGTGAGCCGAATCACCCAGGTGTTGTCGCCGAATGGAAAGCCGATTGGGACGAGGCCTGGCAGCTCGCGTCGGCGTTAATTGCCGACGAACGGCAACGTTTGGCTTATCTCGAACAGACGACGGCCCGGCTCTACAAGCTGATGCGGCGCGACGATCACTGGGCCGCGCTGGCAGCCCTCGTCGATAATCTACTGGCTCATGAGACGCTCGATGGAGAGCAGGTCGAAGAAATTCTTGCCGCCTGGCTGAGGTAGCAGTTGCAATCGCAACGAAGCTGCGAACGACAATAGCAACGCCGAGAGTTTTCACTATCGGCGTTGAGAATTTACTGTCAGCATTCGCAATCTAGCGGCGACCTAAGACTTGTATTCCTGGTCCACCGTAATGCCTGGTTCCGGAACCGGATAAACGCCATCGGCATTGGGCATCACTGGTGCAGGGCCATCGGCCGTCATCGACGCCACGTTGGGGGCGAACTCATGCGGGCAGTGAAGCATCTGCTCGTAAGTGATCTCCTGGCCAGTATGGGCGGCCATCCGTCCCATGCTGGTCACCAGGCTGGCTTCGACACCGCGGGGGACTTCGTTATACGGCTTGTCGTTCATGATCGCATCGACAAGGTCATTCCATTCGAGCTGATACGGATTCTGCTCAGGCTGCGGATACGCCCAGGTAACTTCATCCCTGTCTTGCCGCTGCCCTTTGAAAATGCGTACCTTGCCGGGCGTATGGCCCGAAGTACTGACGATGGCCGACCCTTTGCTGCCGTGAACGATGCTGGACATATCGTTGCGACAACCGAGCATGGTACGACCATCGAAGAATAGCTTGGAACCATCCTCGTAGGTGTATTCGACGGCGTAGGTGTCGAAATTCTGGTCGATGTAGTCACCTCGATAGTGACGCCCGCCGAGCGCCTGTGCTTTGACGGGCCAGGCGTTCTTCATCCATGAAGTTTCGTCGATCTGATGGATGTAGAAATCGCTGAACAAGCCGCCGCTGGCCCAGATGAAGCTATGAAACCGTTCGATCTGGAACATCACTTCAGACTTATCGGCCGGCTTACGCGTCGAAAATGCCGAGGCGACCGGACCATGCATGCGATAAGCCCGCATGTTGATGATGTCGCCGATCTCCCCACTTTGAATCCGTTCGTGCAATTCCTGACGGCCCCGACAGTGGCGCACCATCAAGCCGACGCCACATTTGAGATTCTTTTCGTCTGCCTTCTTGGAAAGTTCGAGCATCCGCTTGGCACTCGGGCCGTCCGCGATCACCGGCTTTTCCATGAAGACATGCAGACCACGCTCGATCGCGTACTGGAAATGGACCCACCGGAAAGCTAACGGCGTGGCGAGAATCGCGATGTCCCCCGGCTTGAGCACATCCATCGCTTTCTTGTAGGCATCGAAACCGACGTATTGCTCTTCTTTCGTAATGGGCAGCTTGTCTTTGTTGTCCTGAAAATTCTGCTTCAGCGAAATGTAGCTTTGATCGAGTCGATGATCAAAAACATCCGCCATTGCCTTCAGCGAGGTGCGCGAGCTGGGAACATTTAACGCATCGGCAGCAGCACCGGTACCACGCCCACCACATCCCACGAGTGCCACGCCGATCTTGTCGGTCTCTTTGTCTTGCGCATGAACATGAGGGAGGACAATTCCGCCCAGTGCGGTGGCAGCACTAACCGCACCTGCTACTTTGATGAACTTCCGGCGGTCCGTCTGAAAATCGTTCGCATCTTTCATGGAGAGAACTCTTTCTAAAAACAGGGGGAGTTTGGAACAGCGGCGGGACCTAGAACTTGTCCACAGCGCTGTTCCAATAAAAGTACATTTCTTCCGCAGAAGGGATTGTCTGGGGACGAATGATTCGAAAGCCAAGCCACGGAGCGTCCGTCAGATACCACACGCTTTTGGGGAGTTGCGGATCTTGCTGCTTCCATTCCGGAGCAGAACCACGGCGAAAGGCAGAACGCAGTTTATCGGGATCATCATCCCAACCACCACCGCGAACGGTCCGCGGGTAGAGTTTTTCAGGCTTAATATAAGGGTTAACTGGATTGTCTTTAATGCGAACCAAGTAGTCGACGAAAAACTGATCTGCCGTCCACTCCATCACATTGCCGTGCATATCGTGCAGGCCCCAGGGATTTGGCTTCTTGATGCCAACCTTCTGGTACTTCTCGTTCGAATTCTTGTAGAACCACGCATACTCTCCGATCTGAGCTGGATCGTCCCCGAATGAGTAAGCGGTGGTCGTCCCGGCACGGCAGGCGTATTCCCATTCGGCTTCGGTAGGCAGACGATAAAAGTGACCCGTCTGAGCGCTCAACCACTGACAATATTTATTGGCTGCGTGCTGAGTCATGCTAATTGCCGGAAATCCCTTTTGCCCCATTCCAAAACTCATTTCGGTGTAGGGGGCGGTCGGCTGACTGACCGCATCGAGCAAACCATGCTTCACAGGATCGTAGTCTTTGCGTGAACCGTTCTTGCGTCGATCGACTTGCGTGATCATATAGGGCTCGTACTGATCCCAAGTCACTTCGAACTTTCCCATCCAGAAGGAGTCGACTTTAACTTTCACTTGGGGGCCTTCGATTTCTTCGCGCTTCGGCTCGCTAGTGGGACTTCCCATCAGGAACTCACCCCCTTTAATCGCAACCATGTCATACGCCGCGCCCGTTTGCGGAATCTTACTGGAATAGTTCGCGAACTCGGCTGCCTGCTCTTCCTCTGCGCGCTTCTTGATGAACGCATGAATCTTGAAGGCCAGATCCATATTGTCTGAAGTCACCCCCACGGTTTTGGCCTTGGGCTTGAGCGTGACTCCTGCGGGCCATTTGGCTCCCTCGGCAATCCAGTTTTTGAGAAGTTCGATCTCGGCCTTTGTTAGTGGGCCGCCGGCATTCCGGGGTGGCATCAACTGCTCGCTATCAGCCGGTTCCATCGTATAGGTGTAAAGCAAGCTATCGTCCGGTTTACCCGGCACAAGAGCGGTACCGCTCGCCCCACCTTCGAGCGCTGCCTCGTGGGTATCGAGACGAAGTTCCCCTTCGGCCTTTTCAACGTGATGGCAAGAGACGCAGGTGGTTTCGAGCAGGGGCTGGATATCAGTGACGAAATCAACGGCCAGCACCGGATAAGAAATCAAACTCGCGAGAGTCGCCGTCACGAGCAGGGTCGCAATTCGGCTCTGCCAATTTCTCATCGAAGTCCTCAAAAATGCAACTCAAGTAGTAGAGAAAACCAAAGAGTCAGCAACTGAAACAGAGATCATGAATATGCCCTATCTTAACACAGTCGCGGCAGCGAAACCTAATGTGGCCGGATCGGAATGCGCGACTTTACAACCCAATTTGCGCGGTCCCGCGGGGCATAATTTCACGCGAAATCCAGCCAAGTTTAGCGAACGGCCCATTGCCCGGACAGGAGAAATTCTGATGTGACCTGCGGCACAGACCCGATAACTGGCAATAGTCTTAAAACCGAGATACCTTCGCGCCATAACGAATTGCAGGCTTGGGCACGAAGATCGTGGGGATCATTCCAAACGGTCAGGAAAGATCAACGCAAGCGGCGCGAGAAGCCTTATCAACTTGAGTTTTGGTTGATCAAGCAGCGGCCGCAGTCGTTGAGCTTTCCAACGTTGCCTCTCATAAAATTTGAACGCGAGTTTAGCTGCGTCCCGCCGGCTGGAGCATATTAGTTCGACCCTGCTCCCGCCGAACGCAGTCACGATTCGCCAGGCCCAATGAAAAAAGGATTTTTCATGAAAACGCTTTACTTACTCGCCCATTGCCTTGTCGCCAGTTGGTTGCTGGTAGCGTTCCCCGCGTTCGCTCAACAGGCGGGGACTGCACCCAGCAAACTGCAAGAGACGCTAGCGGCTGCCGCAGAAGCGGGTGAGTTCACTTTCGTTGTCTTTCATCGCGAAGACAGTGACGCGCTGCGGAAAATGATGCAGGCCGCCAAGGAAGGAGCTGATGCTCGTCCCGGAAAAGCGCGAGCGACGACAGCTTTCGTCGATTCTCCGGCCAATCAGGAACTCGTCAAGCAGTTTGGAATTGCTCGCGCGCCAATGCCAATGACCGTCGTCGTGGCACCCAATGGGGTCGCGACAGGGCTCTTCGCTCGCACGCTTACGCAGCAGCAACTGGTGACTGCCATCGTGCCGCCGACCATGATGCGCTGCATGAAAGAACTGCAAAACCAAAAATTGGTCTTCGTCTGTTTAACGCGAACCGAGCAAGTGGAAGTTCCTGCAAGCGTACGTACCATCCAGAAAGATCCGCAATTCAGTGAGCGAATCGCACTCGTCCCGATGCGTTTGGACGATCCTGCGGAAACTCGCTTCTATCAGCAGATGAAGTTGAATTCGCAAAAGGTGAACGGAGCATATGCGGTGCTGATTGCGCCGCCTGGCGTTCTGGTGGGTCACTTCGACGAACAATCAACGGCCGCCCAGATTACGGCCTCGCTGCATGCCTCTGGCAAGTGCTGCGATGATCCAAACTGCAAACACGGTAGCGCGCCGCAAGCGACGCGTCCTGCGACCAAATCCCGCTAACCACGCCTGCATGGTGGAGAAAGGAATTGCGCATGACGCTGGCATCACTCATTTGGTACGAACTCAAAGCACGCCCCTGGACGGTTGTTTCCAACAGCCTTGCCATTTTGCTCGGCGTGGCCGCCTTAGTTGCCATCCGGCACATCACGGTGCACTCGCAGCAACAAGTTTCGAAGCAACTCGCCGATCTGGGAGCGAATATTCTTATTCTCCCCAAAGAGGCATCGCTGCAGGACTATTACGCCGCCGATAAAACGGCAGACACAATTCCCGAAGAGTATGTCTCTGAGATTTACCTGGCGGGGCTCACGGGAGTGGAGCAAGTCTCACCAAGATTGAATGTTGCAACGAACCTTGCTGGCCAAGAAGTCACCTTAACCGGCATTCTGCCTCAAGCAGAACTTGCCGCTCAAGCCTCCTGGCAGACAACCACCTTGTTTTCTGGGCCAAAAGCTCATGAGGGATGCCAGAAGGCGAAACTTTCGCATTCAGCCGGATTGGAAACACCGGATTCTTTGGTAATCAATCGGTCCATCGAGCATCTGGGGGCGCATGAAGTCGTGCTCGGAGCGGACATCGCAGCGCAAGGCAAGTACTCTGTCGGCGATCGATTTGAGTTGTTTGGCGAACGATTCAAAGTCCTGGGAGTCCTCCCTGTGACTGGCACTGTCGACGACGCGCGTGTTTTCGCTCACTTGCACACCGTGCAACGGCTAAGCGGAAGTGGTGCCGTCTGCAATGCGATTGAAGTCATTGGCTGTTGTGAGGATGCGGCAGGAAGTCTCACCCCGGAACTCCGCAAGTTGCTACCTCAAGCAAAAGTAGTCACGATCTCCCAGGTCGTCCAAACCCAGGTGGGGGTCAATCGCCAATTGGCAAACACGTCGTGGTTTATCTTCGGCGTACTGGTGTTAGTTGGCGGCGCGGGGCTTGCCAGCGCGATGGCCACCAACGTCCGCGAACGGCGGCGGGAAATCGGCACGTTGATGGCTCTCGGGGCGACCCCTTGGTTTGTGCAACGGGTGTTTCTGGGCAAAGCAATCGTGCTCGGCTTGTGTGCAGGGGCTGTTGGTTCATTGGCGGGAGTCGCGGCGGCATTTTTCGCGGGACCAACTTGGGCCGGAGTGAAAGTTTACGTCTTGCCTGAGACAGCACTGCTTGCCGTGGTGGTCGCCGTGATTCTGGCGATTGTGGCAGCGTGGTGGCCTTCGCGAGTGGCGTCGCAACTCGATCCGTGCGCCTGCTTCCAGGAGACCTAGTCATGTTGCGTTTAGAATCTGTTAGCAAACAGTACGTTCGTCGGGGGCAGACGGTTACGGCACTACATGGAGCCGACGTCACGATTCACAACGGTGACTATGTCGCTGTGATTGGCCCCAGTGGGAGCGGCAAGTCAACGCTCCTGTCCGTCCTGGGAGGAATGTTGACCCCCTCTGACGGCCGCGTGTGGATGGATGAAACATCGCTGTACGATCAGACGGTGGCGGTGCGTTCAGCGCTTCGGAGCAGTCGCATGGGATTTGTGTTTCAAACATTCAATCTCATTCCTTACCTGACGGCACTTCAAAACGTGCAGGTTCCCCTTTGTTTGCTGGGAATGACGAGTGAGGAGCAGCGATCGCGAGCGTGCGCTGTGCTGGAGAAATTCGGACTAGCCGAGCGCTTGCATCATCGGCCGTCGGAACTGAGCATTGGTCAGCAGCAGCGTGTGGCATTGGCCCGCACTTTGGTCAACGATCCTCAATTGATTCTGGCTGATGAGCCGACGGGCAATCTTGATCCCGATAGCCGAAACCTGGTGCTGGATGCGCTTGACGCCGCACGTGCGCAAGGGCGAACCGTTGTGATGGTCACGCATGATCCTACCGCCGCAGCACGTGCGTCACGACTGCTTCAATTGCGTGACGGCATTCTCACCGAGATCAGTGCGGCAGAAGCAAACCTGGCTCGCCGGGCTGCCTAAGGGTTGGTTGGCGTAGGTGGCGCTATAGGCTGCACACCGCTGGGTGGAATTGGTGGGACGCACATCTCCCCCATCACAACGCCCCCCTGATAAGGCGATTGGTGTGCGCCAGAAAAGATTCCTCGCAGCCCTCCCGAATTTTCGAAATGGATTCCCAGGGCATAACCACACGCGGTTAATGTTCCGATCAAAAACGAAGCCGCGGCAGCGAGGCTGATTACCGCCAGACGAGCCACCCGCTGCCGGATTCTCGCCAATCCTACCGGGCAATCGGCAGTAAGAATGGTCCCATCTGCACGGCGGAAGAATCGCACGCATTGTCGACCTGTATGTTCTCGAACCAGTTGTTCGGCCTCTTCTCGCGTCAACACCGACAGGTTGAAGACGTTTTGCTGACACTCGCCGCAATGACGAACGCGGTCGTCGCCGACCATGGCACTCCAGTCCGCGCTGCAGGGGGAGGCGATGCGAATAGACTCCAAGAGCGGAAGTACGAGGGAACCTTTTGCGGTGACCATGGCGATAGCCTTCTGAAATGTGTTAGGCGATGGGTTTCAAGCCTTCCCAACTTAGACGAGGTGCGTTTGAACTTGGTTTCTTGGGTTCGGGGTCTGGTAGCGATATACTGAGAGCGGCCAGCACACCTCTCCCTTGGCAGGCGGTGGTTTCATGTCTCCTTCTCTTTCTCACAATCGCCTGCGAACTACAATTTCGGCGACTACGTTGCTGGCTCTTGTCGGCATGTGCGGCTGCGGTGAAAGCGCGAGACCAGTGCCGGCAACGCAGGCTCAGACAGCTAAGAATCCTCAGGAAACTTTGTCGCCAGAAGTTCAATCTGAGGAAGGCTCCCCGCTTACCGAGAATGTCCTTCAGGTGGCCGAGGTTGACGAAATTGACAACGTTCAAGCCAAGCCGCAAATTCCGAAAACAGTCCGTGCCGAAGCAACGACGGCCGCCGCGCCTGCGGCTAGTGACGTTTCGAATTCAAATCCTTCATCGCCGCAGTTCGACCGCCTCATTCTGTTTACTCCCGGCGGGCCGCTGATTCTGGAAGTCGACATTCTTGTCGCCGGCCAACCGCTCGCGGCGGCCTTCGAAGCCATCGTCGTCCAGGCGCAGGCAGCGGCGGATACCGACGGCAACGGCAGAAGTACCTGGAGCGAACTTCTGGCCAGTCCCCGGTTTCAGGCAGGGGAGTTTGGCAATTTGCCGTTCGCCACCGACGAGGAAAAGAAGCAAATGGCAACTCGCTACGACCTCGACAAAGATGGCCTGGTCGACACCGAAGAACTCCCCCGTTTTCTTACCAGAAATGCCGGTGGTTCAAGACCGCTGTCGTTTCGGGGCCTAATTGAGCAGCAGTATCTGAATCGCAGAGACTCGCCCCTTTGGCAACAGATCGATACCGACCACAATGGCAGCCTCGATTCCGAGGAAATTGAATCGCTGGCGACCTCACTCCAACGGCGCGATGAAAATGACGACGAGCTGCTTGTTCCCGAGGAACTGCAAATCGCAACCGTAGACAGCGGCGACATGCCGCGCCGCTTGCGTGGAATCCCCGCCGGGATGTTGCTCGATACAACGACGAAGTGGACGAATCTACAACTGGCACTAGAGCAGCACTATGCCACGGGACGTGAGTTATCCCGCGACGATTTACCACAGGCGACGGCGCTCTTTGATCATCTCGACGAAAATCAAAACGGCAGAATAGATCGTAAAGAGTTCACTCGCGTCTTGAACTATCCTGCCAACGTGCAACTTCGATTGACGCTGGATGATGAGGCCGAAATCGCGTCTCCCTGGGAAGTGGTTGGTGAACCGTCCAATCTTTCCAGTCCCGTGGAGACGTATCCCGATAGGCTGATTCTGCACCTGCCGGATTGCCGGCTAAATGTTCTCCTCAACGATGCCGTGGGGAAGGTGAACTTTCAACAGCAAGCGGAGCAACTTCTGCTGCAGTACGACAGCGATGCCAATAGGTATCTGGAACCCCAGGAAGTTTCCGAGGCTGCCAACCTGATGTTTGACTTTTCCGTCTTGGACGCAGATGGCAATGGCAAAGTGTTCGCGGATGAGTTGGCGGCACTGCTTGAGCGGCAACAAGCTGCGCTGCGGTGTCAGGTGCATGTGAAGGGATTTGACAGCAGCGACGCGGTTTTTGACTGGTTCGATACCAATCGTGATGGGCGACTTGATTTCCAGGAGATTCAAGCAGGGAAGGTTCACCTTCAGCATCTTCTTGGAACTGGTGAGCGAAGTCTGCCTGCCGATCAACTGCCGGACAGCATGCTCGTTGTCTTCGCGCGCGGCAATCTTGAGAACGCGGACGCGCTGTTTGTTCCGCCCCCTCCCAAGCCCCAGACTGCCACGACAGGCGAACGCCCCGGGTGGTTCTTGGGGATGGACACGAATCAAGATGGAATGCTCAGCCGCCGCGAATTCATTGGAACCGAGGAACATTTTCTACAGTTCGACACCAACAACGACGGTTATGTGCATTGGGACGAAATCACAAACTCTGGAGCGCACGATGAACTACTCCCGACCAACCGATAAACCGTGCTCGCGCCGACAGTTTATCGAGATCTCGGCAGGGATCGGCACAGTTGCTGCCTTGTCGATTGGCGATTCAAGTTTTTGCTGGGGACAGGATGAATCGGCAGCAATCCCGATCATTGACTGCCATCAGCACCTGTGGGATCTCGACAAGCAAGACATCCCTTGGCTCGAAAACGGTAACTCGCCCCTGCGTCGCAACTATGTGATGAGCGACTATCGCGAGGCCATCGCGGGGACGGGGATCAAACACGCCGTCTATATGGAGGTCGATGTTGCGAAGACCGACAAGGTTGCGGAGGGAGAATTATTGACGGCGATCTGTCAGGCTGGGGATTCGCCCACCATCGCCGCCGTCATTGGTTGCGTTCCCGACGAGCCGGGCTTTCGCGATTACATAGCGCATTGGAAAGACAATCGGTACATCAAAGGGATGCGTATCGTGCTTGGTAGCACTGCCGCTGGGAGTGAACCTCGCTGCCTGAGCAAAAAATTTGTCGAAGGTATTCAGCAGTTGGGAACTGCGGGACTCAGCTTCGACTTGTGTATGCCCGCGGAGGAGTTGGGGTACGGTACAAAGCTTATGGCCGCTTGTCGTGATACCAAGTTCATCGTCGATCATGTCGGCAACGCGGACCCAAACTGGTGGGGCGTAAATCCAAACAAGCCGGCGATTGCTCGCTGGCAGAAAGACATGTCAGCCTTGGCCGAGAAAAAGAACACGCTCTGCAAAATCTCGGGAATCATCGCGCGTGTGCCGAAAGAATGGTCCACGGAGTTGATTGCCCCGGCCATCAACTTCTGCCTCGATACGTATGGCCCAGAGCGCGTCGTCTTCGGCAGTGATTGGCCCGTTTGCCTAAAGGGGGCGCCGCTGAAAGACTGGGTGCGAGCACTGCGGGAGATCATCGCCGACCGGCCGGAGAAGGAACAGCGACAATTGTTGTTTGATAACGCCGTGCGGGAGTATGGGTTGAAAGTTTGAGCGTAACAACGCAGCCGGATTTAGTTCGCCTGCGCAGCTTCCGCATACCCTTTCGTCGCCGCTTCCAAAATCCGATGCTCTGTGGCTTCCGCACGCGAGAACATCGCCGTTTGTCGTCCTTCACTCAAGACCAATATCCGATCGCTCACCGTGAGCAGTTCCGGTAATTCGCTCGACGTAATAATAATCGCCAGCCCTTCGCGACATAGACGATCCATCAGGCGATACAGTTCCGCCTTGGCACCCACATCAACCCCGCGAGTGGGGTCATCTAGCAGCAGCACGGTGGGCTTGGTAAGCAACCAGCGGCCGATGATGCACTTCTGCTGGTTGCCGCCGCTGAGGCTGGTGATCCGCGCGACCAAACCGGCCGTTTTCACCGCCAGACTTTGCAACATTGATTGCGACATCGCTTCTTCACGCTGCGAACTGACGAGCCCCGCGGTCGTCGCTTCCTTCAATTGACACAACGAGATGTTCTGGCCGACGTTCATCTCGGCAAAAATGCCAAGCCGCTTGCGATCTTCGGTGACCATCGCGATTCCCGCCTCGCATGCCTCAATCGGATGCGCGAACTGCTGCACTTTGCCGTGCAAGCGAATCGTCCCTTGCACCGGATCATGGGCCGCCCCAAACAGGCATTCCAGCAGTTCCGTGCGTCCTGCCCCCATCAAGCCAGCGATGCCAAGAATCTCCCCCTGCCGCAGTTCAAATGAAATGTCTTTCAGCCGCCATTGCCGGGCATGGCCGGGCCAAGGGAGACGCAGCTTCTCGACTTGCAGCACTACTTCACCCGGCGTACGTTCTGTGCCCAAGTCGAGCGCGGCGATTTCCCGACCCACCATCAACTGCGTGATCTGCTGCGCGTTCGTTTCCTTCGTCACGAGCGTTTGCACAGTCCGGCCATCGCGCAGAATTGTGATCCGATCGGAGAGCCGAAAGACTTCATCCATCTTGTGCGAGATATACAGAATCGTCACGCCGCGAGCTCGCAGCCGGGCGATCACGCGGTAGAGTCGCTCAACCTCTGATTCCGTTAACGCACTTGTCGGCTCATCCATGATCAAGATTTCGCTCGACAGCGACAGCGCTTTGGCAATCTCAATCAATTGCTGGTCGCCGACCCGCAGTTCGCTTACTGGCTGCTTTGCACCGATGTTGCATTCGAGTTCACGAAAAAGGTGCTCGGCCGCTTGCTCCATCGCCCGATCGTCTCGAAAGCCGAGTGACGTGCGCAGTTCGCGTCCCAGAAAAATATTCGCTGCCGCGGACAATTGCTCCACCAGGTTCAACTCCTGATGAATGATGCTGATACCCGCTTCTTCTGCCGCGCGCGTTCCGCCGAACTGCACCAGCTTGCCGCCGACATGCAGTTCGCCTTCGTAACTGCCAACCACACCACTGAGAATCTTCATCAGCGTGCTTTTGCCGGCACCATTTTCGCCACAGATTGCATGTAGTTCGCCGGGCAAAATGTCGAGCGACACGTCTTTTAGTGCAACAACGCCGGGATAGGTTTTCGTGATGCTGCGAATCTGGATAATCGGCTGCATCGCGACACTCCTTTACTTCGCGCGATGCGATTCCAGCAGTTTAATGAACGACAAAATTGCCAGCGAAACGAGCGTCACTATGATACCGACGAGCAACAAACGGTCCTTCGCAAACTGGATGTTCGCGCTCCCCATCATCACACACATGCCGGCCGCGAGAGAGATGGTGGGAATCGCCCAAATGCCGCGCCAGCCGGGAAAGAATTGGCGACTTGAATGCGAGATCGTCGAGAACTGGGTCGAAGTCACCGCCACTACCACAATAATGCCCACAATCATTCCTTGATAAACATCCGCCCCCGCTTTGATTAGCTTCGCCACCGCGTCAATGACGACGCGCAAGAATAACGCCCCGAGAGCCGTTCCGAGCACGGTGCCGATCCCGCCTTGCAAACTGCAACCGCCTACGACGGCTGAAGCGATGGCATTGAGCTCAAAACCTTGCGCCATTAAGGCCGGCTGCACGGTGCTGTTGTCCGCCATTAAAAAAATGCCCGCGATCGCCGAACACAATCCACTGAAGCAGTAGGCAAACCACTTCACATTTTCCGTCCGAATGCCGCTGAGCCGGGCCGCTTCTTCATTGCCGCCGATCGCGTAGATATGTCGGCCCAGCACCGTGCGGCTAAGAATCACCCACGTCACCAACGCCAACACTAAAAACACCACCGACGAAATCCAGACATTGTTTTCTCGCAGCCAGCCGAAGAACGGCGTATTGACCGTAATCTTTTCCGTCTCGCTTCCCCAGTACTGCTTGGTCAAAAACAAGCACATGCCGCGGGCGAAACTTCGCAAACCAACCAGCGTGGCGAGTGTCGCCACAAACGGCGGCAGTCGGATCGACGTGACCATCCACGTATGCAACGTGCCGACCATCAAGCCACTCAAGACTGCGCCGACCATGGCTAGAAAGATCCCCAGGCCGCTCACCGTCACGAGACCGGTATCCATCGCAATCCTGCCGCTCGCCTGCACTTCCGGCTGCGTGAAGAACATCATGATCAGCGCACAGGTCGTGGCACTAAACGCGATCATCGAGCCCGAAGAGAGATCGATCCCGCCGACGATGATCACCACCGACGCACCAAGGGCCACAATACCCAGCAGCGCGGCATTGCGAAGGATCATCTTTGCACTGGCGTCCCACGCGTTGAAATACGTGTGGTTGGGGTCCAGCGCGCCGGTCACAAGGTACACGAGCACGATCGCCAAAAAGATGGCCGTCTCGGTTAAAGGAAACGGCCACCAGGCAAGCATTCGGCCGGAGGGCGCGCTCATGAGCTCTTTAGCCCGAACTTCGTCAGCCACTCACGGAACTGCGCAAGGGTCATGAATTCCACGACCCCTTCCTCATAAAGCTCTTTTTTGATCGGCGAACTTTCATCGGGGACCACGATTCTCAATCCGGTCGTGTACATGTCGCCGTCAGGTTCCCCTTGCTTGGGAAACATTTCCTTGATGGTGGCCTGATCGTCTTGGATCATCGCCTTCATCAGCCGCACGGTCTGCACACCCATGTCGAACGGGTTCTGCACGACCATCACGTCGATTTCCTTTTTCGCCATCGCTTCGATCGCGAGTTCTTGTGCATCGAAGGTGCCGACCACAATTTTGCCAGTGTTGTTCGTTTCTTGCAGCACGCCAGTGATGGCTGGGGCGTTGTACGCCCAGATACCAACCAAGGCGACAATGTCCTTGTGATTCAGAAGGGTGTTGCGAACGTTATCCTTCGCCCGTCCCGTGTCGCTGCCGTCCGCTTCGCGAGCGACTTCCACAAAGTCTGCGCCGATCTTGTCCTTTACCCCATCCATGCGAGCACGGGCGTTATCGCTTTCCGTGTTCCCCACGAATTGAACAAAGTTTCCGGACTTCACCCCCTTCGCATCCAGCACAGCATTCAAGCCAGTGCCAAGAGCCTGGCCAGCAATCAAGTTGTCAGTGCCGAGATAGAAACTGCGGGAGTCGCGATACTTCTCACGGTTGACATCGTTGTCGACCGTGATGACCTTAACCCCCTTCTTTTGCAACTTCTGCAACTCTTCCACAATCGCCGGGCTATCGGCATCCCAAGGGGAAATTGCCACACCGACGATGTCGTCCTGCGTGGCATACTGACGCAGCTTCTCGATCTGCCCTTCCGTCGTGCCATTGCCTGGATCTTGCGTAACGCTCAGCCCGGCACTCGCCAGGTCGAACATCTTGGCTCCCTCGTTCAGCCCTTGCAGGTTGGCTTCCCAGTACGGATCGGGAATGTTGATCAAAAACACAATCCGCTTCGTGCCGCCAGACTGCGTTGGGTCGCCTGCACCAGGTGTGGCCGCCGGACAGCCGGCAAACCAGGGTAAAGCGCAGGCAACCAGCAAACTAGCGAGCAGCGAACGTCGGGAGGAGACGCGCATCGGCAGGGACCTTAAGGGAGGAGAGGAATTGCCAATCGCAACGTCGGCGACTAGGCCGGCAGTTCGTTGACCATTGCAGGAGCACGAGTCACGGGGCCGTCCTTCTTCTTGGGAGCATCTGGGCCGCTGCAACCGGCGGAAACCATTGCACAAACCACGACCACCAACAACGAAAGACGCAAGAACATAATAAAGCTCCTTGAACGGTGGATTTGAAACGTTAACGATCAGCAAAGATGAAAGTTTAATTGTCTGGCCTCCACTTCGCAAGTCGCGCGATGCCTAGAGTTTAACGGTCGCAATGGGCATCTCGGGGGAAACGTCATGCCTCGAATTGGTGTTTGGCAAACCTTAACGATTCGGAAAAAGTTCCGGCAACGCTTTGGAGTTCCCCAAAGAACGGGCATGGATCGCACTGTAAGCTCGCAGCCCGACTGTCGCGGCCAAAGTCATCGCATCAGACTCCCCACAGACTCGAAGTGATTTCTGGCTAAGCCGCAGTTCGTGGTGCGTCAGCGGTGATTCTCCTGCCTCATGGTTGCCGAACTTTGCTTCTTCCTAAACAGACTGAACAGGCGCTCAACCGCTTAAAGTGAAAACAGCGTCCTCAGCATGAGCCCGAGTTCATCTGTAGGTCACTACTTTTTCAAAAATGTGAGCACCACCAACACGTACTCCGGATTCAACCGGTACTCAGTGCCATTCCCCTCGTAGAAACCGTACCGCTCGATCATGTGTGGCACGAGGAGACTGTACGAGATTTTGTTGCCGTTCGTCACGTTCTCCACATTCGCGTAAGCGTTGGTTTTGGTTCCATCCCCGAACGGCGAATCCTGAAAGCCGCGCGACAAATTCACCTTCACCTTAAAACGCTGGCCGTGGTAGAGAAATTCCTGCTCGGGATACTTTTGGCCCAGCGCTCCCAGCACATGCAAATGGAGCGCAATCTCTTGGTGCGTTACCTTGCGCTCGTCGACGACGAATTGATTGTCCTCTTCCAGTATCGTGAGCAAGCTTTCCTCGGCACCGAGAAAGCCCGCGGTCGAACTCGCGCCGGGCCGCATCTCCTTTTCCAGTTCGGCAATGGATTTGCCGTTAAGTTCCTTTATGCTCCGAAATATTTTTGTGTCGTTCTTACCTCCGATGACAAAGCCTGACGATTCTTGTTTCTTCGGTTCGACGAGAACGATTCCCAATTCCTTCAAATCCACCTTGGTGAAATCGGGGGGCGTTGCGCTGGCCTTCTCTTCGGCTTGCACAGCGTTGACGAACAGCAGAATTGCAAACAGCAAGGACAGGCCAGGAATCATCGGTCGCAGGCTGACATTCATCGGGCAAGTTCCTGATTGAGAGGAAAGGAAGATGGAAACAGCGTACCCGTAGCTCGTAGAGATTGTTGTTGTCGCCCAGCCGACATTCTACGATAAGCAGATGCAAAACATGACTTCTCCCTGCAACCGTTTTGTTTTCAACATCGTTCCCGTCGCTGCGCTGTGGCTGCTATTCAGCACGTTCGCCTTCGGGCAGGAACCGTCGGATGTGAAACTTCCAGATGCCTGGAAGTCCCCCCCAAAATCGGCCGAAGGTTGGCGGACTTATCTCTGTGAAATCAAGTTGCCGGAGTCCTGGTTGAATCGGGCCGTGGAGTTTCATCTCGAAGGAGTCGACGATGCCCGCGAGGTTCTCGCCAACGGTAAGACGATCGGCACGCTGGGAGAGTTTCCGCCAAATTATCGCAGCGGCTTGGGGCAGACGGGACGCTTTGCCGTCGATCCCCAACTGTTCACCGCGGCAGATCGCGTGCGACTGACGATTCGCACCTATGCTCCCGCCAGTCGCACCGGCTTCAACGTCTCGCCGCCAGCGATCTTCAGTGGTGACGAGGCCATTTCGCTGGCCGGGAAGTGGCAGTTCATCGCGGGCGAGAAACTGCCAGAAAAGCTTACTCTGCCTGAAGTAATCACAAAAGTTGTCCCCGCAGTTGAGCTTCGCCAGCAACTACTCCGCTTGCCCGGCGATGAAGGGCCGCTGTCGCCGGCAGAGACGCTCGCCAAATTCAAAACACCCGACGACCTGGCCGTGGAACTCGTGCTCGCAGAACCACACATTACGCAGCCGTTGTCAATGAAGTTCGATACTCGCGGCCGATTGTGGGTGATGGAATATCGCCAGTATCCGGAGCCGGCCGGTTTGAAGATGGTAAGTCGCGATAAATTTCTCCGCACCGTCTACGATCGCCTGCCGGAACCCCCGCCCAAACATTTTCCGGGCGCGGATCGAATTTCGATTCATACCGATATGGACGGCGACGGCAAATTCGATGGCGCGAACGACAAGCACGAAGTTTTTTTGGAAGGCTTGAGCTTGGCAACATCATTTGCGATCGACGCGAAGGGGGTGTGGGTTCTTCAGCCGCCATACCTGCTGTTTTATCCCGATGAAAACCAAGATAGCCGGCCCGATGGCGATCCGGTGGTCCATTTGGAAGGTTTTGGCATCGAGGATTCGCACTCGTTGGCGAATAGTTTGCGTTGGGGACCGGATGGTTGGCTTTACGGGGCGCAAGGCAGCACGGTGACGGGCAATATCCGTAAGCCTGGTGCGCCCGATAAAGAAGTCGTTCATTCCCTCGGCCAATTGATCTGGCGCTATCATCCGGGGCGGAAGAAGTACGAAATCTTTGCCGAGGGGGGCGGCAATACGTTTGGCATCGAGATCGACTCGGCCGGGCGCATCTTCAGTGGCCACAACGGCGGCAACACGCGCGGCTTTCATTACGTCCAGGGTGGCTACTACCAAAAAGGATTCGGCAAGCACGGCGAACTTTCGAACCCCTACGCCTTCGGGTACTTCCCCGCGATGACGCACCACGATGCGCCGCGTTTCACCCACACATTCATCTTCAACGAGGCCGATTCGCTCGGTGAAAAATACCGCGATCTAATGTTCGCCATTGCGCCGATGCAGGGTCAAGTGGTCCTCAGCGAGCGTTCGCCGGAAGGTTCAACCTTCAAGACAAAAGACGTCGGCTTCGCGCTCGAAAGTGGCGATCCGTGGTTCCGCCCCGTCGACATTCAACTCGGGCCAGATGGTGGCGTGTACATCTCCGATTTTTATGAACAGCGGATTGATCACGCCAGTCATTATCAGGGAAGAATTCATCGGGAGAGTGGGAGGATTTGGAGGTTGAAGGGGAAGGCCAATACACTTCCCAGAATTGTCAACTTTCAAAAGCTTAAAGACGTGGAACTTGTCGAGCTTCTCATAGATTCAACGAATCGGTCGGTGCATCAATTGATTGCAGCGGAATCCAAGCAGCGTGGTGGACTGGATGAGGATGCATATAAAGCGACATTTGCCTCTCGTAAGCAGGCTCCCTGGGGTGAATGGCCAAATACAAACATTCGGTATGCGGTTGATCAAATCGAACATTTTTCTAAATCAGAGCGAATCCAAGCACACCAGCGATTAGTAGAATTTGCTACCGAAGAACATGAAGCTAGGGTTCGCAGTCAGATCGCTTCTTCGGCGCGTCGGTTGCCCGCTTCCGACGGGATTTCTCTACTACGACCGTTGCTAACCTTCCACGACGATAGTCATGATCCGCACATCCCACTGTTGATCTGGTGGGCGATCGAGAAACACGCCGACGACGGTTGGCAGGAAATTCAAAGCCAATTGCTCAATGTCGAGAAAGTAGTGACGTCGCCCGTGTTCGTCAGCCACATCGCCGAGCGACTGATGAAGCGATACGCGATTACCGGCAGACAAGAAGACTTGCGAAAGTGCGCCGTCATTCTGAATTCCAGCAAGAGTGATCAAGTTACCAAGAACATGCTTGCCGGCTTTGAATCAGCAATGAACGGCCGGCCAAATGTTGAACTTCCTAAAGAACTCATCGACGCTCTCGCCAAGCATGGCAATCTCAGTCCCACGCTCAAACTTCGCCAAGGAGATGCAGCCGCGATTGCGGAGGCTCTCAAGTTTATCATCAACGAAAAGGCCGATGGCTCGCGGCGGACGCAGTTTATCTCCATCCTCGGCAGTTTGAAGAAGCCAGCCGCCGTTGAGCCGCTATTGGTTGTGCTCAGCAAGACAGCCGACGATTCCACTAGGTTCGCCGCTCTCGAAGCGTTGCAAAACTTCCCCGACGACAACATCGGCAGCACGCTCGTTGCGGAGTTGCCAAAATGGCCGGTCGAAATGCGCGACGCGGCCCTTTCCGTGCTCGCCAGCCGGCAAAAGTGGGCGGAGCAACTTTTGGCCGCGGTCGAAACGAAAACGATCCGTGTTGAGGATGTGCCGGAAAACGTCGTTCGCCGGTTGTCCTTGCAAGGGAACGAAGCGTGGCAGGCGCGCGTTCAGAAACTCTGGCCGCCGTCCGCCGACAGCAACCCCGACGAACTGCGCGCCGAGCTCGACCGGCTGACTTCAATACTCAGCACCGGCAGCGGCAATCCTTACGACGGCAAAAAACTGTACGCCGCTTCGTGCGGCAAATGTCACAAGCTCTTCGACGGTGGCGGCAAGATCGGCCCTGACCTCACCATCTTTCAACGGACCGACCTGCGGCGGATGCTCATCAACATCGTGCAGCCAAGTGTCGAAATCCGGGAAGGCTTTGAAACCTACCTGCTGCAAACCGCCGACGGCCGCACCTTAACCGGCTTCATTACCGACCAAGACGCCGCCAGCATCACTCTCCGCACGCCAGAAGGTCAAACCGTCACCGTGCAGCGTGACGAGGTTGAAACCTTGCGTGCCACGCCAATTTCCATCATGCCCGCGGGTCAACTGAAGACGCTGAGCGAGCAACAGTTGCGGGATTTGTTTGCGTACTTGAGGTCGACGCAGCCGCTGAGCGAGTAGGGGTCGGGGGGCAGGCATCGGGGATCGGGGATCGGAGAAAAAACGGTGGAGAAGCGTTAACTACACACATTCTTTGTCATTTGTCTTTTTTGCCTTCTCTCTCCTCCGACCCCCGATCCCTGACCTCCGACACCTCCCTTAGCTAGCAAAAACTCATCTCCCCCGCGTCGCCCCATTTCAGTACGATTCCCAACTAGGCACGTCTTCGCACTTCTCGGAGCCAAGGAAGGCCCGTATGGAAACCCAGCAACCAAATATCGGACTGACCGCCATCATCGTCGCCGGCGGCAGTGTGGAAGCCCTGCAACGCTCGCTCGCCACGGCCAGTGCTATCGCAGACGAAATTCTCGTCTTGGCCACCGCCTTGACGCCCGAACGAGACCAATTACAGCTTTCCCAGGGAATGCGGCTGATTGAATCACCCCACCTCGATCATCGAGGCAATTTGCGAAATGCGGCCCTCGAGCACGCCCGTGGAGGTTGGATCCTCTGGCTGGAAGCAGGGGAAGTCCTCGATGCCGACGGGCAGGAGGCGCTGGTTGATTTTCTCCGCGAAGCCGCCGACCCGCAATTTGCCTACTGGACGTTCATTGTTTCCCCCACCGAGCACGGCAACCTGGCAGGGGAACAGTCTGCCCAGATTCGCTTGCATCCGCATCGCGAGGATTTATTCTTCACGGGCCGAGTTCGCGAATCGCTGCTCCCCGCGATGACGCAGAACGGCATGCAGGTGGAAGGGCTGTCGCTTTCCTTTCGGCGTGTGGCAGAAGACACTCCCTCTTTCATGCTTCGCTCGGCAGCGCAAAACGAAAAGGAACTTGCGGAATTGGCACTGCAAGAATGCGGGCCGACGGCAGAAGTACTCAACTGTTTGGGAGAAACTTCGCAAAAACTGGGCGAATGGGAAGAAAGCGAAAAATATTACCGCCAGGCGCTCGCTGCCGCGGAGAAAAAATCGACCGCTGCTCTGGAAGCTTACTACGGCTTGTTAGCCACGCTGGATGCCGGCGGTGCGAATCGGCAGCAGCAACTCCGCCTATGCATGGAAGCGATCGAAATGTTTCCGCTCGATGCGCAGCTGCTGTGTGCGCTAGGCGGATACTTGCAATCGCTGGGACATCTGGAATTGGCGGCCCGCTCGTACGATGTGGCAGTGAATCATGGCCGGGTCGAGCCGCTGGTGACCCACCTGGCCAACATTGTCGAACTGGCTGCCGCGAGCCAGGCAGACGTACATTTTCAAGCCGAGCAATGGGCCGCCGCGAACAAAGCAGTCTCGGCCGGGCTCACGCTATTTCCGGAATCGCAGCGACTTCTGCGTCAGCAGTTGCAACTGGCCGTTCGCCGCCGGGATGAACAAGCCGCCCTGGAAGTTGCTCATCAAATTGAAGTCGAACCGCAATTTCGCGAAACGCTCAATTCTGCCGTTCATGGGGCGTTGGCCGCCACAGACGGCAGTTTGACTCTGGCCCGTGCTCAGCTTGAATCTGCCTGGCGGGCCGGTTGGCGGGACGTGCTGTGTTGCCAGTGGCTGGCGGAAGTACAGCTTGCCCAAGAAGCCTGGAGCGATGCGCAAGTCACGCTCGACGCCTGGCATCAACTGCAGCCTCGCGCGGCCGAGTTGCATCGGCTACGTCAACGGTGGTTGGCAGCCTGCGGCAAGCCCGCGACCGCCGTCAGCCATGACTATGATTACGACGTTATTTCGTACGATGGTTCGCAAAAGTCCGCAGTTGCGTCGACGAATCCAGACACCGCGGCCAGCGCTCCCCTTCGCCGACTCGATCCCGCGGCGAAAAAGACCTCTCCGCCACTGGCCCCGCTCGCTCAAAAGTTGGCGGCGGTACGGGCAGCGAAGAAGTAGTTCGCTCTTCTGTATTTTGACGCCACTGCTGGCTTATCCAGCAGTGTAGCTATTCTCGAAGACGTTTCAGTTCCCTGCTCGTTTTCAATCCCGAAATATCAGGAACGGGTTGCAAGCAAAATTGACGCCGCCTCTTGCTACCAGCACTGCTGGACAAGCCAGCAGTGGCACCCAAGCGACGTTGTCAATTGTCTTGAATCAACGTCGCTGATTGTACGCTCTCTACTGCCACGGCACACGGAGTGTGCCTACTACTCTTACACCAACTTCGCCACCCCAGGTTGGCTCACCACTACCGGCGGAGCGGCACCCCATTCGTAAGCCTTGGGGCTCAGGTCTTCGGTGCTCTTCATCGCTTGTTCCCACGTCACGCGCTGGCCTGTATAAGCACTCATGCGACCCATGATGGCCATCATCGTGCTGTACGACATGTACGTGCCGTTGTTGATTGTGCGCCCTTCGCGGATCGCTTTGAAGAGTTCCAAATGTTCGTAGTCGTACATGCTGGGCTTGTCTCCCTTGTACGACCATTTCATTTCCCCTTCGATATCGTGGGCGAGCATCTTGGCCTGCCCCTTCTTCCCCATCACGTAGCATTCGGTGTTGTTGAAGCAGTTCCCCATCTGGCGGCACATCGAGTAGCCACGCACGCCGTTCGCCCATTCGTAACAGACGGCGAAATGGTCGTAGACATTCCCCCACTCTTCGCCAACCCGAACTTGTCGGCCACCCATACCTGTGCAAGCGATCGGTGGTTCGTCGTTCATCAACCACAGCATTTTGTCGAGCGTGTGGATGTGTTGTTCGTTGTTGTGATCGCCGCTTAGCCAGGTGAAGTACAGCCAGTTGCGCATTTGATATTCCATGTCGCTCCATTCCGGCTTGCGGCCGCGATGCCAAAGCGTACCGGTCAGGTAATTCGCCTGCATGGTGACGATGTCGCCGATTGCACCGTTCTTCACTTCTTCCATCGTGGCCCGAACACCCAGGTCGTACCGCCAGCACAGACCCGACACGAGATTCAAGTTTTTCTTCTTCGCTTCTTCGCTCGTTTCAAGCACGCTGCGAATGCCCGGCGCATCGACGGCGACTGGCTTTTCGCAAAACACATGCTTGCCCGCATCGATGGCGGCCTTGAGCTGCATGGGGCGGAAGCCCGGCGGCGAGCAAAGACAGACGACGTCCACATCGGTCGCCATCACTTGCTTGTAAGCATCAAAGCCGGTGAAGCAGTTGGCATCTTCGACGGCGAATTGTTCACCCACCTGAGCCTTGAGTGTCGCCTTGGCTCGGCCGAGCTGATCTTCAAAGGCATCCGCAAGCACGGTGAGCCGATTTTCCGGGTGAGCCCGCATCGCGTTCACAGCCGCGCCGGTGCCGCGCCCGCCGCAACCAATCAGGGCCACCTTAAGTACGTCGCTGCCGGCCGCATGCACGGGGGGCGGATTCAGGGCGGCAGTCACTGCTGCTCCAGCGGCAACGGCAGCGGCCGAGGTCTGCAGAAATGATCGACGGGAGGAAGACGCGGAACCAGACGAGCGGGCGGGATTGTCAGCGGACATTTCGACTCCAAAAGGTGGGCTACGAACAGGAAGCAGAACAGAAAAGGTCGATGCAACCCTCCAAGGTAACTTGCGAGCATGGTCGGCCGCAACGGTTGCTGATTCGGAGGGTGGAACAGGCAATCCAGGATGTTCTACCGTACGTGACTCATTAACATGCAATTGCCGTTGTTTATGGGATGAACAGCTTCGCGAACCGACTGAACAGGGGCTAATCCGTCGATTTGGAAACCGGTTTACACACCTCCAAATCGATCGTTACTCGTTAGTGAGTAAACATTTAAGTCAAAAATGCGAGTCCCCGCTGTAAACTACTCATGTAGGGGGTTTGGTATCGTCTTGAACAGGTGCAGATTTGGAAAGTTTCCAGTCGTTACGCGTTCTGCAACCTCGGCGCGCTCCAAAACCGCCGCGCACTTTAGTACGGCAGTCGTCGCTGGCTCGCAGCGAATCAAGCTCGCCAAACAGTGCATTTCGAACGAACAGCAGGCGCACCAGGGTCTACGGAATAATCACCAATCATTGATTACTTGTCGATAAGCAATGGCGAGAATACGCCAGCCGAGCCAACTTTCAGGACGATCCCTTGGCGAGCAGACTGTCCCAAAGTTCGGGGGTGAACACCCAAGGTTTGCGCGGCAAGGACGACAAATCAAAACCAGCGACGAGTTCGGTCGCTGCAATTGGCGCCGCTGTTGCTCGCAGGCCGGACGAACAGGCGAGTAACCCGACCAGATTTTCAGCCGGCACGCCTGCTCCCCGCAGAACCGACAAACGAGTATCGCCGTGGCGCTTGGCAAGGCGTCGGCCGTCGGGACCAAGCACGAGCGGTACATGGGCAAACCGCGGCGGACTCCAGCCCAAAGCGTCGTACAACTGCAGTTGTCGAAACGTGCTCGGCACCAGATCATCGCCGCGCAGAACTTCGGTGATCTCCATCGCGTGATCGTCCACAACAACAGCCAATTGATAGGCGGGCGTGCCATCCCCTTTCGCAACCACAAAATCTCCCCACACGTCTCCGCGCGAAGTCTGCCGCTGCAGAACCAAATCGGCAAATTGCAGATCCTCCCGCCGGCAGCGAAATCGCCAACATAAGGGCTGATCCCCCAGTGCGACTGCGTCGGCCACCATCCGCTCCGAGCATGTGCCGGGATACGCAGGTCCTTCCTGCCCCACATGCGGTGCGCTCGCGGCCTGTTGCACGTCGCTGCGAGTACAAGTGCAAGGATAAACCAGTTCGGCTTGCTGCAGCCTCGTCAGAGCGTCGTGATAAAGCGCTCGACGTTCCGTTTGCACATAGGGCGTATGAGGGCCCCCCACATCGGGCCCTTCTTCCCAATCGAGCCCCAGCCAGTGCAGGTCATCCAGAGCTTGTTCGGCGGCACCGGCTTTAACCCGCGGCGAATCGATATCTTCGCTGCGCAGAACGACTGATCCCCCTTGAGCTCGCTGCGAAAGCCAGGCCAAGAGATACGTCCGCGCGTTCCCCACATGCTGCGCACCAGTCGGAGACGGTGCGAGTCGACCGCGGGATTGGGGAGGTAGGGTCATGCGAAGCTTAACGAGCGGAACGATGGCAACGATTCTGCGGCCCAAGGACGGGTTCGCGAGGGAGTTTTTTCCTCAGGCAGATGTTCATTATGCCTGCTAGGAACGACGTACGTTTGGGTAGTTTTCTTCCCCTAAATGGCATCCGAAGACAGCGACGACGATCGTGATTTCACTCATTTTTACCTGCGGCATCGGTAACTTCGCCTTGGGATTCCTCCTGGCGTTGGTTTTTTCGCGCGCGGAAGGTGTGTCTCTCGATTTCGGCAAATGGAAAGATTCGGCTCCGCTAAAGTGGCTCAATTTTCGAAGCGTGCTGGCGATTGCATCTCGATTGCGAGGGAAAAGCGTCCAACCAGAACTGGCCATCGAGGAAGAAGCACCAGCCGAACCCGTCGTTGAAGAGCCGCCAAAAAGGACTCCCAGCGAGCGGGCTGCCGAAATTCTAAACGCGGTTCCTCCCAACTGGCGAGAGGCAGTTGCGACGGCCGAACTACCTCCCCTGTCGTTTCCGGAAGCAGCCGCTCACTGGCTACTACTGGAAGCTTTGAAGTTTCGCGAACAACTCTTGACGGCAGAAGGAGCTGCTCGCGGCTTGCAAAACGATTCTGATTCTGCGGCAATCGCCCAAGCAATCGCCGACGTTCGAGCCTTCAGCACCGATTGGCTCACGATGGAACGAACGACGGCGGAGCAGGTGAATGCGCAGCGTGGACGGCTGGCGAATTATGAGGAGGAGGGCCAGAGCTTAGAGGACATCTTGTTTGATCAAGTGGGAGTGATCGAAAGTTCAATCAGTACCTTAAATGCTCTTGATCCACAGCACGATTCGGCCACAGCCAGCAACGGGTTGTTGATCGAACTTGCGCGATTAACCGACGGGGCGAATTCGCTCCGAGACTACCTTCAAGAATTACTCAGTACCTTCGTGCGTGCAGAAGAGCGGCAGTCGGAATTGAGCACCGCCAGTCAACTTGATCCATCTTCAGGGCTGCTCAATCGGCTCGGCCTGGAACGTCTGATCTGGGACTGGCAGGCAGAAGACCCGACTCATCAGCGTCCGGCAACAATGTGCCTTCTCGATCTCGACCGTTTTGCGAAAATGAACGAACGGCTGGGGCCACGCATGGGAGACCGCCTGATTACCGGATTCTGTGGTGAATTGGAGCAGTTCTTGAGACAGGATCGTGGTTTCGACCGCCTTGTGCGGATCGGTTGGGATCGGCTGTTGCTGTTCCTGGGGGATACAACAGCGCAACAAGGCTGGGCCTGTGCGGAACGAATTCGACAATCCGTCGAGGCCATGACCTTTCATTGCAATGGCACGGCCGTCGAAATGACGATCAGCGCCTCGGTGCGAGAGTGGAAGCATCCTGAACGGGCGATCGACTCCATCGCCCGACTGAAAAAGTTGCTGCTGGAGGCGAAACAGGGGGGCCGGAACCGCGTCATCTTGGAGGAACGCGGAACCAAGGTTGTTTGCGAGTCCCCCCGATATCCCATTCAGGCGCGGTCGATCAAAGTCGATTGAGTGACGATTGCCCCGTCCAGCAACGCATTGTCGGCAATTTTGGGCCGTTCTTTACGCCGGAACTAGCCCCGCGAACTTGACGCCCCGCGCAACGGGAGGATAGCATCGATAGTCTACGGACGCGCGCAGTCCGACGGAGCGACTTTTCTAGGGACAACGCATGCAGCCAATCTTTTCAAGCCGATGGAGTCTGGTGGCGGCACTTTGCTGGGCGTTTTGCTTCCCAGGCATCACAGCGCTGGGGGTAACTCCCGAAAGCCCTGAGGTCAAAGCTTGCATCGACCGAGGTCTCTCGTACATCGCCAAGTTCACCGATGCCCGACTGGGTGGGCGGTGCATGATCGCGCTGGCATTTTACAAGCATGGGCTCAAAGACCATCCGCGAATCAAGGAAGCGATCGACGCCTGCAAGAGCGGAACCTACAAGACCGAGGACAACTACAGCTTGGGCATCGCCATGATGTTCCTGACAGAAGTAGCTCCGGATACAGAGCGTTCCTTGATCGAAGACATGCTCAAAGAATTGCTCAGTCGACAAATGAAGAACGGCGGCTGGGGCTATCCAGGACGGGATACAGGGGATACTTCGCAGACGCAATACGCTGTGCTCGGAATGTGGATGGCTGAAGGGAACGGCATCGCCGTGCCTATGACAGCGCAAGAGAATGTCGCGAACTGGCTACTGCGAACGCAAAATCCCGATGGGGGCTGGGGTTATCAAGGGAAAGATCCGGGGGGCTTTCAGCGAGTCGCACAACAAGAGGTCAACGGAAGTTTGACCGCCGCCGGATTGAGTTCGATGTATATCGTGGCCGACCAGTTGCACATGACCACGCCCCAGGAGCCGAAACCAGACGGTCCACCTGCTTTGAGAGTCATTCGCGACAATGCCGGTGCGAGAACTCCGCGTACGAAACGTGTTGATCGTGGTTTGCTTCTCAAGTCCTTGCAGGACGGGGATCAATGGTTCCCGGCGCATCTCAATCACAATGAGATTCAGTGGTTTTACTACTACCTTTACGCACTCGAACGCTATCAGAGCTTTCGCGAACTGGCCAAAGGGGAGTTTGAAAAAGAGCCCAAATGGTACAACGCCTACTTTGAAATGCTGAAGCAAAAACAAGATCCCAAAGAAGGTTTTTGGGATGGCGGTGTGCATGAAGGTCGCGAAGTGGGAACGGCGTTCGCCATTTTGTTCCTGTTGCGAAGCTCGAAAAAGGCAATCGTTAAAATCGTGAACCTGGGGGATGGCACACTGTTGGGGGGCATGGGTTTGCCGCCGAATGTCGCCGATGTCAAAGAGAAAGATGGCAAGCTCATCGAAACGCCTCTTTCGGGCGGCATCGAAGAATTGCTTTCGGTGCTGGAAGACGATTCGAATCCCGAACTCTCGCGACTGGCGGAATCGAATCAGGCCATCGAGCTCTCCTCGGATGTTACCAAGCGTGCCGGGCAAATCGTAAAACTGCGGGCGCTCGTCTCGGCTCCTGCATTTGAATCGCGACTAGTGGCGGTTCGTTCCCTCGGCAAGACGGGACTGCTCGACAACGTCCCACTGCTTCTGTACGCGTTAACCGATCCCGATATTCGCGTGGTAAAGCAGGCGGATGCAGGCTTGAGGTTCATCAGCCGGAAGTTTGACGGTTTTGGATTCCCGGAAGATCCCAATCCGCCGAAAGCAGAAATCGATAAGTTGCGGACGAAGTGGAAGCAATGGTATTTGTCCGTTTCGCCCGATGCTCAACTGCTAGACTAACGTCGTGCCTTCGCGCGGCACTTATTCGTTTTCGTTCCTTGTTCGAGGTCAGACGTGCCGATCGTTACTTGCCCCCGCTGTCGGAAAAAGTACGACCCGCACTGCGATGAGGCGTTAGAAGTCGCGGCCGAGTCTCCCGTGGAGGTTTCGGTTAAAGTAGTCTGCCCAGCCTGCGGGCAGTGGCTGCGACTGCCGGAATGCGAACCACTTGAAGCGCCGGGCGTTCCCTCCGAAATCCTGCGGGAAATGCAGGCGCAATCGACTTTGGTCGATGATGTGCACGAGATCGTCGCCACGGGCGCGCGAAGCTTTCGATCCGATCCAGACGCGCCAAGCCTAACAGAGAGCCCTGCTTTCGCCGCTGCCATTGCTGCGCCGCCGGATCGTGGCAATCCCTTCCGCACCAAGACTCCAAAAAAGAAACCCGCCAAAGCCAAGGCTGCACCGAAGCCCAAACCTAAGATCAAACGCCCCTCTACATTGGCTTTGCCACGTAAGTCTGCGGTAGCCAAAGCCAACGGCGCGACGGAAGTGCATCTCAAACGTTCGCTGCACGATCAGGTTTCCGGGATGATGTTGTCTGCCCTGTGGTTCCTGGGATTCATCGTGTTGTTGATGTTCCTGGTATGGCTCACTTCGCGCTTTGTCTGGACTAGGCCTCCTGTTCCCGTGATGGTTTTGGAAGATGTCGGCGGCGGTGGCAGCGGTGCGTCGGCCGAAGCAGGGGCGCAGGAATTTGATGAGCCAGCCCCTGATGAAGCTGAGGAATTCAAAGAGCCTGATCCCGAACAGACATTGACCATGCTGACGGAGATTGTGGCGACCAGTGTTGATCTGCTCGATACGGCGGCACGTAATGCTGGTTCCGGCAAGGGAGAAGGCACAGGTCAAGGAGATGGCCGCGGCAAAGGCCCTGGCGGACCGGGCACTTCTGACGGCGTACCTGCTTGGGAACGCTGGGAGGTTCGGCTGTCTCCCAAGAATTTAGGGGAGTACGCGAAACAGATCGACTTTTTCAAAATCGAGCTCGGTGTTGCCGGCGGCGGCAGTCCCGTGGTGGATTACGTCACTAACGTTTCCCGAGCCAAGCCGACCGTTCGCGCGGGGGATCCTAAGGCGGAAACGCGCATTCGCTTCATGCAGCGCACGGGTGAACTACGCGAAGCCGATCGCTCGCTGGCCGATAAAGCAGGGGTCAAAATTCAAGGGCGCGTGGTCTTTCAGTTCTACCCCAAGGAAGTTTATGACAACCTCCTGCGCCTGGAACACGAAAAGCTGGCGACTGGCGGACCCAATCGCCGCATCAAGGATGTTCGCCGCACCATCTTTGGGGTCCGCCCCCAAGGAAATGGATATGAATTTTATGTGATCGATCAGGAACTACGCATTGGGGCCTAGGGCGGAGAAATTCAGTTGCGGAATCTCATCTGTACCGCTCGCATTTCAGCTGGGTTTGAGTCACAATCCGAAGAAGCCGCCTGACTTCTCCTGCGGCCAGCGTTTGCAGTTCTTTCCGGTCACCGCGCCAGCCTTGCCGGAAACTGCGAACGCGAGACTTTTCGTCATTTTCAATCGCCTTGGCGCTTTACAGGGATTGCCACCTTGAATTTCAGTAATTGGGGTTTTTGGGACTGGACCGGCAATACGATCTATTTGCTGCTCGGCATCGACGCCATCTGGGGTGCATATTGTGCTGCCATGGTCTGGCTGCGGGTGGGCCAGATGGGATTCAAGAGTGAAGCGCAGCAAGACGTATTCATGCAGCATTTGAAGGAGAACCTGGAAAATCAGGATCTTCCCGCCGCCGTCGAACTCTGCAACAACGACCGCCGAGCCTTGCCGCAACTGATCCTCTTGGGGCTTAACAACCTCGATCTGGGATTCAACAAGATTGCCGAGCACATTGCGGAACGCTTTCAGCGGGACGTGATGGCGGACTTTGAGCACTATGTGAACTGGATCAACAACGTCATTAAGACAGCACCGATGTTGGGGCTGCTGAGGACGGTGCTGGGGATGATGGGTGCGTTTGCGAAGCTAAGCGGCGGGGACAACGTCAAGCCGCAAGCCCTAGCCGGCGATATTCAAACGGCCCTAATCACCACGGCACTCGGTTTGGCGATCGCCATTCCCGCCACAATCTTCGTCAACAGTATCAACGGCAAGATTCGCAAGATCGACGACCTGGTTGGTTCCGGCTTAGGAAAATTCTTCGAGTACCTGGGCAAGGCCATGGGGATCGAGGAAGAGGAATAAGAACCAGCTCTGGTGCTCGCATGAAAAAATTCACCAAGAAGACGACGCGGATCGCTGAAGCGGAGATGGACATCACTCCGATGATCGACTGCACTTTCTTGCTGCTGATCTTCTTTCTGGTCGCAGCCCGAATTGATGTGGCCGTCGCCGTAAAGCTGCCGGAAGCTAAACAAGCAACCGCGGTGGTAGTGAAACATTCGGTCGTCCTCACGGTCGCCGCCGGCAATGGAGAGCACGCCGATGTCTTTCGCGGCGACGGCACCGAACCGGCCAACTTGATCGACGCCGCCACTCCTGCCGACCAGGAAGCAGCCATCACCGAGTACGTGGACCAACTCACCAGCCGATCCTCCGATATCAAATTCGTGCTGATTAAGGCGGAAACCAACGTGAAGCATCGCGAGGTCTCGCGCGTGGCCAAGGCTGCTACGTCGCCGGAAGCTGTCCAAGAACTGTACGTCGCCGTCTTGGAGCAGCAATGACCATCAACTTCAAGCAAGTGCTACACGCCAAGAAGAAGTTCGTCCCTTCCGAAGTCGAACTCGATATGACACCGATGGTGGATGTGACCTTTCAACTTTTGATCTTCTTCATGCTCACTGCCACGTTTGTGCAGCAGCGGTCCCTCAACATGCCGAAGCCGAAGGATGAATCGCAGACCGCATCAAAATCGATCGAAGAAATCCAAGAAGCCTCGGACACGGTAACGGTGCGGGTCGATGGCAACGGCACGTTTTACATTTCAGCCGCCGCCCTGGGCGATGACGAAATTGAAGTCCCTAGTCGGCAAGAGCTGTACGTGAAATTGAAACAAGCCCGGCAGCCAGATGCCAGCGGGAACATCCCAACTCGGCTCTTGGTCATGGCGAACGGCGATGCGATTCACGGCCGGGTGGTAATGGCAATCGATGCCGGCAACGAAATCGGCATGGAGAGCGTGCAGTTGGTAACGCAGGAAGACGAAGAATAGTCCCTGGTAGTAAGACAAGTCGAACGAAATGGTCGCGCGAGATTTCCTCGCGAAGAATAGCAAAGAGGTAGATCAGGCATGTCGGCAGAAAAGCTCGTAATGCTCGCTGAAGAGCGGCAGATGATCGAAGAAAAAGTTGCCGAGCAGCTTCGTCGACAGATCGCGCAGGCCAAGAAACCGGTTTCGGCGCAGGCCCTCGCGAAACTATTGATCGACAAGGGAATGATCACTGCGGTGCAAGCCAAGCGGCTGCTTGCCGATGCGGATGCCGGTGCTGCTCCGTCAGCCGCCGCCGCTCCCCCTCCCAAGCCGAAGCCTGCTCCGCCGGCACCCAAACCATCTGCCGCCGACGATCTGCTGAGCTTTGCCGACGATGCGGATGGCAATATGCTGCCTACCAAGCCTGCTCCGCCCGCGAAACCAGCTGGCAAACCGAGCAAGCCATCGGCAGAAATCGTCGATCTGGAGCCGATCGAAGATTTAGAGCCGATCGAAGATCTGGAACCAATCGATGAATTGGAGCCGCTCGACGGCCCCCCTGCTAAGCCAACGCAAAAAGCTCCGCCGCCGCAAAGACCGGCAGCAGGAGGTCTGCCGCGGAAAGCTGCGCCGCAGCAACCGGCACGCAAACCGGCTGCCGATCCCTTTGCAAGTCCCGCCAACGCTCCGCTCGACTTGTTCGATGCTCCAGCGGGGGGAGCCGCGGACCCATTTGGCAACGACCCATTCGGTGGTCCAGCCGCCGGCGGAGCGCTCGATCCACTTCAGGAAGCCGAAGCAGCGACGCCAGGTAAAAAGCAAGCTCCCGCGACTCCACCTGGAAAGAAGGGGCTGCCGCGCTGGGATTCACCCTTGCTCGTCTTGGGTTCGGGTGCGCTGGGGCTGATGCTCGTTCTGTTCATTATCCTGCTGGTCTGGATGACGCGCGGCAACTCAGCCAAAGCGTTCGAGCAAGCCGAAGAACTTTATCGTTCGCAATCGTATACGGCCGCCATTGATGCTTACGACAAGTTCATCAAGGGTTACAGCGGCGATCCGAATGAATCGCTTGCCAAAGTGCATCGCAGCATGGCCATCTTGCGGCAGACGTCCGATGCGGCCAACAACCCGCACCAGGCGCTGATTGCCGCGAAAGAGCAACTGCCGATCATCGAGAATGAAAAGGCCTTCGCCGAAGCTCGCGCGGAACTAGCTAACATTCTTCCCGAGATTGCCAGCGGACTGGTTAGGCAAGCGCGGGAAGAAAAGAATACTGCCACGCGGGAAACTCTGGTGGCCGAAGTGGAAGAGGCGCTCGCTTTGGTCAATAATCCGTCTTACATTCCATCGTCGCTGCGATCGGGGCAGCAATCAAAAATCGAGCAAGTTCAGGAAAGCTTGATCGCTGCCAAGCGGAGCATCGACGAGGATAAGAATTCGCAGGCCGCGCTGGCGGCGATGAAAGAAAAGGCTGCCGCGGGAGATGCGCAGGCAGGCTACGCGATTCGCAAAGAACTAGTCGCCAAGTTTCCGGGCTTGGAAACGAATCCAGCCATGATCGAAGCGACGCAGGCACTCTCCGAAAAAGAGCGCGAATTGGTGCAAACCACAGCGACCGAGTTGAAATCAGATGCCGAGGATCCGCAGGCGGGTCAGGTGCAAAAAATTCCTGCCACGCCCGTGGGAGCCGCAGCACCCGTGGCCGACCGACAAGTGGCGGCGGTGCTGGTCAAAGGAGCCGTGTATGGCATTGCCTTGAAAACGGGGCGTCCCTTATGGCGGCGCTTTGTCGGGACGGAGACGGCCATTCATCCGCTGCGGCTCGGCAACCAGCCCGAAGCAGATGTCATCGTTTCCGATCAAAAGCGGAACGAAATTTATCGTCTGCAGGCGGCGACAGGCAAAGTTGTCTGGCGGCTGCCTATCACAGAAGCATTTGCCGCACCCGTGCTGGTCGAGGGACGATTACTCGTCACGACCGCAGCCGGGAAATTGCTATCAATTGATTCCGAGACGGGAAATTCCGAATATCAAGCTCAGCTTCCTCAGGCGGCCATGGTTCCCACGGCGGTTGGAATGGGTGGAACGCCGCTTTATCAGCTTGGCTCGCAGTTCACGTTGTTTGTCCTGGACGCCGCGGACCTCAAGTGTACCGAGACGGTTTATTTGGGGCACAAGCCGGGCATGCTGGCCGCTCCGCCGCTGTCCGTAGCGGGACATGTTTTTCTGTTGGAGAACGTGACCGACAATCTTTCGCTGATTCGTGTCTTACGTGGCAATCGCGATGGGGGGGAACTCAAGCCGGTGGGTGAAGCCATTCGGATGAAGGGGCGTCTCGTCACACCGGCGGCAGTTTCCGGACGACGAGTTGTTTTCACCACAGATTTGGGAGAAGTCCTCGTCATCGAGGTCGATCCCAGTGCCGCCGATAAATCCATCACCACCATCGGCAAAATTGTTGCCCCCGAAACCACTGCCGTGGCACCGCTGGCATCCACCGATGGGGCCATGGTACTGGTCGGCAATCGTCGGCTGATCGCCTACGAGGTCCAGCCCACGGTACAAAAACTATCGCAGAAATGGGCCGCGTATGACGGCGATACTTTCGTTGCCCCGCCACAGATTTTCGATAAGGTGATCCTCCACGCGCGGCAACGCCCTGGCACCGAAGGCGTGCTCATCGAAGCGGCCAATCTTGCCGACGGTCGGCGCATCTGGCAGCTTGAATTGGGGACGCCGATCGCGGGTATGTTTACTTCGCCGGATGAATCCCGCGTCGTGAGCATCTCTCGCACGGGCGTGGTCGCGAGTTGGGATGGTCAATCCGCGGAAAACGATCTACCGACGAGCCCTCCGCCGGGTAAAGAACCTTTGAATCTGGAACGAGGCGAAGCTCTGCCAGACAGCCAGAGCGTGATCTTTCACGCCGAGCATGCCGGAGTGCATCTTTTAACGCAGTCTTTGTCCGACAAAGCTGCCGCCCCCCGTTTGGAAACCAATGCCGGAGTGATTGCTCCTTACTGGAAAACTCCGGCTGAATTTCAAGGCGGCGTGCTTGTTCCGCAAAGTGATGGCACGATGCGGCTTGTTGATCCAGCAACCGGTCAAGACAAAGTCTTGCCCCTGTTTCCTGTCTTGCAGCCCGATGCCGTTCCGACGTGGCACCGTCCGGCAGTGGTCGGCGATGCGCGTGATCAGTTTGTCGCCGCAACGTCGCTCGGTCGGTTGTACAAGGTGGGGATTAGGCCCAAGCCTCGGCCCCATCTCGCCGTATTGCAAGATGTGGAGTTACCCGAGAAGTTCGTTTCACCACTGGCTGCAGTTGAGAGCACCGTTTATGCCGTTGTGCGCCGCGAAGCGGAAGACGTGGTGATTGCCATCGATGCAGCGACTCTAAAACAAGTCAAAGAATGGCCCCAAAAATCTCGGCTTACTTGGGGCCCTTTTGCCTACGAGGATGTCGTCATCGTCGCGTTTGGGAATCAAGGATTGGTCGCCTTCAACGGCGCTTCAGAGGTGGCCTGGTCTGCGGTTCCAGCTCAACCATTCCGCCTGGGGCAGCCCCTCATCACTGAGAACGGCTGGCTAATTCCCACGGCCGAAGGTGAGATTTTGCAGTTCCGCGCGGAGAATGGCGAATGGACGGGACAATTGTCCGCGGGCGAACCGTTAGGGAGTGGACTTGCATTACAAGGCAAGAACCTCGTTGCCTCCGCCGCGGATGGAACCTGGTTGATTCTCCCGTTTAGCAGCGGCTCGTAGTTCCTTCTCGAATGGATTGGTTCTACAAATGGCAGCTTTGTTAATAACATTATTGATGCACTTTCGGCAACGAATGCTGCCTTGCTCGCGCGGAAATCGGGCGTTGGCAGGACTGTCGCTGGTGTGCCTGCTGTTCGTACCAGGTTTCGCAAATGCCCAGCGAAAATTCACGGGGCGCATCATCGATCAGCCTCCCAGCGATCATGTCGTCCTGAATGCAGCCAACGACAACACGGTTGTCGTTGTTGAGCCGATTCGTTTTCCCGATCGTAAAATCCCCGTGAAGCCGAACCCTAGTGAAAAGCTGGTGGTGAAACTGGCGGGAGAACCGACAAAGTACGAAGTCCTTTGGAAAGACATCGAACGGATTGACCTCTACGAAGTTCGCGTGCGGCAAGAAGCCGAAAAACTAACCAAGGACGGCAAGCTTGACGAAGCTTACGAGTACATCGCGTTCCTGCTGCAGAACTATCCCAAAACTCCCGGTCTTGCCACGACGCGACAAACCTACTTGTACATGTGTGCGGCAGACATGTTCAAGAAGCAGCAACTTCCCCAGGCGCTGGCGATTGCTGAAGAACTGCATTCTTTGAATCCCGCCTATCGCAGTTCGGCTAGTGCGCCTCCCCTAACGCAAGTGATGGGGTCGATTCTGGACAAGATGGTTGCCAAGTATGTTGCGGCCGAGGATTTTCTTTCGGCGCGCACCCTCCTTTCACGAGTGGCGAAGCAATACAACGCAGCGGATGAACCATTCGTGAAAAACTGGATCGATCAATTCGCTAAACAGGCGGCCAAACATCGCGACGCCGCGAGTGCCGCGCTGGCCAAACAAGAATACGTGCAGGCTTATGACTCTTGGGCACAAATGCATCGCATCTGGCCCGAAGTGGAAGGAGCCGCGGCGCTAACGGCAGAAATGGAACGCAGCTACCCGCTGGTGGTCGTCGGCGTGACCCACACGGCGCGGCGTTTTGTTGCCCAGCATGCGGGAGATATTGCTCCACGACGTGCCAGTCGCCTCGTTGATCGCACGCTGTTGGAATTTGTCGGGCTGGGAACCGAAGGTGGCAGATACACTTGCCCCTGGGGGGATTGGAAACGTCGCGAAGACGGACTGAAACTGACGTTGATCATGGCGAACTCCGATGACGCTCAAGCGGTTACGGGATACGACATCGCCCGCCGGCTTATCGATGCTGCCGATCCGAACATCCCCGGCTATTCCTCTGCCTGGGCAAGGTTGATGGCGACTGCTCGCGTGCAGAATGTCGAGCGGGTGGAAATCGACTTGAAACATCCGCACGTGATTCCCGAAGCGCTGCTCGTGATGTCGCTCGATCGGCAGGCGAGTTTTGGAACGTCGGCAAATGAAGGTGCATCGGCGTCCTTTGGCCCCTTCACGGTTCACACGCAGGACGATAAGCAAGTCCGCTACGTTCGCAATACGCGGCTGCCCGTTTCGCAACGAGCGAAGATCGCCGAACTGGTCGAACGGACTTTCGATGATCCTAAGAAAGCCCTGATCGCCTTGAAACGCGGCGAACTCGATGCCATCGATTATGTCTTTCCCGGCGACCTTAGCGAACTGCAAAGTGAAGAAGGAATTGTGACGCAGGCGTACGATTTGGCCATGACCCATCTGCTCGTCCCGGCCAAGCCCCATCCTTACATGAAGGCCCGCAATTTCCGGCGGGCGCTGCTCTCGGCTCTCAATCGCGAACAAATTCTGGAGCAGGCGATCCTGCGGGGGAGTGTCCCTGCTGGTTGCCGAGTGATTAGTGGGCCGTTTCTGGCTCCCGTCGCCGAAAATGATCCGCGGGCCTATGGTTACGACGACAAAGTTCCTCCTCGCCCGAACGACGCCCGCCTTGCCTTGGCTCTGCGACTGCTTTCCGAACAAGAATTCAAAGCTGAAGCCCTGCGCACCTCGACGACCGCTCCAAAACTGGAGCCCATCGTGCTGGGCCATCCGGCCGACGAGATCAGCCGGATTGCCTGTCGTGCCATTCAGCAGCAGTGGAAGATTGCCGGGATTGAAAGTCAGTTGATCGAATTTCAGCCTGGCGTGTTCGAAGACCCTGACAACAAATGCCACCTGATCTATCAGCAAGCGGCCCTATGGGAACCCTTGGTAGACGCCCGCGCGCTGCTCACCACGCCTGGTGTTACGCCTTATGTCACGCCCCATATCACCTTCAAGCTGCAGCAGATTGACGCCGTCCGGAATTGGATCGATGCACGTGGTCGACTGAAGGAACTACACAGCTTTGTGGCCGAGGAACTGCCCGTGTTACCCCTCTGGCAAACAGTCGACTATTTCGCTTATCGCAAACGCGTGCAGGGGATCGAGCCGGGGATCGTTCGTTTGTACCAGGATGTCGAAAGTTGGCAATTTGCCGGACAAACAGAGGTAGTTGCAAAACCTTCGGCAAACGAAACACTCTCTCGGAACAAAAGGTAAACCATGCTCACTGCGGTGCAACAATTTCGGCAGTGGTTGATCGCGGGCTTCATCGTCCTGTCGATCGCTCCCGCCGTGCGCGCCGTAGAAAGTTGGGAATTCGATCCGTACAGCGTGCGGGTTTGGCTGGTGGCTGGTGAAAGTCCGGCTGTTACGCCGGCGCTGCTCGATCACGTTGCAGCGGGCATTCGCAATCAAGCGGAACTCACCGTCTCGGCTGCCTGGCAGATGGAAGTACAACCTGCGCCTCCTGCGCTGGCGGCCGATTTGTTCCTGCCCGATCTGCCGCCGGACTACGCCCGACTAAAAACAGGGGATGCCCAGATCGGTGGCTACGACAAGCTGTTCGCCTTGCGAGTCGATTGCGATACGCGGGGATTTGTGGTCGCTGCCCGTGAATATGATCCTCGGCTTCGGACATGGAGCCTGATCTCCGAGCGTTCCATTGCCCAGCGGGAGCAGCTGCCGTACACCGCATGGGATGCGCTGCGTTCGACCTTCTTGCCGATCGTGCGAATCGAGAAAGTTGACCAGAAAACTATTGTCAGCCGCCTGCGAGCTGGAGGCTTGATTGTGGATGCTGCTAATCCGGCGGCGCTAAATCCCGGCAATACTATGCAACCGGCAGTGCGCAGAAACGACCGCTCAGGTGAACCCATGAAGGGGGCAGGCATTCAATTCGCGGCCTGGACCGTGGTTTTGGTCAAAGAACGAACCGGTGCGCTCGTCACGGGGGAATTGCATTCGGGGATTCGGTTTCCGATTCCCACGCGTGGTGCCGTTCGGATGGAACGCTTGGCAGTCAAAATTGCCCCGCACTTTGCCAGTACCCGACTATCGTTCGCTTCTAAAGCAGCCGATGAGAAGCCGCTGGAAGGATACGACGTCTACACCAAAGCTCCCGACACCACCGATGCCAAGCTGCTCGGGAAGACCGACTGGCAGGGAGAGTTCGAGATCTTGCCGAACGAAAATCCGGTCCAGATTTTATACGTTCGTAGCGGCGACAAATTACTCGCCCGCTTGCCTCTGGTGCCGGGCAGTTCCGACCGGATCGAAGTCCGCCTAGCGGACGATCAGATACGTTTGCAGGCAGAGGGAATTGTTGCCGCCCTACAAAGCCGAATTACAGACCTTGTGGCTCGCCGCGAGATTTTTGCCGCTCGTATTCGTATTGGCATTAAAAACAAGAAGTACGAAGACGCGTTGCAATTGGTCCAGGAATTCCGCAAGCTCGAAACTTACATCAGTTTGAAGAACGCGATTGATCAATATCGGGCGGCAGTGCAGGCGCCGGATAAAGCCACTAACGCGCGGATTTCCAAGTCGTTCCAAGACATTACGCAACTTGCCTCGCGCTTCCTCGATGCGGAAATGGCCGACAAACTCGAGGCTTCAATTATCGCGGATCGCGATGCACGGCCACCAACGCCGGCTCCAACACCTGCACCTGCTGCGCCGACGCAACCGGTCCCGATGCCTGCCGTTCCACCAGAGGGAGCACCGAATCCAACCACCAGTCCTGCCTCTCCCTCCGCCAGCCCAACGGAAACGCCCCCTCCGTCAAGCGATAACCCAGCATCGGCAGCACCTCCGCCAGCGAGCACAGATCCGGGGGCAGTCAGTCCTCCGCCTGCGGGTTAGTCGGGGCCGAATACCGGTCCCCATCGGAAGAAATGTTTTCCCAGCGGCCTCGTGGTCACCCCGCCGCACGATTCTGGCAATAACGCAGCCGCTTCAACTCGCGAACTTTTCTCGACCTGCGGGTCCCGACGCATTAAGATACAAGCCGGTAATATTCCCTGCCGGCGGCACACTGCGTTTGCTGCTTCCTCTCACCTGCCCGAATGGAAAGAATCCCATGCGTGTTTTCTCGCTCGTTGCTCTCGCGTTACTCTTCGCTGTCCCGGCCGTTATGCGTGCCGAAGAAGCGGTCAAGCCGATCAAAGCGCTGCTGATTACCGGCGGTTGCTGCCATGACTACACTGCCCAAAAAATGATCATCGCCGAAGGAATCTCCAGCCGGGCACAGGTTGAATGGACGATCGCCCACCAAGGTGGTTCGGCGACAAATTCCAAAATCGCCCTGCATCAGCAAGCCGATTGGGCGAGCGGCTATGACGTAATCGTGCACAACGAATGCTTTGCCCACATCGAAGACAAGGCATGGACGCAGCGGGTCCTCAAGCCGCATCAAGAGGGAGTGCCGGCCGTCGTCATTCACTGTGCGATGCACTGTTACCGGGACAAGACTGACGAATGGTTCAAGTTTCTGGGGGTGACTTCGCACCGGCATGGCGGCAACTTTGCGATTGATGTTTCGAATAAGGCGGTCGATCACCCGATCATGAAGGACTTCCCCGAGACTTGGAAAACCCCCAAGGGAGAGCTGTATCACATCGCCAAGGTGTGGGATACCGCCACGCCACTCGCCAGCGGCTACAGTCCGGAGACGCAGAGCGATCACGTTTGCTTGTGGACCAACGAATACAACAAGGCGCGCGTCTTTGGAACCACGCTCGGGCATCACAACGAAGAAATGAAGGACCCGGTCTTTATGACCTATCTCACCCGCGGCCTGTTGTGGGCTACGAACAAGCTGGATGACGAACGCTATCTTCAGCCGATGAAGGAAATGAAGATCGTCGAAATCAAGGAAGAGAAGCCAGAGGAGAAGGGGCCGACGGGAGAACCGACTCCCGCGAAGAAGCCAGAATAGCCTTGTTTCTGATAGCCAGTGGCCGATGCACGATTGGTGCATCGGCTGGTGACAGAATCATTTGCGGTTGGTCGAACGAACAGTTTTTGTGTCTGTAGTTATCAGCTAGTCCACGTACAAGAACTCATTCCCGTTCAACAGCACGTGGCAGAAATCGACGAGCGGCGTAGCCGGTTCGCCATCTTTGGGTTTCTGATCCTTGGCCGAATGTTTGTAGAAGAAGTCGAGCGCGGCATCTTTCTCGGCAGCCGATGGTTCTCGGGCAAACACGCGGCGATAAGCGAAGCTGATTTGTTCATCCGGTGTCTTGCCTGCTGATTTAGCAACGAGCTTGGCCAAAACTTTTGCCCGCCCGATTAGCCAATCGCCGTTCACGAGCAGCAGCGATTGATTGGGGGTAACGGTCGTATTCCGCAGCGCCGCCGGAATAATGTTGTCGGGGACGTCAAATTCATCCAGCAGCGGATCGAATTTATTGCGCAGAACCTTGGTATAGATGGTTCGCCGCGGCACATTCAATTCCACGCTTGGTCCACCAGCATCAGGCGTAAATTCGCCCGTGGTGCACAGTACTGAGTCGCGGATGATCTCGGCATCGAGGCGGCGAATGAGCGTCCTGCCCCACCAGCGATTGGACGCATCTTTGGCAAACGAGTCTGCCGCAGCGACGCCGTGGGAAGCCTGACGGTACGTGCTGCTTGTCACCATCAGCCGATGAATGTGCTTGAGGCTCCAGCCCGACTCAATCAACTCGGCAGCCAGCCAATCGATCAGTTCGGGATGGGTCGGCGGTGAGCCAAGTCGCCCCAGGTCGCTGGTTGTCTCGCTGATTCCTCGGCCGAAGTGATACTGCCACATGCGATTCACGATGACGCGCGCGGTGAGAGGATTTTGCGAGTTGGCAATCCACTGAGCGAGCGCCGTCCGCCGCCCTGTAGTGCCAGGCATGGCGGGGGGAGTGAAGATAACCGGCGCTTCCAAAGTGGCCGAGGTGAACACCTGCGGCGGACCAGGTTCGATCACCTGGCCGCGTTTGCTGGTGATGGTCGGTGCTTCGGCACCGATATCGGTCACACCGAGCGCTGTCCCGGGCGGTGTAGGACGCTCGGGCATCAGCTCGGCCAAATCCTTTCGGCACCGTTCCCAACGCTCTTTTTCTTCGCCTTTGAGCACCTTCGCAAAGTCGAGCTTGGCCAATTCTTCTTCGACCTGCCGCCAGGCTAGTGTGGCGATCTGGCGCTCGAACGGCGTGCGAAACGATTCGGGTTTAGCGAAAATTTCACGGACTTCCGGCGGGAACTTTTCGATCGGTCCGCGTGAAGCTCTTTGTCGTGCCCCTTCTTCCAGCGTGGCCTGTTCTGCCCGCAGATCCGCTGTCTTCTGTTCCCACTCGGCATACCGAGCAAGTTGATCGGCCTCTGATTCTGCAGCGGGGAGCGGCAAGTCATCCCTTAAATTGATCGCCGTAAAGACCCCGCGCAACCGAAAATAATCATCCTGCGCGATCGGGTCGTATTTGTGATCGTGGCAGCGGGCACAGCCCATCGAGAGCCCCAGAAACACATCAGCCGTCACATCGGTCATTTCATTGACCATGTTATCCCATTGCGTGAAGACATCGCGCTGGTTGTATTCATAGACACCCGCTCGAAGAAAGCCGGTGGCGATGGCGGTATCCGAAGTCGGCGGATAGATTTCGTCTCCTGCCAGTTGCTCGGCCACAAAACGGTCGTAGGGCTTATCGCTATTGAATGCCCGAATGACGTAGTCGCGATAGAGCCAGGCCCGTGGGCGATACGCATCCTGCCGAAAGCCATCCGATTCCGCGTAGCGAACCAGATCGAGCCAGTGCCGCCCCCAGCGTTCTCCAAACTGCGGACTGGCCAGCCACTGGTCAGTCAACTGTTCGTACGCATCGTCCGAGTTGTTGGCAGCAATCGATTCCACCTCTTCAGCACTAAGCGGCAGGCCGATCAGGTCAGTCTTCAGTCGGCGGGCAAGCTCTCGCGGCGTCGCCATTGCTGAAGGGGCAATGCCTTCTTGTTGCAAGCGTGCCAGGATGAATCGATCGATCGGATTGCGGGACCATTGATCGTCCGCCGGCTGCGGCACCTCGGGCCGCGTGATGGGCTGAAATGACCACCACTGGCGGTCTTCCTCGGTGATGCCTCGATTTTTCGGGCGAACGGCGAGTGGATTGTCCTTTTCTTTTGGCCAGGCGGCACCGCTGGTCACCCATTGTTCCAACAGTTCTACTTCCGCCGCGGGCAGGCGGCCGGTGGGGGGCATTTCGTAGTTGTTGTAGCGGATGGCATCGATCAGTAAGCTTTCGTCCGGCTTGCCAGGAGCGAGGATCGTTTCCCCTGATTCCCCTCCGGCCATGATGGCAGCAAACGAGTCGAGCCGCAGTTCGCCACTCTGCTTCTTTTCCCCATGGCAGCTGTGGCAACGCGCGACCAGAATGGGGCGAATCTTCTTTTCAAAGAAATCGAGCTGTTCGCGAGTCGGCTCGATGCTCGTTGGCGGCAGTTGGTCTGCGCTATTTTCTGACTGCGGAGTTGGGTCCACTGCCGATGCCAACGACGCGAGCAGCATCCCGCCGCATAAAACTACACGGAATAAATTTGCAGCCGGATTGCAGTTTCGCGTCTTCACAAGGAGCCCTGGAGCATGGAGAGGTTTCGGGCGAAGCGTGGTTCCCAACGTTACTTCTGCGCGGGGGCAACAGGTACCGGCGCAGGCAGAATCTGGACTTCAATCGCCGTACCAAGGGGAATGGGAACAGGCACGAGAGCCGCACCCTGTTTCGCTCGGGCTTTAGCTTCCTCGGCGGCTTGGGCGGCAGCCGGCTGGTCTTCTACTTTTTTCGCTTCACCCGCTTTGCCTTCTGCGTCCGTACTCGTCGGAAGCGTTTTGTCCTTGGCATAAGCCTTCCATTTCTTCAACGCCTCTTCCCGTTTCGCATCGTCTTCAAAACCGAGCGTGCTAACGTTAAACAAGTACGGGGCAGCTTCCTGCAGGTCCGCGAAGCCAAAATCCTTAGGCTTCTGCTTGGCAAGATAAATCAAACTGGCAAGGGCCACGTCTCGAAGTTGAGTTTGTCGTCGCTTGCCGTTGATCGTCGAGTTGTTGACGACGGTGACGTTCTCCAGTGATTTTTCTATCAGGGGGACGTCCTCTGGCTTCCCGAACTTGGCGATCGAGAGAATCGCAAATTGCTGGATATAAGGCTGTTGATTGCCGGCATCAAGAATCTTTCGGGCCGGGGTCAAACCTTCAGTTAGGTCGTACTGCATCGCAAGCATCATGGCCTGATAGGCGGCCGCATCTTCCGTTCGCTCAATCCAACTACCAAGCAATTTTCGCGTGAGTTCCTTCTTCGCTCCGGAACTGGTGATTGCATCGCGAAATCCCTGCTGATAGCAAAAACTTTGAATGATTGCCATCGGTTGCTGCGGCAGTTTGCACTGTGTTCCAGCAAAGATCAAAGCGTTCACTTGCCCATCGGTGAGTTGGGTTTTCTGAAACTGCATGTTCTGCTGAATCTGCGTCGCGCGCTGCGCCAGGAAATCGGGAAGTCCTTTGCTATCGTTTTCGATCCGTTCTAAGATCTCGCCATCCGCCTTTTGCATAGCAACGTAGAACTCGCGGGTGTCGCGCGTGTCACCAAAACTCTTCTCGAACGCACTCCAACCGGGAATGGGATACTCCGTCGTCTCATCCTTCCCTTCCAAGAAGAGCTCGAGTCGACGGGCCAAGTCGGCTTCGCGAATACGGACGAGCAAGCGTTCTGCCCGATAGCGAATTTCTCGGTCAACATGCGAAGTCGCCGCTTCAAGTTCCTTGTAGGCGGGGAAGCCAATTTCCAGAAGCTCTTCCCCGGCTTGTTCGCGCTCGGCAAATTCTTCATGACCCAAGCGCTCGATCAGCTCCTGCGTACGGGACGGAATGCTTACCGGTTCTTCTGCCAGAATGGCTCCGCTAGCCAATACGCTGATCGCGATCCAAATCGTGGCCCATTGTCGATGCATCCCTGTTCTCCCCCAGCACGAAACGCGGAAAAACTCATTCTAATTGTCTGATGTTCCTTGGGTCCAGCGATTCCTGCTCGAAAGGAGCTGACGATACCCAAAAAATTTAGCATCGGTCCCTTTTTTCGGATCATTCAATCGCTAGGCGCCACTCCTAAAAAAAGTTCGCGAAATCCATCGGGCTCAGCTCCGATTCCTACTGGCAGCAGGAACCAGCTTCGTGCAAATCCACAAATAAAAACGCGGGACACTGGAATCGGAAATTCTGTCACTTGACTTTTCAGCGGCTTGCCGCAATAAATTGGGTAGGGCTGTAACCTAATGCGGAGCCGTTCTAATTCTTGGCGCGAATTTTGCATAAGATACCCTCAAAGTACTCGCTACTGTTACATACTTTGATGGATGATCACTGTGCGAAATTGGCGCAAAATGTGATCGTCATACGCCCGACTATGTGCTTGCAAGAGACTGGCGACCTTGCGTCAATTTTTCGGAATACCTTTCGCCGCAATGGGTTATCGCTTAGTCTACAACTCCCCTAGCTGCCATTTTGGACTAGGTAGTTCATAATCAGAACAATGAGCGAAAACGCACAAATATATGCTATTGATGACGACGAAGCGGTTTTGAAATCGCTGGAATTCTTCTTTCGGCAGAGGGGAATTCCGCTGAAATCGTTCCCGTCGGCAGCTTCTTTCATGGCTGAGGTTCCGCTTTCCTCGCCGGGCTGCGTGGTGCTGGATTTGCAGATGCCGGACATCAACGGACTTGAATTTCAGCGGCAATTGACGGTCGCCCGTAGTCCACTCAGTATCGTTGTGGTTACAGGTATTGCTGATGTGCAGACCGCGGTTCGTGTCATGGAGCAGGGCGCAGTGACCCTGCTAGAAAAACCCTACGACCACGAGGAATTGCTGAGCGCTGTACAACTGGGGCTGGAAGCCAGCCGCAAGCGAATGCTTAAGCGGCAGGATGAAGAACTAATCCGTGATCGAATCAGGCTCCTAAGCGAAGAGGAGCGTCAAGTATTGACTTGCATGCTGGCCGGAGACCCAAACAAGCAAATTGCAAGTGCATTGCATTTAAGTATGCGAACGGTGGATCGCCGGCGGCAGGCCGTACTCGACAAGATGGGCGCCCGCACGGTTCCTGAGCTCGCCCTGATGATCGGCTCCGTCGACACCCATATTTCTGCTGGGGTTTTGCCCACACCGACCGCCGAACCGCCAGCGAGCTAGATTGCAGACCATCCGTTCAAGCCGGGCTGGCCGAACGCTGGAATTTCTCGGGCAATAGTTAGTTCCCGCTTTTTGGCAGAGGTGCGCCTGGGGTTAAAGTTCTAGAACTGTCGAAGACTAGCGCTGAGGCAAGCGGTGCGCGACTAAGGGGCAGAAGTCGGCACCGCTTGTCGCATTTCTTGCCGTGCAGGGTCTCAATCCACGAAGAATTCAACTGAACCAAAATTTTCACGCCTCCGCAGCTATAATCGTGGCATGAAGCCCGAAGTTGCTGTCGAAACGATCAACCTGACCAAGACTTACCGCGTCTATCAAAAGAAGGAAGGTCTATGGCAATCGTTTCGTGGACTATTTCATCGCGAATATCGTGAAATTAAAGCAGTGCAGGGGGTCAGCCTGAGGGTCGAACGGGGGGAGTTCGTCGCCTTTCTCGGTCCGAATGGGGCGGGGAAAACGACCACGCTGAAACTGCTGTCGGGAGTCATTCATCCCTCCACAGGCGAGGCCCACGTGCTGGGGTATGTGCCTTGGCGGCGCGAAAACGCCTATCGCCGCCGCTTCGCCTTGGTGATGGGGCAGAAGAATCAGTTGTGGTGGGATCTTCCCGCCCTGGATTCCTTTCGGCTGCACCAGCACATCTATCGCATTCCGCCGCAAGATTTTTTACAAACGCTCGACGAATTAACGAGCCTGCTCGATTGCAAAAAGCTGCTCAAGCAGCCCGTACGGGAGCTTTCGCTTGGCGAGCGGATGAAGATGGAACTAATCGCTGCTTTGCTGCACTCGCCAGAGGTGCTATTTCTCGATGAGCCGACCATCGGCTTGGATGTTGTCGCTCAGCACAACATTCAGCAGTTCCTCAAGCAATATCAAGACGAGCGGAACATCACCGTCCTGCTCACCAGCCACTACATGAAAGATGTGGCTGCGCTGTGTCGTCGCGTGGTTATCATCGCTCAGGGCCGGGTGCAGTACGATGGCTCGTTGAGCGGCATTCTCGATCGTTTTTGCGATCGCAAACTGGTGACGTTGCAACTTGCAGAAAATAGCCGCCCCGACTTAAGTGCTTGGGGCGAAGTTGTGGAAACCGTCTGGCCGAAGGTCAAGCTGAAACTGGCTCGCGCTCAAGTTCCCAAGTCGTTGGCTGAGATTCTTGCGCGGTACGAAGTAGAGGATATCGTCGTCGAGGACCCGCCCCTAGAGCAGGTGATCGCCGAAGTCTTCGCTCAAGTGCAGCGGGAGGACGACGCCGCACAAGCGGCTGAAGCAGAACGGGACAACAAGACTCCGGCGTCGACGGCACGCTAATCCTTGGGATCATGGCAGTGGGGGGAGTACGGGGCATGATGATGGCGCGGCTGGCGTGCTGGTGGACGATCTTCCGCATCGGGCTGGAAGAACGCCTGGTTTATCGAGGCGATTTCGCCCTCGGCACCCTGATGCGCTTTCTGCCGATCGTAACGCAAGTCTTCCTTTGGTGGGCCATTTTTCAGGCCCGAGGATTAAACGCAAACTGGTTCCTGGTAGGCGAAGTCGCCACCGCGGGCTGCTACAACATTGTCAACTCCGTGGGCAGCAACAACACCCTCGCTGGCTATACCTACGAAGATTTCGTGGCTTACTATCTACTCACGATGGTGAGCAGAGCGTTTTCGAGCATGCCCGGCCTGGCTTCCGGGATTGCTAAGCAGATTCGCTCCGGCGAGGTTAAAAAGTTCTTGGTTCAGCCGATCGACCTGCTCGGCTTTCTGTTTCTGAATCGTCTGGCACACAAAGTGGCTTATTACGCGGTCGCCGTTTTGCCGTTCGCTTTCGTCTTCTATCTGTGCCGTAGCTATTTCAATGGCTGGCCCGATTCGATCACCCTGGCGGCCTGCGTGGCGTCGTTGCTAATGAGTTTTTTGCTCGGCTTCTACATGGAGGCTTGCCTGGGACTGGTTGGCTTTTGGTTTCTGGAAGTGAGTTCGCTCCTGTTTGTGTACATGCTCTTCAGCTTCTTCATGTCGGGACATATGTTCCCGCTTGATATGCTTCCACCATTCTGGCAGCAAATAGTGAACTTCCTGCCGCTGCGCTACCTGGCCTACTTTCCTGCGGCCGTATTCCTCGAAAAGATCACCGGCTGGGAACTGTTGTTAGGACTGGCATCGCAAGCTGGCTGGACGGGCTTCTTCGTAGTGCTATCGCGGTTTCTCTACGCAGCCGGTTTACGGCGGTATTCAGCCTTCGGCGGCTAGGAACGGGATACGTCGCTTAAGCTTTAGCACCGTGAGCAATAGTTGCTGGCATTGAACGCGGAAAGTCCCGGCGAACCTAGCTTTCTCAGCTTCACCAAGAACAAAAGCAGCTTGCTCTTGTCCTCTTCGCCCAGTTTCAACTACATTCCGCCGCCTCATGCGTTCGTCGCATGCAGGGCGTAACCGCAGCAAGTTCTACGACGGGAAGGATTCCCGCACAGGTCGATCCGATGTCGCTGGCCTACGACATTCTCTACGCCCAGAAGTGCCGCAGCACGCACCATAAAATTGCCATGGATGCCTTGCTGAAACTGCGCACCGATGATCGCCAGCGCTGGATTGATCTGTTTATCTATTACATCGATTGGTATCTCGACGGCGCTAAGGCTCCCGACACGAAGTTCAAGGATTTTCGGAACCACGTGCTGCATGTCAACGAGAACTATTGGGGGGGGGCCTGCCAGGCCGCACAAACCTGGTACGACAAAACGGTCGACTTGTTTCGCCGTCGCGATTGGCCGGCGGCCGTCTATTCGGCCGGTGTGCTCAGTCACTACTTCACTGATCCGTTTCAGCCATTCCACACCGGTCAATCGGAAGCGGAAGGGGTTGTGCATCGAGCAGAAGAGTGGAGTATTTGCAAATCTTATGATTCACTCCGCCGGCTGATTGAAGGAACTCTTGGTTACCCTGAGTGGGAGATTCCTGAAGGAGACGATTGGCTGGCCCAGATGATTCGTCGCGGTGCGGAACAGGGCCACGAGCACTACGAAATCTGCATCGATCATTACAACATCGACTTAGGGTCGCGTAATCCGCCGGCCGGCCTGGATGACGAAATTCGTGAGCGGATTGCCTCGCAGATCGCGCTTGCGACCGTCGGCTTCGCTCGCGTGCTCGAACGGATTATCGTCGGTGGCGGCGCTACAGCAGATACCGTGCCCGTGATCCTTACGTTGGGGCTTTCCACGTTGAACATGCCAGTTCAGGCCGTGCGGGACTTTGTTACTGAGCGCGGTGAACGCATTCGCGTGGCCGAGATGTATGCGGAATTCAAAGCCAATGGCAAGGTGGTTAACACACTGCCGGAAGACGACCGCGCGATTCGCAAGGCGTATGCCGCCGAAGTGTTGCAAGTTCCTGTCGCCGCGCTCGATGCCGAAAAGATCCGCTCCCCTGGCTCGAAACACAATACCTACGAGCCCCGAGTTCCTGCCGCCAAAAAACAGACACAATATGGACGGCGGCGATACAACATTCATGGCCAGCCGATTGACGAGCAGGGAGAAATCTTCCGGCGAGTGGATCCGCCGGCCACCAAGTCTCTGGCGAAGGCCGTTATCATGCCCCGCGCCACAGCGACGGTGGCTCCGCGCAGGCAACTCGTTTCTGCTATTTCGAAAACGAAATCGTTTGAGTCCGAAGATATCGAAAACGGCGCGACAACTGCGACTTTGTCTGAACCAAAGGCCGAATTGCATGAAAAGCTGGAGACCAATCAGCCAACCGCTCGCAAACTTGCCGACCTACGGGAAGGAATCGACTCCAACAAAAGTGCGACCTTGTTCGATCATGGCGGTCGCGGTAGCAAGGGTTCAGGTGGCTCACTACCATTGGCTGCCAGCGAGCTGAGTCGCACCAAAGCTGCAATCGGCTCCAGCCCTTTCGTTCCGCAAAAGCCAACCCGCGTCGACGTGGCACCGAATCCAATTACTTTGGACGGTCCGCTCGCGAAAAAAGAAACGGTGAATGAAGTCGTCAAAGCCGAAGCTGCCCGGGCTGCTGCCGTGCTCGAGAAGATTTTGCAACCGGAAGTGAAAGAGTCGGCAAAGTCAGAAATCAAAGACCCACTAACGCCTGCAGCCGAGTCGAAAATCGCCTCTTTGCTGGGCCGCCCCATGGTGCCTGCGGAGTCAGCGAAAGCACCTGCCGCAACTTCAACGGCTGCTGTTCCTGCTGCTCCAACTCCCAAGATTGAATCACCGCCGTCGCCCGCCTCACCGCTGTCGGCCGCTGCCAGGTCGCGCCGCTTCAAGCATTATTTGGAATTAGATGACGATCTGGAGGCGGCTCCTTCGATCGGCAACAAGTCCGCTGCGCGATTCACGAAAATTGGTATCCGCTCGGTGCGAGAATTTCTACAGGCCGATCCAGAAGAACTGGCCGACAAGCTCGACTTGCGGCACATGCCGGCAGCCTTGCTGAGAGATTGGCAAACGCAGGCACGCTTGAACGTGGCGATTCCCAACCTGCGCGGGCACGACGCGCAAATTCTGGTGGGTTGCGGACTTCAAGAGGCTAAGGAAGTCGCGTCCGCTACTGCTGAAACGCTTTATGATTTTGTCAAAGAGTACGTCTCTTCCACGGAAGGTCAGCGCGTATTACGCGGTAGTCAGCCACCCGATCTGGCCGAAGTGAAAGAGTGGATCGAATGGGCTCAAGACGCGCGGCCGATTGCACTTTGATCTGCCGCCACTAGTCGCGGCTTGCGACCAACTTGCAGTGCTCTTCGCATCCGAACTTGCTGTTCGGGCGCGATCTCAGCAAAAAATTCAATCCGCCCGGCGACTTTGGCCGCGACACATCTGCCGCGTTGATAAATGACGGCATTCTTATGGGTCGCGGTGATTCGGGGCCCAGCAGTGACGATACCCGACAAATTCACCGGATCGGCAGCATTGACCACGATCCAATCGTCTTCGACGGCAGGTCGTTCGCGAAGTTCACGCAATTCATTCACTGCCGACTCCAGCGCAAATTGCTCCCCGGCAACGCCCGCGATGAACCGGCCGCCACGGACTTCTCCGCGAAGCTCCATTCGCCGCAACAGACGTACGATTTCGAACCAGTTTGGCGCGGCAGTTTCGCGAACGAGCACATCACGGAACAGCACGCCGTAGCGGTTCAGCAGCAATTGGACCCATCGCTCAATCACCATTTCACGTGCGTGGGAATCGTAGATGCCTGGAAATTGCGACCAACGTCCTACCGGAACTCCGCTGCCGTGCATTCGTGTGGGCTTGCGTTGCGATTTAACACGGGACTTACTTCCGGCGGTAAGCGAACGAATGGCGGCGAACGTGTCGGAGGTGACCAATCCTAATGCGGCCAGTTGTCGCAATGCATCTTCGACATGTCCCCCGAGTAAGCCGCTGAGCGATTTGAGTTCCGCGAAGAACAACGCGCCGCGCTGCTGCAGACAGTTCAATACTTCCTTGGCATTCGACCCCATGAACTCTTCCCCCGTTTGCCGATCTTCGGGCAAGAGCCAGCCCAGGTCTTGTCGAAAGGCAAGCGAAACAGGAATGGTGCGCGTGATGGCGGCGAGTGCCGGACCATCGGTGGCATCACGGCGAGGCGGACAGAGTCGTCCCCAGACTAGCTCGCCGGAGAGAAACAATTGATCGAGCAGTTGCGGATCGTAGTCGGCAAAGCGTGGGGCGAGAATCTGATCTTCCCAAGCTCCAGCCGGCAGTTCAAAACCTTGCAGCTGCGTTACTACTTCGCGAATCCGTTGTTCGGCGGCTGCTTCTTTTCCTCGAATCAGCCCCTGACGCTTCGCCAAGTATTCGAGATAAACTTCCGCTGCCACCGGCTGAATGCGCCTCCTCAAGCCGTCCATCGTCAAGCGATGAATGCGCGCGAGCAGTCGGCGTTCGCACCAATCGTGGTTGTGCTGGGCAACTCGTAAATCGGAGCGCGGAATCTCAAACCCTCCGGCGACTGGCTCAGCAACGGTTTCCACCGCAGTGCGCTCTCGGAAGTTGCCTCGCATGACAACTCCCTCTCCTTCTAGAGCTTCGAATGCGGCCGAGACTGCCGAAGCTGGCAGAAGCACGATCTGCGCCAATTCATCCACGGCAATCGGCCCCGCGACTTGCATGCGGCCACGAACGAGTTCCCGTTTGGCGTCGGCGGAGCTGACTTCTTTCTGAAGGGCAACGGGAAGCACAATTTCGGGCACGACCTTCAAATCAGGCCAGATTGCTTGCAGGAACGGCAACCGCTCTGCGGCAAACCAAAAGCGCACGGGTTTATTGTCGGTGGCGGCGCCTGCTGAAGGAATCTCCGCAACCGCTGCCCGCCCTTCGTGCACCAGCGGTTCAAAATAGCGTCGCCACTCCTTCCCTTCGCTTTCACGAAGGAGCACCATGTGCTGCAACGTGTCGTGCAGTTCGTCCGGATCGCGCACAATCGGCCAGGCTTCTTCCGTGACTTGAGCAACGGCGGCCGGATCGAGGCGAGCAAGATCGCGAAAGTCATCCACAGAGAGGGTTCGCCGTGTGGCGACGGCACGCGTGCGACGTTCCTCCAGCGGTGCGTCGTCCAAGAACGCATAGGGATTGGCGTTCAAAATTTGATGGCTAAACGGCGAAGGCTCGCGGGTATCGATCGGCACTAGCTTGATCGCACCATCTTTGACTTGCTGCAGGACTTCGATCCACCGCGTCAGGTCCATCGCCTCATGCAGGCAATCGTGCATTGTCTGCTGCACGAGGGGATGATCGGGAACTTCGACATCGCCGTGATGGTTCTCCAAACAACCAACGGTTTCAGGGAACGCGGAGGCCAGCAGATCTTCCGAACGGAATTTCTGCAGATACGGTGGGACTTTTTTGCCCCCTCTCGTGCGAAGCACTGCCAGGGCTCGCGTCACATTCCAGCGCCAGCGCACTTGAAACATCGGCACGGCGAGGATCGCCTGCGTGAGCAGATACTCCGCGTTGTGGGGCCCCAGCATGTGGAACAGGGCATCGATCGGGAAGCTATGCTGCGTCGATAACGATAACAGCACCGCGTTATCATCTGCAGCGGCTTGAAGCTCGAAATCGAAACTACGGCAAAAGCGTTTGCGCAAGGCAAGCCCCCACGCGCGGTTGATTCGGCTGCCAAACGGCGAATGAATCACGAGCTGCATGCCCCCCGATTCATCAAAAAAGCGCTCGAACAGAATCTCCGTTCCCGACGGAACCATCCCAACGGCAGCTTTTTGAGCGGCGACGTAACGGACCGCCTGCTCAGCCGACCAAGGATCGGCACCGCATTCCACGCGAAGCCAATCGATGGGATCGGTATCAGGAGAGACCGGTTCGCGAATGACGGCTGTCGAAATTAATGAGGGGTTTACCACGTTCGCGGAGGGCGCTTCGCGCGGCGTAGCGTACTGCTCGATATCGCCAATGCGAACCCCTATGTTCGTGCGCACTTCAGAAACCGAAGTGGACAACTCAATCGTTCGGCCCGGTGCTTCACCAAACCAAAACGGGATGGTAGGGGGCATTCCTTGGGCGTCGGAAACGATCACTTCGCCGCCGCGAATGGCCCGAATTCGCCAGGAAGAGTTGCCCAGCAGAAAGATATCGCCGGCCGAACTATCGATGGCAAAGTCTTCGTCAACCGAGCCAACAAAGGAGTTTTCTTCTTCCGTGACGACGCGATACTCTCCTTTGTCAGGAATCGCCCCGCCAGAAGTGATGGCTGCGAGTCGGGCGTTGCGACGTGCTCGAACTCTGCCATTAATCTGATCGCGATGCAGGTATGCACCGGCAGGGCTTCCTTTTTTAACTCCGTCGGCGAGCATTTGCACGACGCGATCAAATTTCTCCCGCGAGAGATCTCGGTATGGCCAGGCTTTGGTGAGCATCTCAAACAGGGCAGCCTCGTCCCATTCGTCGCAAGCAGCCGTCGCCACGATCTGCTGGGCTAAGATATCGAGCGGTGCGACGGGAATTTCAATGCGATCAAGCTCGCGACGACGCACGGAACGCATCAAAGCGAGGCATTCAAGGAGTTCGTCCCGCGTGATGGGAAACAAGCGACCTTTCGGCAAAGCTCCCACCGCGTGTCCCGAGCGACCCACGCGTTGCAAGAACGTGGCAATCGCACGGGGTGAACCGATCTGACAAACCAAATCGATGTAGCCGATGTCGATTCCCATCTCGAGCGAAGCCGTGGCCACGATCGCTTTCAACTGACCAGCCTTGAGCCGCTGTTCCGCCCCCAAGCGAAGCTCTTTCGAGAGGCTGCCATGGTGACTGGCTACAGCGTCTTCACCCAGTCGCTCTGTCAAAGCAAAGGCGATTCGTTCCGCCATCCGCCGCGTGTTGACGAAGACCAGCGTGCTACGGTGCGACAGGATCAATTGCTCCAAACGCTCGTAAATTTCCCCCCATTGTTCGTTGCTGCAGACGGCATTGAGTTCGCTCGCGGGAACATCAAGGGCCAGATCGAGTTGGCGAACGTGGCCTGTGTCGACGATGGTGCAAGCGCGTGGAGTGTGAGGTGTGGTGTGTGTGGTGTGGAGAGTAACGTGTGATTTGTCATGGGTGGCGGGTAATCTGACTTCAGCGGGATCAATTGCTGAGCCTGTATCGCACTCCCCACTCCCCACACCACACTCCCCACTTTTTCTGTTTCCCACCAAGAACGCCGCAATTTCCTCCATCGGCTTTTGTGTCGCAGACAAACCAATTCGTGTGAACGGCCGTTCGGTGAGAGCTTCGAGACGTTCCAAGGTGAGGGCCAAATGCGAACCGCGTTTGTCTCGCGCGAGCGCGTGAATTTCGTCGACAATGACCGTTCGCACGGTGCGAAGTTTTTCTCGTCCCTTCGCTGATGTCAGAAGCAAGTACAGCGACTCGGGGGTCGTCACCAATATGTGTGGTGGATTCTTCAACATCGCCTGCCGTTCAGACTGTGGCGTATCTCCGGTTCGGACCCCCACTCGAATCGGCAACGGGAGCATATTTCGGGAGGTCGCCAGTTCTCGCAGTTCCGCAAGCGGCAGATTCAAGTTCCGCTCGATGTCGTTGCTGAGCGCCTTCAACGGCGAAACGTACACCACTTGCACGCCATCCAGTAATTCTCCGGCCAGCCAGTCACGCAACAGGCGATCGATGCAAACCAGAAATGCTGCTAGCGTTTTGCCTGAGCCCGTGGGGGCCGCGATTAGCGTGTGATTCCCGGCAGCGATGGAGGGCCAGCCTTGTCGCTGAGCTTCGGTGGGCTCGGAGAAGCGACTGCTAAACCAGTCGCGGATCAACGGGTGAAAGGCAAATTGAGGCATGCGGGCATTTTAGCAATGTCACGCCACTGTACAAACATATCGTAGTGCTGGCAGGTGACGAGTTTCCGCAATTGTGGCTAAGCCATGGTGTCGTCGTTGAAAGATCTACACAAGCGCGGGAAGACCTTGTAAAAGTTGCAACCGTCGCGGGTGGAGGAATGGACATTTCTCAAACCGCAAGGCTGTTTTGTTGGCGAATTCGGTGCCAGCACAAGGGTCGATTGAAAACTTGAATCGAAATTTCAGCCTCGGCATAAAAATCGCTAACTCGCTTATCGCTGCCGCATGATGCGGCTGATTCGGCTGAATGGAATCTGGAGAATCTACGATGCTTGGCATGGACCCTTCTTTTCCAACGTGGGCTTTACTCGGTTTGCAGCTCATCGGGTTATGCACGGTTGTGCTGGCCCGCCTACCGATCCCACATCGTTTGGGGCTTTACGCCTTTCTCGGCTGCATGCTCCTGCTCGGGGCAGTCACCTTCATCACTTTCACGGCCGGCCATGGTGGTTGGGCAGCGTGTGGAACGGTCTTTGGGGTGATGGTCGTGGGGGCGATCTTTGACGGCTCGCCAAGCACGGCAACGGCAGGGATCTGACCAATTTTTGTCAAAGACTCGCGTAAACTTCATTCGCTGCCGCGATGCTCGCCCCTGCGGTAAACATGTAGTTTTGTTCTGCGAGGAGCTGCTCTAACGCCGCCAGGAACAACAGCACGTTCGCGCTCCGCGATCCGTAGCCCATTAATCCAATCCGCCAGACCTTACCCTTGAACGCTCCCAGGCCGGCGCCTATCTCGATGCCGAACCGCTGGAGGAGTTGCGTGCGAACGGCGGCATCGTCGACGCCGTCCGGAATCTTCACCGCGTTGAGCATCGGCAGTTGATGCCCTTCCTGAGCTGAGTAATGAATGCCAATCGCGGCTAAGCCGGCCTTCAGCGCTTGATAATGCAACTGATGTCGCTGGAAGCAACTCTCTAAACCTTCTTCATGTACGATCTGCAGAGCTTCGTAAAGCGCATACGACATATTGATCGGACCGGTGTGATGGTAAACGCGGTTCTCTCCCCAATAATTCGCCAGAAGCGAAACATCCAGGTACCAGCTTTGCACCTTCGTTTTTCGGCCAAGAATGACTTCCATCGCGCGCGGACCAAACGAAACGGGAGCAAGACCTGGCGGACAACTCAAGCATTTCTGCGAACCTGAATAGATGGCATCGATGTTCCAGGCATCGACTTCCACCGGAACACCGCCGAGAGCAGTTACCGCATCGACGATGAGTAGTGCTCCCGCTTCATGCACAATCTTCGAAATCTCTTCGATCGGCTGCCACGCCCCGGTCGACGTTTCCGCCATCACGATCCCAACAACTTTAGGCTTGGAATAAGCAATGGCCTGCTTGATTTCCTCAGGTGTAAAGACTTCGCCCCAAGGACGCTCGATTTTAGTGACGTTGGCCCCTGCTCGCGCAGCAACATCGGCCATCCGCCCGCCGAAGACGCCGTTCACGCCCACTAGCATGTTATCGCCTGGCTCGATCAGGTTCACCACCGTTGCTTCCATCCCAGCGGAGCCAGTCGCGCTAACGGCGAACGTCATGTCGTTCTTCGTCCGGAACAGGTCACGCAGCATCTGCTGCAGTCCATTCATGAGCTGCAAATAGTAGGGATCGAGATGCCCAACCGTGTTCTTGCCGATCGCTTGTAATACACGAGGATGAATGTCGCTTGGTCCAGGGCCCATCAACACGCGAACGGGGGGATTCAGTGGAGGAGGTAATGGCATCTTGAATGCTCACTAGATTTCAGAGGAAGAGGAATCTTGATGATTGGCATCAAGGGCTAGAAATGCGGTTGGCAAAAAACGAAGCAGATCGCTGGCGATGAGCGATACCTGTCCCAGTTCTGCGGCACCATGATCGCCGGCCAGCCCGTGGACATGCGCGCCAAGCGCCGCCGCGAAAAAGGGTTCTAGCTTCTGGCCGAGCAGCGCAGCGATGACGCCAGTGAGCACATCACCCGTGCCGCCAGTCGCCATCCCCGGATTGCCGGTATGATTTTCGTAGTGCTGCCTGCCATCTGTCACAAGCGTCTGCGGTCCTTTGAGGACGACGATGGAGTTATGTTTTGCGCCCCACTCCGCTGCGGCGACGCGGACGTCGGCAATTGAGTTTTTTGAATCTTCACCGCGCAACCGGGCAAACTCGCCGGCATGCGGTGTGATGATTCGCGGCCCTGCCGATTCGGGTAACGTCGAACCAAGTTCTGCCAGAGCGAACAGGGCATCGGCGTCGACCACCATGGGCCTCTCTACGTGGGCCCACAACTCGGCGACGAGTTTTGTCAATTCGGGCGATCGGCCCAATCCTGGGCCCAGGGCAACGACATCCGCCCAAGCGAGGTTGTCTTCTAAGTCCTTGGCAGCAGAAAAACTCAACCGCCCCTGGGAATCGGCTGGGAGCGGCAAGGTCATCAGGCCAGGCTCAAAACCGGCGACTACATCCAGAATGCAGTCGGGGACGGCCATTCGCACCAAGCCTGCGCCACTTCGCAAACATGCCATTCCCGCAAGGGCAATTGCGCCGGCCATCCCGCGCGAACCTCCCACGATCAGCACGCGACCATAATCTCCCTTGTGGCTCTCGGCGCGACGCGGCGGCAGGCGAGGAAGGTCATCGGCTAGTACATTGATTGCGAACATCGGGCCGATTGTATCGCAACGGCCCCTCAGCAGCACCTACGACCGGAAAGAAGCCGCAAGTTGTTGATATGAGCGACCATTAAGCACAGGCCGCCAAAGATCGACCCCACGGAACCGGCGGATATGCCGGCCAGATGCAATGCATCGGGCCCACAACAGTTGGTGGCAAAGGCAAAATATAAAACGGCTGACATGCCGACAACCGCCGGCAGAAGCACCGCAATTCGACGGTGCACCAGATAGCTGGGAAACAAGCTTCCTGCGGCGGCCGCAATCACCGCAATCGCCAGGAACTGATGCACCAGGGGCGAAGCAAGCCAAGATCCCGTTGCCGGAAGCAAAACCAGTGCAATCGGCGTGGCCAGGCAATGAATTACGCAAATCAGCGATGTCGCCAAGCCCGTGCGATCCCACCAAGCGGCAGCCGGATCACTGGACGCAAGTCCTTTCGGTGAAGCGAGTTCCTTCTCGAATGCAAGCGACATGATATGGTTTGGAGAAACTGAAATAGGTCGGAAAAAGCAATGCGTACTTTATTGCAATTCGGATGCATTTGCAAGGGGCTTGAATCCACGTTCATTTGCCCGCGCATTCCATTCGGGGTGTCGAATCGTCCCCCTTCGATTTGCCAACCCTGGAATCGTGACCTAGTTTTGCGTTGGCAGGCAGTGCTGCTCTCCTCTTTTGCGAGGCTCGCGTGACAGCGTTCGATGTCAGTCCGATTTTCCGTCCAGTCCTCGATTCTGCGGCCGAATATCGGCGCGAATGGGGAACGATTGAGGCTTCCATCGAGGAATTAATCGACGATGTCGAGTTGCTGCAACTCAAACTCGAAGAAAAGTCGCTCGCTTTGACCGAATCGCAACAGCAGCTCGCCGATGAACGGGAGCAGTTGAACCTCGAACGAACTGAAAATCGCAGGCTCCTGCAGTTACTGGAGCAGCAAGACGCCCGCCTGAGTGAAACGCTCACCGAACTCCGTCGGCTTTCCTGCGAACAGCATCAACTGCAGGAAGCGTTAGTCATGGCAGCCGAGAGTTCGCTGGTAGTAAGTGAGGATGTTCGTGAATCCCAGTCCCACGCACTTTCGACAAGTTCCGCCGCTGCCGCAGAACTCGCCAGCGAACTTAAAGAGGTCCGCAAGTTGCTCGAGGAGCAAGCTGCTCGCCACAACGACGTGCCAGCCGTGATTGTTCCCTCGCCAAACGCATCGCAATCTATGCCCGCTGCAAACGCGCCGGCGGCGGCCGCAGCTGAGGAATCAGCTAATAACAATCCGGTCGTGAATTCGGTGATGGCACAGTTTGCCAAACTGCAGAAAGATGTCGCCCAGCGTAAGAAGCGTCGCTAACGGGCTTGGCGGTCTTTTTAGTCTCATTCCAATTTGGGTTGGCGTCATGAAGAACTGGCTCCCCTGGACGGTGAATGCTGCGCTGGCTGCTGCCTGTGGTTTCGCACTCTTGTACTTTGTGGATCCCACGCTGCGCGCAGCAACAGCGGTTGCCGGCCTGTGCTACATCGCGTTTCATTCACCCCGCCGTGCGGTGCATGTTCGCAAAACGGATCCCGTGGCAGCTGCGAAAGCTAGTGACATCAAACGTACGCCACCGTCGCCAGTTGCTACGCCGCCAGTGCAGCTTCCCGATGCTGAGGATGTTCCGACCCTAGTAGATCGCATGATTGCCCAGGGCCGAACGGCTTTGTTGCTGCGTCCCGAGATCGCACACAGTCTGCCACCCAACGAATTTGCCCGCGCGGAAGCGGCGCTCGAAGAATCGATGGCTCTTGTTCCTGCCGGGGAAGTTCGCATCACTCCGCGCGGTTTGGAACAGGCCTCAGGCGATGCCCTGCGCAGCGATCGCACCATTTCACTCGAATCGTTTTTACTCGATCGTTACCCGGTAACGAATCGCGATTTCCAGTCCTTCGTACGGGCGGGTGCCTACCGCGAAATGACTCTCTGGGAGCCGGCTATTTGGCCGGCAATTTTGCAATTTGTCGACCGCACTGGCGAACCCGGGCCGCGGGATTGGTCGCACGGCACGTTTACTGCCGAGCTTGCGGAGCATCCCGTCGTTGGGATTTCGTGGTTCGAAGCAGTGGCCTACGCCCGTTGGGTCGGTAAGCGACTCCCCTCCGATCCGGAATGGGTGAAGGCTGTTGCGTGGCCGATCTCGGCGGAAGGGGAACGGCCCGTCCAGCGGCGTTACCCCTGGGGAGATGCCATGGATCGCCGACTAGCAAACTTATGGAACACGCCTCCAGGAACCACGTCCGTTACTTCGTACACAGACGGTGGAAGCGTCAATGGTGTCTATGATCTGGTGGGCAACGTCTGGGAATGGACTTACTCTCCTTTTGATGCGCTCGCCCCAGCGCGGCTGCGATGGGAAACTGACGCACCTCTCAAAAGCATTCGCGGCGGTGCCTTTGACACCTACTTCGATACTCAAGCCGCCAGTGATTTTGCCAGTGGTGAAGATCCATTTGCGCGGCGGCACAACATCGGTTTCCGCTGCGCCATCTCGCTAAGCGAACTCCGCCTCTCCGACGCCCGCGAGACCACCAGTCTTCATGCCTGCACGCGAGACACTTCTCCCTTTCCATCTCATTCCCATCCGGAGGCTGCCCAATGAGTGCCGCCGGCGAAGTACAACTGCAATCTCTCCACATGGCTGCCTATTTGCATAGTTTGCGCTGTTACGTTTGCGACGCAGGGAACCACTGCGAGACAGAACGTTGCCGACAATGCGCTGCACCGATGGCAATTGCCCATCAGGCCGCCGCGCTGAAGATTTCGCCCAAAATCCTGGTGCCGCTGAGCACCTCGCAAGCGGGTAAAACAACCTATCTGGGGCTCCTGACAGATATCTTGTCCCGACAACATCAGGGCCTCCATTGGCTGGCACGCGGCGCTTGCTCCGTTTCGTTGCAACAGGAAACGATGAGCTATCTGGCGCGCTGCGAATTCCCGCCGCCGACGCCGGATAACCCTGAGGCCTGGCATTGGGTGCATTGCCAGGTCCTGCGAGAAGGGCAACGCAAGCCGCTCGATCTGGTCCTGCCCGACATTAATGGCTCCGCTGTCGAACGTGAAGTAAACCATTCGCAAAACGATTGCGCTCTGCGCGGCGTAGCACTGAAAGGTGCAGCAGCACTGGTACTTGTCGATGCCAACCGAGCGGCAGCAGGGGGGAATCAGGAAGATTTCGCGACCATCAAGTTGCTTGCCTATTTATCGGAGCAATCCGCGGACCCCAAAAAGCCTTGGAGTAAGAAGCCGGTCGCAATCGTATTCACCAAAGCCGACTCGTGCGATGTCTGCCGCGAAGATCCGCTGGCGTTCGCGCAACAACACCTTCCGGGGGTCTGGCAAATGTGCCAGGAACGCTTTGGCAACGTCCGCTTCTTTGCTACCAGCGTCTCGGCCGGCAGTGCCCACCGACTGGACCGCTACGGGCGGCGAATTTCCGTTCCGCTACGCATCGAGCCTAAAGGAGTTGTGGAGCCATTTGCCTGGCTCATGTCGGGAATGAACTAATCACCCGATTAAATCTGAATCGTTGAGCCGGTTTGGACGTGAACCTGCTTTAGATCGCCACAGCGTCCAGGCAACGGATTCAACTGATTGCAGTCAGTCCCGATTGGTCGCGATTCGCCCAACGGCCTACTGTTCGCATGTCAGCATCGCAATCTCTGGGCATTTCGACATCGACAACCTTTATCGGCCGAAATCTGTCGATTTCTTGGCAATAGAAGCCAGTTTGCGCTCGCCGCATTCTTCTCACTGCTTTGGTACAGCACCTGCGTAGAACTTTTTGGCCTGCGCTGCAGGTCAGGACGCGAAAGCGGAGGCAGTCAAGATCATCTCGCACAGAACTTGATAGATGATCTTGCCGGCTTTGCGCGAGTTTGCAGTCACCGGCATTTATTCATTGAAAGGAGACGGTTATGCCTATGAAGAATTTGGCAGAAGCTTTTTACGATGAACTTCGGGACGTGCTCAGCGCTGAACGCAGCTGCTAAAGGCACTACCACAGATGGCCGAAAACGCCAGTTCAGATGAGCTGAAACAAGCGTTCGAAATGCATTGGGAAGAAACCAAAATGCAAGTGGAACGCGTTGAAGCTGCCTTCGAAGAGACTGGCAAAGCCGCGCGGGCCAAAACCTGTGAGGCCATGAAAGGGCTGATCACCGAAGCGGACGATGTTTTGGAGGAAGAAGCCGATCCCGCGGTCAAGGACGCCATGTTGATCGCATGTGCTCAAAAAGTAGAGCACTACGAGATCGCCACCTACGGCACTCTTTGGACTTGGGCGGAAACGCTGGGATATCAAAATGCCCTGCGATTGCTGAAAGAAAACATTGCAGAAGAAGAAGCAACCGACAAGAAGTTGTCGGAGATTGCCGAGACGGTGAATCAAGAAGCGGTGGGAAGCGAGTCGTAAAGACTTCGGCTTCCGGCTAGAGCTTCCTCTGGTGAGTAGTTCGCAAGTTGAACATTAAATACGCCCGCGTTGCTGAAGTTTTCAGCGACGCGGGCGTCTATATTATCTGCTAGCAACGCAGCGCATGCGAGCGAGAAACCTAAATCAGCGTCGCATGCAGGCGTCCTTGCTTGCGCGTCGGGCTACTATACTGGTTCTCCGAACCGTGCCCCTCCTCAACTTGATTTGCGGTGAAGCCATGCCCCTTCTCGGTGCCCACATGTCCATTGCCGGCGGTTATCACCGAGCCGTCGAAGCGGCGGCTAGCTTCGGCATGGAGGTCGTGCAGCTCTTCACCAAGAATAACAACCAGTGGTGGGCGAAGGAAATTACCCAGGCTGAGGCGGAGAAGTTCAAAAGCGAGCTAGTGGCGAAGAAGGTGCAGCAGCCGCTGTCGCACGCAAGCTACTTGATCAACCTCGGCTCGCCGAATCCGGAGTTGTGGCAGAAGTCGGTGGACGGCATGATTGTCGAACTCGAACGGGCGGGGCAACTGGGAATTCGTTACGTTGTGGTTCATCCCGGCGCTTTCACCAGCGACGGGAACGAAGCTGACGGCATCGCGGCCGTAGTGCGAGGCCTGGATGAAATCTACGGACGGATTTCCAAACAAGCGGCCGACTTGCTGCTGGAAAACACCGCCGGGCAAGGTTCGTGCTTAGGTCACAAGTGGGAGCATCTTGCCGCGATGCTAGAAGGGGCCGCAAACCGCGACCGGATCGGCGTGTGCTTTGATACCTGCCACGCCTTTGCTGCCGGCTACGACTTGCGGACCAAGGACGTTTACCGCGACAGCCTGAAGGCTTTTGACGACCTCATCGGCCTGACGAAGATTAAATCGTTTCACTTGAACGACAGCAAAAAAGGGCTCGGCTCCCGCGTCGATCGCCACGAACACATCGGCCACGGCTTACTCGGCGCTGAAGCCTTTCGCTGCTTGCTGAATGACGAACGGTTTACCGCCGTCCCCATGTATTTGGAAACGCCCAAAGAAGGGGATTGCGACGGCGAGCACTGGGATGTGGTGAACTTGCGGATGTTGAGAGGGTTGGTGCAGTAACTTGTCGTGCCCGATGATCTCCGATCGGACACGCCTACTACTTTAGAGCGCGCCCGGTTCGTACACTTAAAGTGCAACCAACTTCACCCGCGGCTTCACTTATGACTCGATTTTTTCAGCGTCAACTCGCCTTTCTGGCATTGATCCTGTTGGCGACGTTGTTGACCACTACGCAGATCGCTTGCAGTTGCACCGACACGCTCACGGCCGAGGAAGAGGCGGAAAAGAAGAAGAAGGAAGACGACGAGAAAAAGAAGAAGGGGAAGAAAGAGAAAGCCAAGGCCGATTTCGAGTTCCGCGACACGCGAACCATTCCGAGTGAAGTCGTTTCCAACACGCCGCGCAACAACGTCAAGCCAGGACATTGGACTACGGTTGGTTCGACCGTGGTCGCTAATAACTTCGACTTTCAGGCCGAACTCCACTCCGCAGCGGTCGATGAACTGGGAAATCCGCTTGACGTGGACCACACAAATTTCTTCCTGCGTTCGCGGCGTCCCGCGCCACTTCCCAAAGGACAGCCCAAGTTTTTCGAAAGCACCTGTTACGTCCCTAGGCGACTCCTGCCGGATAACAACCAGTTCACGATCGGCAATAGTCCTCGCATGACCCGCCTGGAATCCGATCTGACGGCAGTCGGCGGCGGACGAGAGTTGGAGATTAAGCAGGATCCCGTGACGGTCATGGACGACTATCAGTACTTCATGATCGTACTGGCCTCGAATCCTAATGCATATTCCTATTTGCGGGCGATGGATACGATTGCGCCACGCTATACCGGCAGTCTCAGCGACGGCATTGGTCAGTTGCTCCCCCATTATAAGTTCACCGCGCCGCAAGTTACCAAGTCGATTCCGCTCCCTTCGACCGCACTGACCTGGACCAGCGTGGCCGTGATTGTCTGGGATGACATCGACCCTTCCCTCTTCACGCAAGATCAGCAACAAGCGTTGCTCGATTGGCTGCATTGGGGAGGACAACTTGTGATCAGCGGTCCACGTTCGCTAGACCGCTTGCGAGGCTCGTTCTTGGAACCCTACCTGCCAGCGATTGGTGGCGAATCGGAACAATTAACTGTCGATGCGTTCGCAGAAATCAACGAATCATTCGGCTTAACAGCCACCCAAACCCCGAAAAAGCCGGAACCCTTGACCCCTGAACCCGGTAGCATTCCCGGCCTGCCACCGGGGTTTCCCGTGCCGCCAAATGTGCCAGACGCGACGGAGCCAAAGCCCGACGAACCCGAAAAGAAGCGAGAGGAGGTTCCACTTTTTGATCGTAACGATCCCACTTTTCGCATTCAGGTGCTCGCCGGCAAACCAGTACTTGGCGTCAAATTGGAGTTGCAGCCCAATGGGAATTTTGTTCCAAACTGCGGCGGCCTGATGGCCGAGCGTTGGGCCGGTCAAGGCCGGGTGGTGGCAACCTCGTTTCCGCTCACGGATGCTCGCATCTATAACTGGCGTAATTTTGACAACTTCCTGAATAACGCGATTTTGCGTCGCCCTCCCCGCCGCTGGAACATGACACAGTACGAGGAGTTGCAGTTAACCTGGGACGGCAGCTTTCAGAGCTACCTGCGGGACGCGCGACTGGTTTGCAACTTGCGGTACTTCTCTCGGGATATCGGGAAATCAGTGTCGGCTAATCGCTCGAGCCAGCAGGCTGCAAAGAACCAGGCGTCTCCTGAAGAACAGGTTGTCGATTTGGCTGCAATTCGCTCCCCAGGCAATTCTGGTGAAACGCGAATCGCGACGACAGGAAATCTTCAGCCTGCAGAATACGATTGGCATTGTGCTGGATATTCCAGCGAACCTGAATCGGGCGTTGCGGGTTGGAATGATTTCAGTGGGGCGGCCGATGCAGCGAAGCAGGCTCTCAAGGATGCTGCGAAAGTAAAGATTCCCAAGGCCGATTTCGTGTTCAAGATGGTAGCGCTATACTTGATCGTTCTAGTCCCAGTCAACTGGCTCATCTTTCGAGCGATGGGGCGTGTGGAATGGGCCTGGTTCGCAGCCCCGGTGATCGCAATCACGGCCGCGGGCATCGTCATTCGCATGGCGCAACTTGATATCGGCTTTGTCCGTAGTCGTACGGACATTGGCATCGTGGAGTTTCAAGCCGGCTTTGATCGGGCACATGTCACGCGTTACACGGCATTGTATACCTCGCTCTCGACTGGCTACGACCTCGCCTTCGTCGATCCCAGTGCCTTGGCGTTGCCGCTCGCGGAAGATAAACGCTACAAGCGCAATCCCATTCAAGATGCTGCCTTGCAAATCACGTTTCAGCGCGACAAGTCGGCCACCATGCAAGGCTTTCAGGTCGATTCCAGTTCGACGGCCTGGACGCATAGCGAGCAGATGTTGAGCACCGGCCAGTTGACTCTGAGCGGCGATGCCGCCGTGGGGTTCAAAGTTAAGAACGAGACAGAGTTCAACATTCGCGACGTCGGCGTGTTACAGCGGCAGGGGAATCAATTCAACGTCGCTTGGTTGGCCGAACTGGCACCACAAACGACCGTTCCACTCAAGTTTGCAGCGTTCGACGAGCCGCTTGTGGAACAGTGGCAAAGCTCGGACGTCATGTCGGAGCAAGAGGAGGACGAAGGGGATGATGTTCGACTATGGCGATTGGCGGAACTGGCAACGCGGCAGCTAGGATTCATGGATGGGGAGGTGCGACTGGTCGGCTGGACCGATGACGACTTGCCGGGCCTGGAAATCAGGCCCACCTCTTCCCAATTTACTCGGCGTTCGTTGATCCTGGCGCACTTACACCGTCCGCCCCTGGGCGCTCCCAAGCCCGATGCAAATGTGCAAGCAGATGTAGACCGTGCGTACGGCAGGGCACTTAACGACGACGATTTTGCACCCGCGACCGAGGCTTTGTTTGCCCCTTAGATTTTGAACTTACTTCTTTTGCGTTTTGAGCTAGGGCAGCATGATTGAACTGATCGATTTTGGCAAAGATTACGGCGACTTCACCGCGGTGCAAAGCATCAACTTGAAGATCAATGCTGGCGAAATGTACGGCTTTATTGGTCCCAATGGCGCCGGAAAAAGCACGTCGATTCGCTTCCTGGCGACGCTCCTCAAGGCGACGCGAGGCGAAGGAATCGTGAACGGCCACAGCGTCACGCGTGATCCGATGGCGGTGCGCCAAAGCGTGGGCTACATGCCGGATAATTTTGGCGTCTACGACGGCATGAAGGTCTGGGAATTCTTGGACTTTTTTGCGGTTGCCTACCGCATCGGAAAAGCAAAGCGCAAGCAAGTTATCAACGATGTCTTGGAATTGCTCGACCTGGGACATAAGCGAGACGATTTCGTCAACGGTCTGTCGCGCGGTATGAAGCAGCGGCTCTGCATGGCAAAAACGTTGGTACATGATCCGCCGGTACTAATTCTCGACGAGCCGACGAGCGGCCTTGATCCGCGGGCTCGTGTAGAAGTGAAAGGAATCTTCAAAGAATTGCGGAAGATGGGGAAAACGATTCTCATCTCCAGCCACATTCTTTCGGAGTTGGCCGACTGCTGCACGTCGATTGGCATCATCGAACGCGGGCAACTTTTGATGCACGGGCCGATCAACGAGGTTTATCGTCGCATCCGCGGCAATCGAACCGTTGAGGTGAAGTTCGTCACTAACATGGAGGTCGGCCTGTCGGTGATTCGTAGTTCTCCGCACACGCGAAACGTAGCGATCGATGTGAATAGCTGCGTCGTGGAACTCGATACCGACGATAAGGGGGTTTCAGAACTGTTGAACCAGCTGGTCTACAACAAGGTCGAATTGCGAAGTTTTGCGGAGAAAGACCCAACACTGGAAGATGTGTTTATGATGGTAACTAAGGGGTTGGTGTCGTAACCTACGATTGCCCTCCGAGGCCATCGAATGCACTGCCCCTCGTATTTCATCCGGATGTTTACTCGTTTCTGCTGGTGAGCCTACTGGTAAACACGAATATCTTCCTCGTTAGAACACATTCTCGACGGCCTCGGAGGGCCATCGTACAGGGCACAAGGCTTGAATCTTTCCGGCACGCAGATCGAAGACACATTTGCCGAAGCGTTTGGCATGCGCTACACGCGGCTGATCGTCACCGCGCACGATGACCATTGGCTCGCGGCAGCGACTGCAGCACTCACCGGCTATGGTTCGTCGGTCATTGCCTGTGACGCGGAAGTGGGCGTCGAAAAACTACTCACGCCGGAAGAAAGCCCCGATGGTCGGCCCGGAGCGGCGATACTCTTATTTGGCTTCAACGCGGAGGCCGTCGGCAAAGCAGTGACCAAACGGATCGGTCAGTGCGTAATGACTTGCCCGACAACCGCGGTTTTTAATGGTTTGCCAGATAGCGAAACCAAACTGCCGCTGGGCAAATCGCTTCGTTACTTCGGCGACGGCTTTCAAAAGAGCAAACAAGTCGCGGGGCGACGCTTCTGGCGCATTCCCGTGATGGACGGCGAATTTCTCGTGGAAGAATCGGTTGGCGTGGAGCGGGGCGTGGCTGGCGGGAACTTGCTGCTGATCAGTCGCACCCAGCAGGAAGGACTAAACGCCGTCCGCCGCGGCGTGGAAGCGATCAAGAAGCTGGGCAACGTGATCATGCCGTTCCCCGGCGGCGTCGCCCGCAGTGGCAGCAAAGTGGGCTCGGTTTACAAAGGCTTGATTGCTTCAACGGCTGATGCGTATTGCCCCACACTTCGCGGCCGGGTGGATTCAAGACTTCCGCCGGAAGCCAACTGCGTCTACGAAATTGTGATCGACGGCCCAAGCGAAGTGGCAATTGCAGCCGCCATGGCAGAGGGGATGCGAGCCGCGGCGGGCGAAGAGTTGTTGCAAATTTCTGCGGGCAACTACGGTGGGAAACTCGGGAAGTTTCACATCTGGCTAAGGAGGTTGGTCGAAGCAAAAGAAGCAACTAACCTCGAATAACTTGAATCACACGAATGGGTGCAACTTGCCCCCGCCTCATTCGTGTACGCCGGAATATTCGTGTTTCCTTCGGCTTTGCATGACTTTATTTCCCAACTTCCCCTGCCACTCGTTCATCCTCAATCTTTAAGTGCTCTTCCAGTTTCTGTTCCAGGAATAAAGCGCGATCAAGTTCCTGCAAACCACCTATCAGCTTGACCTTCGTGCCGTCACTGCGAATGGCGTTTACATCGTAGGTGATGGACTGTCGCCTGCGCCCATTCGTAACGCATTCGGTAACGTATAGCTGGGAAACTTCAAAAACAGAGATCGTTTGATTCCCCCAGAACGGCACTGGCCCATGGCGGACCGTCAATTCCCCTTGAGTGACACGCACGGTGGTGCGATTCAGAAAGCCGGCCAGCACGGCATAGGTTAGCCCTACACCCACGGCAACATGAATCAGTGGGAACAAAGCGGGCAAGAGAATGAACCAACCGGCACCTTTCATGGCGAACGAGCCACTTAGCAAAATGCCGTACCACATCACCAGGAACGAATCCCAGAAAATACAGAACACCAGCAGAAACCACAGTGCGTGGCTATACCAAGACCAACTCAACGTCAGGTCGTTCCCCAACTCTTCGATGTGCATCGAAGTTGGAATAGGAACATTCCGCGGCGCGGCGACCGCAGTGATCGGCCGCGCATTAAGCTCCTTGCCGAAGTTAAACACGTGACTACAACGCATGCACTTTGCCAGTGCGAGGTTGATGTTCACGTCAGCGGCGGGGATTTCGCTGCCGCAGGAAGGACAAGACAGTGGCATGACTTGTTAGCGTTTCCTGTAACTATTCGCTGGGAAGTTCTTTGATGTAGATGTTGCGGAAGTATAGCGTGTTGCCATGATTCTGCAATTCGATCTGGCCGGTGGGATAGCAAGGCTTGTCCCGTTCCCAGTAGTTCTCCAAAACCGTGTCGGTCACGAGTTGACCGTTCAGTTTCACCTGTACTTTGTCCCCCACCATCTTGATCCAGAACGTATTCCATTCACCAACGGGCTTGTCGGCCTTCACGAGCGGGAAGCGTTCGTGCTTCTGATTATTCCACAAGCTGCCGGAGCCTTTATCCGCCCCATTTCCTTTTTGCCCCGGATCTTCGGTGTCCCAAATTTGAATCTGCGGCGTGCCGCGCACGTAAATGCCGCTGTCCCCCTTGGGCTCGATTTTCCAATCGCACCACATTTCGAAGTTCGCGTAGTCTTCGGCCGTGCACAGGCTTTGCCCCTTGCCATCGAAGACGAGAACGCCGTCGACCGCCTTCCAGTGAGCCCGCATGCTTTCGTCGGCCTTCTCTTGTGCCTTCGCCAGTTCTTCGGTGGACATCATCGCCCGCGATTTAGGATTGCCAACAAGCCCCTTCCAGTTGGTCAGATCTTTGCCGTTAAACAGGGCCGTGAACCCTTCCGGGGGCGTGTTCAATTCCGTCTCGGCAGCCAATTGGTACGGGCTGACAACGACCAGAAGCAATAACGCAAAGCAGGTGGAACGCATAATCAAGTCTCCAGGTAGGTAGGAAAGGGAGGGCAAAAGGCCGCGGAGCAGCCCATTTAGGATATCTCCCCGCGGCCCGAAATACAGCCCGCGAGGGCTAAACGGCATGGGGCGTCGCCAACCAAGTGTGGGGAAGGAAAGTTGCATCCGGTTTTGGGGCGGCACCCTCAAAAAAGGGTGCTTTGGTTATACTCACACTTCGGAGCAAATTTGCGGACCGTGGAGCAGGTTAAAAAATGTTTCAGTTTCAATGTCCGCAGGGGCATTTGTTGGAAGGGGACGAATCGCAAGCGGGGGACACGATCAACTGTCCCTTGTGCGGCATTTTGTTCATCATTCCTGCGCCTATCGCAGTTCCGGAACCTGAGCCCGAATACGCAGCACCGCAAATTCATGTGGGTGCAGGAGCGGCTCCTGCGCTCCCTGATGAGCCAGCGGCCCCCGTTATTCTGCACATCCCCTGTCCCAACGGGCATATCCTCGATACCCCGGAGGAAATGCTTGACCAGGAAGTGCTCTGCCCCCAATGCGGCGTGCAATTTCGCCTGCGCAATAAGGACAGCGTGGAGTACAAGCAGAAGAAGAAGGAAGCCGACGAACTTCGTCAGCTGAAAATGGGAAATGCCTGGCTGAACTACGCGATCATCGCGGCCGTCCTAGTTGTGCTGCTTCTCTTCGGCTTGATCGCGCTACGGATGGCGAATAATTAAGATGCATCCTGAAGCTTAGGAAAATAAACGGCCCGTGATTAGCTGCTCGTCGACCCCCTAGACTGAATCATCATGGACCCGACTACTGTCTATAAATACTTTGTCTTGATCGTAAAGAACCTCCGCCGCGGGCTAGTGCGATCAATTTTGACTGCACTCGGCACAATGGCGCTGGTATTAGTCGTCACGATGGTGTGGTCGGTGCTTTACTTTCTCGAAGCTGCGACTTCGGAAAAGTCCGCCAATCTGAAGTTGATCGTCACCGAGCGCTGGCAACTTCCCAGCCAGATGCCGATGTCTTATGCGTCCGCGCTTGAAACAGGCGCCGCCAAGGATCCAGGAGATATCGAACCGCTCGATTCGATGACGTGGCAATTCTACGGCGGCACTCTTGATAAAGACCAAAGAACGCGCGACAACAGCCTCTTTGCTTTTGCCATGGAGCCGAAGAAGCTGCTGACCATGATGGATGATCTGGATAACCTCAAGGAGCCAGAGAAAGGGGAGTTCGCACTAGTCGTCGAGAAACTCGAAGCTAATCGGCAAGGAATCATTCTTGGCAAAGATCGGCTCACCGCGCTGAACAAACGGGTCGGCGAGCGAATCAAGCTGTTTGGGCTGAACTATCGCGATATCGACCTGGAACTCGAAATCGTGGGGCAGTTTCCCTCAGGCCGTTACGACGGTAGCGCGGTGATTAACCGTGAATACGTGCTGCAGGCCATGGATCAATACGCGGCCGAAAACAACGGCACGAAGCATCCACTGGCGGATAAGACTCTTAATTTGATGTGGCTGCGCGTCCCCGATCAAGAAGCGTTTCGGAAAATTGCCGCGCAAATCGAGAACTCACCGAATTTCACCAATCCAGCCGTGAAGTGTGAAACGGCATCTTCTGGCATCTCGTCATTCTTGGAAGCCTATGCGGATCTGCTGTTTGGCATCAAATGGATCTTTGTGCCGATCGCGATTCTCTCGCTGTCGCTCGTGATCTCCAACGCGATCAGCATTAGCGTGCGTGAGCGACGATTGGAATTGGCGGTCATGAAAGTGCTTGGCTTTCGCCCTGTCCAGATTCTGTTTTTGGTGCTCGGCGAGGCGCTCGTTCTAGGCGGAGGCGCTGGATTCGTCTCGGCCTTCGTAACGTGGTTCGTCGTCAATCGCATCATGGGAGGAATCAAGTTTCCCATCGCGTTTTTTCCCAGCTTTGCCATTCCGGACGAGGCACTCTGGTGGGGGCCGCTGGTTGGCGGGTTGGCAGCCTTGATTGGCACCGTCATTCCTGCCGTCAATGCGTGTCGTGTCAAGGTGACCGATGTTTTCGCTCGTGTGACTTAAGGTTGATCCATGCCGATGAAACTCGATCTGATTCAACCCCTTCTGGCTGCCGATATTACGGGAGGCGTAAGTGCGATTTTACGCCAGTGGCTCGTCTGGCTGATCCTGTTGCTCGTGGTCTTCACAATCGTCGCGATTCGCGGCAAGATTCCGCTCCAATACAATCTGCGGAACTTGCTGGTTCGCTGGCCGACGACGCTACTGATCTCGGTTGCCTTTGCGCTCGTTGTGGGACTGCTGATCACCATGCTCGCTTTCGTGAACGGCATGTACGCAGTGACCGAGGGAACCGGGCAGCCTGGGAATGTGCTAGTGCTTTCCGAAGGTTCCACAGACGAGGCTTTCAGCAATTTGGGCTACTCTGATACAGGTGATATCGAGAATCAAGCGGGCATCTTGCGTGAGAATGATAAGCCACTGATGAGCCGCGAAACGTTCTTGCTCGTCAATCAGCCAGTCGAAGAACCGCAACCAGGAAGACCCAAGCGACGCTTGCTGCAGTTGCGGGGAGTGGACGATTCTGAAATGTCGGGACGTGTGCATGGCCTTCCTTTGGAGCCTGGCGGGAAATGGATTTCGGAAGCAGGCGTACAAGGACAGCAAGAGAACTTAAGCGATATCGAAGTGGTGCTGGGGGAAGGGATCGCCGCGGAGTTAGGGTTTGATCGACCTCCCGAAGTTCGTGCCAAAGCGAAGAATTCGCAGCGACTCGATGCGGGGGATAAGTTTTATCTTCGTGACCGGCAGGCGATCGTCGTCGGCGTGATGAAGAGTCGCGGCACAACCTACGATTCCGAGATCTGGGCGAAGCAATCACTCGTTGGGCCCATGTTCGGCAAAGGGACCTATACCACGCTTGTCTGCCGAACCGCCAATGAAGCCGAAGCCCAAAAACTGGCCGACTTTTTCAATAACGACTACGATCGGGCTGCTCTTTCGGCTCGGCCGGAACTCGAGTACTTCGAGAGTTTGAATGAAACAAACAAACAATTCTTGTACGCGATCATTTTTCTCGCCGTCGTAATGTCGATTGGCGGCGTTTTCGGCGTGATGAATACCATGTTTGCGGCGATCAGTCAGCGGACGAAGGACATCGGCGTGTTGCGAATCTTGGGCTTTAAACGCTGGCAAATTCTGACTTGCTTTCTGCTTGAGTCGATGTTCTTAGCGCTTATCGGAGGTTTAATCGGCTGCGCTGTCGGTTGTCTCTCGCACGGCTGGAGTGCTTCGAGCGTTGTCAGTGGTGGGCCCGGCGGTGGAAAAGGGGTACTGCTGGAGATGGTCGTTACCATCGACACCTTAGCCGTCGGCTTGATGGTTGCGCTGGTAATGGGGTTCATCGGTGGGTTAGTTCCCTCGATTTCTGCCACGCTGCAGAGGCCGCTGGAATCGTTGCGATAGTCCAGGCTTCGCTGCTGCGTTAGCTCTCCGTTTTGCAAGCCGGCGGCCCGCGTCCGTTTGCCGCGAGGAACTCATCGCTTGTCCTACCCAAAACTAATTGCCTTAGTCTCGCTGACCATGTTGGCCTTCGCTGGCAATTCAATTCTTTGTCGAGTCGCGTTGAAACAAACTTCGATCGATGCGGCGACTTTTACGACCATTCGGCTCGTGTCCGGAGCGCTAACGCTGTGGTTAGTAGCGAATGCAGTTGGTGCTGGGCGGACGGGTCGTGGTAACTGGTTGTCGGCGGCGGCGCTACTGACTTATGCCTTGGGCTTCTCCTTTGCTTATGTCAGCCTGCCTACGGCGACAGGAGCGCTCCTGCTCTTCGGTGCCGTCCAAGTGACGATGATCGGGTACGGAATTGCGAGCGGAGAAAATTTTGGTCGGTGGCAGTTTCTCGGTTTCGTGCTGGCCATGGGAGGGCTGGTCGGACTATTGCTGCCGGGACTGACCGCCCCTCCCATTCTCGGCTCACTACTCATGCTTTTCGCAGGAGCGGCCTGGGGAATCTATTCCTTGCGTGGTAAAGGAGCGGGCGACCCGATTCAAGTCACTGCCGGGAACTTTCTGCGCTCCGTCCCAATCGCTTTAACCCTTAGCATTCTGATGTCAGGCAGCATTTCATTGGATGCCACCGGAACCTTGATTGCTGTAGCTTCCGGTGCGATCACCTCAGGGCTCGGATATGCAATTTGGTATTCGGTGCTCCCCAGGCTGAAAGCCACAAGAGCTGCTACGGTGCAACTTAGCGTTCCTGTGATCGCCGCCTTGGGGGGCGTGCTATTTCTTGGCGAGCCAATTTCGTTGCGGCTGATTCTCGCTGCTGTCGCAATCCTAGGGGGAATCGCTGTAGTGTTTGCGCCGCAGGAAAGCGTTGAGTGACAGTTCTAAACTTTTGAATTGCACCGACGAAAAAAGCCTGGTGAACTCCCATTATCCAGGGTGTTCACCAGGCTTACAGCGGTCGTTATTCGCCGATCAGTGCCGATTGAGCACTAGACCCGTGGCGCAAACAAAGTTAGACCCGGTTGATTTCGTAACCCTTGCGCTGCTCGCGAGCGAAAAACTTGGCAGCTTGTTCATCGCCGACAATTTTTTCAGCTTTAGGATCCCATTTAATCACGCGATTCAACCGCGCTGCGATGGCCGAGAGGTGGCAAGTGGCCATGGCCTGCGTATGTGTGAACACATCACTGACCGGCAGGCCCCCTTCGCGAACACAACGGAAGAAATTGTTCTTGTGACCTTCGTGGGGCTTGCCCTTGAAGAGCTTGGTAACATCTTCGTCAGTGTAAACGTCCTTATCCCAATTCTCTTCGATCGGCTTGCCCGATATTTTGCCGCGGCTGACGAAAATGCGTCCCTTTTCGCCTTCGAAAAGGATGCCGTTGCCAACCGAGCGAGGTGAATCGGCATCCGCCTCTTTGTTGCCACCGCTGGTGACATTCATCGTTACACCGCTGGCGAACTTACACTTCACCACATAATCGTGTGCCGTGTTGTAACGGGTGTCGACCGTGGCGTAACCATTTTCGTACGGAACAGGATGCTTGGCATCGGTTCCATCGATTTCGATCGGCCCGCTCCCTGCCTGATCTTCGCCCAAGGCCCAGGTGGCGATGTCGATGTGATGAGCGCCCCAGTCGGTAAACTTTCCGCCGCTGTACTCGTACCACCAACGGAACTGGTAGTGACTCCGTTCCTTGATGTACTCGACGAGGGGAGCCTGCCCAAGCCACATGTCCCAATTGAGGTTTTCCGGCGGGCTCGTCTTGACGAAATCTTTGTTCGTGACATCTCCGCCACCAATGCTACAGGTGACGGTGTGGATTTTGCCGAGCAATCCCTTCTGGACCATGTTTACCGCTCGCAAGAACAGATTTCTCGCGTCACGTTGCTGCGTACCGACGGTGAAAACCAGATCTGGGTACTTCTTGCAAGCGTTCCGGATGAGCTGATTCTCTTCCAGGGTGAGGGTCAACGGCTTCTGGCAAAATACATGTTTGCCTGCCTGCAGCGCTTCGACGGCAATTTTGACATGCCAGTGATCGCAAGTGACAATGCTGACCACGTCGATATCTTTGCGATCTAAAACCTTCCGATAGTCTTCAAACGCCTCTGCCGTTCCCTTGCCAATTTTCGGATCGTTCTTGGCTCGTTCGAGATGCCCCTTGTCGACGTCGCAGACAGCCACAATGTCCCCAAAACTCGCATGCCCACGTGCGTCACCAGATCCCATACTGCCTACGCCGATACAGCCAATCAACGGCCGATCGTTCTTGGCCTGATTGGCAAAGGCGGTCGGTGTCGAACTGAAGTAGGGGACCGTTGCTCCGATCGCGGATGCGGCAGCGGTTGTCCTAAGAAAATTACGGCGAGACTGTTTGTGCAAAGTCATTGACGAAACCTGATTGAAAGAGATTTGGAAGCGGAGAGTAACTAACTTCACCATGATAGACATTCGCCAGCGGTGATTCCACCTCGGCCGCAGATTCCTCAAACGGACGGGAGGCTCACTCGAAATTCCGCCGAATAACCGGAGAAATTTGGGGTTCCGGTTACTAAGTAAGCACCCCCGACAGGACTTATCGAGGATCAGATAGGAGCAACCAACTTTTCTGCCGCCTGCTAGAATACTTCGAGTTCTGCGTTGGGATCGTCAGGGCTGGGGCTTGTTTCGACGACTCCCTAACCCGCCTTTCGCAAGGCAATTTTGGTTGAGCTCACTATTTCTTTCAAGTTCAGCAGCGTGGGAACCTTGTTGACGTTCAAAACCTGGCGAATCGATCGTAGGGCTTGCCGCTCGCGAGTTCCGATACTTTTCGTAAAGTGCCTTCCTATCCTGCAGTCTTTAAGTTGTCTCATCGCTCGATTCTTCATCGCGATCTTACTTTTTGCAGGCTGCAATGAGCCGAGCGTAAAATCGCCAACGAAACGGCCGGTCGCAGTTGCTGCTGCAGCCGACCTTAAGTTTGCGTTCGACGAATTGGTGGAAGAGTTCGAGAAAACACATTCCGACATTGATGTGCAAACGACTTTCGGCTCGTCGGGCAATTTCTTCGCGCAACTCTCGAATCAAGCTCCATTCGATATCTACTTCTCGGCCGACATTTCATACCCTCGGCAACTTGTGGAACAGGGTTTGGCCGACAAGGAGAGCGAATTCCTCTACGCCGTGGGGCAGATCGTGGTTTGGGTTCCGAAAAACTCACCGATCGATGTAGAAACACTCGGGCCCAAGGCCGTGCTTGATCTGGCGGCACGCAAGGTCGCAATCGCGAACCCGCAACACGCGCCGTATGGCAAGGCAGCCGAAGCGGCGCTCAAACGCTGGGGTGTTTATGACGATGTCAAAGATCGACTGGTGCTCGGCGATAACATTGCTCAGACTGCTCAATTTGTGGAAAGCGGCGCTGCCGATATAGGAGTCATCGCTCTCTCACTGGCGATGGCGCCGGCGATGAAAGAAAAAGGACGCTACTGGCAGGTTCCGCTCGATGATTATCCCACGATGGAACAAGGGAGCGTCATTTTGAATTGGGCCCAGGATCGGGCGGCTACAGAATCCTTCCGCTCGTTCGTTGCTGGCCCACAAGGACGGGCAGTTCTGCGACGATACGGTTTCATCCTGCCGCAGGAGTGAGCATGGATTTCGTCGCCCTTCGGCTGACACTGCAACTGGCGTCTTTAACCACGGCAATTCTGCTCGTGATCGGCGTGCCGCTTGCCTGGTGGTTGGCGACCACTCGCTGGCGCGGGCGCTTTGTCATCGAGGCAATTGTCGCGTTGCCCCTTGTGCTGCCGCCCACCGTCCTAGGCTTTTATCTCTTAATGGCCACCGGACCAAGCAGTTTCATCGGCAGGGCGTTGGAATCGGTCGGCGGAAGCCGGTTGCCGTTCTCATTTCAGGGCATTCTGCTAGCCTCCGTGCTCTATAACCTGCCGTTTTCAGTGCGCCCCTTCACGGCGGCTTTTGGCAGAATTGATAAACGACTGCTCGAAGCCTCTTGGTGCCTGGGTGAAAGCCGCTTGGCGACGTTCTTTCGCATCACCTTGCCTTTGGCTTGGCCTGGCGTCCTGTCTGGCGTCGTGCTGACATTCGCTCATTGTGTCGGCGAATTCGGCGTGGTGTTGATGATGGGGGGGAACATCCCAGGCGTGACACGTACTTTGTCGATTTCGATTTACGACGACGTGCAAGCGCTCGATTACGCTTCAGCCAGTGAAACAGCTCTGTGGCTTGTTGTTTTTGCATTCTTCGTGCTGTGCTTGACCCATGCCTTGGGCCGGCGGGAGTTGGTGACGTGAGTGAACTCGTCGCCCAATTTGAGGTCCGTTATCCGCGAGGAGCATCAATCCGTGCCGACATTCGGTGTCCGGCGAATGGCTTCTCCGTCACGGCCCTGATTGGTTCTTCGGGCTGTGGCAAGACCACAGTGCTCCGTTCCTTGGCAGGATTGGAACAGCCACAACGAGGAAGAATCACGTTCGCAGAGGAAGTTTGGTTCGATGCGGAACGAGGCGTTGCCCGTTCGCCGCAACAGCGCAACATCGGCTTTCTGTCTCAGGAATACGCCCTGTTTCCCCACCTGACGGTTGCGCAAAACGTCGAATATGGCCTGCGTCCATTGAATGCGCCCGATCGGCAAAAGCAGTGCGGGAATTTGCTGCAACGCTTTGGACTGACTGGATTTGAGCAGCGATACCCGCACCAAATTTCAGGTGGACAACAGCAGCGGGTGGCGTTAGCACGGGTGTTGGCGCGCAAGCCCCGACTACTGTTGCTCGACGAACCGCTTTCGTCTCTCGATACGCCGCTGAGGGAGGCCATGCGGCGTGAACTGCGGAATCTGCTCGCGGATTTCGGCGTGCCGCTCATTTTGGTAACACACGATCGACACGAGGCGTTCGCGCTGGCCGATCAGCTGATCGTGATGGACGCAGGCAATGTTTTGCAGAGCGGGCCCGTGCTGGATGTCTTTGCCCGTCCCAATAGTAAACAGGTAGCTCACTTAGTTGGCGTGGAGACGGTGCTGTCTGCACGAATTATGGATCGCAAAGAGGGAACTGTTCGCGTTCACGTGGGGGAAGTGCAGTTACACGCCGTCGCCGGCCGCGATCTTCCGGACGACGTGTTCGCATGCATTCGGGCGGAGGACGTTGAACTGACGGCAGCGACAACGCCCACGGAGGGCTTCCACAATCAACTCTCGGCCAGGATCGTTCATTTCGCACTTGACGGCACGGCCATGCGCGTCGAACTCGATTGCGGATTCCCTCTCGTAGCGAGTTTGCCACGGCCGGCATTCAATCGGCTGAGCCTTGAAGTCGGGAAGACGGTTGGCGTTCAGCTTGCAGCTTCATCCGTTCATCTGGTTCCGAAGTCTTAGATTCTGCTGCCACGGAAAATCTTCGAGATCAGCAACCCACCCCTGTGGCAAATGTGGTTCGCCTTGGGCGATGCAGCGTTCGAACGAATGCGCCGCACGCTGCATCGTCCAATTCCAAAAGATTTTCCAGCCAACGCGCCGAGTTTCAGCTCTGAATGTAACTTTTCAGGAAATGATTCTCCTGGGTCAGCTCATGGTGTTGCGCTTTCACAATATCGCCGATCGAGACCACGCCAGTCAGTTCGCCGTTGTTGAGTACCGGCAAATGGCGGATGCGATGTTCCGTCATCAGCCCCATCACATCGGTCAGCGAAACGTCAGCTGTGATTGTCTTCACGTGACTGGTCATGCATTCCTGGACGAATTTCGTGCGAAAACTATCGTGATTCGCGGCCGCACATTTCAGAATGTCCCGCTCGGTAATGATTCCCACCATTTGCTCGTTGTCCATCACAATGAGCGAGCCGATATTGTGGTGGACCAGTTTTTCTACGACGTGCTGCAGGGTGTCTTGGGGGGCACAGGTTTGGACACGCTTGCCGTTCAATTCAAACACATCGCGCAACTGCATGGCAAAACTCCTCGGTCGATCAGATGAGATGAGTAGTGGGGACCGCCTCTTCCCCAGACCGGCCTGCCGCCTGTTCCAGCGCGGCCGACTACTCTCAACCTTACGGGGCTGTTGCCATGCAAGTCAAATCAAAAACCGGCTTGTGAAAAAGGTCACGAAGTGGCGTGGATTCGCCGCTCGATTCTATTTCTTATGGAACATCAATCATCTGGCGTTTCGGATCGCGCGGATGTCCTACGCCGTTTCGCCAATAGAGGAGGCTAACTAAGCCAAAGTACTTGCCGCGGAAGAACGCCGGTGGTGCAAAGATTTCTTCAATGGGCCGTGAAACATACGGACATAGATCATCGCGAATGAAGAAGGCATTCACGCCACACTCATCGCAGTAAACAAGTGAGTAGCCTTTTGATCGCCCGAGGTGATCCAGGGCAGCCAGACTAGCGCCGTAGTAGTCAGTTCTCTGCCAACGGAAGTTCGGATCGTAGGTAATCGTCTTGCTCAGTGGGGGCGGAAATGACGCGTTGTACTCGACGATTACGACTCGAGGCCGATAACGGGACGAAAGCTCTTTCCAAACCCAATAATCATTGCCATCAATATCGATCGATAGCAAATCTGGCTCATCCGGCACATCATATTTGGCGAATAGCTCGTTGATATTGTCGGCTCGAATCATCTCCTGCTTTACCTCAGGATGGGCAGGCGATGCGCAGCAGTCCATTAGCAATCCCTTCCAGCCATGCTGCTCTTCCAACAGTCGCGTGTTGCGTTGTTTGCCGTCCGCACCAACCCCGAACTCGATGTAGTAGCGATTGGTGGAGCCGATGGTGTCAAAAATACGTAGCAACACGCCATCTTCGCCATTTTGCGAATAGACTCGGCGCTCAAACTTCTTTAGATCGCAAGGAATGCGTTTGGACATCGTTGGCAGCCAGTTAAGTGGAGCTGGGTTTATGAATTAAACGGTCGTATTCAGCTATCAGTTGGCTAAGATGGGCGGAAACATCGTACCGCTTCTGAGTTGGTATCGCAGGCTCGTCGATCGTTGAAATATTTAGGATCCCGGCAGCTAGCGCGCGGGCGTCGCGCGGCGGAACAAGCTCAACATCCCCTGCAAGCACTTCTTCCACCGAATGCCCGGTCGTGGATAGGACTCGGCAGCCAAGCGTTGCGGCTTCAATGGCGGAATAGCCAAAGCCTTCGGAAATCGACGGCACCACAATGCAGTTAGCGGCTAACAGGTAGCTGGGAAGTTCGTTGCGCGGCACGGGCTCGATGAGACAGACCTTGCTGTCGAGATGCTCCGTCTGAATCCGACGGACGAGTCTTTCATATCGATCTCGCGGTTCATGCCCGAGGAGCAGAACAAGACGAGAATTCGGCAATGCTTCGCTGACGAGCGACACGGCATCGATCAAGTATTCAACTCCCTTGGACGCCCCTGGTCGACCAAAGTACAGATACAAAAAGCAATCTTGCGGCACTCCCAGTTCGTTGCGCAAATCGCGAGCTTTATGCTTCTGGCGATCCCAGAAATCGTAATCGACCGTATACGGAACGACGAACGTACGCTCTTTTGGAATGCCACCGATCTCTTGCAGACGACGCGCAGTGAATTGTGCGCCACACGTGTAGTTTGTGCGCGGCAAATGCAGCAAAAGCCATTCAAAGGATCGCAGAATCCAGGACGACGATGCTGGGATATCGGCGAGCAGCGCCCAATCTGGTCCAAAGACTTCATGGACGGTCAATACAAATGGCTTACGACGCAACCACGCAGAGAGCCACGCAGGAAGTGCAGAGGCATACACGACCGCATGAATGACACTTGCCTCCCGGCTTTGACGCCAGATCGTCGGAAATGCCAGGAGTTGAAAAAAGAGTCGCTGCGCAAACTTGGGCGTGGAAACTCGCGTTATCGCAACGCCCTCTAAGGTCTCTTGCGAGGACATCCCAGAATCGCGGCGAGTAACCACTCGTACGCGCCACCCCGCACGGACCAACGCTCGCGTCACATTCCAATATAAAGTTTCGCTACCGCCGACATACGGATAAAAATGGTCGACCACGAGCAGCAAATACCGCTCTGGCTGCGGAGTTTCCTCCGTGCCGACAGCATGATGATCGAGAGGAGTGGGGCAGGCCATGGCAGAGGTAACGAATCCGTCGGCAAGTTGTTCCTTAAGGTTACGACGTGCACAAGATACACGCCGCCCGCAAACGGGCGGAACAGACTACCTCTGTCAAATGCCGGGCGACGTCTGCCGAATGATCATTAAGACCGGCTTAATCGGAACAGGCTTGCTGAGACCTTACGCCAATTCCCTTGGTTGCCACAGCCCCATAAGTTCACCCTTCACGCTGCTGTCGATCTGACGCCAATCCTGAACCGGCAGTTCAACGCGGGCGAGGGCGGCGGTCGTCAGGGGGGTGTAATTGCCGGTCAGATGCTCCAAAAACTCTTCCAGCCCCGGATTGTGGCCGATCAAAAGCACGCGCGAATAGTTCGAGGGCAGTTCCCGAACGATGTTCAAAAGCTGACCGGGGGCCGCGTGATACAACTCGAACGTGAATCGCGATTCGCCACGAAAACGGGTTTCTTCAATCACCTCAGTCGCCGTCTTGCGGGCCCGCTTGGCCGACGAGCTTACCAGGTACTCGGGGATCAGGTTGAGTTCCGCGAGCAAACGCCCCATCCGCGGGGCATCCTTTCGACCGCGCTTGTTAAGGGGGCGGTCGTGATCTTCTAGAACGGTTTCTTTCCAACTCGATTTGGCGTGGCGCAACAGCAGCAGCGTTTTCATCGGGTTAACCTTCCAGTGCTTGTTGCAGATCGGCAATCAGATCGGCGGCATCTTCGATCCCGCAGGAGAGGCGAATCATGTTGTCGGCAATGCCGAACCGCTGGCGATCCTCGGGGAGGTATTCCCAATAGCTCATCACCAGGGGTTGCTCGATCAGTGATTCCACGCCCCCTAAGCTGGGCGCGATGCGTGGAATTTTTGCTCGGTCGACCACATCGGCCGTCTGTCGCCAATCGGCATCGCGAACTTCAAACGTAATCAAGCCGCCGAAGCCCCGCATCTGGCGCTTGGCCACCGCGTAATACGGATGATTGCCGAGCCCCGGATAATAGACCTTGGAAACGCGCGGATGATCGGCGAGAAACTCGGCGACCTTTTGGCCGTTTTCGTTCTGCCGCTGCATGCGAAGTTCAAAGGTCTTCAAGCCGCGCTCGAGCAAGTAGATATTGTGGGCCGAACTAATGCCCCCCATGGTGCCGCGCAGTTTGCGCACCGGATCGAGCTTTTCCCGACTGCCGACAATCACCCCGGCCAGCAGATCGTTGTGGCCGGCGAGATACTTGGTGGCCGAGTGGAGCACGTAATCGACTCCATAATCGAGCGGCCGCACGTTGTAAGGGGTGGCCAGCGTTGCATCGATCAAGGTATCGATGCCATGCTTCTTTCCCAGGCCGGCAAATTGTTCCAGGTCGATAACGCTGAGGTGCGGGTTGGTGGGAGATTCGCTCACTAGCAACTTAGTTTTGGAATTGATCGCATCTTCCATCGCGCCATAGTCGCCGGTTTTCACTTGCCGTGTGACGACGCCGAACCGAGATAGATGCTTCACGCAGAACTCGCGGCTGCGGTGATAACATTCGTCGAAGAAGACCACTTCATCGCCGCTGCTGAGGCGCGTCATGAAGACGCCGACAATCGCCGCCATGCCACTGGCGTACAGCACCGCGTCTTCGCCGTTATCGAGCGCAGCCAACTTCTTTTCGACCACTTTTTCCGAAGGATTACCGTACCGGCCGTATTCCCCGCGCGGCAGTTTCTGCTCGATGAAGTCGAGCACGTCTTGGGTCTTGGTGAAGGTGTACGTCGCCGCACAAACGATGGGATCGGTGATGGAATCGCCCGGCTTTTGGCGATCTTCCCCGGCATGCACAGCAAGGGTGGAAAAGCCGAGCGAGCTTTTGGCTGCAGCGCGGCCGTTGAGCGAATGGGTGGGACCGACATTCTTATCGGTGCCGGAAGACGGAGCGGACATAGCAGGCAACCTCCACGAAGACGAACCAAAGGGAGATTCGCTCGCCAGCAAGAGCCCGGTCACGCTCCCAGCCTTGGCGAAAGTATCTGCGCGGGCTGTGTCGCCCGGCGCGAGGAGGCGTCCGGCGACTGGAAGGTGGCTTTTTAGCAGATGGAGGCTGCAAGCGGCCGCAAATCCCTGTTTACCGAAGTCTACTTGTGGGCCCGCGTAATCGCAAGCGGCAGCCGGGGATTTGCGCGATTGCCCCACCGAGCCGACTTACGCAATGACGTCCAGAACGGGCTTCCCGGCAATCGCCAGCGGGCGATTTGAGCGATCCCGAATCTCGCTTTCCGGGTCGATCCCCAGAATGTAATAGATGGTGGCGGCCAGGTCCTCAGGGCGAACGGGATGTTCGTCGGGATACATGCCGCGGGAATCGCTGCTGCCGAAGGCAAATCCTTTTTTCACGCCAGCCCCCGCCAGCATCACTGTGTAACACTCGGGCCAATGATCGCGACTGATGTTCGCATTGATTTTGGGAGTACGACCGAATTCCCCCATCCAGACAACGAGCGTTTCGTCGAGCAGGCCGCGCTCTTCCAGATCGTCGAGCAGGGTTGGCAAGGTTTGTTCGGTGATCGGAAAATGATATTTCTCGACGATGGGAAACATCCGCGTATTGTCGAAGCCGTGGGTGTCCCAACCGCCCGATTCAGTGCTGCGACCGCCGATGGTATCCGAGAAATAAACGGTGACGAACTTCACCCCCGATTCCACCAACCGCCGCGCCAGCAAACAGGATTGGCCGTAAGTAGTCCGCCCATAGCGATCGCGCACTTCTGCCGGCTCGGCCGACAAATCAAAGGCGTTGCGGACGCGATCACTGGTCAGCATCGAAACGGCGCGGTCGTAGTATTCATCCATGCCGCGCGCGGCCGCTGCGTGTTCGAGCAGTCCCGATTGTTCGTCGACCATGCGGAGCATCTCGCGCCGCCGCAGCAGCCGATCGACACTCACACTGGCGGGCAAGCTGAGTTCCGGCAGGCGGAAGTTCGGCGATTTGGGATCATCCGTAAACAACAACGGATCGTGACGCTTACCCAGGAAGCTCGCATGCTGCCCCGGCGTGATGGAACCATCTCGAATCACATGCGGATAGGCGACATAGGTGGGCATGCCGTTGGCATTGGGTGCGAGTCGATCCACCACACTGCCGTACGATGGGTACAAGTCCAATGAATCGCGCAGCCGTTGATCGTCTGTGGCTGGGGGATGACCACTCAGCGCGTAGTAGCCGGCCGAATTGTGATTCTTCATCTTGTGCGTCATCGTGCGGATGAGCGACACATGATGCATCCGCTTGGCCATTTCCGGCAGCTTTTCACACACGCGAAGGTCTGCTGCACTGGACGCAATCGGCTTGTACGGGCCGCGGTAGTCGTCCGGCGCGTCGGGCTTCATGTCGAACATGTCGAGATGACTGGGCCCACCCCACTGGAACAGAAAGATGACGGATTTGGCACGCGGGCGAAGCGAATTGGTGGCGGCTTCAGCCCGCAGTTGATTTAGTCGTTCCCCCTGCCATAAGGTAGGCAGGTTCAGCCCCAACAAGCCCATCCCACCGACACGAAGCACCTGTCGGCGGGAGGCTCTCAGTTGTGGGCCGGGAAAGAACATTAAGCAGGCTCTCTACTTGCAGTAGGTCAAAGTGAGGAGCGCATAAGCTGTGACGAGGTTAGCGTCCCCTTCCATCCAGCGAGGCTGGGAATTCACCCACGAGCCATTCGCATTCTGGCGTTTCTTTAACTGCGCCAGGATTTCTTTTTTCCACTCGTGCTTCGTGCCGTCCTCGGTGACGAAGACGTCAGTCTTAGAAGCTGCCAAGGCCTTGGCCATGGCCTGATAGTAGTAATACAAGCCAGCGTCCCCCATGCCAGGATTTTGTTCGAGGGAGTAGTTTTTCTTCGCCCAACTCATCGCTGCTTTCACGCGTGGGTCTTTTTCATCAAGCCCCGCATAGATCATGCTTTTCAGGCCGGTGTAGGTCATCGAACCGTAACTACGCAGTCCGCCGTTTTCTGTTTCGCCGGCCGGGTTGTTGCCCCCGATTGGCGTATAGAAGAAGCCGCCATCGTTCACCTTGGAAGCGAGGGGGGTATTGTTGAATTCAGATTCCAGATTCTGACAGCGGGAGACGAAGATTAACGCTCGCTGAATTGCCTCGTCGTTCGCGTCGTTCCCGACCGATTTCAGCGCATCCAGGAAGAACGCAGTATTCGAAAGATCAGGCCGCTTGTGCCGGCCGTAGCCCGCGCCGCCGTATTCGATGTCATCTTTCGATTTTCCTTCCCCCGTATCGAACTGGATGTCTTTGACGAAAGCTTCCGCCTTTTTCACGGTCGCATCGTACTTGCCGCTGCGATTGGCGGCGGCATAAACCATGAGCGCGACGGAGGTCTCGTAATTTTTATGGAAGGAATCTTCCTTGTAGATTCCGCCATCCTCTTGGACGAAGGTATCCAGATACTTCATCCCCTTCGCAATCATGGGGTCTTCGGGGGTGCGTCCATTTTGCAGTGCGGCATACAGCACGAGCGCTGTAACTGCGGGGCCAGCCTGGGGGGAAAACGAGCCATCCGCCCCTTGCTGTGTGGCCAGGTAGTTAAGCGCTTTGCTCGCCATCGCGCCAACGTCGTCGGCCGGTTCCGCGGCCCGCCCCACGTTCGCCCCGGAGAAAAGATTCAGGGAAAACCCAACCAGCGCTAGTCCTGCGATCCAAACACGAGAATTCAACACGACTTGTCCTCTTCAGAGAGTGCCGAGAAAGAAGGGCGGAGTCTGGCGCAGTGGGATGTTGATTCGCAACTTCCCCTCCGATTCCTGCATTCTACCCCAAGTCGCATCCCGAGCCAAACCGCTCAGTCCACGATCGCGAGCACATCCTCTTCACGCAGGATCAAAAGGTCCTGATCGCCAATCTTGACTTCAGTCCCTGACCAGTTGGCGAAAAGGACTTTGTCCCCCTCTTGAACTTGCACAGGCACACGGACCCCTTCTTTGGTTACGAAACCGTCACCGGTCGAAAGAACCCGCCCTTGTTGCGGCTTTTCCCGGGCTGAATCGGGAAGCAGGATTCCTCCGGCAGTTTTACCTTCGGCTTCCATGCGCCTAACGACTACTTTGTTGCCAACGGGCACGATCTTCATCGGACCTGAAATCTCCGCACGGGAAAAGAACTCGCCTCGGATAGGCGGTGATCGAAAAGTCTTGCGTTCGCGCAAGCCGAGCACGGGCCGATTCTTACACGCCGCGCTCCCACCTGCAAGCATCAACTGCTGGCGACGATCCGCTTTTTGAACGGAGGAGCGGTGGCACTGCTGGTTTTTCAGACTGGCTGACACGTCGTTACGGCGGCCGAGCAATCAGCTCTTTAGTACTCGATTTGGCGGGCTTCCGCCAGCCAATTGAAGGGCGATGCACTCTTTCGTAACCGTTTTCACTGGAACACTTTACGCACTTCAATGCGGCAATTACAGCGACAGTAAATCTTTGCCGCAACTCATTCGAAACCCTCCGCCGGCCGAGTGCTTCCATCCCCGATTCCGCAATTTCTGGTCGTTCAAGTTGATGACTTTGGCAAACTTTGCCGATGAAAGAGGATGGAAGACTTTTTCCGGCTGGGACGATCCTGCCGGCCAACTCAAGCAGTTGCAGGTGATCCATGGCTCGCTCTCGAATTGTCGACCAACCCGAAACTAAAGCACCGGCCGCCAGGGTGCGGATTGACCAGTCGCACCGCCTGGCAACTGGAAATTCAACGGCGGAAAACGAATCCAGCCGCTCCACCAATTCAACTCTCGCGGAATCGGGTGTGATGCTCGGAGCCGTGGAAGAGCAGGTTCTGGCTCAGGCAGCCCAGTTGGCGTCGGTTCTCCAATCACGCCTACATGATCTTGATCGCCGCGAGTCGAATCTGCATGCCGCGACGGCCAAATTCGAGGCCGAGGCGCGCTCGATTCGGCTCTCGATGCAGGAACGGGAAGCGATCCTGGAAGAAGGAGAGCGGACTTGGGATGTCAAAATGGCGGAATGGCGCGAGCGTTTCCAGACGCAGATCGAGCGTGAAGAGCGGCTTGTCACCCTCGAAGAACAACTTCAGGCGCGCGATAGTCAGGCGCAGGACGAAAGCGCCGGGCTGGAACTCGCTCGCCGCACGCTGCAAGTCGAACGGGATGAATTCCAACAGCAGATGCAGCAGGAACGGGAAGAATTTCAGCAAGGAATGCAGCGGGAGCGAGATGAATTCCAGCAACAGACGCAACAAGAACGGGATGCGTTGCTTCTTGAAATCGAAATGATTCGGAAGCAGGACCGCGAGCAAGCCGAACAGCAACAGATCGAACTTCAGGCCGACATCGAACGACAGCGACAAGAACTATTTGCTGATCGCGAGGAATTCGAAAAGAAGCTGTCCGCCTTCGAGCAGGAACGAGCGCTGTGGGTCGTCGCACGCACTGGCGGGACGCAGGATGCATTCGATTTGGCACAGGAACGCATGCAGCTCGAAAACGACCGACAGGCGTTTCTCATTGAACGACGTGAGTTCGAAGCACTGCGGGGAGAATTGGCCTGGGAGCTCGATCGGCTGCGCAAAGCGGCAGGAACAGCAGCCACTGCAGGAGATGGCGAATTGGTTGGGTTCACTTCGGATGCCGATTATGTTCCCGCAGCAGCGTTTATACCGGCCGCGTCGAACGCGCGTCCCACTAGCGAAGCAATGGCGGCACTCGCCGATGACGGAGCAGCCGAAGGAGATGTGCCTTTCTCCAGCCTCGGCATTGAAGAGCAAAGGCATCGGCTGGAAGAAGCGGCCGATTATCTCGCCCGCGAAGCGGAAGACCTGGATCGTGAACGCCAGCAGCTCACTGAAATGCAGCAGCGCTGGAAAGAACGGATGCAGCAGCAACATGATGAATTGGTTCAACGCCAACAGACGTTGGAAAGCGAGTACGATGCCAAACGAGTGAAGCTCGCCGCCCGCGAAAAGCATTTTGATCAACAGATGACAACCGTTGAGCAGACGCGGCAAGACATTTTGAAGGTCCATCGCGAGTCGCTGGAAATGCGACTGGTCGCCGAAGAATTGTGGGCGCAAGTCACCGGAAAAGTCCCAGCCGCCGAAGCTTCGCAAGCGATTGCCAAGCTCCGGAATCGGCTGGCCACCCAGTTCAAGGTCGAGAATCAGCAACTGGCAACCAAGAAGCAGCAGATCCTGGAACTTGCAGAACGACTCAACGAACAATACGAAGCCGTGCTGCGCCAGCGACGCGAACTGCAAGCCTGGGGTGCCGCGCGGCAGGTGGAAATTGAACAGCAGGCGGAGCGTCTGGTGCAGCGTGAAGTCGAGCTCGATGAACAGCAACAGCTATTGCAAGAGCGCGAGCTGGAATGGACGCGCGAAGTCCGCCGCTTGCAGCAACAGGTGCGAACGCAAACCGTGCGTGCCGCGTAGTGTCTGCCGGAGTCTATTAAAATCGAAAAACGAATCGGTGCGGAAAAAGTTCCGCGCCGTCTAACTCTTAACTCTTGGACCGCCGCGGGTTCTCGCCTGGGCACTCTGCCCGCTATTGCTAAACTGCGGCTCAATCTGCCTGCGACCATTGCGAGCACGCAGCCGCTACGGTCGAATAGGTTCTGAGTCGTACCTCAACGGCCACAATGAACCTTCTCCCGGAGCGATTCCATGTCCCTGTACAAAATGCGAAATTTTGTTTGCTTGATGATCCTCGTTGCCATCCCGGTCTGGTTCGGCGGTCTCTGCAGCGAAGCGAAGGCGCAGTCGACTGATCTGGTGGCTGCCGACGCCAAGATCCAGACGATCGGCGAGAAGTTCGAATTCACTGAAGGTCCCGCAGCCGACGATGCGGGGAACCTCTATTTCACCGATATTCCTGCCAACAAAATTTACAAGCTCGATCAGGCAGGAGAACTCTCGGTCTTTCTCGAACCCTCCAATCACTGCAACGGCTTGATGTACAATCACGCCGGGAAGCTCTATGCGTGCGAAATGGATGGCCGGCTGATTGCCATCGATTTGAAGACGAAGGAAGTGACCGCGCTCGCCGACAAGTACGAGGGGAATCGCTTCAACGCCCCCAACGACCTGGTGATCGATAGTACCGGCGGTGTGTATTTCACGGATCCTCAGTTCCGCGCCCCAATGCCGTTGCCGCAAAAGGAATTGGCCGTGTATTACCGCGACCAAGAGGGCAAAGTCTCGCGAGTTGTGACCGGTCTGAAATCGCCGAATGGCGTGATCCTTTCTCCCGATGAGAAAACGCTCCATGTGATCCCGTCGATGCAGAAGGAAATGATGTCCTATCCGGTGGAAGGGCCTGGGAAGCTCGGCACGGGAAAAGTCTTCTGCACGCTCGCTCAGCCGGAAGGAAAAGACAACACCGGCGGCGATGGACTCACCATCGACACGAACGGCAACTTGTATATCACCTCCGGCACCGGCGTGCAGGTGTTCGACTCCGCCGGCAAAGCGTTGACCACTTTGAAGTTCCCTCAGCAACCGGCCAATTGCACCTTCGCCGGCCCAGGCAACAAAACGCTGTACGTCACTGCTCGCACCGGCGTTTACGCCTTACCCACGCAAGCCACCGGGCATGTGTTCAAAGGGGGAGCGAAGTAGAGCCGCAGGCGGGACCGAGGCATTTTGCGATTCTTCTAGGCAAGCCAACTCCGATATTTCTAGAAAAAACCGCTTGGTGTGCGGTGGTCTTATTCGCCGCGCACTTTCTTACAAATATCCATCCCATCTCTGGGGTGGTATTGCGAGTACAACCCGCAAAGGCAAACTAGATGGAAATTCCTGCGGGTACCCGTGCGATGTGCGGCCGCAGGGACGTCTCACGAATCTAGGTACTTTGCAATGTCGCACTTACGTCGTCGGCGGGCACTTCGAAACAAACCAACTCGATCGCTGCAAGTGGAGACCCTGGAAACCCGCAGCCTGATGGCAACCTTCGCCGTCTCTTCGGGTGGCGGTGGGGAAGACATTCCTGCCGGCCTTGCTCAGACACTAGATGGTGGATTTGTGGTAGCCGGTACTACTACTTCATTCAAAGGTGGATCCGACTCACAAGACACGGATATCTGGCTTACGCGGTATGCTTCCGATGGAGCTTTGGTTTGGAGCAAGGTCTATCGCGGGAACTTTTCTGTTCAGATGACGGCATTCCCGGATGCTGAACCTTTTGTCTATCAAAACTTCACCTACGACACTGCTACCGATGTTGCCGCGTTGCCTAACGGCCATTTCAAAATCGTCGGCAAGTCGCAATCTGCACCGGGCAATACTTCCGCGGGGCTTACGCTTGAAGTCGATACGGCAGGAGAGATTGTTGGGGCCCAGTTGCATTCATTTGGTCGTTTTCCAGCCGACCAGCTTAATGGAATCGGCGAGAATGTCCCGAACGTTGTGGGACAACTAGTCTTTGCCGTCGCCAATCACAGTGGCGACCAGGATTTCTTTGCAGGCTACACCATGTTTGTGGATTTGAATGGGCTCATCTATGGCGATCCGCACCTCGGTACCAGCATCAGTGCACGCCAGACCGATGGTGGTTACATTGTCGGCAGCGTCGCGAACCGAACTTTTGTCAGCAACCTGTCGAATTCGGTATCCTTCATTCAGAATGATGATGAAGCTGGATTAAACATTGCCTACGGTCCCTCGAACGGCCAGCACCCAGCCTATGTCGGAGTGTTGAGCCAAACAGGTAATGCGAACATCAACGTCCACCCTTATACGATCATCCGCAAGCTAGATGCCGATCTCAATCCAATTTGGGAACGCAACTTCGATAGCCTGGCAGGCGACATTCTGGCCACGAACGATGGGGGCTTCCTGGTTGCGCAGCGAGCCTACGACGGACCAGAGGCCGGTGGCTACAACGTTCTGTTGATGAAACTTGATACCGACGGCAACGTCCAATGGACGAAAACCTATGGCGGTGCGCAGGACGAAGGAGTCGTGGGATTAAGAGGTGCGGCGATCGACCTGATCGCAACGGCCGACGGCTACGCGTTCACGGCCCCCACTCTATCATTCAAAGAGAACGGCCTCGCTACAGATTCAGACTACTGGCTGGTCAAGACCGACTTGAACGGCAATGTCGACAACATCAGCGGCATCATGCTGACCTATGCGAGCCGGTCGGGCAGCCTAAGCAGCAGCACGATGATCCCGGTTTCGTTCCAGCAGCTCGATCCATTAACGTACCGCGAGGGCACCGAAACTAGCTATACATTTCTTTCCTATAATCACAACATTCCCGAGTATTCAGGCACGATCAATGGAATGAACGTTGCCGATGCGAGCGTGACCGTGACACGAACGCAATCCAACGGCGACTATAGGTCCGGCAGCATCGAATTCTCGGCGACCAGCTTCGAAGTTCCGGAAAGCGATTTTCCTCTCATCCCGGTCGAGATCACACTGCATCGCACGGACGGAAGCTACGGACCGGCAACTGTAGGTCTTTCGTTCACCTATGCTAACGGCGCTAATAGCGACGATGCCTTCGTCACCGAGAGTCAGAACTACGGAGAAGTGACAAGCGTGACTTTTGGTCCTGGCGAAACGGAAAAGACGATCAGGGCCTTCGCCAGAGCTGACCGCGACTATGATCCGGGCGAATCGTTGATCATTACGCTGACCGATCCTGACGTGACCAACGGGTCCACGGTCGGCGCGAACGCGGTCGCGACCGTCAATCTGATCAACACCAATCCTGCGCCTGATCCGGGGATGGTTCAGTTCAAGTTCACGACGTATTCTGGCAACGAGGCTGATCTTTTCCAGGCGACGTACATTGAACTAGAACGCTCGGGACATGACGGAGAAGTCGATGTGGAATTGAGCGTCATCGGCGGAACCGCCACCATCGGCGACGACTTACAAACTCCGCCGACTACCGTCCACTTCTACGACGGAAGCAGTACCGCCTACGCGTACGTTTACATTCAAAACGACTTCCTGGTCGAAGGAAACGAAACCGTCCTCTTCCATCTGGCCAATCCGACCGGCGGTGCCACGCTCGGTGCCAACACCGATGCGACGCTCACCATTGTCGACGACGATGTGGCGACAACGCCGGGCCAGGTGCAGTTCGCCCAAGCCAGTTACTCGGTGAACGAGAACGGCACGAAGGCGACGATCACCATCACCCGCACTAATGGCACTGACGGCGCTGTCTCAGTAGGCGTGCAAGTCACGGGCGGCACAGGAAGTTCGCCCAGCGACTATGACGATCCCACCCAAACGATTTTCTTCGATGATGGACAAACTTCGGCGACCTTCGATGTCTTCATCAACGATGACAATCTCGTCGAAGGGAACGAAACGATCGTCTTGCAGTTGACTGGTCCTGCGGGAGTCACGCTCGGCAACACCAACACGCAAACCACGCTGACGATTACCGACATCGAAAAGCCGACCGTTGCCATCAGCAATCCCCCCGCCAAGACGCTTCTCGGCAATACCGTCTCCTTGACGTTCTACGCGACCGATCCAACCGGGCCAGCCAATCCGACCCTCACCTACAACATCGATTGGGGGGACGGCAAGCCAGTGCAACATGTCAGCGGCGGAACGAGCAAAGTCATTCCGCATACGTATGCCAGCGGAGGCAATTTTATTGTTTCCGCCACCGTCACGAATTCGCGGAACGAAACTAGTTCGCTTGCCACGAAAGCGGTCAACATTGTCTATGCAGCCAAGGTCGGCACTTCACTACAGATTGTCGGCATCACCGGCGATGACATTCTAAACGTGATCTCGGCAACGACTGCCGGCACTTCCGTGCAGGTGTTCATGAACGGCACCGATCAAGGTACTTTCTCAGGGATGAAGGATATCGTGGTTCAGACTCGCGGCGGCAACGACCTGGTGGTCTTTGGTGCGGCAAATAATCGATACCTAAAATTGCCCGTGTTTGTCGATGCCGGGGCCGGTATCGACAAGGTCAATCTCGGTGGCGTCATGGCAAGTACCGTTGTCATTGGTGGTGACGGGAACGACACGCTCATTGGCGGCAAGGGACGTGATATTATGATCGGCGGCCTGGGGCGCGACGCAATCTCTGGCGGCGACGGCGATGATCTTCTGATCGCCGGCCGGACCAGCTTTGACTCGAACCTGACCGCCTTGCGGGCATTGATGGCAACGTGGAGTTCGAATGCGACGTACAACAACCGCATCAACGCCTTGCAGACCGGCGCTGGCCCCAACCTCACCAAAACAACCGTCTTCAACGACGGCGTCGTTGATGGACTGATGGGGGACGCCGACAATGATTGGTTCCTGGCGACCACGCTCCCTTCGGCGCAGAAGGACAAAGTCACCAAAACGACTGCCGAGAAGCTGTTTGCAACGTAGGACAGTTGTTGGAGCCAGTGCGTGCAGTGAAGATTGCACTGGATCGGTACGTGCGTTGAACCAAGTGTGCTGCGCCGCAACTCACAGCCACGTCCGACCGCAGCAACTACCGTGCGACTCGTCTACGCTTAGCCAGTGAAGTCACCAAAAATAGTCGTACAACACGTACCGGACTACTTTGCTGTAGCTAGATCCCAGAGCTTACTGGGATCAAAATTGCTTGTAGATATCACGGTAGAAGTGATCCACCGTGCGAACAATCAAGTGCGGCCGAGAGGACTTGAACCTCCAATCCCTTACGGGAACCAGCACCTCAAGCTGGCGCGTCTGCCAATTCCGCCACGACCGCGAAGTACTCAAGTCTAGGCAAAAAGTGCTGGGCGTCAAGCGGAAGCAACGGCCGGAAATACGTCCCTTTACGCCCCTCCAGGACGAAAGAACGGATTATTCAACTCTTGCCGGGCGAACTTGCGACGGTAGATAATCCAGGATGGCCATCTCTTCTCACCCCCAGCACTGCGAGCTCTCCATGACAACGCACACCCAGCTTCCAGTAGTCGTCGCCATTTTGGCCTGGAGTTTCTGTTGCTCTGCCGTGGCGCAAGAGGCAACGCCGGACAAGCCCGAGGCCGGGAGCGAACGGGCCGCAAAGAAAGAGGAGCCGATCGACTTCGAGAAGGCGCGTCAATTGATGCAGAAGCGGCAGCGCGGCGGGGAGCTCTCGGCAGAGGAGCGGGCCTATTTGGAAAAAGCGATTGCCGCGCGGCGCGCTCAGAACACAGGAGCTGCTGCGCTCAAGCCGCGCGAGCAGACGGGATTCAAGCCGTTGACCGAAATGTCTGCCGACGACAAATACAAAGAACAGGATGGCGGCTTGTACGGCGGTGGCAAGAATACTCCCACGGCAGAGCATCAACAGGCAGCAGAAAAGGCGCTCGCACTGATCAAGCCGCTCGATAAGGCGGGCCAGCCGTCCGATGGCGGCACGATCGGTTTCATCTCGATCAGTATGTCGAACGCCACGCAAGAGTTCTCGCGCTTTAAGCAACTCGCCGATGCCGATCCGGAAAAATCCAAGCGATTGACGATCGTCGATTGTGCTCAAGGCGGGCAGGCCATGGCCGAATGGGTGAACCCGAAAGGAAGTCCCTGGCAAGTTCTGGGGCAACGACTCGCCGCGGCTGGCATCACCGACGAGCAAGTGCAAGTGGTCTGGATCAAGTTGGCCAACAAAGGGCCCCGCGGCGAACTGGCCGAGCACGGCGAGAAGTTGCAAAGTGATACCCAGGCCGTGATTCAAAACGCGCAATCGCGCTTTCCGAATTTGCGGCTCGCGTACCTTTCCAGCCGCATTTACGGCGGCTATGCGGCCGGGGCGCTCAATCCCGAACCGTACGCATACGAATCGGCATTTGTGGTTCGCTGGCTGATTCAGGATCAGATCGCGGGGGAACCGGCCTTGAACCACGATCCTGCGAACGGCGCGGTGAAGGCCCCCGTGCTATTGTGGGGACCTTATTTATGGGCGGACGGCATCACGCCTCGGCAGAGCGACCAACTGGTCTACACGCGCGACGATCTTGCTGCCGACGGCACGCACCCTTCGCGCGCCGGTCAGGACAAGGTCGCGAAGGTGATGCTGGAGTTCTACAAAAACGATCCGCTGGCCAAGGGATGGTTTGTCGGGAAGTGATTGGCGATTCACAAGACCCTCATCATCTTCACGTCCGGGTCCAGGCCGCCGTCACCATCGGTCACTTCGAGCCGAACTTCATAATTCCCCTTGCGCCCTACGGGGGTGAAGGTAACATCTGGCCCCCTGAGCACGCGTTTGATCCCCGTCGGACCAGTGATGATCCAATTGTAGGTCAATCGGTCGTTGGTTCCTGGGCCTGGCCGAGCGACCGCCCGCAAACGCGTTGGCTGACCTAAGTTCGTCGTGGTCGGCACCAAAAACTTCACAATGGTTGGCGGAACATTTCTGACCAAGAATTTTTCGAATTGCGAATCAACGCCGCCGTCTCCATCACGCACTTGTAGCGTTACGGAGTACCTTCCGTTATCCGGCGGCGTATAGAGCAAAATCCTGCCGCCTGTGACTTGAAACCGGTAGCCTTTTTCACCTCGAATAAGCCAGCGATAGGTCAGTGGGTCACGTGAGCCAGCCGGATCGGTCGCGGTCGCGGTAAATCTCATCCGTCGCCCCTCGACCGCTGGCGTAAAAATGAGAGCTTGAATCGTAGGCGCAGCGTTAGCAACCTCAATCGTGGTGTCAAACGTAACGACGCCTCCTGCGAGATCCGCCGCAGTGATTGCCACGGTATAAGCGCCGTTATCAGGTGGAATAAAGCTGACATCGAGCGTGTCGAACGTCTGTGCAAATCCATTCGGCCCCGTAATCACCATTTGCACGGTAGGATCATTGCCGTCCGGATCGCTCACGTCTCCTGAAATCGAAATAAGTGTTCCTTCGATTCCTGAGGTCGGAATCTGCAGATTGAGCAAATCCGGCAGCAAGTTCACCGCAACATTGGCGGAAGCCGTTGCCGTGCCGCCATCTCCATCCGTAACAAATAGTTCGACGTGGTAAGCGGATTTTTCCGCAGGAGTGAATTCGATCGAACTACCAAAGAGTACTTGTTCAAAGCCGGGAGCGGTAATGGTCCAGCGGATTGAAAGCGGGTCGAGAACCCCGGCAGGATCAAAGGCAGCGGTCGAAAAAGTTGTCGTGGTTCCTTCCTGAATCAAGTTGGGTAAGTTTAGCGGCGGAATTACGGGAGAGACGTTGTATGCTCGTAACGTGCCGGTCGCAAACCCGTACTGTCCGTCGTTGTTTTGCACGCGGACGGCCGTTTGATATGTAGTGAAGTTCTGCTGATTGGGATTTGAACCATCAATTCCAGCCTGTTCGAGTGCGACCCAAGGAATGGTGCTCGACGCGCCCGTGTAATCGTCGTATTCGCCGTCTTGATCTAAATCCCAAGCGTATTCCACTATTGAACCATTGTCGTTGACCAAGAGTTGAACTTGGGCCGCTTCCCCTTCGAATACGCCCCAATCGTAGGGAACAACTTCCGGAGGGAAGAAGGTATTGGTGCTCCAAATGTAGGATTGTTCGTTTTGCGGCAGAGGCAAAAAGAAAGTGCCGACGCTGGGGTCGAAGTCAACAGTCGTGCTCGTCCCCGTTTGCTGCATTCGTCCGACAGCGAGCGGTCTCCCCTGCGAGTCGACGGCAAGGTTCCAGGCGGTCACGGTCGAACCTTGCTCAGGAAAGCGATACCACACCGAATCGCCGTTGCTGCCGCGGAATTTGGCAATGAATGAAGTGCCGACGGTCAGCACGTCTCCTGATGGGTCGATGGCGATGTCTCGAACCGTACTCCCATTCACGACCCACACAAAGTCACCGGCTGAATTGAGTTTCCACAAATAGTTGCCCGTGAGTTGCGAGGCAGCGTTGCCCGGGTCGAACTGCACGAGGCTAAAGGTAATACCTCCCAAGACAACGTTTCCATCCTGATCCACGGCCACCGCATTCACGCTATCGGTTGCTGCTCCGGCCAATTGCTTAGCCCAGACGAATTCACCGTCAGAATTCAACTTGAGCACCACTACATCATCGTCGATTCCACCGATGAGATTAAACGTGCCGCTGCCAGGATCGAAGTCGACAACGTCGTTACGAAATGTTCCGGCTAGAATTACGCTTCCGTCGGGTGCCACCGACAGCTTGCCGGCGCCTTCCATGCCGGTCCCGCCAATCCCATGCGCCCAATTCGTTTCGCCGCTGGCTGAAATCTGCCAGACGAACATATCCGTCGAACCGCGGCTCACCAACGTCCCTTGAGACAACGCGTTATCCAATACGGCTGTTCCGCCAAACGAACCGTAAACGCTGATGTTGCCCAAGGCATCCGTATCGACGCTCCTGACTCTTGAGGATTGCCCCGTTGCAACCTTAACCCATTCAAAGTGGCCGTCCGAATCCAACTTCAACACGAACAGAGCATTGGAACCGGACGCGCTGCTGACGTTTGAAGAAGGATCAAAGTCCGCGGTACCGCTAAAATTCCCGACAACGATAATATTCCCATCGTGATCGACGGAAAGGTTCTCACCGGTGACGTTGCCCGAACCGGCCACTACCTTTCCCCAGAGTAGAGCGCCACCGTTGGTGTATTTCGCAATGTACGTTGCTTCAACGCCCGGCGTACTCGTCACTTCATAGGTGCCAGGACCCGAATCCAGATCAATGTTTCCGGTGAACTTACCCACGACCACGGCGTTGTCGGCCGAATCAATTGCAATGTCAGTGGCTGCGTTGTTGGAATTGACGTCAAGGTTTGTTGATTCTGATGCCCAGCCCCAATTGAGCAAATTGCCAATAAAACCAGCGCCGAGATTGTCGTTGAGTACGTTATCCGTCAAAATAAACTGCACTTCACCCGCAAGGTCAAAATCGCTATCCACGGTTTCGTCAATCAACGCTGCGTCGCGCAAGGTGAGGCTGAAGTGCGGAGCAGTGCCGTTGAGTCCGACGGGGGGGCGGACCTGAGCCATGTAGCTCAGTGAGGCATCCAGATTCGAGAAGGTAGCAATCCCAAGCGCGTTGCTTACGCTCGTGCCTACGCTTGCAAACCCATTGCCGTCATTGGCAAAGAGTTCCACCACGCCCCCTGCCAGGGAGGCTTCGTTTATCTCACGGACTCCATCGGCATCCAGCCAGAGCCGAACATTTAAATCAGCGGCGAATAAATCTCGCCGCTCACAAGCTTCAAATTGCAAATTGCGGTGGCGATTTGTTTTTCGGTCTGATTGCGGCAAGACATGTCCCCCAAAATAGTTACGGACATGTCCATCCTAGTTACGCCCTCAAAAAAAGGAAGGCGACGGCAGAATTAGCCAGCCATACGAGCTTTATTCCGACTTTTTCAGCCGAATATTCTTAAATTCCGCCCACATTGGCGCACCGCCGTGAAGCTGCAGGGCGAGGACTCCTTCGCTGAGGGCCAGTTTTGGATGCTCGTCGGTGAAGTCGAGGGTTAAGCGACCGTTCATGTAGTGCTGAATGTGGTTTCCCTTGGCGATGATCGCGACTTCGTTCCAGTCGTCGAGCTTGAAGAGCTTGGCGTATTCCTCGGCCGAGATCAGAGAACCGGTGACTTTCTTGCCGTCGGTATTCCAAACGGCTTTTTCCCCCACCAGACAAATGCGGCCTCGCTTGCCACCTTCGTCGTAGATGAAGCCGGCCACGTTCGGCAGCTTGGTTTCATTGCGAAGTTCGTGTTGATAGCCACGAACGATCCACTTGTTATTCGGGTTTTCGGCAAAATGCTTGGAGCGGTACTGAATCCCCGAGTTGTTAGTGGCACTGCAGCGGAAGGAAAGCCGCAGGTCAAAATCCTTTACCTTGCCCCCCTGCCAGATCAGGAAGGTGTTCCCCTTGGTGGGAACTTCCTTGGTGGTTTCGCCATGAATGACACCATCCTTCACGGACCAGAGCATAGGATTGCCGTCCCAACCGGTGAGATCCTTGCCGTTGAAGAGTTGTTCCATCTCCGCTGGTTCGGCCGGAACGGATTGCGGTTCGTCGGCCGCCGAAGCGAAAGGGACGGACAATAAGAAAACGAAGGCTAATGCGAAACCAAAGGCAAGCAGTCGAGACATGATCGGCTTCCTGAAGATCGGGAAAGGGAGGAAGCCCGATTATGACCCAAGCTGGCAGAATCTCAACTAGTGGACCTGCCTGATTCCAGAATTTCACTTTATAATAATAAATTATTCATAAACACTTGACTAAAACGAGGGCAAGCATACGATTGAAATAATAGGACCGACGCAACCCAACCAGCGACTAAACCACTCGAAAGAGCAATTAACAGCCAGTTGGCAACTTTTAGCGATAAGCTCCTTGCAAGTAAAAGGTTAGGAGAAATAAGAAGGTGTGGAAACCGTTTCCAAAACAGATGCTAGCACTGGGTGGCCGATTTTCAGTGGGCTGAAGCAATGTCCGGCGAATTGTTTTGTCCGGCCACGAGCATATGTGTGAGCGAAAAGAGGGGAGCACCCGTGCAATTCACCAGCAGATGGCTGAGCTTTTCTAGCCTGGAATTGTTCGTGAGCTTGTTCGCTAACCTCAATTGACCGCTTTCAACGACAGCAATAAACTTTGTGTTCGGATGGGTTTGCGCATTTTCCGCAGCCCCTCCCGACCAGCAAATGTCACAATCGGAGTGGACATTTGCCGGGCGCTGCTGGCAGACCTTGCCCGGCACCCGGGTTGGTCGATTGCCGACTCCTTACTCGTAACGAACGGACCAGGCCAGATCGGGGCGGAGCCCCCTCTTGGGGAAGTTTGCCCGCCCCTCGCGTTTTGGTCCTTCCTCATAACTGTGAAAACACAAATGGACAGCATGGACTGGGTCTTCGACGGGGTGGGGTCGTTCTTCGGCGGCATGATGCGCGGCTTTGAACGTGGCATCACCTCGCTGTTCGGCTCTTCGAATGCTCGTTACGTCCGCCGCCTGCAAGGGAAGGTCGAGGCGATCAACGCTTTAGAGGAGACGTACCAGAAGCTGAACGATGCCGAACTGCGTGAGCAGACGGTTGAATTCCGCAAGCGGTTGCGAGCTGGCGAAACGGTTGACGATATCCTGATCGAAGCCTTTGCCGTCTGTCGCGAAGCGGGGCGGCGTTACCTGGGAATGCGTCATTACGATACGCAACTGATCGGCGGTATGGTTCTGCACAGCGGCGCGATCGCAGAAATGGTCACGGGTGAAGGAAAAACGCTAGTCGCCACATTGCCGGCCTACCTCAATGCGCTGGAAGGAAAAGGGGTTCACGTCGTCACCGTGAACGACTACCTCGCCCGCCGCGATATGGAATGGATGGGACCGCTGTACATGGGGATGGGACTCACCGTGGGTGCCATTCAAAGCAACATGACGACTGCCGAGCGGCAGAAGGCATATGACTCGGACATCACCTACGGTACGAATAACGAGTTCGGCTTCGACTATCTCCGCGACAACATGCGCCCCGCGGCACGTGGCGATAATCGCTGGCCCAAGGACCTGCAGCAATCGCAGCGGCCGCTGCATTACGCGATCGTCGACGAAGTCGATAACATCCTCATCGACGAAGCCCGTACGCCGCTGATTATTAGTGGTTCGGCATTTGATAATCCAAAAAAGTATGCGGATGCGGACAAGGTCGCGCGGGCGTTAGTCAAAGAAGAGCATTTTGTCGTCAACGAAAAGGATCACAACGTCCATCTGACGGACGCTGGTGTACGAGCGGCAGAGCGGCTCGCGGGGGTCGAAAGTTTTTACACCGCGGGGAATATGGAATGGCCTCATTTGATCGACAACTCACTCAAGGCTCACTTTTTGTACAAGCTCGACGTGAACTACGTCGTGAAGGAAGGTCGGGTCGTGATCGTCGATGAATTCACCGGCCGCCTCATGGAAGGTCGGCAGTGGAGCGACGGGTTGCATCAAGCCGTGGAAGCGAAGGAAGGGGTGAAGATCAAGGAAGAAACGCAGACGCTGGCGACCGTCACCCTGCAAAACTTTTTCAAACTGTACAAGAAGATCGGCGGCATGACCGGGACGGCCATGACCGAAGCGAACGAGTTCTGGAAGATTTATAAGCTCGATGTCGTGGCGATTCCAACCCATCGCGTGATGCAGCGGATCGAGCATCCGGATGTGATTTATCGCAGCGAGCGCGAGAAGTTCGAAGCGCTGGCCGAAGAGATCGAGCGCTACAACAAGTGGGATGTTATCGAGCAGAAAGATGGCAACGAGATCTGGGGGAACATTCACTCCGAAAAAGAAGATGCGATTGTCATCGATGTCCGAGAAAAGAAGGACCGCCAAACGATCCCGCGCGAACAAGTCGCGCGGATCAACAAAAAGGGACGGCCGATTCTGGTAGGGACGGTGTCGATCGAGAAAAGCGAACGACTGTCCCGGTTGCTCGAACAGCGCGGCATTCATCACGATGTGCTCAATGCCAAACAGCATCAACGTGAAGCAATGATCGTCGCGCAGGCTGGTCGGCTTCGATCGGTCACGATCGCCACGAACATGGCCGGTCGCGGTACCGACATTATCTTGGGTGGCAACGCCGAAACACTTGCCTGGGCACAGCTGCAGGATAAATATCCCACGCGGCTAGAAGTTCCTCCTGCGGAATGGGATGCACTGGTCCACGAAATTGAATCCCGCGAAGGAATGAAGGCGGAAGGGAAAATCGTCAAGGAATTGGGTGGCTTGCACGTGATCGGCACCGAACGCCACGAAGCCCGCCGAATCGACCTGCAACTTCGCGGCCGTTGCGGTCGGCAGGGTGATCCCGGGAGCAGTCGCTTCTTCCTGTCGCTCGACGACGATTTGATGCGCATTTTTGCCGGCCCGTGGGTGAAGTCGATGCTCGAACGGCTCGGCATGCAAGAAGGAGAACGGATCGAAAGCCGCATGGTCTCGCGGCGAATCGAGGCAGCACAAAAGAAAGTGGAAGAACGCCACTTCGATGCTCGTAAGAACCTGCTGGAATACGATGAAGTGATGGACGAGCAGCGCAAACGAGTCTACTCGTTCCGGCAGCGCATTCTCGATGGCGAAAACTGCAGCGACATCATCGAATCGATGATCGAAAAGCAGGTCGATCTGCAAGCCAAGGTATTTCTCGATACAGATTTTGGTGTCGATTCGTTCGCTGTGTTCGCGGGCTCGCGACTGTCCGTGGAACTCCGCGGGAAAGATTTCCGCGGCATGGATTTCGATCAAGCCGTCGATTACGCCAAGGACGAAGCCCAGCGCATGGCCGAGTCGCATGTGCAGGATGCCATCGACGAAAACTTGCCCGGCGATGAGGATGCCGACCAGGACGACTGGAATTGGGAAGCCCTCGCCAAGATGGGGCATACTCGGTGGGGTTTGAATTGGAAAGACTCGCAACTCAAGCGGATGGGCAAATCCTCGATTGGCGAATTCATGACGGCCGAAGCTCGAGCCGCGATCACAAAGGTCGACCTTTCCGAAGGGAAGGTCTTCCTGGAACCAGACTTCCGCCAGCGGACGTTGCTCGGCTGGCTCAAGGCGAAGTTCGATATCGAGCTTCCGATGGCCGAGATTGCGGAACTCGATCTGGCAGGGATTAGGCAGCATGTCAAAACCAAGACGGCAGAAAAATACCGCGAAAAAGAAGCGGAATATCCCGTCATGGCGGGCTACTATCGCTTTTCTTCGGGCCAAGGTTCCAATCGACAGGTCGACAAAGACGCCTTGATCAACTGGGCGTCGTCACGGTTTGGTATGAACCTTTCGACTTCCGATTTCATCAATCAGCCGCGTGAGCAAGTCTTTCAGACACTGTTTGCCGCAAGCCGCGAGAATCAGAAACGTGCCGACAGTGCCATCGAAGCAGTGATCGACCACGTCGACGAACTGTATGAGAAATCGAATGACTCCGTGATTGCGCGGCATTTGGAAGACGGTGACGCGTCCGTCAAATCCTTAGCTCAATGGATGTCCGAAAAGTATCAATGCGAACTCGATCCTGAAGAATTGGGTGAGTTAAATCGCTCCGAACTGCAGCGGAAGCTGATCGCGGCCGTGGAAGATCACCATCGCCCCGAGATGCGTCGGATGGAACGCCGGGTTCTGCTGGAAGTGGTAGATGACTCCTGGAAGGGGCATTTGCTTTCGATGGACCGCCTGCGAAGTGCGGTTGGTTTGGTGGGCTACGCGCAGCTCGATGCCAAGGTGGAATATAAACGAGAAGGGATGAAGGCGTTCGATCAAATGTGGGATCAGATCGGCGAACAGGTCACCGATCTGGTCTTCCGAATGGAAAGTGTCGACGAAGGCTTTGTGAAGTCAACCTTCGTGGAGAGTGCCGCGCGGCATGACTCGGCCCCATCGCTTTCGGAAGAACAACGGCAGACTCAAGCCACTATCGATGCGGTGGGTAAAGACGACGTTCGCCCCGAACCGATTCGCAACCGCGGTGCGCGACCGGGGCGGAATGATCCTTGTCCGTGTGGCAGCGGAAAGAAATACAAGAACTGTTGCATGCGCGGCAGCAACACGCTCGGTTAATAGAAAGCTGGGGCGCTAGTCGCTCGATGCCTAGTGCGATTCCGACGTTGCGAAGCGCTTCGTCGGGCCGCGTAATTGATGCGCAGGGAGCTGATCCGGCAAGTCCGCACGCACAATGATCACAGCGGCTTGGGCGGCGGATTGCACCCCCAAATCCTCAAAGAGGGCAGCGCGTTCTTTCTCGACCGTCCGCAGTCCAAGATTCAAGCGCGAAGCAATGACTTTGTTGGGCAAGCCATCAACGATCAAGCGTAGGATGTCTTGTCGGCGGGGAGTTAAGGCTTGAAATTTTTGACGGGCCTGAACTCGTTCGTGCCAGGATGGTCGCGAACAGGAACTGTGTTCCAGCAGGGCTTCAATTTCCTGCTGCAGCATGGCCGGCGATAGCGGTGTTTGCAGCACCCCACTCAGGCCCCGCCGCATGGCTTCCACGGCGAGCGGCACGGTTGGTTGGGTCCACAAAAGTACCACCGGTGTCTCGGGCCAAAGCTCGTGCAGTTCCACGGCCGCAGCGATTTCCTGTGAGCCCTCCTGTTCACCAGCGAACAGAATGATGTCCGGCTGACCTGTGGGCTGCAAACGGGCGGCAGCGAGGTCTTCGAAGCCAGACGGATTATGCCCCAAGGCTTCAACGAGTTGAGACAAGGATTGTCGCTGGTCGGCCGATTCGCCCACGATCCATATTTCAGCCCGAGCGCATCGGCTACCTGTATCTGACCCCGACATAGACGCTGCCCCAAAAGTGAACAAGAACTAAACGGAACGCTCATCTGCGTCCCGAAGGGAACGGCGGTCCAAGCCTGGCGGATATGAGATCCGTCGAGCGTTGCTGAGCATGGGCAGTATGCCATCAACGCGAAGGCCTGGACTTATCAGTACCCCTCTAACGATATAGCTCGGCTAACAGGGGCCTTAGTTTTTAAGAAAGTTAAGCATTTGACGCATACCTGCCGAAGCTTCAGGCCGAAAGCCCCTTTTTTGACCCGCTTGCGCTGGCAGCGAATGACAACCCCCGTCACACAGTCGCAAAATTGTGTACCATGGCGAGGTACTCGCGAGGCGGCGGGGTTGATCTGTTCGGTTCCTCACAGAGAAGAGTAATCGTGTATCTCTCCGGGCTGCTTTCTGTCGACTCGGCCAAGGTCGAACGTGATTTACGTTTCTTGATGGCCTGTTTTTACGAAGTCTTGGTGGAAGCGGGCGAAAAAACAATCGCCGACCATCTGCCGTGGTGCGATTTAGCCGCCGGCTCGAAGCAGTCCCTCGAACGCCCTTCAACTCGCCACGTGCAAGCGTTTTCGATCGCCTTCCAACTGCTCAGCATGGTGGAAGAGAATGCCGCTGCCCAGGCGCGTCGCGGCCAGGAAACGCTGGAAGGATTGGCGTCCCCGCGTGCGCTGTGGCGACAATCGCTGGACGATCTCTGCCAGGAAGGGGTTACTGCCGAAGCGATTGCGCAGGCTTTGCCGCAGATGAAGGTGGAACTGGTTTTGACGGCTCATCCGACCGAGGCCAAACGGCAAACCGTGCTCGAACAACATCGCCGGCTCTATCTTTCGCTGGTCGAGCTAGAGAACCAATCTCGCACCCCTTTCGAACAAAATCAAACACGCGAGCAAATTAAAACCGTCCTGGAAACCTTGTGGCTGACGGGCGAAATCTATTTGAAGAAACCCGACATCGAATCGGAACGTCGCAATATCCTGCATTACCTGCGAAACGTCTTTCCGGATGTCCTCCCCTTACTGGATATTCGCCTGCGACAGGCCTGGCAGGATGCAGGGCTCGATCCAAAATTACTGCGCGGGCCACAAGCCTTTCCGCGCTTAAGGTTTGGCACTTGGGTTGGTGGAGACCGCGATGGGCATCCGCTGGTCACCGCTGATGTTACGCGCAAGTCCCTCGCTGAACTCCGCCATCAGGCGCTTCAACTGCTGCGCGATCAAATCATCGATCTTGGTCGTCGGCTGAGCGTCTCTTCTGCGCTGCAACCCACTCCAGCGCTATTGATCTCGCGCATCAGTGAACTGGCCGCCTTGCTCGGTGAAGCGGGCAGCCATGCCGTGGGGCGAAATCCGGAGGAGCCCTATCGGCAGTACTGCAATTTAATGCTTCTGCAACTGCCAGCCGCCGACGAACCGTTAGCTGCGCCCACCTTGACTGCAAGAACTCGTTACGCCACCGCGGCCGATGCGCTCGCCGATCTGCAAACGTTGTACACGTCGCTGACGTCGTCGGGGGCCCAACTGATCGCCGACCAGGTTGTGCAGCCAGTGATTCGCAGTCTGCAGTCGTTCGGCTTTCATCTGGGAGTACTCGACGTTCGCCAGAACAGTCAATTCCACGATCGTGCGGTGTCACAACTCCTCGCGGCTTCCGGTGCCAGCGATACGAACTTTGGCGGTTGGAACGAAGCCAAGCGGTTGGCATTTTTGAATCAGGAACTCGCATCGCCGCGACCATTCACGCGGCCCGACATGGAACTGGGCCCCGAGGCCGAGGCAGTCCTCGCCAGTTATCGAGTCGTTGTGGAAGAACTTCGCGAGCATGGTCCCGATGCGATCGGGGCGCTGATTATTAGCATGACGCGCAGTTTATCGGACCTGCTGGTGGTCTATCTGCTGGCCCGAGAAGTCGGCCTGCTCAAGATCACTCCCGACGGCCCCATCATGCCCTTGCCGGTGGTGCCGTTGTTCGAAACGATCGAAGACCTGCAGCACAGCCCGGAGATTCTGGGGGCGCTAATCGATCATTCGCTCGTTCGCCGCAGTTTGGAGTACCAGCGGGAGCAATCGGGCGAGGCTGATCTGGTGCAGCAGGTGATGATCGGCTACAGCGATAGCAACAAGGATGGCGGCATCCTCGCCAGCTTGTGGGGGCTGTACCGGGCCCAAAGTCGGCTCACCAAAATTGGCCGGGAACGCGGGGTGCGGGTCCGTTATTTTCACGGCCGGGGTGGAACGATCAGCCGTGGCGCGGGGCCCATTCATCGATTTCTCAAGGCTTTGCCGCACGGCGCCCTCTCGGGTGATTTGCGTATGACGGAACAAGGGGAGACAATCGCCCAGAATTATGCGAACAAAATCACGGCGGTCTATCAACTGGAACTGCTGCTCGCGGGAGTGACGCGCACGACGCTGCTCGATTGGCATGTGGCAGAGACGCCCCATCCGCTTGAGAAAACGATGGACCGGTTAGCCAGCCATAGCCGGGAAACCTACGCGGCACTCCTCAATACCGACGGCTTCCTGCCCTTCTTCCGGCAAGCGACCCCCGTCGATGCACTAGAAGAAAGCCGCATCGGTTCGCGCCCCTCCCGTCGGACAGGAAAACATTCACTGGCTGACTTGCGGGCGATTCCCTGGGTCTTCAGTTGGGGGCAAGCGCGTTTCTTCCTTTCCGGCTGGTATGGGCTGGGTACCGCGCTCGAAGCGCTGCACAAGGAACAGCCTGACGAGTTCGCTGCCTTGAAGGAACATTTGCTCACCTGGGCGCCGATGCACTATGCCCTAAGCAATGCGGCTACAAGCATCGCCACCGTGGACATGGATATCGCTGCCGAGTATGCGGCCCTGGTTGAGGATCCGGCAGTTAAAGACAAACTCTTCGGCCTGATTAAGTCCGAATACGACCGCACCAAGAGTTGCCTGGAAGAGATTTACGGAGGTCCGCTTGAAGACCGGCGGCCGAATGTCTTTTCCATGCAGCAACTGCGTCGGGATGGCCTGCGGACGCTCCATCGGCAGCAGATCGCCCTTCTGCGCGACTGGCGGCAGGCCAAATCGAAGGATGATCCGGCGAAGTCGGAAAGTCTGCTCACGCATCTCTTGCTCAGCGTGAACGCCGTCGCCAGCGGGCTTGGGTCGACAGGCTAGATTAGTAGTAGGTACTCACCCACGCCTGAGCTTGGCTCAGGCGTGCTCCCTACGGACTACTTCAGCGTCGCTATTTGGCTTGCGCTTTGAGCAGGTCTCGAATCTCCATCAGCAAGGCGACATCGGTCGCAGGTGGAGGAGGATCGACAACGTCTTCCTTCTTCTTCCTGGTGACAAAGCCGACAAACTTCACTATGACGATGAAGATCACCAGCCCCAAGATGAGAAAATTCACAAAATCCCCGACAAACTTGCCCCAGGGGATTTCGACGCCTGTCGGTGAAGCATACGCCCAAGACTTGAAAATATCCCCCACTGGCAACGGCTTGCCATCGGGGCCCATTTGGGCAGCACCGGCTGTGAGAGCACCGACGGTGGGCATGATGACATTGTCCACCAGCGAGCCCACCAATTTGCCAAACGCACCGCCGACAATAATGCCGACCGCCATATCGATCATGTTTCCTTTGAAGATAAAGTTCTTGAACTCATCAAAGAAATTAAAGGCATGTTTGGTAGGCATGTAGCTCATGGTGTCGTGCTCCTGAACAGCTTAAAAAGAATTCCGACCAACAACGGATGGTTCGATGGGACTGAATAATAGCGTACGAAGTAAAAAATTGGAATTTGGAATTGGCAGACGCATGAACCGTCTCTTCTAAGGATTCGCAATGAATTCTCCTACTTTGACCGAGGAACAGGCCCAAGCGAATCGTTGGCATGCCAGCGAATGCAACAATCGCGCGTGGGAACTGGCGGAGTTGGCGGCTCGCACGCCCGAACAAGATTCAGAAATGCTCAATGCGGCTCACGCGGCAGCCTTTCACTGGCGGCAAGCGGGGACAGCGCTGCATGTGGCTCGCGCTCAGATGCTTCTCGCCCATGTGCATGCGCAGCTCGGCCATGGTCAATTGGCCCTGCGTTACGCAGAGCGAAGTCATGTTTTTCTCTTGGACAACAATTCGCCGGACTGGGAGCGTGCTTTCTCGCATGCGATTCTGGCCCAGGCGGCGCTAGCGGCTGGCGAGAATTAGTTGCACCGAACGCAGTACAACCTGGCAGCTTCTTTGAGAGAGACACTTGCCGACCCTGCCGACAAGGAGCTTTTCCTGCGGACTTTCGCGCGGATTTCTCCCCCCGACGACGAAACATAACCTCAAATCCATCAACTACTTGCGATAGGTTCTAGCCCGGATGCCGGGCCACTTGGCATTGCCCAAATCCCCCTGGCACCGATACCATGCATCGCAGAAAAGGGGCCTTGGATGGCTTATTTGCGTGATATTGCGTACCTGCTACTGCTGACGGCGATCTCGCCGTGGCTCGCTTGGTGCGCGGTGCGGAAGGGGAAATATCGGGAAGGTTGGAACGAAAAACTGCTGGGACGTGTTCCGCGCCGAGTCGGGGACCGCCCGTGCGTTTGGTTTCATGCGGTGAGCGTGGGGGAAGTAAATCTCTTGGCGCCGCTCATTACGCGATGGGAACGGGAATTTCCCGACTGGGACTGCGTCATTTCCACCACGACGCGAACGGGCTACGAATTGGCCCATAAGAAATACGCCCCGCGGCAAGTCATTTATGCGCCGCTCGATTTTTCCTGGAGCGTGCGTCGCGCTCTCCGCCGCATTCGCCCCAATTTGCTCGTGCTGGCAGAATTAGAAGTCTGGCCTAACTGGATCGAAGCGGCCCGTTCGCGTAACATTCCAGTTGCCGTGGTGAATGGTCGGCTGAGCGAGAAAAGCTTTCGCGGCTATCAACGTCTCCGGTCGTTCGTAAGCAGCACGTTCGCGCAGTTACAACTGATTGCCGTGCAAAGCGAGGAATACGCCGAGCGGTTCCGCGCTTTGGGAGCACTACCTGAAAACGTCTGCACGACCGGCTCGGTCAAATTCGACGGCGTAGAAACCCAGCGCGATAACGCCAAGACTCAGCGGCTGGCGCGGCTAGCGGGGATCAAGCCTGACGATCTTGTGTTTGTGGCAGGCAGCACGCAGGAAGGGGAGGAAACGGCAGCGCTTGATGCGTTCTTGTCGCATACATCCCGGCATCCAAAATTGCGTTTGTTGCTCGTTCCCCGGCATCCAGAACGGTTCGATTCTGTGGCGGCGATGCTCACGGCTCGGCAGATTCCGTTTCAACGCCGGAGCAATTTGGAAAAAGAAGGCCCGTCAATATCGGCGCGAGTACTGCTAGTGGATGCCGTTGGTGAACTTGGTGCCTGGTGGGGCACGGCGCAGATCGCGTTCGTCGGCGGAAGCCTGACGCAGCGGGGAGGGCAGAATATGATCGAACCGGCCGCTTACGGAGCCGCCATCGCCTTCGGGCCGAACACGTGGAACTTCAAAGATGTGGTCGAACGGATGCTTGCTGCCGATGCCGCAGTCGTGGTGCGTCACTCAGAAGATCTCAATCGATTTGTTGACCGAATGCTCTCACTACCCACGGCTCGTCAAGAACTGGGAGATAAAGCCCAGCAACTGGTTTTGACCCAGACCGGGGCCGCCGATCGGACGATTGCTTTGCTGGCAGCCCTGATTTCGCAACAGCCTCGATCGGGTTGGTCAGCGCTTCCACCGGCAAATGCCGCGTAGTTCGAGGCTTTCCGCCGATTTATGGACCGGATCAATTGTCGGGCATCGGTCTGGTCGCCAGACGAAGAAAACGGCTAAAATCGAGGGGCAAGACCACCGGGACGGTGCGGTTTTGGCACAGCAGTCTCACATTGAATCAAACATCCACGGAAGGGATGCCATGAAGAAGTCCGCCCCTCGGCAAGACGAAGACCCAGAGACTTATTCTGAACCGCCCACACGGCACCCCGCGCGAGGCCGATCGTGGCTCTTCCGCTTCGTTGTATTCTTGCTCCTTGTGGCAGGGCTGGTGTGGTTTGCACCAGCAATCGTCGCCCACACTCCCGCTTGGAATTGGTGCCTGTCGCAACTGAATGCGCAGTTGCCTGTGCAGGTCTCGACGGGCACACCGCAATTGGGTTGGCTGTCCCCCATCCTGCTGCCCGCCGTTCAAGTCACGGATGCCAAGGGGGAGATTCTGGCGCAGGTTGAGACAGTGCAAACGGATAAAACCTTGCTGACCCTGGCGTTGAATCAGAGCGATCTGGGCACCATCACGTTGGTTCGGCCACGCGTGCACGTGGAGCTACCTCCGCCGAAGGAGCGCAACTCCCAGCCGCGCGACGAACGTGAAGTCCCACCCGCGCTGGAACAGTCGCCAACTACCGTGCCGCAGCTTCCCTCAATGATCGTGCAAATTCAGGACGGCATCGTCGAACTGCATGATCAAGAATCGGACCGCACCTGGACTGCAGGCAAGCTTGAACTCCTGCTGCGCAATGCGGGAGGCGATCGCCCCTTTGAATTCGATACCACTTGCGCATTGGCCTCTGCGGGTCCATCGTCGTCGCCGGAACAGCAGGCTGCGGGGACGGTTCAGATCAAGGGGATGATTCAACTCACGTCGGCAGCGATTCCTCTGTGCGATGTACAAATTGATTTGTCGGGACTCGATACCGCGGTGGTGCGACCGCTTGCCCGGCAGGCGAATCAAGATCTTTCGATGGCCGGCCGCGTGACGGTTCGTTGCTCGTTGCGCCACACGGAAGACGGATTGTTCGATGTGCGGCTCGCAGAACTGGCTGCAGAGGAATTGGCATTGGCGGCTCCGGAATACCTGGGGAACGATGTGGTCCGCCTGCGCCAGGTTGGTGGTCAGGGAACTGTGACTCTTCAAGGAGAACAGATCGCGGCCCGTCAATTAGTGATCGTCTCGGATGTCGCCCGCGTAGAAGCGGATGGTTTGATCCGCCTCGGCGAGTTTACCCCGGCAGGACTTTTTGCCGCCCTGGCCGAGCAGCAGGGCTCCCAACCTTTGCAAATCGGTGCCCAGGTCGATCTAGCAGGCATCATGCGGCAGTTGCCCGACACAATTCATCTGCGTCCAGGTACGGAGGTGCGTACCGGCAAACTGGTCCTGCGCGTTCAGCGCGATCCCAATTCGGCCGCCCCTCGCGTCACAGGGAAATTGGAAGCCAGCGACCTGCTCGCGATCAACGAAGGGCGAAACATTCGGCTCGATAAGCCCGTCGTTATCGATTTTGCCGTAGGTAATTCGCCGCAAGGTCCACAATTGGAAAGCCTGGCTTGCGATTCTGAGTTCTTGCAGGTGCAGGCCAGCGGCACTTTAGCGCAAGGGAACGCGACGATTCGCAGCGACCTCAATCAGCTTATGCGCAAGCTCGATCAATTGGTCGACCTGCCGCAACTTACTCTAGCGGGCACCATTGATGGCGAAATTCGGTGGCAACAGGGACAACAGGAAAGTTGGCAAGCGCAGACTGGCTTAACCTTGCGAAACTTCCACGCCCGTTTGCCGGGGATGCTCCCGTGGAAAGAGCAGGAGTTGCAACTGACCGCAGCGATCAGCGGCATTCTTGCCGATGAAAGCCTCCAGCGCATCGATCAAGGGAGCGCCAGCGTCGTTGCGTCCGGCGATCTGCTGGAAGTGCAATTGGTCGGTGCGGTGCCTCAGCCGTCATCGACTTCCGATTGGCCGATTTCCTGGCGGTTGTCAGGCAATCTGGCGACCTGGCTGCCGCGTTTGCAGCCTTTCATGTCGGTCAAGCGGATGCGTGGCACCGGGGAACTTTCGGTGGAGGGAACAGGAACCGTCTCACCGCAATTGGTGTCGTTGGAGCGCGTTAAATTGACCGGATCGGCCATTCGGGGAACCATGTTCGATCTGAACGTCAACGAAGAAACGGTGTTGCTGGAAACCGGCGGTCGCTGGGATAGTGAAACCGGTTCCATTGAATTGCCGGTCACTACTTTTGCCTGCAACACCCTCTCGTTTCGGGCCGACCAAATCAAAGTTGGGTACGGCTCGGAAGGATTTTCGGTGACCGGAAGCATTGACTACCGTGCCGATGCTGAACGCCTTGCCGCTTTGACCGCCCATCCCCGCAAAGCAGCCAGCAGCAAGTTCTCGGGCTTGATCGGCGGACGGGTAATTTTGCAGCATGCTCAAGGTAAGACCCAGGCCACCATTCATGGCACGGTGGATCAACTTGTCTACTCAACGCTCGATCGCCCGCGCGGTGCGGCCGGAAGTTTGGCCGGTGCTGGTGGCTGGAAAGAACAATGGCGCGAGCCTCGCATTGGGATCAAAGGTGGTCTCGCCTATCTGGCGGCTGAAGATCGACTGGAACTGGGCAAACTACTTGTTCAGGCGGAACAGATTCAACTTGAGACGGATGGCGTGATTACGCAGTTACTTGTCGAACCGATTTTGGACCTGCACGGGACCATCGCGTACGACCTGGCCGACGTCACCTTGAAGCTGCGACCGATTCTTGGTCCTTCGCTGGCTATGACCGGCAAAGAGCTGCGCCAGTTCTCGCTCAGCGGCCCGATCGGATCGGTTAAAGCAACTTCCACCGCGACTGGCGCCGGGAATGCACCGATGGCAATTCCCGCGGAAGAACTAATCAGCCCGAACCTTTCTGGCGAAGCCTCTGCCGGCTGGCATGCGGCTGAATACTTAGGGCTGCAGTTTGGCGCGGCACAAATGAACGCCAAACTCGCCCAGGGGATTGTCAATTTCGTTCCTATCGAGATCCCTGTCAGCTCCGGCAAACTGATCGCCAGCCCCAGCATCCTATTAAACAATCAGCCCAGCATGGTCGTGCTGGATCGCGGCCCGCTGCTAGATCGTGTGGAGATCACCCCCGAATTGTGTCGCGGCTGGTTGATGTTCGTGGCACCACTTCTCGCCAATGCGACCTCAGCCCAGGGACAGTTTTCTGTGCAACTGGATGGCGCGGCAATTCCACTGTTTGAGCCCGACATGTGCGAGGTGGAAGGAAACACGCAGATTCACGCAGCCACCGTCGGCCCAGGCCCGCTTGCGACGCAAATGATCGCCATGGCTCAGCAAGTTAAAGGAATCGCCGACGGCAAAGCACTCGACTTCGCCAATGCTCAAGAGAAAACCTGGCTGAAAATGAGTGACGAGAATGTCAAGTTCCGCGTGGCTCAAGGACGCGTCTATCACCAAGGGATGAAGATCACGATCAAGGATATCGAAATCACCACGGAAGGTTCCGTCGGCTTCGATCAAACGTTGGAGCTCGTCGCCAGCATTCCCATTCGCGATGCCTGGCTGAAAAAAGATGTCGCGGCCGCGGCACTCAAAGGGCAAACGATCCAGATTCCAATCCGCGGCGAGATCAGCAAGCCGCAGATCGATAATCGAGCTCTCGAACAATTGGCCAAGCAAATGGTGCGCGGTGCCGCGCAAGGCGTGATCGAGAACGAACTCAACAAAGGCTTGCAAAAGCTCTTTGGGCCGAAGCCTTAATTACCGCTTCAATCCGTAGCGGACGATGCAGTAGAGTGCGTTGAACAGGTCCTTCATGCCAATCTTCTTCCCTTCGGCATAGGACCGGGGATTGTAGCGGATCGGCACTTCGGTCACGCGGCATTTCAGGCGGGCGATTTTGGCGGTCACTTCCGGCTCGAACCCAAACCGATTTTGCTGCAAGTCGATTTTCTGGATCAGTTCCGTACGGAACGCCTTGTAGCACGTTTCCATGTCGGTCACTCGCAGTCCCGTGAACAGATTCGATGCGGTCGTCAGTCCCCAGTTCCCCAGGCGATGCACGAACGAGCGGTCTTGCTGTTCGTGGCCGAGAAAGCGTGAGCCGAAAACAACATCAGCGGTCCCTTCCACGAGCGGACGAACCACGGCCGGGATATCACGCGGGTCGTATTCCAGATCGGCATCTTGCACGATCACCACGTCACCGGTTGCCTGCTGGAACCCGGTGCGCAGCGCCGCCCCTTTGCCTTCGTTCTGCGGCTTGTAGATGATCTTCAAATCGGCAGCCGTTTCGAGGGCATTCAGCAATTCGCGCGTATGATCGGTGCTGCAGTCGTCGACGAGCACAATCTCTTTCGGGAGGGGCACGGCAGCCACCCGGGCGAGGATTTCGTAGATCGTCGCTTCCTCGTTGTAGACGGGAATGATGATCGACAGCCGAAAACCTTCAGGAACTGCGTAGGCCAGCTCGGGCGTTTCGAAACTGTCGTTGGTCGTCAGGAGGTCCATGAGGTGTTGGGCCTGGTCCAAGTTCCGTTCGGCCCGTTCGGTAACGGCTTCCAGGCGAGCAAGAACGGATTTATTGGGAACTCGGGCAGCGGCTTCAAAGGGAAGCGTTTCAGCCATTCCGGGGTGTAGTTGCGGCAGGGAGGTCATCACATTCTCCAATAGTGCGAGCGTATCTACTTAAGATTGGGGCACAGCCGGCCAGGGGACGAGCCCCGCGCACGACTTCTCGGAAATTGATCGGCGTTCAGGTGGTAGGTAGTGCGGGTGGTGCGGATTGTCGAACTTATCGCGGCGGCCCCAGATTTGCGCCAGTTGATCTTGATATAACAGCGTCCATTGCGAGGTGTTCGCCTCCAGCACCTTTAACTCGTTGGGCCGATGTCTGCCGGCCAGCACCAGATCGGGATCACCCACATCAAGAATGCGGCTGCCATCGACGTGAGGGGACTTTGGACTGCGATACCGCGTGCCTGCCGGAGTCTCTCCCATATCGAAGTCCCAATACATATCGAGCACCTCTTGCGGATAGCAGGTGCGGAAGCGGCCATCAAAAGCGACCCGCAGACCCGGAGTGTTTGGCTCTCGCTGACCAAAAGCCAGGATCGCATATTGAGCCCATTCGAACTGCACGACTAGCTTCCCTTCCCGTGTTAGTCCGCGATCTGCCATAAATTCGAAAGCATCGACCGGATAGCGATTGCGCGGCACCGGCAGCATCCGAAGTTGATCGAAGAACAAGCCGACCGCCAGCAGGATCACCAAAGCGCAAGATCCCATTTGCAAACAGGATTGCCATCCAGAGATTGCCTGCGGAGACTCGTCTGTTGTCGATTTTGGTTGCAGGCGTGAAAGGAGCGACATGACCAGCGGCGTCAGCCACGCCAGCGAGAGAAGTGCCAGAAAGGCAATATGCCGGCGATGCTCGATCGCTTGCCAGGCGACCAACGTGACAATCACGAGTTGTGTGAAGTCCCCTCTTTTTTTTGCAAGTGCAAAGCTGACGCCCCACAGAGCGAGGAGTACCCAAAATTGAACCCACACGACCGAGAAGAGTTCAGGGGGGGCCCATTCAATGATCTCGGGTCGCGGCACGACCAATTTGTGAAAGAGCTTGATGTGCAAATCCCAGCCATAAGGATTGATGAGCGTGCTGGCGAGCGTCGTGCCAAGAATCAGCAGCAAGTAGCTAGCCTGGCTTGCACCGCGGCGACCAAAACTGACGATCATTTCCAGAGTACGACACAGCAAGTAAGCGGCGAGGATACAACCGCCGGCAATGAACGCACCGTGGGCATTCGTCCAAATGAGCTGTATCGGTACTAGCAACCACAGGTAATGCAAACGGCTCCAGGCAAGAGGCGTCTCTGGGGCACCATCGACAGGCAAATCTGTGCCAGTTGCTGCTTTCCTGACTCGGCTCAATCGCCATTCTCCCTCCCACCCGGCAAACGCATACTGCAGTACGGCCAGCATCGCTGCGAAACATACATAGGACAGCAGTTGCGGCCGAATCAGCCAAAAATGCATCAAATTGAGCGAGGCGAGCAAGAACACCATGCAAATCGCGATGGGCTTTGCTCCGCGAACAGATTCACGTCGCATGAACCACGCAAAAACGCCCAGGCCCAGGGCAAGCTTCCCCCAGAGCATGGCCGTGGGGCCGATTGTATCCATGCCGAGGGCAAACAGCAGTTCACTCAGGTTCTCGTGATTAATCCAGTGATGCCCGACTGCGGTGTAAGTGTATGTTGCCGTGGGATGGAGCAGGCCATCGCGCAGCACATCGCGACCATACTGCACGTGCCCCCACAAGTCAGGGTCGGTACTGTTGTTTGTCAGCCCGACTCCGCAGGCCAGCAAAATCGCGAGCCAAAGCAGGGCCTCGCGCGTGCGTTGCAATGACGGGATCGGACGAATTTGTGGAAGCGATGTCATAGCAATCGTGCGTTGGCTTATTCTTAGAATCGGACATCGGCCAAATTGCGTTGGTCTTGTTGGGGCGATGTTCCGTCGGCGGGCGACGTCTCGCGCCAGGTGTAGGCGGGCCACATCACCGCGCCCGTCTGCTTGGTTTCAGTTATCGAACGACGTGCAGCGGGGACAAAGTCAGGGCTCGCTGGGTTATCGTACTTTTCCGCACGTCCCCAAACTTGTGCCAGGCTATCTTGATAGAGCAACGTCCAGGTATCGCGGCGAGCTTCCATCGTTACGACCGAGTTTTCCTGAGTGCGACAAAGTAGTACCAGATCCGGATTGCCGTCCCGGAGAACACGTCCCGGATCGTACGGACCCGATTTGGGATCGCGGTAGCGAATGCTGGGGCCGACATTTCCCAGAATAAAGTCGAAGTGTGCGTCGAGCATTTCTTGCGAATAGCTGGTCCGACAGCGGCCATCAACATGCACCAGCAAGCCTGCGCCCCCTGGCTCTTGCGGGCCAAGTCCGGCCAAGGCGTATTGCGCCCAGTTGAACGTACAAACGAGTCGCCCTTGAAAGCGATTGCGTCCCAGATAATCGAGCGCCGAGACCGGGTATTGATCGCGCGGCACGGTTAGTTCACTCACCCGACTAAACACGCAGAATCCGAGCAGCGCGAAGGTTAACGCCAAACCGCCCGCCAAAGACTTGCGGAACAGTGGGCTGAGCGTTGCGTTAAGGGATTCCTCCTCTCGGCCGATGCCGAACCGCTGCAAGAGCGATTCCACATGGGCAGGGAGCCAGAAGCCACAGGCAATCGCAAAAAAAGCACCGTGACGGCTATGCTCCATTGACTGCCAGACCAATAGCGCGGTAATGACGGTCTGCGTGAAGTCTTTCTGTCGTTTCGAAAAGATTAGAGTCGCTGCCCAGACGAGCACTAAGAGTGCGTAGGGAATGGTGAGGGGATCGGTAAAGTCCGGCGATCGCCATTCGAGAATTTCAGGCCGGGGGACTTTCAAGTCGTCGTAGAGCCACACGTGAAATAGTGGGCCGTACGGATTAATAAACGTGGCCAATCCCGTAGCGGTGATCATCATCGTAAAGCGGGCGATCAATCCCCACGCTTGCCAACCGTTGGCCAGGATCGCTTCGATCCCACGCAGTCCCAAGTAGGCAGTGAAAATGCAACAGCCGGCCAGGAATCCGCCGTGGGCGTTCGTCCAGGCGACCATCAGAACGGGCATCAACCACAAGTAGCGCATCCGCGGGCTGGAGTACTCTAACTTCGGCCAATCTTCGCGTTCGCGCTTCGGCCAAGTAAAAAATCGCCACGGCCCTTCCCAGCCTTCGAAGCACCAGGTGAGCAATGCGAACATGGCAGCAGTGCTGAGATACGAAAATAGTTGCGGCCGGCAGCTCCAGTGATCGGCGAGGGTCAGCCCCACCAATAATGCCACAAGCGTGGCGGCGAACATCGTCACCTTCTGTCGAATCGCGAAGTAGACCGTTAAGGCGACAACGCCCACGCCCAGCAGGGTCTTAATCACCATCAGGCCAATCGGCCCCGTGTAATCAGCACCCAGCGCGAGCAAGAACTCGGCGAGAATTTCGTGGTTAATCCAAGGATAGCCCTCTGCAATGTAGGAGTAGGTCGTCGTCCCAGGCAAGCCAAAGCGAAGTGCATCTCGGCCGTACTGGACGTGCCCCCACAGGTCGGGATCGGACATATTCCGGGAAAGGGTCACCCCGCAAACCAAAAGGACAGCAGCCAGAATGCCGTAGTCGATCCAACTGGCGGTCGGCCGGGAGGCAGGAGTAGTAGCGTTCAACGGAGCATCCTTCTGCGGGCAATCATGAAGGGCCCCCTGCGGGGCACGATGTGCAACTATAGGTTGCAAAATGAGGACGCTAAGTGGCCCCAACCTGGGGCTGAGGCCCCTACATTCCGCACCGCATGCACAACCGGGCCAAGCGGTCGCAGTGCTTAAGAAACGGCCAATCGCATATTACATTGAATCCCGTAGTTGCACGTGCACTCCTGAACTCTTTGTTGCGGTGAACATATGAACCTGCCATCCCTTCTTCGCAATTTCCTTGCCTTCGCTCTCCTGGCCTGCAGTTCAACCACTTGTCTGGCGACGGATCTTTCGGGTACTTGGAGCGGAACCTGGAATAGCAACCGCACTCGTCACAAGGGCCCGCTGACGGCGCAATTCGTCAAGCAAGATGCAAACCACTACGCCGTTCACTTCACCGGTCGATTCTTCAAGATATTTCCTTTCCAGTACTCCGTGGTGCTGGAAGTCATTGAGGACGGCGACATGGTGAAGCTCGCAGGAAGTCATTTCCTGGGAAAGATGTTCGGCACCTTCTGCTATTCTGCGACCGCCGATGATTGCCACTTTACGGCCAGCTACACGTCCAAGAAAGACTATGGATGCTTCCGGCTGACACGCTGCGCGCGCGGTGTCGTGCGAAAACAATTGCTGCGAATGACGGCTCGCGCTATTCTTTCGTCAAAATCGCCTCCAGCGGGAGGTGGTCCGAATAGCCGTTGAAGTGAAACGTGTCCTTGGAAAACGAACGATTGGGCCGAGGAATCGCAGGCCCCGCGGGATCGAATAACTGGTCGTCCACCAAAAGGGAGGCTTTCGTGGAACCCTCCTTGTAGCGAAATCCTTTCGCATCGAGCAGGCCCGGCGAAACGACGATGTGGTCGATGATCTCCCATTTGTCGTTGTAGACGTAGGTACCTTTTCCGGCGCGGAGCAAGGGCCACATCGTGTTGAGGAGCGCACCATCAACGGTTTCACTCGGCTTCTCGACCGTGCGGATCACGGTCTTCATTGCCGGTTCGTCTGGATAGTCATTAAAGTCCCCAGCGATCACGATATCAGCGGCTGGGGACTCCTTCAAAATCTGATCGACTCGACTGCGCACAACTTTGGCCGCCAGTTCACGATCGCTTTCCGGATGCGACCTGGAGGGCCAATGGTTGGCAAAGAAGTATAGCGTGGCTCCATCGGGAGTTTTCAATTCCGCCTCCACGACGTCACGCGTCGGCTGTTCTGCGCCAGCGACGGGGTGGAATTTCTCATCAATCAACGTGAACTTAGCTTCGTCGAAAATAATCGCGCAATCGATGCCGCGAGCGCTTGGGGAATCGCGATGCACGATTTTGTACTTCCTGCCGAGCGGTGCGAGCTTGGCCACCAGCAACTCGACCACCTTCCGATTTTCGATCTCTGACAGGCCGAGAATATCGGGCCCTTTTTGATCGTTCATTTTTGTGATGAGCCGCGTAAGGTTTTTCAACTTGCGATCCAGTTTCACTTGCGTCCATTGCTTAGCGCCGGTCGGCAGATATTCTTCATCCCCTTCGACGTCAGGGTCGTCTTCCGTGTCGAAGAGATTTTCGACATTCCAGAACGCGATGCCGAAATCTTCAGCCTGCCCAGGAGATGTCGCCAAGAGCAAAAATAGAAGTGCGTAAAAAATTCGCATTAGTTGGCTTTGCAGCATGAGTAAAACGTTCAAGAAGCTATCTAAATATTGAGCGTCTGAAGACCTGCCCTGCCCGTGGCTCGGCTATTTTTCCACGACTACCGGGGGGGAATACTTTTCGGCCGCGGTCCCCGGCAAGGCTGCCAGCAACTTCTGCCATTGCGAGATACACCGGGACTGTCGCTGTTTATCGTCTGCGAACCCCTCGGCCCAAGCATCCTCACGCGTGAGTCGATAGGCGACGACTTCGATCGGTTGATTGGCAAAGGCCTCCTCCATTTCAGCGATATGCTTCGACTGATCGTCGGTGAAGACGATTGCTTTGGGCTGCACGTCGGCCTTTTTAAGCAGTGCTCGCAGGATGATCCCTTTGTGCTGGCCCGCGGTCAGATAAACCCCCTCACCGTAATCCACCAGCCGAGGCTTTTTGATTTTTAAGGCGGTGGCTTCTTCCGGTGTGAACCCCACTTCCACGAGTCGCTCCATGTCGTAAGGGAAGAACGGGCTGGGATAGCCTTCCTTGGGAAACATCGCCGAAGTGCCGAAATTCAAGCCGTTGTCGAACAAGGCTTGCCGGGTGGAATCGCGAAATTCGTACCCACGCGAAGTGAGCAGCAGCGTGTAAAAGCCGGTGCTTTGCAGGTCTCGAACAATGGCGGGCAACTCAGGCTGGGTGAGCCGCATATCTCCGGTGGCAAAGAGCAATCCCTGAGCACGAAGTAAGCCTCCAAAATCTTTGCCGACCAGCGCCGGCGATTCACGATCCTCCGCGAGCAACTTTTCTTGCCAGCGAAACCATTGCACGCTCCCCAAGTCGTCCGTGGAAGCCAAGAGCGTGTTATCGATATCGAAGACCAGCAGGACGTTCTCGGGGTGATACTTTCTCCCCATTTCCATGGCAGTCTTTTGAACGTCCAGGAAATCGCTGGTCTCCGCCGAACGTGGCGGCGGAATTTTTTCATCGGGCTGCACGGCCCAGACTAAAGAACTGCAGCACAGCAACTGCAGTAAGAGCCAAACCGGTAAAGAAACACGCGCTGACATGAGATAACTCGCGATGGCAGGCAGGAGAAACGAGAGGAACTGTTGTTATCCGTGCGTCGACTGCAGCGAACAAGGGGAGAGAGCGGCAAACCTTCACATCCATCGTTCACAGGCTGCCAACATCGCTGCCAGGGGTTCAGGATCAGCCAGCCGATGATCACTGCCGATTTCAATCAAGGCTTCCCGCGGCAGACCACTGATCTGTACCAGTTCTTCGCTATCCACGAACGGAATGACTTTGTCCTGGCGGCTATGCAAAATGACAGTGCTCGCCATAATGCATTGAGCACCGCCGTACTTTTTCCAGGCCGGGCAAAGCAAGACCAGCGGGGTTCCAGCTGCCGAAAGATTCATGGCCAAGGCACCGCCTCGCGACGAACCAACGATTACTGCCGGCCGATGGGTATCAAACTCTTCTTGCGCAATCGCGAGAGCTGCCGGAAAATCTTCGTCCGGCAGTGCGGGGTTGATGACTTCATGGCCGTGCTGCTTCAGCCAGGTCGGTTTCACGCCACAGACCGCGGACCGCCAACCGTGCAGGAACAGAATTTTCATGCCAGTAACTATTTTTCCAGGCGATGATCCGCCGGCTTTTTTCCTTTCACGAACTTGCCAAAGCCGAAGGGGGTTGGTTCGAAAGCACCCACCAATTCCACGTTGGACTTGTCGCCGATTTTTTCCTCCAAACCGACACACCAGTAGGCAGCGTTGACCAACATCCGCCGTGTTCCTTCGGCCGTCAGATCGGTCGCTGCTCCCATGGTGGTGGTGAAGACACGACCCTGCTTTTCGCCATAGGTTTTCGTCCAGGCAACCGGCATCATGGGTTCGTTCTTCTTCCCTTTCAGCGGCGGGTCATCGAACTTCATCCCAGCGACTACTTGCCCGAGCACCAGGGGCTTGCTGTCACCAGGCAAAGGCAGTTTGACGGTGTAAACATCTGTTGGGCCCCAAATGTCGCCATCCTTGATGCCGCGCAGAATTGGATGCTCGCCGGCTTCTTCGGCAATGATTCCACGCGTGCTTTCGGAGCCGTGCCCGCCATGATGGGCGACCCAGGTTTCACCAAGCACCTGTTTGCCGAAGCCTTGCTTATAGTCATCGCCGCCAAAGTTGTGAGAATACTTGGCAAACGGACTTTCCCTGGGGATGTTGAAGGCGTGCGTGGCGGTGCGCAGTCCCATCACGGGTTTGCCTGATTCCAGATAGTCCACAATGTGCTGCATGTGCTCGGGCTTCGGATTGCGAAACCGCGTTGCAATGATCATCAAGTCGGCCGACTTTAAAGCTTCCAGGCCGGGCATGTTCGAGCTGTTGTTCGGGTCGATCGTGCCGTCTTCCGGGTTGATCGCGAAAGTCACGGTGCACTTGAATCCATGATGCACGGCCAAAATCTTCCCCAGTTGCGGCAGGGCTTCTTCGGAGCGGTATTCCTCGTCGCCGCTCACCAAAACGATATGTTTTCCCTTTCCAGGTCCATCGGTCCCTTCGTAAACGACGGTGTGGTCTTCAGCCCAAACGGGGACGGCGGATAGCACGAAGCCAAGGGCGGCGACTATGATCAAGGTGGCTTTCACAAAGAGGGCTCCAGGGGAAGGATGTTGAGGCAAACAAACCTCAATCGTAATCATTCACGCCGCGCGCCGAAAGTTAGTTGCTGCAAAGACTTTTATGAACCAACTCTGGCTCCTGCTCATTCTCGCTGGCTGTTTTGAAGTCGGCATGACGACCTTTCTCAATTTGTCGGACGGACTGACGAAGTTTCCGTACCGCGGGCTCTTTCTGGTTTGCGCCCTGATCAGCTTTTTGCTACTCGCACGGGTCACCAGCAGCCAGGCCAATAGCATCCCCATGGGAACTGCCTACGCCGTTTGGACCGGCATCGGCGCTGCGGGAACAGTGATCGTTGGCATGCTATTCTTCAAGGAGCCCTTTAGTGTGCCGCGCATGCTGCTCCTCGCGGGACTGATCGCCTGCGTGGTGGGGCTGCAGATCATCGAGAACGGCAAGGGAGAATGATAGGAACCGGCAATGCACTCGGATGCCAAGCAGCCCGCGGATTTCAATCCTTACGCGCCCCCCACGATTGCCGAAAGCTGCCTCGCCCCCGTGCAGGAAGTGGTAGGCATGTGGCGAGATGGCAACAACTTGGTGCTCCATCGAGACTTTGTTTTGCCGGCCAAGTGCGCTCGCACGTTGGAGCCAGCGGATAGCGTCTACCGCTTCCAATCCGGTTTCTGGCGCATGACGCATATCGCCATTCCGGTGAGCCGCAAATGGACCCGTCAACGCTGGTGGCGGTTTGCGGCCTATTTGTGTCTGTCTGTGCTAACACCCGTGCTGTGCTTCGCGGTGTTCGATGCCGCGCCGACAGACGCACTTAAGACGTTGCTTGCCATCGGTGGCGTGTGCTTGGCGGCACTTTTCTTCTTGCTGGCGAGCGATATGTTTTCGCCGTTCACTTGGGCCGGGACGCAAGGTCCATACGTTTCCATCCTTGGATTTTCGAGGCTGTACTTGCGTTCTCTACCCGCCTGGCCCGGCTTGAAGAAAATTCAGCAGCCGGTGGAGCTGTAGCGAATTAACCACCCGCGGATGCCGTGGCTGCGCGTGTACGCTGATCGATCTCTTCGGTCAGTGCCGCATTGATCTGGTACAGATTTTCTTCGAGCTTCTTATTCGTGCGATAGATTTCGCTCAGTCGGTTATTCACCGCACGCACCTGGCTTTGGAGCGTCTGCGTGTACCCCTGCAGATTGGCCAATTCGTACTTCACGTACTTCAAGTCTTCTTCTACTTTCGTCTTCTCGGTTTCTTTCAACGTCAACTGTTTAGTGATTTCGGCATTCGAAGCCCGAATCGCTGCCAGATCCCGCGTGAGTTGCTTCATTTGAGTGTCGATTTCCTCTGTCCGCTGAAAGGTGTTTCCCATCACCGTTTCAAAATCAACGAGCGGACGGACAAAGACGTTTTTCACCAGTGTGACGGTGTTGTCGGCAATCATCGCACGCACCGCTTCATCATCGCTAAAGAATAGGGCTTCGTCTCCTACTTCAAATTCAACTTCTCCACCACGTTGCAACCGTGGCAAAATTGCTCCCCCGGTTTGATCGAATGCATTGCGCTGCGTAATCATGACCCCCGCGCCGTTCCCGTCGACCTGAACCGTGTAAGGCTTGTTGAATTTCACCAGCACCCATTTATCTTCAGGGCTATCGGTTTCTTCAAAATCCTGGCCTGAACGGGCAATGTCCTTAATGAACTGTTCGTAGGCAGCGGGCTGGTCCGCAAAGGCAGTTCGCTCGATTGGCATCAGCGCTCGGATTTGATCTTCAGCCATGCCGCTGAACACTTCATGCGAGTCGACCGGCATGGTTTCGTAGAGCACCCAGGTCGATCCCGGGTCCGCAATTTCTTGTCGTTGCTGCGCATCCAGCGGCAGAATGGGGGACAAAGTGACTGTCGTATCTGTCGGATTCACGGCACCAAATTGTCCCAGGTAGGCTACCGGAACTTTTGCGCCCAGTTCGGGAAGGAGCATTTCCTTGAACGCATGCACGGTCGTCTTCGGCGCAATGTGGTTCGGCAACGGAACCGTTCCCTGCGGCGTATCGGCGGGTACAGTGCTAAGGGTGATTCCGTTCGCATCGTTCCCCGTAATCGTGCAACCTCGCCAGACTCGGCCACGATCGACCACTTCCCGAGCAATCTGTTGTTGGACCAGGCGGACATTCGGCGTGGTTTGAGGAATTTCACTCATGACGCCATTCTTGGCCAGATCGGCGAGAGCTTCTTTCTCTTTGATCTTGATTTCCAGTTTCTGAGCTCGATCCTTCCAAATCGAGTGGGTCTTGATCGTGAGCGCTGCGTAGACCAGAAAACCAATCGACGCGGCAAAGACTAAGAATGCAAACGTGACATGCGTTGCCCGCCAAACGCGGGTGTTCATGTACGTGAGGAAGCAGAAGAACAGAACCAGCACGACGCCGAGAATTTGGAAAATCAGCGGATTGTCCATCGAAATCCTCAGCCAGAGACAAGATGCGAAAACTACGAACCAAAAGCCGTTGCCAGAAACACCTGGCGCGAAGACCTAACCCGATATTAGATACGGAGTAGCGCCACGTCAAATATTCCCGGCCAGAGCCCAATTTACCGGAATATTCGGAATTAAACTTCGGGGTTGCACCGCCGTGGGGACAGTTCAGAGCCAAAACTGGCAAAAGGGTTCCATAATTGACTGTCCAAAACGGGAGCCTACTGGGCTCCAATCCATCCTAACCGCACCGCGGGCAGAATTCGCCTGTGTCAGTGCGATCCCTTAAATTCCCTTGAAATCCGCAACTTCCTGGCCCCTGATTCGGCTGTTTCTCGCCGCCCTGACATTTGCCGTGGTGGTGATGTTGGGGGGTTGGCGAATGTCCGCGAAACTCGTCGACATCAACGATCCCGTGGGGAGTCACGATGTCGGCCGGAACGCCATGGGGGACTTTCGGGATGTGGTCTATTTTCCGACCAAAGCGGTTGCGGCCAACGTCAATCCGTATGACTCCCGGCTGGCGCCACTGCCGGATGGCTCGCCCCGTTATCGGCAGCGGTACAGCGTACTGAATCTGTTTCCGCTCTATTCGCCGCTAGTTTTAATCTTGTTCGGCGGTTTCGCACTGCCCGATTTCCATACAGCAGCGTGCTTCTTCTTTGTTGCCAATGTCGGACTTCTGGTGGGCTATGCCTGGATGCTCTGCCGCGTTGGGGGACGAGAACCATCTCTGGAAATAGTATTGTGGCTGGCGGCCCTGATGTTGGTGACGCAAGCAGGTCGCGCGTGCATGCTGGGGGGCGAAACGAGCATCGCACTGGCAATAGGCACAGTGGCGGCGGCGAGTTGGTCGCGTCAAAATTCAACGGTCGCCGGGTTAGCCTTAGCGCTGACCTCGTTCAAACCAACTTTCGGCCTACCACTTGGATGCCTGCTGTTAATGAAGCGTACTTGGGGTACGGTTGCCCTTGGCTGGGGACTGGGATTCGTGATTGGCGTCGTCGGCTTACTGCTGATCTTTGGGCGCGCGGGAGATCTGGACGAATTTATTCCGATCTTGCGTCATAATCAGGGGGTTGCTGATGCCGATCCGGATGTCGATCCCCTCCGCAGCGCAACCCGAATCGATTCGGCCGGGGCGATCGCAAGGCTTACGGGAATCGACCATCCTTTGCTGGGCTTGGGTTCGTTTCTTGGTGTGATGACTATTGCCGGCGGCGCCATCTGGAAGTGGAGCGGAAGCAAAACGGAGGAGGCCGAACGCTTGGCTCAAGTCGTCGTCATCGTCGCCACGACCGCCGCGATCTATCACTTGATCTACGATGGACTCGTCTTGTGGGGTGCCCTTGCCATACTAGTCTTTGGCCCGCCAAAACTGTGGAAATCCACTTCGCCACGTTTGCGCTACTTGATCTGCTGCCTACTATTGTCAATTCAGTTCAACATCCTGCCATCCGATGTATTTCAAAATTTTCTGGTCACCGCTGGGATTTCATCAGAACGATTCCCCGCTTGGCTGACTAGCAGAATGTGGTCTCTCGTCTGCTCGCTGAATGGCTTGTGCCTATTGACGGTATTGCTCATTCTCGCCTGGCTCGCCTGGAAATGGCCCGCGGACGATTCCCCCACCACTGCGGCGTTATGAGAACACGTAGACTAATTTTGTTGATGATTGCAGTCGCGATTCCGCTGCTCATGTTCTGTTTGTACTTTGGAGCCCTCAGCGCCATGGCTAAATTACCAACCAATTTGGGAGTACAGAATGGCAAACTAGCGCCCTGTCCGGCCTCCCCAAACTGTGTTTCCACACAGGCCACGGATGCTGCGCATCACATTGAACCGATTTCCTTCAGCGGATCGACCGCTGCGGCAAAAGATCGGCTGAAGCGAGTTATCGCTTCGTTACCGCGGACGAAAATTGTGACGGACGAGCCTAACTATCTGCACGTTGAGGCCACGAGTTTTTTGTTTCGGTTTGTAGACGATGTGGAGTTTTATCTGGACGAAGGTCAGGGGTTGATTCATTTCCGCTCTGCCTCGCGCGTGGGTTATTCAGACTTGGGAGCCAATCGCAATAGAATGGAGCAGGTACGGGCGGCGTGGGGGAAATAGTCGCTCTGATTGGCGGTGCTAAAGTAGGCATGTCAACCAGCAGGTACTTCAGCGGTTTGCCGTATCGCCGGAAGGGGTTTCAAAGTGATTTTTTCATTGGAATCGCAGAAAGCCGACGAAATCGCGGTTTAACGGCAAGCAAGTTAGAGTTCTCCGAACGGTTGAGCCGCTGCGTCGCACCGTCTTATACTGCACAATGTCGATTTCAATAAACTCGACTTAAAGGTCTTGGCGCAGTAGATTTAGGGTAGCCGATGCTGTGGTCGGCTCGTCTTTTCAGGAACGCAGCAAATTACGGGGCGGACTTATCGAGAAGGATCGGAACATGCGAGGCGCAAACGAGATGGCTGGGCAACGGGTGAATCAATCGAACATTCGTGAGCGAAGTAGGATTCGCCCGGGCTTCACCCTCGTGGAACTCTTGGTGGTCATTGCAATCATCGGCATTCTAGTTTCGCTGACGCTCCCTGCTGTTCAAGCTGCGCGCGAGGCAGCCCGCAGAACGGAGTGCAAAAACAATTTGAAGCAACTCGGGCTGGCGATGCAAATGCATCACGACACGTCCAAGCGGCTTCCTTATATGTCACGCTTGGGACCAGGCGATACGAAGGTCCATCCCAGTGATCCCGGCAGTTGGCATGACGACTTTACGTGGACCACGGCGTTACTTCCGTTCATGGAACAGCAAAACTTGTACAACAGCTTCAATATGAGTTACGCGTTTAGTAATTCTGTGAACAGCGGACCGCGCCAAGTTCGCGTATCTGTTTTCGCCTGTCCCAGCGATGGTGAAAAGGAAAACGAATGGGGCAATGCCAATTGGGGTCGCTTACGAGCCAATTACGCAGTGAACGGTGGCAACACCAATTATGGCCAAACCACCAAAGCAGGCATCCTGATGGATGGCGCGCCGTTTACCTTCCGCAAAGGAAAACCTTTCGCACAGATTGACGATGGCCTCTCGAATACTCTGATGATTGCCGAAGTGATTACCATCGGCGAAGAGGCGGGCAGCAGTTGGCCCGGGCCGATGGGAGACATTCACATTGCGCGGGGTGGTCAGGCTTTTCAATCCTGGCTAGGCCCTAACAGCAAAACTCCCGATGACGCGGTCGCCTGTCCCCCAACCAGCAAGGCAGCCTTGAATGGCTTGCCGGGATGCAATCCGGTAGCGGGCGGTTTGCACGTCAATCAAACGCTGGCCGCCCGCAGCAAGCACGGCGTGGGAGTGCAAGTGGTGTTAGTCGACGGTTCAGTCCATTTTGTCGCCAACAATATCGACATCAAGATCTGGCGGGCTGTGTCGACGACCAAGGGTGGAGAGTCGAATACGCAACTCAATTAGTCCAGTGACGGCAATTACCTGAAAATTCGCGAAAATACCTGATTTTTTCGCACAAGCCGGAAGTGCCGTTGCAGCACTTGCCATCCTCCGTAAAATAGGACACTTCTGTTTGCGGCTTCGGCCAAAAACATGGTCGGGGATGGTGTAACGGTAGCACAACTGATTTTGGTTCAGTTTGTCTAGGTTCGAATCCTAGTCCCCGAACTTCTCTTACCACGGGCGGAACTCTTGTCGTCCCGTGATCTTCCTATCGGTTGCCGGTCATACACTTTGGGATTTGTCGGCGTTCGCACGTTGTGCTGATGCTTCGACTGCCGCCCGAGTAAGATTTGACTCGCATTCCGCTCCGGTCCCTGACCGAAACGAAGGACCGCCACTCTCAGGTAAAGACGCAGAAATAGCGATTTGGTTCGATGAAAATCTCTGTCATTATTCCCGCTTTGAACGAGGTCGCACAGCTTGGTGGCGCGATTGCCTCCGCCTTCGCGGCCGGTGCAGACGAAGTGTTAGTAGCAGACGGCGGAAGTATCGATGATACCCCCGAAGTGGTCCGCCGCTATCCGAGATGTCGTTGGATCGCTGCTCCCCGTGGTCGAGCGCGGCAGCAGAATGCCGGAGCAACAGTGGCAACGGGAGACGTCCTCCTATTCCTGCATGCCGACAACCGTCTCGGTGGCGGCGCTCTTCGGCAAATCAGGAAGTTGCAAACCGAACATCCAGGCAAGCTGATCGCCGGGGCGTTCGAACAGAGGATCGAGGCCGAAGGAAGGCTTTATCGCTGGCTGGAGTGGGGAAATGCAACGCGCGTCCGAAGAGGTGGCCCGGCATACGGCGACCAGGCGATTTTTTGTAGCCGTGAATTGTTCGAATCGCTGGGCGGATTTCCTGAGGTGCCGCTGCTGGAAGATCTTCTGCTGTTCCAACGAATACGCCAGGAAATTTCAAGCGGACAATGCAGCGCAGCACCGATTGCGCTGCTGCCTGGCCCCGTCATCGTAAATGCCCGCCGCTGGCAACGTCGGGGAGTGATTGCGCAAACGCTCCGCAACTGGACCATCCTGCTGCGGTATCGGCTGGGGGCAACGCCCGAACAATTGGCTGGCAGCTATCGGCGACATGATCAGTAAGCGATTACTTCGCCGACAAATCATGCACCATCTTGACGAGGGCAATCGCATTCTCGACCGGTGTTTGCTGCAACACGCCGTGCCCCAGGTTGAAAATGTGCCCGGGCCGACCGCCGGCTTGCGAAAGTACGTTCTGCACTTGCGCTCGCAGATAGTCTTGCGAAGCAAGTAGCGTCAGCGGGTCGAGATTTCCTTGCACCGCGCGATCGTGGCCAATTCGCTGCCAGGCGTCATCAAGCCGAATCCGCCAATCGACCCCCACCACGTCTCCACCTGCTTCCGCCATCGCCGGCAGCAATTCCGGGTTGCCCGTGCCGAAGTGAATCACCGGGATGCCAGGAGTGATTCCGGCGATGATCTCGCGCACAAACGGAAAGACGTACTGCCGATAGTCGTCTGGCCCTAAACATCCCACCCACGAATCGAAGAGTTGCACTGCCTGACAACCGGCCGCGATTTGCGCGTTCAGATAGCGCGTGATGCTGCGCGAGAGCTTTTGCATCAACGTGCGCCAGGCACCTGGATCGCGATACATCAGGGTCTTCGTGAACAAATAGTTTCGGCTGGAGCCCCCTTCGATCGTGTAACTGGCGAGCGTGAACGGAGCGCCAGCAAAACCGATGAGCGGCAAATCTTCCGGCAGATCAAGCCGCGTTTGACGAACGGCATCGAAGACGAACTGCAAAGAACTAACATCTTCCAGTTCGCGAATGCGATCAATATCCGCCGGTTCGCGCACCGGATTGTGAATGACAGGCCCTTCCCCCTTGGAAAATTCCAGATCGAGCCCCATCGGTTCCAAAATTGGCAACAGGTCCGAAAACAAAATGGCGGCATCTACTCCCAGCTTGCGCACGGCGGTGCACATAATCTCACTGCAAAGTTGCGGATTTTTGCAGAGCTCCAAGAACGTCGTTTCGCCGCGCACCTGGCGATATTCCTGCATGTAACGTCCCGCCTGCCGCATCAGCCACACCGGGGTCACTTCCGTCGGTTCGCCGCGACACGCCTTCATGAACAGACTGTCGTGCCAAGGAGACTTTTCAGCTTCATTCCGATTCAGCGTTCGTGGTCGGGCAGGTGATCGGCCGCCACGCTTCTTCTCAATCACGTCGGCTGCTTCTTCCGCGGCCGTGATAATCAGCGAGCCCATCTTGGGATGAGGGGGCTCGATGTCGACCGGCAGATCGAGTTCGCGCAGCATCTCGCTCGTCGTCGGCCCGACCGAAGCAATCGCCATCCGCGCGAACGAGGTCCGCAATTCATTCTCCAGCCCCAGCTTCTCCGCCATCCGAAGCAGGTTGACGACCTGATGGGCCGAGGTGAACATCGCCACCTCACGTTCGCCTGCCGCGATGGCGCGAATGTTCGCTGCGAGCGGCGCGGAATCCTCGGGAAAATCGTACTGATACACGGGAACGTTGATCACTTGCGCGCCGCGGGCTTCCAGGCCGGCAATCAAGCTGGGGTTGGCCTTCCCATATTCCTGCACGCCGACCACCTGGCTGGCGATCGGCACTTGAGCGTCGATTGTTTGCAGCACTTCCCGCCAGGTGTTTGGTTCGGGGACCTTCACCGTCGGGGTGAGATTCACTTCCTTCATCGCCACCACCGGCTTTGGGCCACGGGCGATGGTGATAATGTCGGCCAGGGCATTCAGGTAACGCTCGCGTTCGACATGCCGCTCGACCTGCGCGAGCAAATGACGAAAGCCCACGCCGGTCATAAAAATGGCCACATCGATGCCGCCAGTAATCAGGCGATGGGCAAAATCGACGGCAGCCGGGTTTTGCTCCAACGCCACCTCCCGCATCGAGGGGCTCACGAAAGGAACCCCCGCCTGCTTTTCGATCATCCGCTGCATTTCATCCGCTTTGCGGCTCTCAAAACAAGCCACACGGAGGCCTTGGAAATTGGCTGATTCAGGCATGCGGAAACGCTGGTTGGTAGGAGGGAAAAATTGCGACCTAAGCGAAGGACTCCAGTTTAACCCGAAGCGGTCGCGCTGGAGAGGCCTGCAGAAACCAGGCAGGTAATGCTGCCGGGCGAATGCCTGCCTACAAGCACTACTCAGTTCGCAAGATCTTCTCCATTTTTCGTCCTTTCGCCAATTCATCGACGAGCTTGTCTAAGTACCTGACTTGCCGCGTTAGCGGATTTTCAATTTCCTCTACCCGATAACCGCAAATCACCCCCGTGATCAGGTGTGCATTCGGGTGCAACCTGGCCTGCTCGAAGAACTGTTCGAAAGTGACATTGTCCTTGATAAGTTTCTGCAAAACCTTTTCTTTGAAACCCGTCAACCATTCAATCACTTGATGTAACTCTTCTTTTGTCCGCCCCTTCCTCTCGACTTTTGCCAGATAGTGGGGATACACCGTGGCAAAGGTCATTTTGGCAAAACGTTCATCGTGACTGCTGGCGCTGTGCATGTTCGGATACTCACTCGATGTGCGTCAAAACCTGATAGCTAACTTTCGGACAATTTACGACTGCCGCCTCAAACTTTGGTGGTCTAGGATCAATCGGCGAGCGGCTCTTTATCAGCAGACTTAGCAACAGATCAACCGCCGCTCAGATTTAGCTCATGGATGGCCGGCCATCTTCGTCGGTTGGAGATTTCCCTAACAGGGCACCACGTAGGATATCCCGGAATTCTTCGTCGTCGAGAATGTCGAGGCAACGGTCGCACACTTTTATCGCGTCCCCTTTTCGGTCATTCAAGACGAGCAGTGCCACAAGTCTGGCTATGCCGCTCTGAAATCGCCTTTTGGCAAATTTTGGTGAGCCAACAGCCTCGCTATCCTGCGGATGTTCGTGTGCTAAGTGCCACTCGTAAAGGCGTATTGAAGCGTCGACCCTCTCTTGCCACTCCAAGTATGGCGCGCACACATCGAACTTGCCCTCTGCAACAAGTAGATGTTCGACAACATGGTAAAGCCCTTCCGCACTACTTGGTGCAGTCCTAGTGAACTCCATAAATAGGTCGACCGTTCGCTGATCGGCGTCCAGCATACGATTGAGGGCAGACACATCGCGGAATGATTCAAAGTCCCCTTGATTCGCTCGGCACTGTACTTCCAATTTGTCGCGCAGCGCAATAAAAGCATCCAGCGCGGGGGGAAACTTGGCCGCGAGTTCCATCCAGTACCCCAGTGCGAACGAGAGTCTGACGCCCCCCATTCCGCGCTCGTGTCGCGAGGCTTCGTGAAACCACAGAAACTTCTGCAGCGCGTCTTCGTATCGACCTCTCTTGGTATCCTCTACGGCGCTATGCATCACGTCGTGAGGAACCGTACCATCGCGCGGTTTCCATGTCATTTTCGTGATTTCCGAATGGGAAAATTCATCCGCCCCCAGTAGCTTCCAATTCAAAACGGCAGCTCGCAACGATTCCATTTCCAGGAACGAGGGCATTCCTTCATTTCAGCAAAAGGAACGTAATCATGTCTAGCGGATTTTTGCACCACGCTTCACCTTGGCTGTTTTCCAACTGACCCCCAGTTTCCGCAGCTATTTCTGGTTTATGCAACAAACACCCCGTATTCTTGTCTCCGTTTTGTTGCAAAACTAGGTTTTCCTCGGGAATGGTGAAGTCGTTGTGCAACAAAACGTCATTTTTTGCGCCGAATTGGGCCACTTTGTTGCCTAGGGGAATCTGCCCGTGGCTTGAAGGATTTCAGAGCCGTGGTGGACAAGCTTTACGCGTCAGGCAAACCCGGAGCAAACACCCAACTCGATCGTCTCGAATCATTGATGACTTGTCAACAGTTTTGCAGGAATAGGGAAGACTCCTGACTCCCGACCCCGTGGTTTGCGAGAAGACAAACCTTCGCCGCGATAAGTCAGAATCAAATCATCCTCGGCCGTACGACGGAGGTTCGCCGCGGTCACTTCTGCGGACCACGCGACCGTTGGTGCCGTGGGGCAGGGTGCTTGTCGAGTTGAATCGGGGGACGATGATTACATCAAGTTCTCCTGATGAGGTGAACCACTGCAAGGGGGGGTTTGGAAACCGGTTTACACACCTTTTGAATTTCGCAAGTCTTAAGCAATTAACGACTTAGTTGCGAAAGTTCCGAACTGGCTGTTAATTGCTCCTGTGGGGGGTAAAGTAAGGGTTTGAACAGCGGTGCCAGCGGCTTGGAAACGGATGCGACTGACGACGTTCAGCGCTGACAGACTCGTCCGATCCCGCCTCCCGGAACGATGCACTTATTGCGCCATTTATCGCAATTGATTGATGATTTATCAAGTAGCGCTTGCGATATTTGTGCGATTAGGGACAGAAGAAAACTCCCCCAACCATTTTCGCGTCCTGAAGCAATTTCCGTTCCCGCTTGTCATGCACGGGAACCCGTCAGCAGAGTCAGGCCCACCTCGGGTTCATGGTGGCCAACGCGACTTAGACTATTAGAAATGACCACGCGAATTGGAGGCAACGTGGCGGACCGATGCTTCTTGTTGACCCAGGTTGGTTGACTGCGTCAACCAACCTGGGCCACCCTGCGTTGTAATTGAGGCCGGTCCTCTGTGCCGGTGATTAAATTATCCGCTCTCTGCTACACGATCCCGCCCCTCCTGCCGCAAATCGCTCCACTCCGTCCGAGCCTACGATACTGACCCGCCCGTTAAACGAATAGCCATTTCCCGGCTGTTTCAGGCCTTCGTTGCCCTGATCCGCACCTCCGATAATCTTCCAACACCCACCAAACCTTTACGAACTCCCGTCGCTCGCCTACGATAGGGAAGTCCTTTCACTTCAACATCTTCTGGCGTCGCAAGCTCCTCAACTGCCTGTTATGACCGATTCTTCCAGCCTGCTCGAAGCTTGCCGCGAACTGCGGGGCCAGATCGACGCTGCTCTCGACCGATATTCTTCCTACGGCGAAGCGGTGCCGGCCAACCTGGCGGCTGCCATTCGCCACAGTTTGCTCGCCCCTGGCAAGCGGTTGCGACCCATCCTGGTGTTGCTTGCGGCCGAAGCTTGCGGTTGCGAAAGAAGAAAAGCGTTGCCAGCGGCCTGTGCCGTGGAAATGATACATACGTACTCCTTGATTCACGACGACCTGCCGGCCATGGACGACGACGACCTCCGTCGCGGCCTGCCGACCTGTCATGTGAAGTTTGGGGAAGCAACGGCGATTCTGGCGGGGGACGCCTTGCTGGCGCAAGCTTTCGAAGTCTTGGCCGGGAGCGAACTTCCGCCGGCAGCGATCGCGAAGGCTTGCGGCGAACTGGCGGCGGCAGCAGGGCCAAAAGAATTGGTCGGCGGGCAAGCGGATGATCTGGCTCAAGAGGAAAAAACGGACGGCGATTTGAACGACCTGCAGGCGATTCACCGGCGGAAGACGGGGGCGATGTTTCGCGTCTCGTTGCGGCTGGGAGGAATCACGGCAGGAGCGAACGAAGCGCAACTAAATGCACTACAAATTTATGGCGACCGGCTGGGGCTGGCGTTTCAGATCGTGGATGACCTCCTCGATCTGCAAGGAACGGCTGAGCAGTTGGGCAAACGAACAGGCAAAGATGACGGCCGCGGTAAGCTCACCTTTCCGCGGCTGTTAGGACGAGAAGAAAGCCGGCAACGGGCGGAAGGTTTGATTGACGAGGCTTGCGCGGCCGTTGCGGTGTTTGAAACTCGCGGCGAATTGTTAAGAGATTTGGCGCAGTTCGTGTTGGCACGTGATCATTAGATGAACCGAACGATCGAAACCGAGACACGACCGTTAGGGAGTGGTAAACCCGAACGATCCAATCCGAGACACGACCGTTAGGGAGTGGTAAACCGCTGGCGATAACTAACCGGCAGTTTTTTTCGGACAGAGCTTTACTGGTGACTGTCTATGTGAATAAAGACCGCTGATTTGATTTGAGCCGCAGCCTGTCGCTCCCTCACGGTCGCGTCTCGGCTTTTACAAAACTGCGACCGTGCACGACAACCTGATGCCGAATATTTAGAACCGTTGCAACGGAATGGAAACCGCCGCTTGAAAATAAGCACTGCTGGGCAAGCCAGCAGTGGCACCTAAGATTAATGACTATGCACAAACACCTCGCACAACTTGAAAACGCACTGCCGTTGCAGTCGATGTCGGTCCCACAACTGGAAGAAGTGGGGGTCGAGATTCGGGACGTCCTTTGCAATTTGCTCAGCACCCGGACCGCACATTTTGCCTCGAACCTGGGCGTCGTTGAACTGTGCCTCGCGTTGCACAGTGTGTTCGATTTCCGCAGTGATCGGTTGATCTGGGACACCGGGCATCAAATTTATCCTCACAAGTTGGTCACGGGCCGCTATCACGAATTCAGCTCGATCCGCACCAAAGATGGATTGATGGGCTATCCCAACCCACACGAGAGCGAATACGACCTGTTTATGACCGGGCATGCCGGTTCGAGCGTTTCGACCGTGCTGGGCCTGGCCAGTGGCGATCATCTGCTGAAGCATGACGATCGCCGCGCGGTGGCGGTTATCGGCGACGGAGCATTTCCTTCAGGCATTGTTTTTGAAGCTCTCAATAACGCTGGTGAATTGAAGAACGATGTGATTGTCATTCTGAATGACAACAAGATGTCGATCTGCCCACGTGTCGGCGGCATGGCCAGCTATTTGGATCGGCTGCGTAGCAATCCGATCTATGCGGGATTCAAAACGGAAGTTTCGAACCTGCTCAACAAAGTGCCGCTGTTCGGCGATCCGGCAGAGCGGTTCCTGGCTCAACTGAAAGAAGCAGTGAAGTGCGGCCTGCATGGCGGCATGATGTTCGAGGAGCTTGGCTTTCGCTACTTCGGCCCGATCGACGGCCACAACGTCGCGGTGCTGCGGAAGTATTTGAAGATGGTCAAGGAACTTAAGGGGCCGATCCTACTGCATGTCGTCACCGAAAAAGGGCACGGCTATCGTCCCGCCGCCGCCGATCCCGTTTACTTCCACACTCCCCCTGCGTTCGTGGATGAAAACGGTTTCCCTGTCGTAAAGAAGAGTGGCGGAGCTCCGGCCTACACAAACCTGGTCAGCGAGGCGATCCGCCAGGCCATGGCTGCGAACGAGAAAGTTACCGTTCTGACGGCCGCGATGTGCCAGGGAAACAAACTGGAACAAGTTCGCGAGGAATTCCCCGATCGCTTCTTCGACACCGGCATTTGCGAATCCCATGCGGTGGCGTTTGCCGGCGGACAAGCGAAAGCGGGCTTGCGGCCGATCGTGGATATTTACAGCACGTTCCTGCAGCGGAGCTACGACCAGATTTTTCAGGAAGTTTCGCTGCAAAATCTGCCGGTGGTCTTCACGATGGATCGTGCCGGACTCACGGGCCCTGATGGTCCCACCCATCACGGCACTTACGATATCGCCTACATGCGGGTGTTCCCAAACATGGTTTGCATGGCTCCCGGGGATGAGTTCGACGTGCAACCGATGCTGCAATTCGCGTTAGCGCAAAACTGCCCAACGTCGATGCGGTATCCCAAAGTGAATGCCGAAAAAATTGCCGGCGAACGGGCACCAATTGAACTAGGCAAGGCGGAAGTTTTTCATACCGGCGAAGATGGAATGATCCTTTGCTGCGGCACATTGTTGGCGGATTGTCTGCGGGCGGCCGAAGCGCTCCGAGCGGAAGGGCTCGATGTCGGCGTCGCAAACATGCGGTTCATCAAGCCGATTGACCTCGAATTAATCGCCCGCGTTGCTCGCGAGAATGCATTTCTCGTAACGGTTGAGGAAGGTTGCTTGATGGGAGGCTTCGGGGCCGCTGTGCTGGAAGCGATTGCGGATCTGCAATTAGTGAGTGGTCCGATTCGGCGACTTGGTCTTCCCGATCATTTTGTGGAACATGGCGAACGTGGAGAACTCCTCGCCAATTTAGGCTTGGATGCCACTGGCATTGCGCGGGCTTGTCGCGAAGCATCGGCTGGCACACGTGCGGCCGCTTACTCAGGATCATGATGCATGTCGACTTCCCACCAGTCTCGGCCTCGCGTCATGGTACTTGGAACCGTGATTCGTCCTCACATTCGCGAGCACTCCGATCGCTGGTTGCCTCAGATCGAAGAAATGTGCGACGTAGTGCTAACCGACCTGCAAGGTGAAGCGGACCTTACCCAGTTCGATGCGGACTTTGCGATCGTCTTCGGCGGGGACGGCACTATTTTGCGAGTCGCCCGGCAGATGGCGATGAAGCAATCGCCAATTCTCGGAATCAATTTGGGCAAGTTGGGATTTCTGGCTGCGATCTCTCCCGAGCATTTCTGGGAAGCTTTTCCGCAGGTCCTGCGTGGCGAGGCTCGCGTCGTGCGGCACATGATGTTCACCTGCCAAGTGAGTCGCAACGGAGAAGTTCTGTTCGAGCAGTTGGGGCTGAACGAAACGGCGATCCTGGTGGGAGCGCCGTTTTCCATGTGCCTGGTCAATTTGAAAGTCGATGGCGAACTGGCAACTACGTTTAGTTGCGATGGTTTGATTGTCAGCACACCGGTCGGCTCAACGGCTCATAATCTATCGGCGGGCGGCCCCATTCTGAACAAGACCTTGCAAGCGTTTGTGATCACGCCGATCAGCCCCCACACGCTGACGGTTCGACCTGTGGTCGATTCGGCCGATCGCATCTACGAGTTGGAAGTGCCCGACGCTAACGAGGGGACTACCGTGGTCGTTGATGGCCGCCCGTTGTGCAAGCTGCAAGCAGGAGATGTGGTCCGCGTGGTCCGTGCCGAACCAGAATTTCAGCTGATTGAAGTGGCCGGGCAGGGATATTACCGCACTTTACGGGAAAAATTGGGGTGGGCAGGGAACATCCGGCGCAGTTAGAATCCCACCCCTTCAGCCATTCCACGGTGCCACTGCTGGTGTACCGGCTAGTGCCGCCGATAGGATCGCCGGAGCCCTTGGGTTGAACGTCGTTATGAACGGTCGCGCTTTGTCGTCGTTGTGAAGCCGACCGAACAGAACGAACCAGACGCCAGACCCACGCGTATATTTTGAGTTCCCATTCAGCGACAACCGTTCACACAGGAGGCATGGAGGCCATGGCTGTTCTCTCTCTCATTGGTCGAATTATTTCGGCTATTGCACTCGCCTCGGTACTCGTTGCCGCGCCTGCATTTTCGGCTGAAGAAGTGGCAGCAGAGGAATACACGCTGGTCTATAAGTTTCATGCTGGCGAAGTCGTGCAATCCAAAGTGACGCATCTGGTCACCGTCGAAACCAAAATTCGGGGTGTGGAACAGGTCGCCCGCACGCGGAGCATTTCGACGAAGTCCTGGCGGATTGAAGAAGTGGCCGCCGATGGCAGCATCCGGTTCACGCACTATGTCGACGATGTTGATATGTGGCAAAGTGTGACCGGCCGCGAGGAGGTGAAATACAACAGCCAGACTGACCAGACTCCGCCGCCCGGCTATGAAGCGGTCGCCGCCTCTGTCGGTAAGCCCCTCGCCGTCGTGACGATATCTCCGACTGGTCGAATTTTGCAACGTGAGAATTCGCAAAAGCAGTTCAATCCGGGGATCGGTGAATTAACCGTACCGATGCCCGAAGGCCCGGTGAAAATCGGTGACGAATGGAACATGCCGGACGAGATCTCGCTGAAGGAAGAAGGAGGCGCAGTCAAAAAGATCAACCTGCGACAGGTCTATCGACTGCAGAAGGTGGAAACGGGCGTCGCGACCATTCAAGTCGAAACGCAAGTTCTTACGCCGCTCAAGGACGCGAAACTGCAAACCGAATTGGTGCAGCGCCTGCAAAAGGGGACCGTTCGGTTCGACATCGACGCCGGCCGCCTGATTCTAAAGCAGATGGATATGAACGAAAACATTCTCGGCTTTAATGGTGCCGAATCGAGCATGCACTACGTCGCGCGGTTTAGCGAAGAAATGGACAACGCCGAGAAAGTGGCGCGGAAAGAAGAGCAACAGTAGTCGACACTTTAAAATAAACTGCGCGAGCCAATTAGGAATCGCGATGCACGGTCGCTGGCGAGAAGGCCGGCGAACACACTGCGATGTATTCTGCACCGCCGTCGTCCGGCGAACTGTAGCGGATCCATTCCCCAGCCTGGACCATGATCGCTTGCCCAGCCGAAACGCGAAAGGTTTCGCCGCGGGTCTCCACCGTCAGCGTCCCGCGTAAAACGACCGTGTACTCATCGAACTCCGGCGTTTGCCCCGGCTCAGACCAGCCTTGTGGGCTGATCATCCGGGCGATGCTGATTCCTTCCGTCCCGGAATTCACCCGGCCGACAAACTCCTCAATCGTCTTCGGCGGCTGGCCATGTGGTTCGATGCGAGTGGGTTCGGCAATGAATTTTGGCATGGATTCTCCTCGTCTCGCTGATGGTGAGAGTCAGGATAAGTTCAGCAAACTTCCAAATGCCCCTTCAGCAGCCGAAAGGTTCGCTTCACTCCCTCAGGGCCGACTTTCGAAGCGTGGCCGGGGCCTTCCGTGTCCATAAACGCGATAAGCGAACCGACGCCGAAGAAGGTTTCTTGTGGATTTTCCGGATCACCCACCGACACGAAAAAGCCCCCTTCGTTGACCTGCTGAAAGTACGTCACCACGCCATGTTCTTCATGCAGGGCGGCGTTGTGAAAGCCTCTGGCCAGGTTCGGCGGCAGAACCTGTTCGGTCGTTTCCAGGAGGCGCGAGGCAATGAACGCCTCGTCGATCTCGGCCACGACAATTTTCGTGAATTTCTCAGGCGTGTCGTCGCAACAAACAACGTGAATTTTAAGCGTGCTCATGGTTAGAAGGGGCCTTTGTTAGGCCATCGGCGGGAGAAAGGAGTCGACAACGTTAGATATATTGCACAATCATCAGATTCCTTCGTACGGAGAACCATTTCCTCGCGAAGTTCCGTGAATTTCAATTGAAGCCTTTTAAGAACATAGGGGAGTGCGAACCAGCAGGCTACTTTTCCTTACGCTTACTTGAGCGATTTCTGAATTCTAACATTTGCTGCAGGGGGAGCGAAATAACCAATGGGACGCCAGCTACAGCTCGCTACGACTCGAACCGATGAGACGCAACTGCTTCGATTCATCGCAAGCCTCGCTCCAATTCGCGTATTCCAAAGCTTCGCTGTGTCGCAAGATGCACTCTGGGTTCCAAACTACGAGAATGTCGATGTTCAGTGGCCAATGCTGTACATTTGGCCTTTGACTTTTCCTTGGTCGCCGATTTATGCTCAGACTGGAGGCCCTGGGTGTCCGCGGGAGTGCATTGGGCAATTCTACATTGCCAACTCTCACATAGCGCCAGTTCTAGAGCTCTCCTGTTCCGATTTGTTGCGAAGGCGACACGGACGCATTTATTGGGGACGCGACTTCTCGGCACCCAACGGTCTCGACTACGACGGCACAGCATTCTCGAAATTTGTAGATCGTGTTTGGCGCTGGATTCGCAAGGTAGGTACACGAGTCTCGCGTGACTCGCTCGCCCCCTATTATCTTCCAGACGCCTACAAAGTTCATGCCGGCGGCAACGCTTAGCTTTGCGGAATTCTTCAGAAATCTAGCCGGTCAAACAATTAGTTTGGAATAAACCGCATCGCCAGATGACCTCGAATTGGAATTTGTATTTGTACGCAATGCAGACCGTGATAAAATCAATGGATGGTAGATCGCGTATACATCGAGACTACTATCGTGAGCTACCTGACGGCACGCCGCAGCCGCGATTTAGTTGTTGCAGGACATCAGCAAATCACGCACGAATGGTGGGATAAATCTCGGGCAGACTACGAACTTTGTACTTCACAGCTTGTCCTTCAAGAAGCGGGAGTGGGCGATCCACAAGCCGCTCAGGAGCGGCTCGCTATGCTCAAGGCCATGACATTGATCGATACAGAAGAAGATGCCATTATTTTGGCAGAGGAGCTATTACGGTTGCGATCGCTGCCTGAAAAAGCAGCCGACGATGCCCTGCACATCGCGATCGCTGCCCAGCAAAAGATTCCGTACTTGCTGACGTGGAACTGTAGACACATGGCCAATGCGACGATGCGGTCTTCGATTGAGACCGTTTGTGCCAGCAAAGGCTTCAGGATGCCAATCATTTGCACGCCAGAACAGCTCAAAAGGGTGATTTGATGAATGATCCCATCGTGGACGAAGTTCGTAGTATTCGCGAGGCGCATGCGGCACGATTCAATTACGATCTGTGGGCCATTTACCGTGACCTCAAAGAGCAGCAGGAACGAAGCGGATTGAAGTTTGTATCCTTTGCCGATGAGCCGACTTCATTGGCCCAACCTACGGTGCCGCCAATTCCGACATCGTCCGATAGCCCACCGCTACCAACGACTGAACTCAAGCAGTAGAAGATCGCACTGAAACTGAGCCGGTTGAGCTTTGTTCCGACCGAAAAAATTGTCAAGCAGCAAACTACTCCGCTTGCTCTGCCGGCTTGATAATCAACACGTTCTCGCCGAATTGCTCTTCTTCGTCGGTGAGCTTCTTGCCTCGGTTGTTAAATTTCAAATCTGCGTCGGCCGTCTTCTTCTTGGCAACACCAAGGAGCTTTTCGTAGAGCACTTTGCGCCGTTTGTCGTCATCTTCCCGGATCGCGCTGACGGCCGAAGCAACTTCGCCCAGATAACGCAAGAAGATCGAGCGGCGTTCTCCTTCCTGCTTCACCTTGCGGCGAGCATTCAAGTACATCTGCAACTTGCGCCCGACAGCCTGCAGTCCTAGGCGAAGTTCCTTTTGAATTTCCGGATAGCTGGCAATTGCTTCCTTCGATTCGCTGGTAAAGGGCACCCAGACGCTCGCGACGTGAACCATCAGCGAGATCGGACCTTGCGGCAAGCTGCCGCGCGATTGCGAGAGTCCGTATGCCCGCCAGTTCGTTTGAATAATCGTTTGCGTGATCGCACAGGCAGATGTTTGAAATTGGAGCGGCACGCGGTTGGCGTACCGCATCACTTGCATCGACTGCCCATCGGTGAGGTTCACATTCTGCATGGCCGCATGCAGGGCTTCGACATCTTTCTTCACCAGCTTGGCCGGACTTTGCCGCGCGCCGAACTCGGTATTGGCAAGAATTTTGTCCGCCGCCTCACTGCCGATGCCGTCAAACGTATTGACTAAAAACTGCCGTAAGGTGCGAGCGTCGCTTTCTGCGAGCAATTCCTGCAATTTATCCAGCGACACTTTCTGCACACTGGGGGCACCACCAAAGGCAAGACCAACTTCAATTTGAAACGGATTGCCGCGATAGACGTTGGGGGGACGCGTCGCTGCACAATAGAATTCGCCAGGAACGACCTGATGCAGCCCTTTCAAAATCAGCGGCTCACCGATGGGTATCAAGCAGTCCGTGGCGGGGGCCATGATCTTGGTGGCCTGAATCGCTTGATAGAGGGCGTCCGCTTCTTGCCGGCCGATCTTTTTGGGGGATGAACGGGGCTTGATCTTGGCTTCTTCACAGATCGAACTGGCGACACTGGAACTGACTCGCGAGAACGAATCGGTCATGAACTGACTGATCGTTGTCGCGCTCGTGTCCTTGAGCATCGTCACCAGGCGGCCTAGTTCCACACCATACGGGTGCGGCTTGATTTCCTTAGGCTCCGCGGGGATCTCTTTGGTACTGCGGTTATAAGTCGCCTGGTCGCCATCCGGGTCCTTGTAGTGAAGTGTCACATGCGGGTTGGCGATGGCTGTTTGCTCTAAATACTCATCCACGCTGCCGCGGCCGCGAATGAATTTGGCTTCGAGTTCGATCGTCACACGGGTGCCGCTTTTCACTTCATGCGGTGTCTTGCCTTCCTCGGCAGGATAATGGCCGACCCAGTCGATCCCCTCCTTCAACATGTAGGCGTGCCCCTTTTCGCCCGCATCAATGTCGATTCCTTCCCCTTTGCCGTTGACGATTTCGGGATGGTTGCGCTTGGTGTCGATCTGCAATTCGAAGTAGTGGGCCGGTTTCTTCGCCCCGGTCTTCGAAATGATCTTCACCGGCTTGCCGGTCGTGAGCATGCCGTACATGCCCGCCGCACTAATGCCAATTCCTTGTTGGCCGCGACTCATCCGAAGGCGATGGAACTTACTGCCGTAGAGCAGTTTGCCGAATATCAGCGGGATCTGTTTTTTGACGATCCCGGGGCCGTTGTCCTGCACGCTGACCTTGTAGCGACTGTTTCCGGCCGGTTCGATGACGACCCAGATTTCGGGCAGAATCCCCGCTTCCTCGCAGGCATCGAGCGAATTGTCGACCGCTTCTTTGACGGTTGTGAGGAGGGCTTTGCGGGGATTATCGAAGCCGAGCAAGTGCCGGTTCTTCGCGAAGAACTCGCTGACCGAGATTTCCTTCTGCTTCGTGGCCATCGTCTCGGCCGTGACGCGACGTTTGCCGCCGGATGTTGGTGGCGAATCGCTCTCTTCCGCGTGGCCGTTCGATTCGGCCGTAGGGGAAATGCTTGCCTCGTCGTCTTGGTCCGAGAGGGGCAACGTGCGCTGTGCCGGATTCTTCTTCTTAGCCGAGCTCAAGGGGTACTCCTTTCCCGCGAAATCGCCTGGATCAATGCCGTTTCAAAATGCCGTTCCGTTGGTAGGGATTGTATCAGGAATAGGGCTGGGGCTGGAGGGCGGAAGAAGCTGTTTGGGATGGAGAAGGTTCATTTGTCATTCGTCCTTTGTCATTCGGTTCTTTCGCCGAGCCAATTCGCCAAGCGGGGCGTGGATTGTCTCCCGAATGACCAAGGACGAATGACGAATGACACTTGCCTGGTTCCACCTGTATCGGTTTGAACATTTATCCCGCCCCGTTTTTTCCACGTTGCTGCCGTCGGCTCAAAAAGATTGACTGGTGCGGATGGCATAAACCGAAATGAAAATTAGCCTCGGAGTCAGCCGACCAACTGCCTGCCGATGCCTGTCGCTCGCGGAGTCACTCTGCCCGACTCGCCCAATTTGTGACCCGGATTGTTCATCGCTCGTGGGAGGGAAACCATCGTGCGTCCTTTCGCTCGCTTACTAAGTGCCACCGCACTTGCCGCTTGTTTCTTTGGCTCTGCCGCCGCGCTGCGAGCCGAAGATGACGGCACGTATCGGAATTACGGCCAGCCCGACCTGTTCTACAACTACTACGTGAATCCCAGCCACGGTGGCATGGGAGCCGCGATGTATCTCAGCCCGCGGCCGGTGCCTGCGTACGTGGGACACACGTACATCACGTACCAACCGTTAATGCCGCACGAGTTTCTCTATCGCCATCACCACAAATATCATCGCTATTACAACGATGGTCGTGGTTTGACTCGCACCAGCGTTAAATACTGGTAATAATACAACCTGTGGTCTTTCGCCCCTGGCAAGTGCTCTCAGGGGCGAAAGACCGCACAAGCCAATTGCTCTCTGCGTTAGACCTGCCCCTGGAGTCTTTGCCGTGCTGAATACCCGCTTCCTGCTCGCCTTGTTGACTGCTGCCGTGCTTGCCAGCCAGGCGTCTAGCGCATTTGCTCACGGGCCTCGAGTGCGGGCTGAGCGAATTGCTCACTACCATGCCCAACAACGCCCCTGGCATGGCCCATATTCGAATACCCAGGCTGGCTTGCCGGTCGCACTCGTCGTTCCGCCGACCGCGCACATGCAGTCGTCATACTCGTGGGGAGTATCGCAAACAGAGATGCGGCCCATCTATCACAAATTCGGCCGAACCTTTACGGGTGGCGACGGCAGCGAAGTGGATGTCTACAGCGGCAATAACTTTCTGCCGACTCCGGTGTGGCCCAGCCACACAGACCAGTTCGGCATATACTACGTGCGCGGCCCTTACTAAGGCTGCCGTCGCCTCGGTGACGTGGTCTAAAGCGTCACTGGGAGTTGTCGAAGTTGTCTGATTCACCCCTGGCACTTGTTACTGGTGCGTCGCGAGGGATTGGCCGCGCGATTGCCATTCAACTCGCTCGCGATGGATTTCGTGTTGCCGTCAATTATCTACAGCGGCGCGATGCGGCCGAGGAGACTCAGCGAGAAATCGAAGCTTCTGGCGGATTTGCATTTCTCGTGCAAGGGAATGTTGCTGCCAGCATCGATCGCAGACGCATGCTGGACGAAGTTCGCGCCGATAGCAATGGCCGGCTTGATGTGCTGGTCAATAACGCCGGTATCACCTCCCCCGGTCGTAAAGATCTTTTGGAAGCGACCGAAGAAGGCTGGGATGAAGTTTTCGGTACGAACCTAAAAGGGCCGTTCTTTCTGGCCCAGGGGGCCGCGAATGCGATGGTGACCGCAATCCGTGCCGGCAGCCAGCCGCGCGGCACGATTGTTAGTATCTCGTCCATCTCGGCGTATGCGGTATCGACCGATCGCGGCGATTATTGCATTGCCAAATCTGCCGTGGGAATGATGACGGCCCTGTTCGCGACGAGATTAGCCGAAGAGAAGATTCGTGTGTTTGAAATCTCCCCCGGCGTAATCGCCAGCGACATGACCGCCCCCGTCCGCGAGAAATACGACCGTTTAATCGCCGAGGGGATGTCCCCCATGCGGCGCTGGGGAACTCCAGAAGATGTGGCTCAGGCGGTTTCTGTCGTTGTTTCCGACGCCCTGCCCTTCACCACCGGGCAGCGAATCGATGTCGACGGTGGCTTTCATCTCCGCCGCCTGTAGTGCCTTTCGGCTACAGTGAAGTGACATTCCACTTCTTCCTCCTGCCCGCGTTGCTCGATGCGTTTTGCCCTGCTTGGCGTTGATGATGAACTCCTCCGGATTGCTGCGGCAGCAAGCGCCGATGGGCACTCCGTGGTGCAAGCCTGTGATCTTGGCAAGTCCGGTCCGGCCTTGCTGCGCATCGCGCCGAACTTGCAAGTGGTCACTCACCTTGAATCGCTTCTCGCGGGGGATGTCCCCGACTGCGTGCTCGTTGGCAGGGGCTTGCCGACAATCTTGCCTGATGAAAACGTCTCACCCGCCGATCGCCGTGGGGAGCAGCTCCGCCGCCTGGTCCAAGAAAAAATTCCCATTGCAGTTGTCCCGTTCGCCTGCGATCTCGATCAGGGGTACGAACTGGAAATGTATCGCCGCGATCTTGACGGCGTGGTGAGCACCTGGTTTTGGGATTGGAATCATGCCGGCTATCGCTGGTTAGAAAATCTATTGCACGAGAAGGATTCCACCCTCGGTCTGATTCAAAAAGTTCGCTGGGATGCGTACTTCCCAGATCGTACACGGGAAGTTGTTGTCGAACGACTCGTTACAGACCTAGCCCAACTGCGACGTTGGCTCGGCCCGATCGACAGCGTGCTGGCTACTGGCGCCACCGGCGAAACGCACTACGATCCGTTTGCTCCTAAGCGAGCGTTGCCGCCGCTCGATCAATTGACCGTGCATCTGGGCCTGCGAGGTGAATCGCCGGCAGTCTGGTCGGTCTCGCCCGGCTCGGCCGCGGTGCAAGCGCGGATTATGATCGTCGGCACCGAAGGTGAAGCGGTCCTCACGGTTGGTCCGCCGCGCTGTGAGTGGCAGGGGGAACTGCGCATCGGCGGTCGCACCGAAACATTGAACTTCGCGGCCGAGCCGATCGCCTGGATTGAATTCGCCCAAACCGGGAGCAGCAACACATCGCCGCTGCCGCTGTGGCTCGATAGTTGCCGCGATTTGGAGGTGATCGAAGCCCTCGACCGATCCTTGCTGAAGGGCCGAACCGTTGCCGTGCACGCAGACGAAACTTCCGAGGAGGATGCCTTTAAAGGCGTGATGGCCTCGGGCGGATGCATCGTTCTGATGCTAGTGTTGCTGGCATTTTTTGTTGTGGTCCTGGTGGAAGGTTTGCGCCTGCCACTTCGAGAATCGCCGCTGTGGAAGGCCTGGCCGGTGGTGCTAGTGGTTTTGATTGGGGGATTTCTCGCTCTGCAATCACTGCGCGGTCTGACCAAACGGCAGACCCCCGGAGTATCGCTTGCTGGCACCACGAAAACGCCGAGTTAAGCCCAGTCGCTCTCGACCGAATACCTGCATTCTGCGATAGTTCCCGCGGTTTTCCCCAATTCAAGCAGGAATCGGCCATGCCCGACAACCGTTCTTCCAGTCCTCCCTGGGCCCACCGGATCGTCAGGCCGATTCAACTTGTGATTCTGGGCTGCGCGATACTGGGCTCTCCTGGCTGTACTTGGATGCAGAATCAGTTTGGTGGCGAAGGCTTTCAGCCGTGGGCCAAAGAAATGGGCCAGAATGTGCGGGACGACAAAACGACCGCGCGGCATAGCGGGTTTTTTCCGTCGACAAAATCGCAAGAGATCGAAGAAAGTCTCGGCGGCGGATTTAACTGATCGTGCGCTGATCGCACGCTATTCTTCGATCCAGCCCAAAGATTCCCAATAGTCGTAGAGCCACGGCTTCGTCCAGGGATTTTGCGCGTTATACTCCGCCGAAAAGACACTAGCGGCGAGCAGCAGGCCACAAGCGATCGTCCCCCAGCGGAATTTCAGAAGTCGATCGACCGCCGGCAACATCAGCACCAGCCAAAGTGGAATCTGCCACATCAGCCAACGGAAGGTGCAACTCACGCCGCCGTAATTGCGATCGATCTGCGGCCGCGACAGATAAAACGCGACGCAAATCACGAGCAGGCAACCGGCGACGACAGCGACCCAACCAAATGTGCCTCGCTCGCGAATCGCAAAGCAAGCTCCGACCAAAGAAAGTAACCAGATTGGCGTGAGCGAGAATAGGCCGTGATGGCCGAGCAGCATTTGAAACAAGTAGACGCTACGCGACGCTTCCCCCCGATCAACGCCTTGTCGCTGCGTGATCCAGTAGCTGCCGGGGTAGTCGTACCAGTTGCCCCACTCGCGGATTTGCCACGTCGACTGGCCTTCCTCGCTGGCGGGATCGAGCACGAGAGCCAATCGCTGCTGTGTCTGCTCATCCCACAGTACGAACCGATTTTCGCCGCCAGAATAGATCACGGCTTTGGGATGGATCTCCCATTTATCCCGAAGTTCGCGCCACAAGTCTCCCTGGATGCGGCCGGGCTCAATCAGGGCGGTTGTCGTCGCCAGCACCGGACCATCTTTGCGTTGGCCGTAAGCCGGTTTGGTCGTGCCGTGGGCTATGTAATTTGTCGCCAAGGCTGCCGCGGCGATGACGAACGCTGCCGGAACGAATCCCAAGAGCGTGTTCAACGCAGACCGGAAGATGAGCGCCAATCCGACAAAGGGAAAGATCGACAGGGCTGGAAGTTCGCAGACGACTGTGAAGGCTGCCACCAGCCCGGTCAAAACGAAGGACAACCATTTCGAGCGATCATTTTCGACAATTCTCAAGACGAGTACTAATGTCGCCGCACACGCCACCGCCGCCGGAAGGTGATTGCTTAACGACACCACGAACGGCGTCACCGCGGTACCAAACGCCGCTGCCGCAACGACGAAGACTTTTCCAAAGTCGCTTTGCCCAAAACGTTCCACCAGTAGGACGATCAGGCCAAGATACAACACAAACAGCGGCACATTGGTCAGCGCGATCATCAGCCTGCCGACATACATCGGCTTTTCTTCGAGCGTACTGCCCGTAAGGTTCTTCACCAGCCAATACTCGCCAGCGAGCATTACCGTCAACAGCGGCGGCTTGCTGGAATAATAATGTTCGTTGCCGTCGTGCCCGCGATGTCGCACCAGGTCGATCGTCGCCCAATCTTTAGTCCACGTGCCATCATCCTTCAAAATCACATCATCGAGAATGAACGTGCCGTGATCGACGAGGGCGCGAATCGTCGACCAGCGACTGCGGTCATTCGCGCTCAAAAACGGAGTACGACCATGATCGGCCCGCACATGCATGATCCGCCCCAACAATGCCCCAACTGCAATCACCACAATCAGGCCATAAATGGTCCATCGCCAGGAGTGCAAGGCAGTTTCCGCGTCTTTCACGTGGCGCGGTCCTCCGCGGAACCGGGCAGTATGCCGCATTTTTCGCGAATAGAGTACATCGGCTGATTGCGCACCTGCAAGGCAACCAGCATCTCTGCCAGGATCCCCGTCGAAATTAACTGCCCGCCGAAGAGCAACACGCCTAGGCAATAATTTAGAAGAGGCCGGTTATGCAGCGGCTCGATGTTCCACTCCGGGTAAATCTGAGCGAAGACCCACAGAACGGCGAGATAGATCAGTCCTGTCAGCCCGATGCCGAATGAAATCAGCCCCATGCTTCCCAAAAGATGTTGTGGTCGCTGAGAGTAACCTGTGAGAAAAGAGACCGTCAGCAGGTCCAAAAAGCCTTTAATGAATCGCGTGAAGCCGTACTTCGATACGCCGTGCGCCCGCGAACGGTGTTGAACAACGACTTCGCCGACTTTCCAACCACGCGCAGCCGCGAGCACAGGGACAAATCGATGCAGTTCGCCATAGATGCGAACCTCGTCAAAGATTTCGCGACGATAACATTTGAAGCCACAGTTGTGGTCATGCAACTTCACGCCGGTCAGCACGCTAATCATCCAATTGAAGACGCGCGACGGATAAACCTTGTGCCACGGATCATGACGCACCTTCTTCCAACCGCTCACGCAGTCAAATCCGGCATTCATTTGTTCCAGGAATTTTGGAATCTCGGCCGGGTCGTCTTGCAAATCGGCGTCCAGCGTAAACAAGATTTCGCCGCGGGCGGCATCGAAACCGGCCGATAGGGCGGCTGCCTTGCCGAAGTTCCTGCGGAAGCGGAGTCCGCGAACATTAGCGTGCTCCGTGGATAATTCGTGGATCACACGCCATGAACTATCGCGCGAGCCATCGTCGACAAACAGGATTTCCAGATCGAGGTTATGTTGCTTGGCAACCGCGGCCAGTTCCTGCTGCAATTCGCCCAGGCTTTCGGCTTCGTTATAGACGGGGATGACCGCAGTGAGCATGCTAATAGAGCTTCCAGTACACAGCCGCGGCTATCAAACCGGCGAGCAACACCACCACAACAACCATCGGCAATCGCCAAAAGATGGTGTGAATGGCCGAGTGAATCGCATGGTCAATAATGCGACTGATAAATCGTTTTAAGTTGGGATCAAAGTCCGACATGCAAAGTCCCTGCAATTCCGGTAGTTTGATTTTGGTTCGTGTGGCACCAACTGTCTAGTCGAAGCTACCGGGCAGTTGAATTGCCAGACATTCCCGAACTGTTCGCAGCCCCTACAATATGGATCATGAGACCCACCCCGCTTGCCCAACCTAATCCTGAGCCCTCCCCACGCGGAAGCTGGTTGATTTTTTGCCTGACCATTTTCGTGATCCTGGCGTTTTTCAGCATCGGGTTCATGATCTACCCGCCACTATTTGTGGTGATCGGCATCTTGTTCGCTGGCATCGGCCTGCAATATCTAATCTGGGGTCGCTGGATGGAACGGAACCTCCGCGACGAAAAGCCCGTCTCGCCAGATGGCTCCGAGCCAACCCCGTTGGCGCATCACCGCAGTGATGTCGAACTGCCGCCGCGAGATCTGTAAGTGGTAGTTCGCGTGAAATCATTCATGGGTTGTGTGTGACGCCTTGTGATCCTTGTCAACTTGGGCACCGGGCGGATGCCCTGCCAGGCGGAGGATCACATAGAAGAAGACCGGCGTTAAGAAAATTCCAAATAGCGTTACGCCGATCATTCCCGAGAACACCGCGATTCCCAAAGCGGTTCGCATTTCTGCTCCCGCTCCGGAAGCCAGCACCAGCGGTAACACCCCCAAAATGAATGCGAAGGAGGTCATCAAAATCGGCCGCAAACGCATCCGACAGGCTTCGACGGCGGCTGCCGTCACACCGGCTCCCTTGGATTGCTCTTCTTTAGCAAACTCCACAATCAGAATGGCATTCTTACTCGCCAACCCCACCAGAACAACGAAACCAATCTGCACGAAAATGTTGATATCCAATCCAGCCATCCCCACACCGGCCACGGCGCATAACAAACACATCGGCACGACGAGGACTACGGCGAAAGGCAGTGTCAAACTTTCATACTGCGCGGCAAGCACGAGTATTACCAGGATCACAGCCAATCCGAAGACAATAATCGCCGTATTGCCAGCGAGAATTTGGAGTTGAGTGAGTTCGGTCCATTGATAGTCCATTCCGGCTGGCAAGGTGGCATCAGCCGTACTCTCGACCATTTTAATCATCTGTCCGGAACTAACTCCTGGCAAAGAGCCACCATTCACTGCGGCAGCGGTTTTCCCGTTATAGCGAGTCACCAGCGCGGGGCCACCGATCTCCGTGACTTTGGCCACACTTCCTAGTGGCACCATGCCTCCAGAACTATTTCGCACTCGAATCGAGCTGACATCCTCCGGCGTAAGACGGTTTGCCGGATCGCCTTGCAGATTGACCTGCCAGGTCCGTCCAAACTGATTGAAGTCGTTGGTGTAGTAACCGCCCAAGTACAACTGCAAGGACAAAAAAACCTCGTTCAGCGGTAACCCCATCTTCTTGCACCGTTCGCGATCTATATCCACGAACATTTGAGGGGTTTGGGAACGAAATGCGCTAAACATTCCGACCAATCCGGGTTGTTGATTACCCTGACTGGCTACGTCCGCGGCAGCCTCCTGCAATGCGTCCAAGCCCAAGTCGCCAACGTCGCGAATCATTATTTTGAAACCGCCTGCACTTCCCAGGCCATCGACAGGTGGAGCACCAAACACGGCTACACTTGCGTCCTGAATCTCAGCCGCACACGCGGTACGTAACTTGGCCATGATTGCATTCGCAGATTTTTCCGCCCCCTGCCGATGGTGGAAATCGTCGAGAATGACGTACATTGAGCCATAGTTCGAACCGATGGCATTCTGGACAAAGGACTGGCCAGAAATCGTAAGCGTGTGAGCGATGCCAGGAATGCCGCTGCCTGCAGAGTGATGTTCGCCGGCTGCGTGAGCATCGTGGCCCAAGTCGGTTTTCTCGCCCCGTGCGATTTTCTCGACTTGCGCCATCACGGCCTGCGTGCGTTCTAACGACGCAGAGTCGGGCAGCCGAACATCGAGCAATAAATAGCCTTTGTCTTGGGCCGGAATAAAGCCGGTGGGAACGACCGTGAAGCCCAAATAGGTCAAATACAGCAGGCCACCATACATCGCCATGACGATCACACTGACTCGCAATAACATCCCCACACTTCGCGCGTACGCGGTGGATGCAAAATCGAAACCACGATTGAAGAGCGCAAAGAACCAACCGAAGAGAAGGTTGATGAGTCGAGACAAGCCATCTCTTTGCTCTTTTTTAGGCTTGAGCAGCAACGCACACAGGGCGGGACTGAGGGTCAGTGAATTGACCGCCGAAAAGAAGGTGGAAGCCGCAATGGTGAGTGCAAACTGTTGAAAGAACTGCCCGGTTATCCCCGAAATGAAGGCGCACGGAATAAACACACACATCAAAACGAGCGAAATGGCAATAATCGGGCCTGTCACCTCACTCATCGCTTTGCGGGCGGCGTCGCGTGGCGACAGACCACGTTCCAAATGGTGTTCGACGGCTTCGACCACCACGATGGCATCATCGACCACAATTCCAATCGCCAGTACGAGCCCGAACAACGACAGATTATTCAAACTAAATCCCAGCCCGGCCATCACCGCAAATGTTCCTACGATGGCCACGGGAACAGCAATGAGCGGAATAATGGTCGCTCGCCAGGATTGCAGAAAGACGAGCACGACAATAGCTACGAGAAAAATTGCGTCGCGGAGTGCGTTGAAAACCTCGATAATCGACTCTTTGATAAACGGTGTCGTGTCATAGACAATCGCAAAGTCGACGCCTTTCGGAAATCGCTTTTTCAGGTCTTCCATTTTTTCACGAACGGCCTGAGCAGTGCCGAGAGCATTGGAACCCGGCAGCTGATAAACGGCCAAACCAACCGAGGCATTCCCATCCAGCGAGCAAGAAGTATCTTCGTTCTTTGCTCCGAGTTGAATCCCGCCAAACAATCGGCCTGTCTCGTCTCGACGCTGATCGGTAACCACGTCACGCAGGCGTGTAACGTCTCCCTTGGCCCCCGTCTTGACCACGATGTTGCCGAACTGCTCGGGCTCGACGAGCCGGCCCAGCGTGCTGAGGGTGTATTGAAAGGCTTCCCCTTGCGGAACCGGAGGTCTGCCAAGCGAACCGGCTGCCACCTGCACGTTCTGTTCACGTAACGCATTGACGAGATCGCTCGCAGATAGGTTGCGACCCGCCATCTTGTTCGGATCAATCCAAACCCGCATGCTGTAATCGAGTTGGCCCAGATACGCAACATCGCCAACTCCATTCACTTGGGCTAGTTCATCCTTGACGCGGATTGTGGCGTAGTTGCTGAGATAAAGTTGGTCCTTGGCCTGGTCCTTGGTCGTGTTTGGCGAAATAATATTCACGACTAGCAGAATGCTAGGGGACTTCTTTTTGACGGTCACCCCGGTCTGCTTCACTTCGGAAGGAAGAGAAGGAACTGCCAGATTCACGCGGTTCTGGACGAGCACTTGGGCCATATCCAAATTCGTGCCGACTTCGAATGTTACCGTCAAGTTGTAGCCGCCGTCGTTCGTGCAGTTCGACGACATATACAACATGCGTTCCACGCCGACGATTTGTTGTTCAATCGGCGCGGCCACAGTATCGGCCACTACTTTGCCGCTTGCACCGGGGTAAAAGCAACTTACCTGCACCGTGGGAGGGGTAATTTCCGGATACTGCGCCACCGACAATGTCAGGAGGGAAATCGCGCCTGCCAGCGTCACAATCACTGAGATTACCGCCGCAAAAATGGGGCGGTCGATGAAGAAACTAGACATGGACTATTTCTCCTCCGCCGTACCAGCTTCCGCAGGTGCTGCTGGTTCAGTAGGAGGGGTCGTCGGTTCCACGGGCGGAGCCGTTGGATCCTTTGGCGCCGGCACGGGTTCCATGGTGGCGTCGGTTTCTCCCTCGGGGACTGCTGGCAGCACACTGAGGGTAGGAGGCTTCAAATCCTTGGCGTCCTCAGTTTCGACCGGTTCCCCGGGTCGTACTCGCTGCAAGCCTTTGACGATGACTCGTTCGCCAGGTTCGAGTCCACTTGTCACGATTCTCCAACCGCCACGACGGGTGCCCACTTCCACATTACGCCGCTGGGCCACACCATCCGAACCAACTACGTAAACATAGCGCTCGCTTTGGTCCAGCGCCAGTGCCGTTTCGGGAATCATCAAGGCCTGGTAGGGATCGCTGGTCGGCACCCGGACACGAACGAACAGACCGCTGGTTAGTACCCGATCTTGATTCTTGAAAACAGCGCGAATCGTGATCGTGCCGGTCCCTTCGTCCGATTGGTTCGATGCAAAATCCAACATGCCGACGTGAGGATAGTCCTTTTCATCACCCAGTTGCACATAACAGGGGATTTGTAGGCTCAAGAGGCTGCCGGGACGATCGCCGTCTGCGGCACCTTCAGGATGTTTGTCGCGGCGAAACTTCCGATAGCTCAGCAGGGTGGCTTCATCGACATCGAAGTAAACGAAAGTCGGTTGTTCCTTGACAATGGTCGTCAAATGCGCCCCACCCGTCAGTCCGCTGGTGACGAAGTTTCCGCGTGTAACTAAAGTCCGGTCGATACGCCCGGAAATGGGAGACAAAATCGACGTGTACTTTAGATCCAAAGCAGAGCGTTCAGCATCGGCCTTGGCTGAAATCAATTGGGCTTGGGCAACTTTAACTGCAGCGGCGGTCTCATCGAATTCTTCCCGCGACACCGCACCGGACTTCACAAGCGTCACATTGCGAGCGTGTTTCGCATCGGCCAATTCCAGGGAAGCCTCAACGATCGCAATTCGTGACGTTGACTGATCATAAATCGCCTGGTACTCGTCCGGTTCGATTTTGAAAAGTTCGTCGCCGACTTCGACGAGATCCCCATCTTTGAACTTAATATCCAAGAGATAGCCAGAGACCCGCGTGCGGATGTCGACTTTTTCAGACGCCTGAACCGTCCCTGTGAAGTCGTTGAAGTCGACCGTTTCCTGAGTGATGGCCGGCGTGACGGTCACCTTCGGCGTGGGAGTTGCCGGGGGAGCACTAACCATTGGCGTACAGCCAAGGAGAGCCATCAGTCCCAACGCTGACATTAAGGTTAGGAGCTTTTGCTCCTGAGAAGAGTAAATCCAACGCAACAGATCGAATGGCATAGAGCCCTCATCGTGAGGAAGGCGAAGCAGCATTTGTTATAGGCAATCTGTTGCAATTGTCTACGACTGAGCGAGTTTACGCGCATTTTCACTTGCCGAGAGTGAAAATCTGCACGCGCTTGCCGTTTACTTCGGTCACGTAGAGTCTGCCTTGCGAATCGACAGCCATCAAATGCGGTAGCTGCAAGGTTTCTGGACTACCCCAGCTGCTTTCGATTTCCCCATTGGCGTTAAGCACGAAGATTTTATGGATATCACCTTCCGATGCCAAAAGCTTTTCGCCGACGACAAGCAATCCAAACGGATTGCCGAAGCCCGTCCAATTGGCGAGATGTTTTCCGCTGGACTCAAAAACTTGCACTCGCTTATTGCCGCGGTCGGCCACATAAATGCGGTCCTGGCCGTCGATGGCGAGGCCGTGGGCGGTAGCGAACTGGCCTGATTCCTTCCCCTTGGCTCCGAACTGTGCCAGGTACTTTCCGTCGGCAGAGAGCTTAACGATTCGCCCATTGCCGCTGTCCGCGACGAACATGTTGCCTTGCGAATCGAAAACCAGATCATCGGGCGCTCGAAACCCGTCCTGGCCTCCCGCCGGTTTGTCAACCGTGCCGATCGTCGCCAGCACTTCACCCGTTGGCGAAAATTTCCGCAGCACATGATTGCCGTTGTCGGTGGTCCAGACGTTGCCGGCCGCATCGATGCGCAAGCCGTGTGGCACTTTGAAAAGCTTTTCGCCCCAGGCTCGAATGAATTTATGGTTGGCATCGAAGGCTAACAAAGGAGGTTGCCCGCGATGCAACACGTAAACGTGATCCTCCTTGTCCACCGCGACCGAAGACATCGCGCCAATTTCGATTTCGTCCGGCAGCTTCAAGAAGCCGGCCGATTGATACAAATCCGCAGCCCAAGTCGCCGCGGAAGAAAATAGCAAAACAAAGGCAAGCAAACGCGATTGAATCATGGTGCAGGAGATGGTCAGGCTGGGAATGTGATGTCGAACATCGGCAGTCACAACCCGCTCGGGTTCAACTGACTCGCCAGTCTATGCGAACTCGTATTGGTTTGTCGAATTTTCCTGACGAGAAATACGTCCCTGCGAACCTAAAATGGTGAAAGGCCTCTCTATCAAGCAACTTGTATGTGCCTCGTCGTAGGGCGAACCTTTCATCTTTTTATGCGCGAGCAAGACAATGACTTCCATTTATAAGCTGGATCAAGATCTGGTCGCGCTGCGAAAGTACGCGAGCCAGTTCCGCGGCGAAGAGCTCGTGCTCTTCGATCTCGACTACTTTCAACAAGCGAAAATCTGGCAGACCGGCAAGCGAGAGGAGATTGCGGGCCTGGGGGAAGCTCCGCCAATCATGATTCATCGGGGGCGACCGCAGGACGACGGCTTCTTCTTCAGCATGCAGGTTTATCGGCTCAATCTGGCCGATGGGCCGTTGCGATTGGTTTATCTGGGCGTGCCGCGATCCGCGGAATTGCCTTCGCTGTGGGGAGTCGCCAAGCACGAATATCCGCGCCTGAAGCAGTACGTGGCCGACATGTACGGCGAAGGCATGGAGCAAGTGCCGCCGATCTTGAGCGTCGACGACCAGGCAAAGTTGCTGGCCAACACGATCGACTTCTTGAAGCGCGATGATTCGCTCTTGAGGAAGTACCGCGTGCCGAAGAAGCGCGGCATCTTGCTGCGGGGAAGTCCCGGCAACGGCAAGACGATGGCGTGTCGCTGGCTGCGAAACCTGTGTACTCGCGAGCGTTTTGATTTCGAAACGGTCACGGTCGACGACTATGCCAGCGCGCGGGACGATCACGAAACGGCTACGTTGTTCCAAACGTGCCGCCCAGGGATCATCCTGTTCGACGATTTCGATAAGGCCTTGCAGGACCGGACCAAGTTCGGCGATGACATCCAATCGGTCTTTTTGGCTGAACTGGACGGCATGTCGCCTAAGGAAGGGGTCGTTTACATGTTCACGTCGAACTTGCGGCTCGACCAGATTGATCCGGCCGCACAACGGCCGGGGCGAATCGACCTGGTGATTGAGTTTGCTCCGCCGTCGGCAGAACTGCGGCAGCGATTCATTCGCCAGGAATGGCCGACCGAAGTTGTGGCGGCATTGGGCGAAGAGATGCTGGTAAATTCGACGGAAGGTTGGAGTTTTGCCGAACTGGAAGAAGCTCGGAAGGCAACCGTGCTGCGGTGGCTCGATGGGCAAGACTTCCGTTGGAACACCGTCCGAGACGACCTGGTGGAACGTCGCGAATCGGCACAAAAGCCAATCCGGCCGGTCGGTTTCGGGGCGAACTTCAAGACGGAACCGGCAGCCGTCGTAGGACCATTGGCCGAGCGGATTGCTTAACGCAGTCCGCTCGGTCGGTTACAGCACCGGCCCGACGGTCCAGGGCACGAACTCTTCGTCACCCACGCCTGCTAGTTCGCTTTTGGTTCTCTCGCCGCTGGCCACGGCGAGAATTTTTTCAAAAATCTCGCGGCCGACTTCCTCGACGGAGCGGCCTTGCAGAATCTCGCCGGCGTTGAGGTCCATGTCGGCGACCATCCGGTCGTACATTGGCGTGTTCGAAGCGACCTTGATCGATGGGGTCGGTTTGCAGCCAAAGCAACTGCCGCGGCCCGTGGTGAACACCACCACGTTGCAACCGCCGGCGACGATGCCCGTGACGCTGGGCGGATCGAAGCCGGGCGTATCCATCACCACGAACCCTTTGGCTGTAATCTTTTCCGCGTACTCATAGACGTCGACCATCGCCGTCGAGCCTGTTTTCGCGACGGCACCGAGGGACTTTTCCGCGATCGTGGTTAGGCCTCCTTCCTTGTTGCCGACCGAAGGATTGTTGTCGAGTTCCGCGCCGAAGAAGGCGGCATAACTTAGCCACCATTCGATTCGTTTGAGCAACTTATCTGCCACTGCGGGTGTGACCGCGCGGCGTGTGAGCAAGTGTTCCGCGCCGTAGATTTCCGTGGTTTCCGCGAGAACCGTGGTGCCGCCGCAGGCCACGAGCATGTCCGAAGCAACGCCCAACGCCGGGTTCGCCGTGACGCCGGAATTGCCATCGGAACCGCCGCAGTTGGTCCCCAGGATGATCTCACTGGCGGGAATCGTTTCGCGGCGAACATCGTTCACCTGCGGCAACATTTCTTGCACGGTTTTGATGCCGGCCGCGATGGTGTTCAGCGTGCCACCCAGGTCCTGCATCGAATAAACGATCGGCCCTTTCCGCGTGCCGGTTGCGCCATCGATCTGGATCAGTTTTTGGGATTCCAGCAGGTAGCCAATCGGTGCGTTCTCGCAGCCGAGCCCGATAATCAAGTAGCCGCCGATGTTGGGATGAGTCGCCATGCCGCCGAGCGTGCGGGCGAGAATGCGATGTTGAAGGCCGTCGTACTGCAGGCCGCAACCGCCGCCATGCGTGAACGCCACCACTCCGTCGACGTTCGGAAAATCCTTCAGCCGCTCGCGCGTGAAGTGGGCAGCAATCGCTTTGCAAACCGTCGCGCTGCAATTCACCGACGAAATCAGCCCAAGATAGTTTCGCGTCCCGGCTTTGCCATCCGCGCGGCGATAGCCCTGAAACGTCCGCCCCAAGATCGGCTCGGGAGGCGGCGGAACTTGTTCCGCCTTCGCGTAATCGAGAGCAGTATCCCCCATCTTCAAATTGTGCGAATGCACCCACGTGCCGGCCGGGATCGGTTCGGAAGCGTAGCCGATAATCTGGCCGTACTTGCGGATGGCATCACCGGTCGCGATCGGCTCCACGGCAACCTTGTGCCCGAGCTTCACCGGGTCGAGCAACTGCAATAGCTTGCCCGCCACCTGGCGCACTTCGCCGGCCGGGAGCGTGCGGGCGGCCACGGCAATATTGTCTTCGGGATGGAGATGAACCAGGTCCATGTTTGTCCAGAGTTGAGCGAAAATGTGGCCCAACTCTTAAAATACACTATCCGCCTCATCATCCGGACTGGCGTACACTTCCGGCTAACGCTCGGTGATGTCCGGTTCTCCATCCGCTCCCTTCGTGGCTGTTGCTTTTTTTGCCCCCTTCTTTGCAGGCGCTTTTTTCGCGGCCTTCTTGGGTGCTGCTTTCTTTGCTGCCGGAGCAGCGGCTTTTTTCTTCGGAGCCGCCTTCTTGCCGCGCTTTCCCTTCGGTGGCCCCATGGCCGCCCGATCGGAAAGTAACCGCAACGCTTCATCGAAGGTCAAGTCTTCGATCTTCACGTCTTTGGGAACCGTCGCGTTCGTTGTACCGTCGCTGACGTAGTTGCCGTAGCGACCGGAAAGAACCTTTACTTGTTCTTCCGTCACCGGCGAAGGCTTTTCAAAGACCTTCAGCGGCTCCGCCGGCGCTCCGCGGCCACGCCCGCCCGTCTTGGGCTGCGCGAGAAGATCGACCGCTTGTTGCAGCGAAACTTCCAGCGGCGAAAGGTCCTTGGGGAGCGACCGCGTTTCGGTATTCCACTTGATGTACGGCCCGAATTTGCCGTTATACGCCATGATTTCCGCCTGATCGGTCGGATGAGCCCCGACGACGCGTGGCAGTTCCAGCAGGCGCAACGCCACTTCAAACGTTACGTCTTCTGGCTTCATTCCCGGCAGAAGCGAACCGTTCTTGGGCTTCTCTTCTTCGGACAACGGCCCCAACTGCACGTACGGACCAAACCGACCTTGCTTCAAAAAGACAGGGCGTTCGGTCTTCGGATCGATGCCCAGCGGACTGTCGGAATTCTTCTGCGCGTCCAGCAGTTCCATCGCCTTGGGCAAAAGCAATTCATCGGGCGCGAGGTCTTCCGGAATGCTGGCCTTGCGATCACCCTGCTCGATGAACGGGCCATACTTACCGACACGGAGAAAGATTTCTTCGCGATGGATGCCCGTTTCGGGACTGCCGAGCGAAAAGCGGCTGATGTCTCGCGGATCGATTTCCAACAACTTCGCTTCGAGCTGCGGCTTGAGTCCGGGATGACCGTTGCCGAAGTAGAAGTGTTTCAAGTAAGAAGTCGGATCTTGTTCTTGCCGGCTGATGGCGTCGAGCAAGTCTTCCATCTGCGCGGTGAACTGATAATCGACGAGCCGCGGCAGATGTTCTTCCAGCAACTTGCAGACAGCAAACGCGGTCCAAGTGGGGACGAGCGCATTCCCCTTTTTGAAGACGTACTTCCGTTCGAGAATCGTGCCAATAATCGAGGCATAGGTACTCGGTCGGCCGATCCCCAGTTGTTCTAGTGCCGCGGTCAACGACGCTTCGCTGTACCTCGCCGGTGGCTGCGTAGCGTGGCTCTTGGGAAGCAGGTCTTTGCAATTCAAACGCTCCCCTTGCACCACGGTGGGCAGGATGCGTTCTTGATCGGCGAGCACGGCATCAGGATCGTCCGAGCCTTCGACATATGCTCGCAAAAAGCCGGCGAATTCGATGGTTTTGCCACTCGCCTGGAAGTTCGCGCCGTCTCCGGCAACGGTCAACGTCAACGTTCGGCCACGAGCATCAACCATCTGGCTGGCGATCGTTCGCTTCCAGATCAATTCGAACAGTCGGAACTGATCGTAATTGAGTTCTCCCTTAAGAGACTCCGGGAGTTTGAAGGGATGACCGGCAGGGCGAATTGCTTCGTGCGCCTCTTGCGCGTTCTTCACCTTCGATTTGTAAATTCGAGGCTGATCCGGCAGATATTCCGGGCCGTACTCCGTGCGAACCAAATCGCGAGCAGCATCGACGGCAACCTGGGCCAGGTTGGTCGAATCGGTACGCATGTAAGTGATGTAACCGTTTTCATACAAGCTCTGCGCCACATCCATCGTGCGCCGCGCGGTGTAGCCCAACTTGCGGTTCGCTTCTTGTTGCAGGGTGCTCGTTGTGAAAGGTTCGGCCGGCTTGCGCGTGTAGGGTCGATCTTCCAAGTTCGAAACTTGAAAATCGGCTTTCTCGAGTCGTAGCCGCAGATCCTCTGCCTGCTGTTCGTTCAGCAGCAGGAAGTTTTCAGGGTTCTTCAAACGCCCCGTGTTGGCGTCAAAATCCTTGCCGACAGGAATTCGCTTCCCGTTGACTGAAGCCAGGTCCGCCGTAAATTCCTTCCCTGCTCCCGTTGCGAATTTCGCGATCAGATCCCAGTAGGTCGCGCTGACGAAAGCCCGGCGTTCTCTTTCACGTTCAACGATGATCCGCACGGCCACGCTCTGCACGCGCCCGGCCGAAAGCCGCGGACCGACCTTGCGCCACAAAAGTTGCGACACCTCGTAGCCGTAGAGCCGATCGAGAATTCGCCGCGTCTCTTGCGCTCGGACGAGGCCATCGTCGATTTGCCGCGGATGCGTCAGGGCATCTTTGATGGCCTCTTCCGTGATTTCGTGAAAAACGAGACGGAAGATCGGCACCTTCGGCTTCAGGATTTCGACCAGGTGCCAGCTAATGGCTTCCCCTTCGCGGTCTTCGTCCGTCGCCAGATAGATGTCTTTGGCATCTTTCAGGAGGGCCTTCAGTTTTGCGACTTGCGGCTTTTTTCCGGGGGGAACGATGTAGATCGGCGCGAAGTCGGCATCGACATTCACCCCCAAATACGCCCACTTTTCCCCTTTGAACTCGGCGGGAACTTCTTTGGCACCTTGGGGCAAATCGCGAACATGCCCAATACTGGCTTCAACGTCGTAATCCTTCCCCAAATAGCGCGAAATAGTTCGCGCCTTGGCCGGAGATTCGACAATAACTAGCGATTTTCCAGTGGCTGGCCTTTTGGCCATAGCTCCACCTTTCTTGAACCGCGCACCCTGGGAATGCGCACCTGAGGGACTTCGTAACCTTATCAGCCTTCGGGGCCACGCAGTTCACTACCGATTCCCGCACCGGTAGAAATCGGTGAGAATAGCGTAATACGAACTGCCGGAACGATCGGGCCCACCGCTGCGATTGCCGCGCCGGAATGCCTGATTCAGGCCCGGACTGGCCCCGCCAGACGCTCGTACATGCTGATTGGGATTGAATTTACGACGATCAACCCTACAATCTGCTGTTTCGTTTCGGACCCGATTACCGTTAAGCATCAATAATCCGTTTGCCCCAGCAATGTCAACGGGGCGTAAGCCGGCAGGTCACGGTTGACAGGCGCGGCAGGTGCGTGAGTTGGAGACATCATGGCAAATAGTCCTCTCGATTTTTTCCGCCGCCACAAGGTTCTCGTTATGGGAATCATGTTGCTGGCAATGGTCTTGTTCATTATTGGTTCCTCGCTCGACCAAGTGATTTCGGGCTTGGGCTTCGGCCGGCAGGATCAGGGAAACGCCGTCGTTTTCACCTGGACTGGGGGTGAAGTGACTGAGCAGGAACTGGCCCAGATGCGACAGGCGCACAAGATTTGCGCCGAATTCGTTCAGGGAATCATGCAGGCCACGATCAAGAAAGAGGCCAAGCCGCACGGCATGCCGATTCAGATGCGGGCCGATGAAGATTCGATCGTCGAGACCCTCCTCTTGGCCGAAAAAGCTCGGAAAATGGGAGTCGTCATCGATGATGCCGCCCTCAAAACCTACCTCGCGGATCTCAGCGGCTATGCCCTGTCCGATACCGAAATCAACGAAATCGCCGACCAAGCGACCCAGCGGCAATTCAGCACGAAGCGACTGCTCGACCAATTGAGGCATGAACTGCTCGCGCAGCATGCTCGCGTGCTGCTTACCTCGGATTTCCGGACCCAGCCGATTTCGCTGGGTGAAGCCTGGGACTACCACAATCGGCTCTATCGCCGGGTAAGCGTGGAAGCCTACCCCATCTCGGTAGATGACTATTTGGACAAAGTCAGCGGCAGTCCAACCGAAGCCGAGAAGCTGAAGATGTTCGACAAATTCAAGCTGAACGACCCTGATCCAGAATCTTCGGATCCCGGGTTTTACCGCCCTGGGAAAATGGCGTTCGATTATTTGAAAATCGACTTCGCCCCGTTCCTGGAAAAAGCCCAAAAAGAAATTACCGAAGAGCAAATCAAGGCCGAGTACGACCTGCGGGTCTCGCGCGGCGAATACAAAGTGCCAGTGAAGCAAGACGAAAAAACAGACGAGACGAAGCCTGTAGAAGGTGAAAAAGCAGCCGAGGGGGACAAGCCTGCGGATGACAAGCCTGCGGAAAATCCTCCCAGCGAAACAGAGAAGCCCGCCGCTGAACAACCGGCGGAACCCAAACCCTGTTTTGCCGATGAACCAACTGCGGAAGGAGTCGAGGACAACCCGGCGGCAGCAACTGAAGAGACTACTCCGCCCGCAACACCTGCTCCGACCGAACCCGCAACACCTGCACCGGCACAGCCAACCGACCCTGCTCAGCCCGCGGCACCTGATTTGACTCCGCCAACTCCTCCGGCAACGGACGCTCCCGCAGTCGGCGAAGTTCCTGCCGCTCCTGCCGCAGTGCCTCCCGCTGCCAAGGAGCCCGAAATGCGTGTGCAAACGCTCGACGAAGTCCGCGAGGATGTCCGCCGTTCGCTCGCCCAGCCGATTGCCAACGACGCTCGAAATAAGGCCGTCGAAGGACTCGTTGCCGAAGTAACTGCCTACGGAGAGAAGTACCAAAATTATCTCGATGCCCAGCAAGGTGGCGTCGAAAACGACAAGCCGGCACCGCTCGATGTCAAAGCGCTCGGCACGAAGTTCGGTTTTGTTCCACAGAGCACCCCTCTCGTCAATCGTTACGAGGTAGCCGATTCCGAATTGGGCAAAGATGGCGTTTTTTACCTGCCGCGTGAAATGATTCAGTCGGTCGAAGACTTCCGCCCGATTCCTTTCGGCCGCTATGTCTACTCGTTCCATTCGCCACTTTATGAGCCGCGCCGGGCTGAATCGCAAAGCAATCCGCAGGACATCGAGTACATCTTCTGGACGACCGAAACGACCGAGGCCGAGCAAGGCAAGTTCGAGGACAAAGAAGTTCAGGACGCGATTCTCGCTGCTTGGAAAAAAGAGCAAGCCGTCAAGCTCGCCAAAGCTGCAGCGGAAGAACTGGCCAAGAAAGCCGAAGGGAAAGCCAGTTTGAAAGAGGTGGTTCCGCAAGCCGATCAAGTTGTTGCGCCGCCCCCGTTCTCGTGGTTCACGGCGGGCGCACTCCCGTTTGGCTCGCAGCGTCCCCAGCGTAGTTCGGTGGTCGGCATCGAACTGGCGGGAGACGATTTCCTGCAACCTGCCTGCACTGCCGGTCAAGGCGAAGTGGTGGTTGGCGTGAACTCCCCTCACAGCAAGGTCTATGCGATCAAGGTCTTGTCGCAGGAACCGACTGACGAAGTTCTGCGAAATCAGTTCCTGCAAAGTGGCATCACTCCTGCCATCAAACAGTTGTCGCAGGAAACGATGACGCAAGACTACATCGCCAAAATGCGTGAAATTGTGGAAGAATTCGATCTGAACTGGAATCGTGTCCCGGGGGCGGGGGACCGTACATGACGTCGGAGGAACTGCCGCACGTTGAGCTTTATACGGACGGCGCGTGCAGTGGTAATCCCGGTCCCGGTGGCTGGGCGTACATCCTGCGTCACGTGGGTTCGGGCAAAGAAAAGGAAGGTTCGGGCGGAGCGGCCGACACCACGAACAACCGCATGGAACTCCAGGCGGTGATCGAAGGGCTCGCCGCACTGAAGCGTCCCTGTCACGTTGAACTGTATCTCGATAGTGAATACGTCCGCAACGGCTTGATGACTTGGATGGCGGGCTGGAAGAAGAATGGTTGGCGCAAGCGGAATTCGAAAGGGAAATCGGAACCCGTGAAGAACGAAGATCTCTGGAAGCAACTCGATGAACTAGTAGTCCCCCACGAGATCGAGTATCACCACGTCGATGGTCACAGTGGTCACACCGAAAATGAACGCTGTGATGAGCTCGCCGTGGCCGCCTGCCAGCAATTTCGTCGGCGGTGAAGTTTCCCATCTGTTCTCTCTGCTGAAAAGTAGTTTTTACGAATGTCATTAGTCTCTTCCGAACTGGTGGTCAAACCGGTTGTCAGCAGCCGCGAGCGAACCCAGTTTTTGAATCTCCCCTGGACGATCTACCAGGGAAACGATTTTTGGATTCCACCGCTGCAGGCCAATCAAAAGGAACTCACCACCCTCGCTCCGCATCCGTTTTACAAAAACAATGCCGGGCAGCCCTTTCTTGCCTTGCGAAACGGGGTGCCCGTCGGCCGAATCCTCGCCATCCATAACGAAGACCACAATCGGCTCTACAAGGAGCAGCGCGGCTTCTGGGGCTTCTTTGAATGCGAAGACAATGTCGAGACGGCGCAAGCCCTCTTCGCCGCGGCGAAGAAGTGGCTCAAGGAGCGCGGCCTGACTACGCTTCGCGGCCCGACAAATCCTTCGATGAACTACGAAAGCGGCTTGCTGGTCGAAGGTTTCGATTCGTCGCCGTACTTCATGATGACGTACAACCTGCCGTACTACGAAGCACTCGTTCAAGCCTGCGGCCAAACGTGCTCGCAAAACATGTACGCGTTTTGGGGTCATGTCGACATGCTCAAGGGGCTCGATAGCAAACTCGAGTTCGTCGTCAACGAATGCAAACGGCGCTTCAATGTGAAAATGCGCCGGCTCAATCGCTGGAAATTGAGCCAGGAAGTGCGGATGTTTTTGGATATCTACAATCAGTCCATGGTCGGCATGTGGGGCTTCGTGCCGATGTCCAATGCCGAGGCCGATCATATGGCCGGTTCGCTGAAAATGCTGCTGGTCCCGGAAGTAACCACCATTGCTGAAGTCGATGGCAAACCCGTGGGTGCCGTCTTTGGGTTGCTCGATTACAACTCGCGCATCAAAGCGATCAACGGCAAACTGTTCCCGTTCGGTTGGTTGCGGCTGTTGTGGAACAAAAAAGCCATCAAGCGAATGCGGCTGATCAGCACGAATGTCATCCCCGAATATCAGCGCTGGGGACTCGGCGTACTGCTCCTGTCCCGCCTCGTGCCAGACGCACTGGAATGGGGAATGCAAGAAGCAGAATTTTCCTGGGTGCTGGAAAGTAACGCGCTGTCGTACAAGTCGCTCAAGCGGGGCGGAGCCCAAATTACCAAGACCTATCGCCTGTATGATGGCGAGTTGTAGAGGTGTTCGGTACAACCGCGGACAAGGATGGGGCGCAGGGTGACCAGGCGAAACTTCAGCCGCGACAATCGCATTCGCCGCCAGGCCGATTTTGATCGGGCTTACAAGACCAAGGTTTATGCTGCGGACGATGTCTTGGTCGTCAATGCGTCCCTCAATGGACTGACCGTCGCTCGGCTGGGACTCAGCGTGTCGCGCAAAGTCGGCAACGCCGTGATGCGCAATAAGTGGAAGCGCCGCATTCGGGAAGCCTTTCGTCTGCAGCAGGAAAAGTTTCCGCCGGGACTCGATATCGTCGTTCGCCCCAAACTGGGTGCCGCCTGCGACTTTCACGCCATCGCCCGTTCGCTGCCGCAACTCGTGGCACGCATCATCCGCCGCCTTCCTCCCCCGGACAATGCTTCGGCGGCAGATCCCGCCGCGGAGGCCGGGCCATGATCTCCCTGCGACGCCTCCCTGCTGCGTTCGCCATTGCACTGGTCCGGGTTTATCAACTGGCACTAAGTCCGCTGCTCGGCAAAAACTGTCGCTACGAACCTTCCTGCAGCAAGTACATGATTCAAGCGATCGAAAAGTACGGCCTGTTGCTCGGCGGCTGGAAAGGAACACTCCGCCTGTTGCGTTGTCATCCTTGGTCGAAAGGAGGCTGGGATCCGCCGTAAGGCTTCTGCAGCCGTCACGTCTTCTCTGCAATGGTCTCAAACTCCCCGAATGCAACTGGCAAGAATGACTGCCGTTTGACACTCCCTCCCTTCTCTTTCTACAATCGCAAGCTTCGCCGCGCGGCGTCCCCAACGACGTGCCGGCCATGTTTCTCTCCGCTTTCCCTCCCACGGATCGAGTTTGCGAATGTCCAGCGGCCAGATTGATACTGTGATGCAAGAGACCCGGCGATTTCCGCCGAGCGAAGAGTTTTCCGCCCGGGCCGTCATCGGCTCCAAGGCTGTTTACGACAGTCTGTATGCGGCCGCCAAGGAAGACCCAGAAGGGTTCTGGGGAGAACAGGCCGAGAACGAACTCCACTGGTTCAAGCCGTTCGGCAACGTGCTGGAATGGAACGAGCCGAACGCCAAATGGTTCGTCGGCGGAAAAACGAATGCTTCGTACAACTGCGTTGACGTTCATCTTTCCACCTGGCGAAAAAACAAGGCTGCGATTATTTGGGAAGGTGAGCCCGGCGATTCCCGCACCATCACCTATCAGCAACTGCACCGCGAGGTTTGCAAGGCAGCGAACGCCCTGAAGAATTTGGGAATCAAACAAGGGGATGTGGTCACCATCTACATGCCGATGATTCCGGAACTGGCGATCGCGATGCTCGCTTGTGCGCGGATCGGCGCCATTCATTCGGTTGTCTTCGGTGGCTTTTCGGCAGAAGCGGTGGCGGATCGCAACAACGATGCGCAAGCGAAAGCGATCATCACCGCCGACGGCGGATGGCGGCGCGGCAAATTGTTGCCCTTGAAGAACACGGTCGACGAAGCGCTCGCCAAGTCCCCCAGCGTGCAGCATTGTTTGGTCGTCCGCCGCACGAACAACGAAATCAAGATGCAGGACGGCCGCGATGTGTGGTGGCACGACGTTGTCGATTCCGCCTCTGCGAACTGCCCGGCCGAGGAACTCGATAGCGAGACGCCGCTGTTCATCCTGTACACCAGCGGCAGCACCGGCAAACCGAAGGGAATTCTGCACACCACGGCCGGCTACAACCTGTACGTGAAGAAGACCTTTCAATGGGTCTTCGATCATCGCGACGACGACGTCTATTGGTGTACCGCCGACTGCGGCTGGATCACCGGCCACAGCTACATCGTCTATGGTCCGCTCGCTGCCGGGGCGACAACCGTGATGTACGAAGGGGCGCCGAACTGGCCTCAAGAAGATCGCTTTTGGGAGATCATCGAGAAGTATCGCGTCAGCATTTTGTACACCGCACCCACGGCGATCCGGGCGTTCATCAAGTGGGGAGATCACCACGTCGACAAGCACGATCTTTCCAGCCTGCGCTTGCTCGGCAGCGTCGGTGAAGGGATCAATCCCGAAGCGTGGATGTGGTACTACAACAAAATCGGCGGCGGCCGCTGCCCGATTGTCGATACCTGGTGGCAGACCGAAACCGGCGGCATCATGATGTCGCCGCTTCCCGGTGCGATCTTCACCAAACCCGGCAGTTGCACGCGCCCCTTGCCCGGCGTCGTCCCCGAACTGCTGGCGGAATCGACGCTGCAACCCGTTTCCAAGAACACCGGCGGCATGCTTTGCATCAGCCAACCTTGGCCGGGCATGCTTCGTGGCATTTGGGGGGATGAGGCCCGCTTCCAGCAAGTTTACTGGTCGCGCGTGAAAGGAAAGTACCTCACCGGCGACAACGCCCGCATGGACGACGACGGCTACTACTGGATCATGGGGCGCATCGATGATGTGATCAATGTTTCCGGGCATCGTTTGTCGACCATTGAAGTTGAATCCGCGCTGGTCAGCCATCCGCTCGTGGCCGAAGCCGCGGCCGTTGGTCGCCCCGATGAACTGAAGGGGCAAGCGGTTTCGGTCTTCGTCACGCTGAAGGGAGTCGAAGCCAGCGACGAATTGCGAGCCCTCTTGAAAGCCCACGTGCGAAAGGAAATCGGTGCCCTCGCGGTGCCGGACGACATTCGCTTCACGAATACGCTGCCGAAGACTCGCAGCGGCAAGATCATGCGGCGACTGCTGCGCGACATCGCGGCCGGCAAGGAATCGCTGCAGGATACAAGCACGCTGGAAGATTACAGCGTGTTGGCAAAGATCCGCGGGGATGAAGAGTAGGGACGAACGTTGCTCTGGCCTTCCGCTTGCCAGGTGCCACTGCTGGCTTGCCCAGCAGTGTTGCGAAGCGAGTTGGCTTTTCATTGGGTTGCCTCGGTTCGAAGCAGGGGAAGTGCGAATAGGTTTTCAAGAGGCGACACTGCCGGACAAGCCAACAGTGGCACCGACGGATTCCGGCACAAAATGAATTCATGGCGATTCCTCTCGATATCCTCGGCCTGACCTGCGACGCCCTGTGCGACGAAATCGGCCGACTGCACAACAAACCCGGCAAAGGGGACTATCACGGCCGGGCGTTGTTTCGAGCGTTGTACCGCACCGGTGCCTTTGCTCCGGAAACGCTTCCCGAATTCGCGGACAATCTTTCGCTCGCCCAGAAAGTGAAGGACCACTTCCGCCTCTCACTGCCGCCGATTTCCTCTCAGCAAACCGACGGCGACACCTACAAGTTTCTGCTCAAACTGGACGGCGGCCTCGAAAGCGAGAGCGTGGTTATTCCGATGCGGAACTACAAAACCCTCTGCGTCTCGTCGCAGGTGGGTTGCAAACTGGGTTGCAAATTTTGCGAGACCGCCCAGATGGGTTTTCTGCGAAATCTTTCCGCGGCCCAGATCGTCGCCCAAGTATTCATCGCTCGGCACCTGCTCCACGAGCCGATCGAAAACGTCGTCTTCATGGGAATGGGGGAGCCGACCGATAATCTGGACGCCGTCCTCCAAGCGGTGCGAATTTTGTCCGAGCAACGAGGCTTCAACATCCCGCTCGGCTCGATCACCATCTCCACCGTCGGCGATGTACCAGGGATTTTGCGACTGGCGGAGTTGGCGGCCAAGCCTGCCGCGGCAGACGGCTTGCAACACGTTCGTTTGGCCGTTTCGTTGAACGCAGCCGAGGATGCCACGCGTAGCGAGCTCATGCCGATCAATCGTTCGTACGACATGCAAACCTTGAAGAACGCCTTGCAACGCTGGCCGCTGCCGCGAACGCAGGATTTTATTTTCATCGAATATGTCCTGATTGCTGGGGTGAATGATTCGCAAGACGATGCCCTGGCGTTGGCAAAATACTTAAGTGATCTGCGAGCGGTGGTGAATCTCATTCCGTACAATCCTCGCCGCGAATCTCCTTTCGCCCGCCCCTCCGACGAAAGCGTGACGCGATTCGGCCGTTGGTTAACCGCTGCCGGCCAGGTCTGCCGCGTCCGCATCACCAAAGGGGATGGAACGATGGCTGCCTGCGGGCAACTTGGCAACCGAACTCTCTCGCGACGAAACAAAATCGCCATAGGGAAGCAAGGATGAACCACAAAGACACAGAGAACACAGAGAGGACAAAGCAGATCGGACTAACTCAGAAGTGACAATCAGACTCTTGAGAATTGCTAAAAGATCACACTGTTTAGCACTTCTGTAGAGTCCGCAACCCGCTGCCCTCTTTCCTCTCTGTGCTCTCTGTGTCTCTGTGGTGAGCTTTTTTGCATCAAAAATGCCGCCGTTGCCTCGACGCTTGCCGCATGGCGACAAACTCCGCGTTCTCGCGCAGCCACTGCTGCTTAAACCGTTGCTCGGCCACGTAGCCACGCAAATGCTCTGCTGGCATCACGAACAAATCCGGCAGCACTTCGAGCGGCGGAATGCTCACCACTTGCACCGGAGCACCGCCATTCAGCCGCTGCAACTCTTCCACCTCGCGTCGTGCTTTTTCCAGCCGCTGCGAGTACGAACGATCTTCCGGCTGCGCGAACCGCCACTTCAACGTCGGCTCTGCTTCAGTCGCTGCGTGGTCTCTCGGTGCCACTGCTGGCTTGTCCAGTAGTGCCGAGTCTTGTGGAACTTCTCGAATTGTTTGCAGCCGCTGCATAAAACTATTCGTACTCCCCTGTGCCACTGCTGGCTTGTCCAGCAGTGCCGAGTCTTGTGAAGCTTCTCCAGCCGTTTGCATCCGAGGCTCACGCCGAGCCGGGCTAGTCCGTGCCACTGCTGGCTTGTCCAGCAGTGCCGAGTCTTGTGGAACCCTTCCAACCGTTTGCAACCGTGGCTTAAAACTATTCGTACTCCCCTGTGCCACTGCTGGCTTGTCCAGTAGTGCCGGGTCTTGTGAAACCCTTCCAACTGTTTGCAACCGTTGCTTTAGACTATTAGCTCGCGGATTCCCGTTAGAACCGGTGCAATCAAGTGGAACATCCTTCCCGCAATCTGCACTGCTGGACAAGCCAGCAGTGGCACCAAATTGGACCGACTCTTGTGAAACTCCTCCAACTGTTTGCAATGGTTGCTTCAGATTGTTCGCTCGCGGATTCCCGTTGGAACCGGTGCAATCAAGTGGAACATCCTTCCCGCGATCCGCACTGCTGGACAAGCCAGCAGTGGCACCAAGTTGGACCGACTCTTGTGAAACTCCTCCAACCGTTTGCAATGGTTGCTTCAGATTGTTCGCTCGCGGATTCTCCTTGGAACCGGTGCAATCAAGTGGAACATCCTTCCCGCAATCTGCACTGCTGGACAAGCCAGCAGTGGCACCGAAAGCACAAAGCTCATCCTCCGAATCTTCCCGCCGCAGCCCCTCCGCCGCCAATCGCTCGGCCTCCTCTTTCGCCTCGCGCGCTAACCTGCGTTCTTCGTTCGCTTTCACGGCCCTCTCAAAATTCTCCTGCACCCGCCTGTCAAAATCCTTGGCTGGAATGCCAAACACATTCAGCCTTCGATCGAACTCTTCCATCGATTCGCCGCCAGTGTAGAGCTGCTTCTGGGGCGGATCGGGGGGCAGCGGAGTCGGATCATTAAAGTCGGCAGGTCGCTGAGCGTACACTTGCCGAGCGATCCGATCGACTTGCGCCTGCTGCTCCTCGTCGGTCACCTCCTCGGCATACGGCGGCTGAATCGAGCCACTTTCGTACTCGAACTTCATCCGCAGCTCATCCACTTTCATCGCCAGCTCAATGAACCGCCAGTTGGCCGGCATCGTTCTTGTTACCTGCTCCTGACGCACCGGCTTCTTATCGCAAACCACAACCTTCCGCGTGTAGAACTCCTGCTTGGAATGCTCCAGGCCCTCCAGCGATTTGCGATACAAGTGATTCAGCCGCGCGCGA
>JBGSNR010000063.1:0-20872 GCA_041739545.1 Pirellulaceae bacterium | reverse complement strand
ATAGGTGTCAATCATTGTCGAGTCGTTGAGAAATCCCTGTATGAGGACGTCGTCCTCTTGAAGTTGCGACTTCGCTAGCGCCAACAGGGCAAATTGCTTTTGACTCGACGGGATGGCTTGATCCTGTAGCAACTGCCGGGCAATCGGTACCACCTTATCTCCATCCGTGCTTAATCCGGCCATCAGTCGTTCGAAGGCTGGGCGTGGATCGTCCGTGCGACCAAACCACGCTGACTTGAAATCGCCCCATGCTTTGTCGGATCGCGCGATGTCTACTACTGCTGCTACGTTCCAAAGCTCACTCAGCCACTGGCGATCTTCCGCGGAGAGCATTGATTCGTAGGTTTCACTCATGAAAAGTACTGTCATGGCCGCAGTTCCCTCGATTCTCGTGCGGCCCTGCTGATTCCCCAAGGCATTTCTTAGCTGTTGGCAACGCATCCGGAAACGCAGTGGGTTGTCGGCCGATGCATCACCAAATTCTTCCCACAAAACGGGCTCCGCGCTCTGCAAGCTAAGGAAAGTCTGCCGCGCCTCCCGCGAAGTTCCAAAGCGTTTCCGATAGCGATCCCATCCAGGGAACTCGTGATTATCGGTCCCGTCCGGATCATTCAGAAATGCTTCGGCGCGGATTTGAAAGTCCGTTTCGCGTACCGCTTCCCACAAGCGGGCGCAGCGCCAGCGAATCTCAGGATCTGTGCCGCGTATTCCGGCTAAAAGTTCGGGCTTGGCCGTCAAACCCAGCGCCGATAATTGGCTGCTGGCTTTCTCGCGGATGTTGTAAGAGTCGTCACCGAGTTGTTGAATCCATTCGTCAACCTGTCGTGGTCGCGCGCTGATCCCATCGTCCCCCTCGGCAAAGCGCAACACGCAGCAGCAAGCGATGATCGCGATAACTCGTCCTTCATGTGGCCACGAAGTCATGTGTTCGAATTCTCGTCAGACTTTTAGGTTACTTCGATTGCTCGGATGATGGCGACAAAACATAGACCGTGTCGAGCGATGGCGTTTCGATTGACTTTGCCTCCTTCAAGATCGCGATCACTTCCGGCGTGGCTGCTCTCAATCGCGGAAGCTGGACTTTCTGCTGCGACTTACTAAGAGCGCGAGCGACTTCGGCAGAATCAATTACCGTCAATCCCAAATAGAGCGACTTGGAGCCGGCGGCAAGGATCTCCGCAGTTTCCGGGGTGACGGTGTTGAGTGCCGGGAGAGTGACTCCACCCGATGAACCATCGGCCACGAATCGCCGGGCAAGTTCAGGAGAATCCAGTACCGTTAGCGCCCGCAAGTAGAGAAACTGTTTGTATTGGCTCAGTGCCGGCGCTGCTTCTTTGGAAACGGTCTCGAGCCTGGATAACGTCCAGTTGATCTGCCGGGCAAACCGCTGGGCGAGCGGTAGGGAGTCGAGATCCCGGAGCTGCTCAAGCAGTAAATTACCTGGGACTTTCGCCAGCGACTCAGCGGCTTTGGGGGTAAGCTTCTCCGTTGCAGGACCCGAGAGAACCAAGTAAGGACCGGGGAACGATTCGAGGGCAGCGGCCGATTCGTCCGGCAATTCTTCAAGTCCCCGAATCGCCAGGAATCCTTCATATTTGGCTAGTTCCACGGCCACTTCCCGGGAGAGCCGGGAGAAGCCGCTAGATGAGAAGCCAAAATCACCGCCAAAGTACAACTTCGGCGAATTGCTAATTCTGGTGTATCCGAGATCTTTGACACCTCGGTTCAGCGATTTCACCAGTTTTCGCGCCGCTTCCGGCGAAAGTTCGGTCACGTTAGGAAACAAGATGTAACCACCACCCATGTTAGTGTCGGTTGGCGTTTCCGCGAAGGCGTCGGCAAACTCCGCCGGCAACGCGGGGATGCCCACATTCAAGCGAAATGTTTGCCGAGCCATGAGGCGGATGGTTTCTAGGGAGACGTCCTGCAACGAAGGGAAGGAGATCGATAGCCAGTTTTTCTTCAGCAACAGCTGAGCCGCTTCAGGAGAGAGTTCTTCCAGACTGGGGAAATGCAGATCTTGGCCCGGCGAATTGCCAAGCGCCGCGGCAGCCTCCGGCGAAATGGAAGTGACTCCGGGAAAACCTATTGGACCGAGTCTTTCTGCCAGGCTCGCAGAATCCAGCTTCTTCAGATTCGGCAGCAGCGAACGAAGGACCGTGACGATGCCTGGAGAGCCTGACCTACCACCAGGCGAGGCCGCTATGATCCGAATTTGCTCGGGAGTGAGCGTTTCGACGTCCTGCAACGCCAGCGCCGACCGGGTCTTTAGCAAGACGGTCAGAGCCTCGTCGGAGATGGGGCCGCTACCAACCAAAACCAAGTTGATTTGATTCGTATTCTCGGCAAAGACAGAAGCGACCTCAGGCGTGATCGCGGCCAGGGATAAGTAGATCCCACCCCAAAAGCTCCCGGCCCCTTTGACCTTTGTGAACCGCTGCGCCAGTTCAGGCGACAGCCTCTTGAGCTTTGGAAGTAGGACGACGCCCGCTGCTAGTTTCTCCTCCAGTGCGACTATGTCGACAGACGCCACGTTCGGAAGAGATAAGAAGCCAACATTTTCCGCCAGCTTAGCCTGAACTTCCGGCGGGACGTCGGTCAGGCCGGCAAGTGTTAAACTTCGCTCATTCTTGGCCAGCGCTCCTGCGATTTCTGGTGTGACCTTTTTCAGGTACGGAAGCGATAAGGCACCCGGCCGGGAGGCGAGCTTCTCCGCCAGCGGCACCGAATCGAGTTCCGACAGACTGGATAGCAACAGATGGCTGCGCATCTTGGCGATCGTCTCCGCAACCTCCGGTGAGACAGACGTCACCGAGTGCAACCAGACGTTGGCTGCCTTACTTTTCGCCAAAGCTGTAGCCACTTCGGGCGCGAGCGACTTGATCCCGAGGATGAGCATTTCGCCGCGGAATTCGGCGAGTGCTTCTGCCACCTCCGGAGTGATTTCATAGGTTCTGCTGAGTTGCAGGATGCCAAAGCGGGATTCCGCTTCAATTTTCTTCACTAGCTCCCTGGCCTGTTCAGCCGTGACGTTCTCCGAGACTTTCGCCGGTACTTCCGGCAACGGAGGTTCTTGGTTGGCCAGTGAGTTTGCCGGGAAACGCCCCAACTCGAACAACTCGCCGAATGTCGGCGAATTGGGCAGTGATGGATTCGCTAGGATATCCTTTATCCGCCGCCCCACCTCACGTTGCCGTACCGGATCCTCGCGATCACGGAGTGTCAGCAGCGAATTGACGGCGTTGCCAAACTCGTTGCGTGGTCCGCCGAACCTCGCCAGATGACATACCGAACACGTTCCATGCAGATGAACTTTCCGCGATAGGGCCCGCACCGCTTGCGGATCATCGACGCTGCGCAGTCGTTCAATGGCCGCGCCATCGAGACCGCAGATGGCGCGGGCCTCCTTGGGCAGGCCGAGCAACGCCATGCTCAGCATTGCCCCAAAAATGCTGCAGAGCCGCAAGGATCGGCACAAGTAAAGGAATGCTTTCATTGCAATTGATTCCCGGAACCTTTTGTAGTTCGCTTTTGATCTAGTCACGGCCCCAATCTGCCGCCCGATGCTCGCCTCGTCGCACTGGGCAACGCCCAAGATGCAGCAGCAAGCGATATAGGGGACAAAGTTCAGGGCGCAGGGAAATGTAGGCATGTAATAAACTCACTTCCGAGCGACCGGGTTACTTTGATTGACCTGTTGATGGCGGCAAGATATAGACCGTGTCCAGCTGGGGCGTTTCGATTAACTTGTTCTCCTTCATGATCGCGATGACTTCCGACGTGGAGGCCCGAAGTCGCGGAAGTTGCACTTTTTGCTGCGAATTACATAAGGCGCGAGCGACTTCTGCAGAATCAATTACAGTCAATCCCAGATAGAGTGATTTGCTGCCCGCCGCCAGGATTTCCGCCGCTTCTGGCGAGAGCACGGAAAGCGCCGGAAGCGTAATGCTATTTCCAGTCGTGGTGCCCTCCACAAATCGCCTCGCCATTTCAGGCGAATCCAGTACCGTCAATGCTCGCAGGTCGAAGAACGAGTTGTATTGAGTTAGTGCTGGAGCAGCTTCTCTGGAGACGGTTTCGAGGTTGTAAAAGGTCGAGTTTCCACCCTGCTGGACGAACCGGTCGGCGAGTGGCTTCGAGTCGAGATGCCTGAGTGGGATATGCAAGATTGCGGAAGATTTGGCCAACGCCGCGGCCGCTTGCGGCGAGAGTCTCTCCATGCCGGTGCCGGACATGGACAAGCGGGGACCAGGGTACGACGCGAGCGCGGCGGCGGATTCGGCCGGCAATTCGCCCAGACCTTCGATCGCAAGGTTCCCCTCATACTTGGCGAGTTCAACGGCCAACGCTGGAGAAAGGGTGGCGAAGCCTGAGACGCCTCCAAAGCTCAACTTCGGCGAATTGCTGAACTTGCTGACGCTGGGGACCTCTCGGAATCCCCGGTTCAGCGATGTCACCAGAATCCGCGCGGTTTCCGGAGAGAGGTCGCTCAAATAAGGAAACGAGATGTTGTCCCCCGCCATCGGCTGACGCGTGGGAAGCTCGGCAAAGGCACCGGCGAATTCCGTAGGCAGCGTGGGGATGCCCAAAGTCAATTGAGATGTCTGCCTCGCCATCAGACGGACGGTTTCCAGCGAAACCTCCTCGAGCGCCGGCAGCGAGATCGATGCCCAACGTTTCTGCATCAACAGCCGAGCCGTTTCCGTCGAAAGTTCCTGCAGGCTTGGAAAAGAAAGAGCGCCGCTTGGAACCACGATCCTCTTCATTTCAGGGCCGATAGCCTCGCCGTCCGGGAGGGCGCCCAATGCCGCGGCGGCCTCCGGCGAGATCTCCGTGACGCCAGGGAAATTGAACCCGATGGCTTTGACAAGCGTTTCCGCGAGCAGCGCCGAGTCCAGCTTCTTCAGGTTCGGTAGACTTAATGTCGCGGATTCCACCACTCCCGGACGAACTGTCCTGTCGGCCAATTCTTCGGCCACGACGCGGATCTGCCCTGCTGTAAGCTCTTCGAAATCCCGCAACGTGAGTCTCAACCGGGATCTCAACAGCGTTCTCAAGACCGCGTCGGGAAGGGGACCGTCACCGACCAGTGTCAGGTTGACGGTCCTTGGGGTCGTGGCCAGCACATTGGCCACTTCCGGTGTTACCGCAGACAGAGGCAAGTAGATACCGCCCCAGAAACTTCCTTGCCCCTTCGCCCCGAGCAACAGCTCCGCCTGTTCCGCAGATAGCTTCTTGACCTCAGGAAGGAGCACGGCGATCGCGGCCAATTTCTTCGCCAGCGGCAGCGAGTCGAGGGACGTCAGGTTCGGCAGCGAGAGACCGCCGACGGTCTCGGCCAACTTCTCCTGAACGTCAAGCGACACATCGGTCAAGCCGGCCAGCGTCAGGCTTCGTTCGTTTTTGGCCAACACCGCCGCGATCTCCGGCGAGATGGTGGTCAGGTAGGGAAACGATAAGGCGCCCGGTCGGGCGGCGAGTTTCTCGGCCAAGGGCACCGAATCGAGTTCCGCCAGGCTGGTCAGAAACAGATGGCCAGGCAGTTTGACGAGCGCCTCAGCGGCCTCGGGGGAAACGGAGGTCACCGAGTGCAGCCAGACGGTCTCGGCCTGACTTTTCGCCAACGCGGCGGCTACCTCGGGCGAGAGCGACTTCAGCCCGAGGATCAGCATCTCGCCCCGGAACTCCGCCAGGGCCTCGGCTACCGCCGGGGTGATCTCGTAAGTCCTGCTGAGTTGCAGGATGCCAAACCGCGATTCCGCCTTAACCTCTTGAACCAGGTCGCGCGCCTGCTGGACGGTGATATCCTCGGAGACCCTTACGGGGACTTCCGGAAGCGGGGGATCCTGGCGCGCCAGAGAACGTGCCGGGAACCGCCCCTGCTGGAACAACTCGCCGAACGTGGGCGAATTGGGCGACAAGGGGTTCGCCAGGACATCCGTCATCCGCCGCCCCGCCTCCCGTTGCCGTGCAGGATCCGTGCGCGCGCCCTCACTGAGCCTTAACAGCGTGTTGATGGCGTTGCCATACTCGTTGCGTGGTCCTCCCGATGTGGCAAGATGGCAAACGGAGCAAGTGCCGAACGACATGCTGGTTCTCCGAGAAAGGTCCTTTGCGTGGCGGAGCTGTTCGCCGACTGCGCCATCCAGACCGCATACGGCATGGACGTCGGTGGGAATCCCCAGCAAAGCCGCACCTAGCAGTAACAGACTGAAACGGCGCTGCGTTGCTCGGCGGATATAGAAGATCGCGTTCATTTCGATTCGCTCCTTTGAGCTTGCGTTGAGCTATTCAAGCGGTCCACTCATGGCCCCGAGCCATCCGCCTTGGCAAGCAACGAAACCGTGAAGTCGTTACCGCCCCCCGAGGGCTCTACGCTGACGAAAAACATCTTGGGTTGCTGCACGAACTGACTCGCCTGGATCGGTAGAATCAGCTCGCCCGTACTCCGATCTACAGGGAAGACGCCGCCATTGATGAGCTCGTTACCCGATACATCGCTACCGACAATCCACAGCTGATACTGAAGTTGCTGCGCTAGCTTGCTACCGGCCGATCCCTTCAACCGCAAATAGCCAATCTGCTGCCCGCTGCTCCAAACGATATCCCCGCTGGACTCGCCGGCGACACCACCGCCGGTGTCGCTCACCAATTGGAGCAGCAAGACATCGGGCGCAGAGCTAAGAAGTTGCTCACGTAACTGTGAAATTGTTGGATTGGTATTGGGCAGGACGATTTCATCGTCGCTGGGACGCGGTGGCACTGTATTCTTCCCTGCGAATACCGGCGGATCGGGGGACGGCCCCGACGGTGGGGTGGTCGCAGGCCATCGACTCCAAGCAAACACCGCCAAGAGAAGGCACGCAGCTGCAGTTGTCCAAGCGACAACTTCACGCCACCTGATTTCGCTTCGAGACTGTACTGCAGGAGGAACGGTGCCAACCGCTTCCGAATCCGATTGAACATGCGCCAAGATTCGGTCTCGCAAATGGTTCGGCAATGGTTCAATGCCTTCCGCTGAAGCTGCGACATCAAGCATCGCTGCTGTACGGTCAAGTGACTCTAAGTCGAAGTCGGGACTTGTTTCCAGCAGGGATTTCAGTTCGAGCTGCTCCGCTGCATCGAGTCCCCCAATCGCCTGATCGGCAAGGAGTTCCAACATTCGGTCATGATCGGAAGGATAGGAGGAGTTCATGTTTCACCTTCTCTGGCAAGATCCAACACCCCAGCAGACAACTCCCTGAGACGAAGCAAGCCTCGTCGCGAGTGAGTCTTGACCGTGCCTAGTGGCATATTCAGCATCTCGCCGGTTTCCGACTGGGATAGACCGTGAAAAAAAATCAACTCTAAAATTTGTCGCTCTTCGCTTTTCAGTTGTGCAAGCAGTTCGCGAACGTGACCAATCTCATCGCGCAATTCCAGACCATTCAAGGGCATGGCCACGGGCATCGCCCCTCTCTCATCGATCGGTACGGTCTTCACCTGCCGCGTATGTTTGCGGTGGCGGTCGATCAACCGACGCCGAGCAATCATCGCGACAAAGGTTGCCTCCGATGGCTCCCTCTGCGGATCAAATCGCGACGCATGACGACACAAGTCGACAAATATTTCTTGAACTGCGTCCTCGGCATCGCTGGTGGTCGGAGACAATCGCCGCGCAAGGGACCAGATGAGCCCGCCGTAGCGAGCAAGGCACTGCTCAACGGCCCCCGGATTTCGTGCGGCCACTTTATCAAGGATCGTTTCTGGCACGCAGAATTCCGAAGCGAAACGTAGTTGGTCTGTCGCGTGGAATGCAGGAACCCGGCAGGGCATTCTGCCGTCATATCCTATTCCACCCTCGATGAACTCGCTGAAACGGCGGAATCGGATTCAAACTTTGGGGCTGGAAATCCTGATTTGTGCAATTACCCCCCCTTAGGAATAGCCGGCCTCGCTGCCATTTCGACCCTTTCCACGAGAACACCGAAAAGTGTCTAAGGCCGCAACCTTTTCGCGAGTAAGCACTTGTGCACGCAAACAACGTGATCATTTTAGCGGTGAGAGCGTCCAGCGAATTCGTTAACCAACACGAAAATCAAGTTACCGGAGTTGTACAGGCTTCATGTGTCCCGCCGCTAGTTCGCTGGCGCGAGCACAAATACTGCTCCACGAGGTGGCAAACCAATGGGAGTGAAACCGCCATTCGGCGGTGCTACAATCCTGAGGCACCGAACGAGACCGCGAGACTTGCATTACGACCACTTCGACTCCGTCAAGGCTCGGTGAGAAATCTGGGGCCGTTTCTGGGTACAGAGATGCGACAAATAGGTGTAACGGTTTTAGAAGAAGCTGCAATGTGCAGACGGCCCGGCCCGATTGTGTACGCCATCATCGCCATCGTGTGCTTGGTGTCATTTCATCCCGCGTACGGCAATGAAACGCCCATCAGTGTCATTTTCGATAGCGATGTTGATCACGACTGCGATGACATCGGTGCGCTTTACATCTTGCATGGAGCGGTCGAGCGAGGCGAAGCGAAACTGCTGGCCACGATGGGTTGCACTTCCTCGGTTGCAATTGCCCCTTGCCTGGATGCGATCAATACGTGGTTCGGACGACCTGAAATCCCCGTCGGGACACTGAAAGACGAGGGCTTTCTTGATCACAAGGGATTTGCCAACGAAATCATTAGGCGATATCCCCACAAGCATTCCAGCGGCAAGGACTATCCCGACGCAATGGCCCTTTATCGGCAAATTCTTGCGGAACAGCCCGACGGCAGCGTGGTGGTGCTCGCCGTTGGTCCCCTGCGCAATTTGGCCAATCTGCTCAAGTCGGGCCCGGATGATGCCAGTCCGCTTGATGGTCCCGCCCTGATCGCCAAGAAGGTCAAGCGAGTGGAGATCATGGGTGGAACTTATCCGCCCACGGCCAGCGTCAAAGAGGCTGAGTGGAATTTCAAGCAGGATCCGGCAGCCGCTGCGCTCGTCTGCTCCACTTGGCCGACACCTGTGCTATTTAACGGAGAGGGCGGCTCCACCAATTCCGGGCGTCGCGTCACCTACGAAATGCCGGAGCATAACCCCTTAACAATGGCCTATCGACTCTATCCCGGAGTCGGTTTCGCAGGTGATCGGCTGAGTTGGGATTCTGTTTCTGCCCTCGTCGCAATCCGCGGTGCCGAGCCTTTCTACAAAGTCGTGAGCGGTGGGACGAACATCACCGATCCCGTCACGGGGATCAACGTCTGGCGGTCGGGAGAAGACCGGCAACATGCTTACCTGGTGCTCAAGGCACGAAAACACGAGATCGAGACTGCGTTAGAAGACATGCAGACGCTCGGCAAGGGACACCCCACGAACCTCAAGTTTGATACGAGCTATTACGCCGATGCGGGTATGTGTCAGATCAATTTTCAGGGAGAGCGTGACAAGCAAGGGGAGTGGCAAGATAAAGCCGCTCAAAGCTGGATTCAGTACCAGCATGCCGATGGCAGGAAACGTTTGGTCACGTCATATGCCGTGGTCTGTAACGACCCAAATCGATTGCCGCACACTATGGAACTACTCGGTTCCAACGATGGCGGCGCAAATTGGACCCGGCTAAACCTGCAATCCAATCCTGACTTCAGTGCTCAGCGGCCACGCCGCGAGTTCGCCATCGCCGAGCCGGCCAAGTGGAATGCGTTTCGCCTTCAAGTCACCGCAGACGATAAGGCAGGAGTACGGATTGCAGCAATCGAACTTCTGGAGGCGATACATTGCCGTGCCAAGGTCGCTGTTACTTCTTTAGCCCTCGACCAGACAAAGCTGAGCTTGTCGGCGAACAGTCGCGCGACCCTCAATGCCACGATCGCGCCACTGGACGCATTTCAACGCGAGATCATCTGGGTTAGCAGTGATGCAGGCGTTGCCGAGGTCAAGCGAATTGGCGAGCAAACCGCCATCGTAGTCGGCAAGCGACCTGGCGATTGTACGCTCACCGCCACCATCGACAACTTGCAGCAAACCTGTGCCGTGACGGTGCTTCCCTCGACGCTGCCGAGTGGCTGGCGATTCGATGAACTCAACTCGCCGCCAATCCCGGGGGCAGTCGAAGTGGCAGAGGGCAAGTTCACGCTGACGGGGTGCGGGCACGCGATGACATCGTGGTGGGAGCGTGTACGAGATCAAGGCACGTTTGTCAGTCAAGCTGTGAAGGGGGATGTTACCATTGCGGCGCAATTGAAAAGTCTGGCTCCCAATGTCGGTGGCCCTTCCTACCAATGGGACAATCGCCCGCCCAGTGTTTCCGGCTTAATGATCCGGGAGTCGCTGACGGAAAAGTGTGGCCGCTACTTGCTGGTACAGGTGGACGCCTCGGGCAATCTTGTTTGCCGTTGGCGAGATAAGACCGGAGACCAGGACGACAATCAGAAACAGGATTTGGGCAAGGTCACGCTCCCGCTGTACCTCAAACTGACTCACTCGGGCGGACACGTTCGCGCGTTCACTTCGCTGGATGGCCAGACCTGGAATGAGCCAAAGATGACGCATGCGGCGACGTTCGACGACCAAAGTCGGATCGGACTGTTTGTGTGCTCAGGAAATACCTTTGCGTCAACCACTGGGGTTTTCGACAAGGTAAACGTCAGTCAATAGGCAGAACGACTGGAGTCCCGTTGGCGCTGCCAACGCAGTTCATCATGCCACTTTGCGGCTATAGCTTTTCAACAATCGGCCAAGCCGCTGCTTACAGCGCACATCCGTCAGCGGCACGATCTCGTCTTCGACCTCACCGAGCTCCCAACGGCTGGGATTTGCGGGAGTCGACCCTTGAGTGAGTGATTGGCATGTGTTTCCATGCCAATCACTGGGCCATGTTGCACAGCATGGCTCTGCCGGCACCAATTAAATTTGTCGCTGCGGTCACCGCCGCAGTCTTACTTGTAGAAACTTGACCGGTCATGATTCGTCACTCGACCTTGGCCAAGAGTGGTAATCGTTCGCGAGACGACACCACCACCCCACCCGGTTTCTCAATCGTAACCGCGAACATGAAAGGTTCCTGCACCTGCAGCTTGGCGTTGATCGGTACGATAACCTCCTCGGTCGTTGCAATGTCAAACACGCCGCCATCGATCGGCGTCTTGTCGCTCTGATTCTTGTCGAAAATCCATAATTGATACTGCTCTTTGGTGGGAGTGTTAACCGGCAACCCACGAAAACGCATGAAACCCTGTTGCCGCAGACCACTCCAGACCACGTCGCCCCTCGCATCCCCGATGGGCGTGGTTCCCGCCGACCAATTTGCCTGTACGAGTCCTTCTTTGGCTGCAATCAATTCGGCCCTCAGTTGGGCGAAGTTAGGGCCTGCCTTCTCTCCCGGTCGGTTCGAGACCCAGGTGAACACAGCGAGCATCAAGCAGGCAGCAGAAACTAACCAGGGCAGATATTTGCTTACACCAATCGCAGCTGTGGCATTGATGGTGGGCTTGGCCACCGACACAACAGGCTTGGAAGCCAATTCTTGTTCGGCTCGAGCGCGAATCGCTCGACGCAGATGTTCCGGCAATGGTTCCGATGGCATGTCCGACCAAACCATATCCAGGGAAGCGACCACAGTGTCGAACTTATCGAGTTCTTCGGCTGGCATCTGACGGGTTAATTCGTCGTACTCCATTTGTTCGTCTACGGTCAGCCCAAACAGCAGTCGTGCCACCTGAAGTTCTTCCCAGCGATTGGAGTCGGTGGTTGAGTCTTTGCTCATAGCACTTCAACTCCTTTCGGACGCCGACGGCCGCGCAATTGCATGCAATCTCGGAGTTGCGACAACCCACGTCGCGCGTGGGTCTTGACCGTGCCGAGGGGTAACCCGATCTGTTCGGCAATCCGTGCTTGAGGCAAGCCATGATAGATCGAAAGTTCCAGAACTTTCCGTTCGTCGCTCCGCAAATGCTCGAGGCACGCCGTGGCACGCGAACCTTCTTCCGCCAACTCGGCAGGAGATGTCTGAGGCGGAGCCGCATATTCTAAGACCATCTCATCGATGGGTTGTGATTCTAATTCGCGGCGAGATTTGCGTAGTCGATCGATCAAACGACGACGAGCCAACATGGCTACGAAGGTTGTTTCACCGGCGACCTCCTCGCTAAACCGATCCGCATTTTTCCACAAGTCCACGAAGATCTCTTGCACGGCATCTTCGGCATCGGCTAAGGAGGGCGAAAGGCGGCGGGCCAGCGACCACACCAGACCGCCATATCTCTCGATGCATTCGTCGATGGCGCCAGTCTCGCCATTCGCGATGCGGGGCAGTAGCGGGACTTGCAAATCAACCTCCTCTGGCAGGGCGCACAACGCAGCGAGGTCGGTAAAAAACTCCCGACCTCGCACCCATTGCTTCAACGATCGTGCCACAACTTATTGCGGTAAGATGACCGCGTCGATCACATGAATGACGCCGTTACTCGTCTCGATGTCGGTTTTCACAACATTCGCCCCGTCAACGCTTACTTTACCTTCTTTGACCGCAATCTTCACGGAGGATCCTTGCACGGTTTTGGCCTCGGTGAGCTTGACGACATCCTTGGCCATCAGTTTACCCGGTACGACGTGATAGGTCAGGACGGCAACGAGCTTCTTCTTGTTTTCGGGCTTCAACAACGACTCGACCGTGCCCTCCGGCAGCTTGGCGAAAGCTTCGTCGGTCGGAGCAAACACGGTGAAGGGGCCCTTGCCCTTCAACGTTTCGACGAGGTCGGCAGCCGTCACTGCCGCCACCAGCGTCTTGAAACTGCCGGCACCCACTGCCGTGTCCACAATATCCTTTTTCTCTTCAGCACCGGCAATTGCTGACGCGCCCAACACGACTGCCAGCGTCAACATACGAGCTACGAACGAATTCATGTTCAGATTCCCTTTTCGAATGGTTCGGACTTTAACAGGACAAAAAAAACGTTTTGTCGACAATCATGAGCTGCTCACAAAAGCTTTCGCTGAAATTTCGACGGTGGATTCAAAAAAATGCGAGAATCGAGTACGCATTGCAGAACCAGCGACGTTGGCACTTGCTTTAAGGCATCGCGGAGTTGAGCGTTTCGCAACCACGTCCCAGAATGGCAGAAGGACGCTTTTTGCTTACCCAGGTTCTCCCGCCAACCAAATCAACTTGCCGGATCGCCGCTTACATGCATCTTTCCTGAATAGATGAATCCGCCACTGAAGTTCCAACGAACTACCAAGATTGATTTGGATACGGACGGTCTTAAGTCGGGCTAATTTTCATTGAGGAGTGGAATCTATGTTAGGGATGCAAGCATCTTTCGTGTTCGCCTCGCTGGCGGTACTAGCGGGTGCGTCGCTTGGTGGCGAGCCGGCTGATGATGGAAATTCGATGAACTCTCAATCGGCGACAATCATCGCGGAAGCCCTTTCAGTGGCGAAAGATCAACCAGCCACGGAAAGACTGAAAACCTTCCAGGCCGTCGCCAAAGTCGTTCAAGAGAGATGCCCCACCAACGTGTTGATTGCGGACCAACTCCAAACCGCCACCAGCAGTGAATCCTTGGAGGCAGCCCTTCGCACTTCCTACGAACTTCTGACTTTCAAAATGAAGGAAGAAGCTGATCTGCCGGCGGGGTTTCCCCAGCCCACGCCGGTCGGCGAAATTCAGGTGAAGAGCTATCCTGCTTATCGGCTGGCCCGTGCGGCGTCGCAAAACGACTCTGCCTTCTTCACGCTGTTTGCCCATATCACGCTCAACCGAATCGCGATGACCGCACCAGTGGAAATGACCTACGGCACTGCTGGGACTGAAAAGCAACCTCAGCAAACCAACATGGCCTTCCTCTACGGCGAGCGAACGCTCGGTAAGGTAGGAAACAAACTGGGCGGCGTGAAAGTGGAAGATATTCGAGCGATGACGACCGTCTCCATTGGCTTAAAAGGAGACAGTAACCTCAAGAAACTGTCTGAACTTGAGCAGCGACTGGAAAAGTGGCTGGAACAGCATGGCCCCAATTACGAGCGTGCGGGCAACCTCCGCGTGCTGGGCTACAACAGTCCTGGCGTGCCGTCCGACTCGCGATACTACGAAGTCGAGATCCCGATCAAGCAGAAATAGGGGATCGAGAAATCCTAAAGGAGATGTACTCGCTTCAGGTGGAGTTAGATGCGCCGGCAGTTGATCTCCCGAAGTTGATCAGCATCAATCAACAAACAGTGCCAACGCAAGCATTCGATGGAGTTGACAAGATCACTCCCTAACGGCCTCGAGAAGGCCTCCAGTGTCACGCGTATCGCGCGCAGAGGCCAAGGTCGACCAAGACAGCCAGTTGACCGCTAAACCCAATTCTAGGGGCTGAAATCGCCATGCAGCAAATTACGGCCTTCGCACAAGCTCGATCGTGCGGCGCCCAGCGGCGAAATGACAGAACCAGAAAAGAGTGAAAAACAAAACCGGAGCGAAGCGAAGGTTTTGTCTGACTTAGACGCCTCGAAGAGGCTCTAGCAAGTATGTAATTTATTTACATTAGTGGGTAAGTTACTTGTTTTTAGTACTATCAAGGGGATTCTAAGCAGTTGATGGCTTTCTCTGGTTTCCAGTCCGTTTTCAGGCCCTAAAAAACAGACGCACATCCTTCATGAGAAAGCGTGATTAACGGCTACCAGCCCAGGACAAAGTTTGACGAATTCTGTCAGGAACGGGGCCCCAAACTTACACGACTGCGGGTGAAAAGTTGCCCACTCGTGATGGTGATGGCAGATGATTGCACCGCACGACCTCCATCCCCATCGGTGACCGTCAGCTTCACGGTGTACTTCCCAATAATCGCCGGTGGAGTCCAATTGACGGTCGGTGCAATCAGTGCCTTGCTATAGCCCTTGGGGCCGGTGATGAGCCACGTATAGACCAGAGCATCCTTGTTGCCGGCGGGGTCGGTGGCCAAACCGACCAATCGCAATGAACCACCCGTCTTTCCTGTCGTGGGAACTACAAAGCGGGTGATCTGCGGCGCAACATTGGCGACGAGAACTTGATCGACCACGAGCTTCGAGTCGACTGCAATGTAGCCCCGGGTGTATCATAAAAGTATGAATAATCGAGGGAACCCTGCCGAGGAAATCGCGCGACAGTACGCGGACATTGCCGACTTCGCAAGGGATGCCTCCCGCCGAACGACGCAATTTGAAGAGAATAAACCTTCGCCTCCTTTCTATCGCGTTGCACTTGGTCTCGTACCGCTCAAGCTTGGTTCCGTGGAGTTCCGAATTCTCACCTTTCTGGCCAGCAAGCCGTACTACCCCTTCTCTCCGCGCGGCATAGCGGCCGCCGTGACGACGACGCGCTCCCCCGTTTCGGAGGAAGACGTCTCCCTGCACATCGCCTCTCTGCGGGAGCAACTGGGGCACTTTCGGGATTATGTGCAGACCGTACCGTACATGGGTTACCGCTTTAAGGCGTAGCGGGCACTGTCTGATTTCTGCGCCGCGAAGCGAAGGCTGAGTAGTCTCGGTATCGATTGCCATGTCTTCTGTTGCGGTTCTCCGAAACGCTCGAGCCATGTCAACGAACTCATGGCATAGCCTTATAAGCGATCTGTTCCTTGCGTACAAATCGCCGCGGGTCAAACGCATTGCGACGCAATGAAGGAAGTAGGTGTTAGTAGCGTTGTCGCATCTTGAGGGTCATCCCGGACATTGCCAGACGATCCAGATGTGGCGTCGGCATCTTCGAGTCCTGGTTGTAGCAGCCGAGGTCGCCGTACCCGAGATCGTCAGCCAGGAAGACGACGATGTTCGGCCGCTTCGAGAGTTCACTGGCATCGATCACGGTGCCCGAATAGCGCCCAAACAGGACAAATAGGAGACAAACGCCGAGGCCGGTGGATCGAGTTTCCATGATCTAAGCGTGAAGCTATTTGTAGAAGCTGGGTTTTCTCGGAACGATGTTGAGGTCCTTGTAGGCAAAGCCGCTGTCAGGCGGGTTGTATTCGCCAACAAGATCCATGCAGGAGTTGTCGTTGATGTCGGCTTCCAAATGCAGGCACCAGTAGGCCGCATTCACCGTCAGGCGGCGAAGCCCTTCACTTTGAAAATCCTGTGCGCTTCCCATGGTGACATGGAAGACACGCGCGGTCTGCCCGGTGTTTCCGGTCCATGTTTTCACCCAAGCCACCGGTAACGGCATCAGTTTGGCATTCACGGCGTCATCGTGTTTGCGTCCCATCAGCGGCTGACCGTTCACCAGCGGCACATTGCCTTCCGGCAGGCTGCCGCCTTCCTTGAAGGTGCGATAGACGTCCGAGGTTCCCCAGATGTCTTTGACCCCTGTTAGGACGGGATGAGCTTGGTTCTGCTCGACGATGATGCCGCGAGTGGAATCTTGCTGCCAGCGGCCATGATGATTGCGGAATGAACCACCCAGTACGCTTTCGCCGAAGTCGATCTTCTTGCCATCCTTCCGGTAGTCAAAGTCAAGAAAGCCGTGGTTGGCAGTGCGGATGCCAATGATTGGTTTTCCGGAATCCAGGTAGTCGTAGATGTATTTCAACTGCTCAGGCGGTAGAGAGATGAGGCGGCTGAACAAGATGACTAGATCGCACTTTTCCAAATGTTCAAGGCCGGGAATGTTGTGCGTAACCGTCTTGTCCTCCCAACGAATCTTCTGCGTTGGATCGACATCGTTGTCCGAATTCAGGCTGAAGAGCACCGTACAGTGAAACCCATGATGCTTGGCCAGGAGCCGCGCCAGCATCGGCATCGAATACTCGCTGCGGTATTCCTGATCCGCGGCGATCAAGACGATGTGTTTGCCTACTCCCGGTCCCTGGTCGCCGGAATACGTCAGCCAAAGCGGGCTCTCAGGGACCGGATGCTCGGCGGCATTCAGGCGGTGATCATTGCCTGGAATCGCGACCAGAACACCCAAGACAAAAGCGAGCAAGACCGTGGGAGCAGCATTTGGTTTCGATGGGGACATTTCCGGTTTCCGGGTGGCGTGGCTACGAATAGTTGCCTCGCACACCATGATGCCTGCTTGGACCGCAAAAATAAAGCGGCAAGTTGCTGAACCCGTGGCGTTGCTAATTCGCTTGTTGCGAAAATCAGGAAGGCATCAACGCAAAACGACAGCTGCACCTCTTCACTTTACTCGCACTCCGACTGGAGACTTGCACCTCTCGGCGTGAGTCCCATTTCGCCTTCCCTCCGCTCGCAGTCGAAGCACTCTGTGACACGGAAGAAGGCTTGATCGTTTTGTTCTTGCCACTGCTCACTGCCAGTAACTGGGTAAACCTGACGGGAGTGCAACCGATCAGCAACATCACGACCGAGCTGATTGAACTGCGGTCGGGCAATCAGGTCGATTGGCTTTCGCCTGATTTGGACGCCCCGCCGGTGGAACCTGAAGCCAATGCCTGAATTCACGAGCGGCTCAGCTGAACGACTTGCCAGGACTTGTTACTTAACTGGCCGTCCAAATGGATGAAACCAGACTGGCTGTGGCTGTTCCAGTGGCGGCACCGGCCTGACGAGTCGCATGGGATTTGCCAGCTGCCACATGAACTGAGGGTCGTCTTCCTCGTTGTCTAGCTCCATTTCCTGGCAGTCGGTTATTTCAACCGTACCAACCACGACGCCGCGTGCGAAATTGGCGAAGGAGTAACCAAACCGTTGCGTTAGTTCCAACTCTTCCGCTTGGGTGAAGCGGCTGAGGCTCGCGTAAATGTAAATCCGCCCTCGGTAGGCGACAGATTGCCGGCGGGTCTCGGTCAACTTCTCACCACGCATGATCTGCTCCGCCCAGGGTTGTCGCAGACTTAGTCCCTTGAGCTTCTCCATTCCGGCAGCCGTGGCGTCGTCACATCTCATAGCAGCAGGCTTTTTCTGACGAACCTTTGGCTTCGACGGCTGTCTTACAGGAACAACCCGGGTCGCAAAAATGCGATCCCAGTTGGCTGCGAAGCGAGCTCTCTCTTCTTCTGTTTCTTTCATGAGCGAACTTTCTGTAAAAGTTGTCGCGGATTGCAATTCTGAGTTTGATCGTCTGCCCATGGTAGTGGAAGCGTCGCGTCAATGAGTGTGGAGTGTTCTCATCCGCGTCGATTCCGAAATCGTCACCGCGGCTTTCGCCCGAACTCCGTATTCCCCAGCAAAGGATTCTGCATGGGCGGGTAGCAAAGAAGGCCCCAATCCTGGTCCGCACCGTGGTCAATGTAAACCAACAGGCAAGCTGGCAGTAAATGCCAGAGCATCTGCACCGACCGTTTCAGGGCCACGCGGTTCAACTTACCGCCGTACGTGGCGGCACCATGGATGAGTTGGCAGCGGAGGAGGTAGATCTTCTCCAAGAGATGATCGAGTACGAGCGTCCAGTTCTGCTCGCCATACCAACTTCGCACCCGATGCTTCAGGTTCCTGGCCGATTGGCGATTCTTGGCCGAGGGTTCCTTCCAAAAGAATCCGGCCAGATACTCATCCTCGGCAAGTGTCAGGACCAGGGCCTGGTGCGTGACGAGCATTTCGCCCAAGTAGCCTTTGGTGTCAAGTTGCAGCGTCTTGGTAAGAAACGCCCGCCAACTGTCCCGATCTTGCCGTGACTCGCACTTGGCGAAATCCCATTGTCCGTACAACGCGTTGAAGGCAATCCACTGGTTAACGAGGACTAGGTCGAGATCCTCTTGTTGCAGCTTTTCAGCACGGTCCAACCAGCTACAGGCCCGGTGAAAGCGAATCGCTGTTGGGTGGCTGCCAAGCCGTTCTTTGCTGGGCTTCCAGCGCCGCCGAAGGTCGCGAATCGAGAGTTGCAGCGTGGCCATGAACAAGACTCCCGTGTTGGGCCCAGTCCGTGAGCGATGGTTCAAGCAAGAAACATCATGCCTGCTACGGCGGCAGAAATAAAGCGTTTTCCGGCCAACTGCTTTCAGGAGTGCGCATAAGCGAGGGCCAGGACGCCGAACGTGGGGCAAGGTGGGGCGAAACGAGCTGTTTTGGGGCGGTGGTGGGGCGGAAGAAGTCGGATATTTCTCGATGAAATTGAAGGTTTTTAGTTATCTGCCCCAAATGCCCCACTTTTTAAAAGACCATACTCTCTACAAGCGTGATTTTTTCATCCGAGCAGTTCTTGATCACCAGCAATAAATTTTCCAGTAATTAGCTCTCTCCTCATCTAAAACACTGGGGCAATTGGGGCGGAGCTGGTTAACTTTGGGTTTTGCCGACGATTCCTGCGATTTCTCTGCCCCAATGTCCGGGGCTGTGCCGGGGCAAATGCTCCGATCTGTATGACGTATGCCATTGGTGTTAACTGAAAATCGTGATTCCAGTTTCGAAATTCCTGCCACAATGCTCACTTCCGTGACGCCTGCAGTTAACGTTCCCTGAACGGTGATGCACTGTTAGTCAGCTTCTGGCGGATGAAGCATGTCATTTGTGGCTGGTTTGCCCGTTGCTCGTTCAGAATTTGCCTCCGAACTCAGGCTTCTTCATCGGATCGGACGAGCTCATCGTCTTGCAGCACGTAACGCACGTCGTTGATATAGATCTCTGCTTCCCCTCCCCCTCCCCCTTCTTCTTCCTCTTCCTCTTCGGAGACAAATCGAGTTCCAAGTCTCAGAAGTTCGGCAAGCGAAAGGACTTCGCTGCGTAGGGAGGGGTTGGGTGTTGGCCCTTGGAACATCTCTAGTTTCAGGGCCTCCTCGAGGGTCTCGAAAGGCCCCTCGTCTTCGAAGTCAGAAGACCCGACGAAGTAGAGTCCCTGCCACAGCGTGATCCAATGCCCGCCCGAACTGCCTGGAGACTCACAATCCCAACCCAAGGAAAGAGCATCCTTGCCATTCTGGAGATCGGCGGTTAAAGCGTCTTGATCCTCAAGGTATTCAGCCTGCTGCTTCTTGGAGATTTTCTTGCGCTGAACCAGCAGATTGATCACCGCCTCGTAGTCGATCGCCATGGTGTGCTCCTTAGTCTTGATGGGGATAAAGAACTTCTCGAAAACTATCGAGCGCTGTGAGTGTCGCTCTTGGTCTGAACTCGCTCTCGGAAGCTGCCAACCGGAACGTGCCGCCGGCGATTGTCGCAGTAACTCACGGACAGATCGTCACCGTTCACGTAGTAAATCGCATCCTGCTTGAACCGCAGCCCCAGTTCGCAGGCCTCGTCGAAAGAGATCGCCACTGCCCAACCCGGTTCAGCATGCCGCGAAGTTGGCGAGTAGCCTTCCACCCTTCGCAGCCATACCGAACAGCTCCGTAGTTCCGCCTCCAACTCTCGATCAGCGGCTAGGTTCTGCTCCTTGGGCCAGGTTATACCAGTGGTTTCGTAGCCGGTGATGATGGCGAATTCTGGCGGCCAGCTCTCGTCAGCTGTGCCCGGTTCGATAAGGAAGCAGGTCTCAAGATAGAAGTCGGGCATGTCATGGTTCAAACTCATCGCAGTTCCAGTAAGCGGATTATTTGGCTCCAAGTTCATTCTCTTGTCCCTCGCGGATGGCAATCACCGTCAGGGTAGCCGGGAACGCTGCAGCCATGTGATCAAGCGACTTTTCGCAAACCGATGGCGGTCATGTAATCGTCGCTCACCTGCAGCGCAGTCAAGGCGGCCGCTTCAGCCTCCGCTTCGACCTCTGCGGTTCTGGGTAGTCCCAAGAGTTCCCCGCGACAGAAATCAGACCAAGTTTGCCGACATTGCCGATCCGTCGACCACCACGACAAACTCTGGGAGGCCAGCAGCAGCTCCGTGGGCAACAACACCGCTCGTAAGTCAGGTGATCGCGATAGGAACATACCGTAGTAGAGGCGTTCGACCAAACGAGGCAGGTCGCGCAGAAAACAGGTGCAGCGATAGACGTAGCCCTGCCGTTCCACCTTCCAAATCGGGCGACCTTCGTGGGTCCCCCGTTCAGGAAGTCC
>JBGSNR010000122.1:0-79523 GCA_041739545.1 Pirellulaceae bacterium | reverse complement strand
ACGGTGTAAAAACTGCAACCAAACGTTGAGACATGTGAGCGACCTCCGTGAAAATGAAATTCCCCGGAAGGTCTATCTGCAAATCTCTTGCCTTTTCCCAGCCAACCGCAATAGTACGAAATTAGATGCGATTGCCGTGCGCCGCTGCCGAAGCAAAGTGGCACAGCATCTTTCAGAACGCCGTAGAAGGAATTTACCAAACATCGCCGGATGGACAGTATCTCGAAGCGAATCCAGCTTTGATGCGGATTTACGGCTACGAGAGTTTCCAGGAAATGTTGGCTGGGATTAATAACATCGGTGCACAGCTGTACGTCGATCCGCGGCGCCGCGAGGAGTTCAAAGAGGCATTTACCAACACGAACGTTGTCACCGATTTCGAGTCGCAAGTTCGTCGCAAAGATGGCGAGGTCATCTGGATTTCTGAGAACGCTCGCGTGCATCGTGACAGCAATGGCCAGGTCCTGTACTACGAAGGAACCGTCGAGGATATTACCCAGCGTAAGATTGCCGAACGCCTCTTTCGCGAAAAGGAACAAGCCGAGGCAGGTAGTCGGGCAAAGAGTGAATTTTTGGCCAATATGAGCCACGAGATCCGCACGCCGCTGAATGGTGTGATCGGCATGCTCGACTTGCTTACGACAACGGAACTCAATACCAAGCAAGCTCGGTATACCGAAGTGGCCAAATCTTCGGCAGAGATTCTGCTGAGTCTTATTAACGATATTCTCGACTTCTCCAAAATTGAGGCTGGTAAGCTTGAACTGGAAGAATTCGATTTCGATCTGCACGAGTTGCTGGAATCGATACCAGATATGTTCGCCCATCGGGCTCATCAAAAAGGCTTAGAACTGAGCTGTCATGTACAGCCCCTCGTCCCGCGGCAAGTGCGCGGCGATGCAGAACGGCTCCGGCAAGTGCTAGTCAACCTGATCAGCAACGCGCTCAAGTTCACAGAAAAGGGGGAAGTGAATATCTCCGCCGAGCTCATTTCCACCCTTGAGAACGAGGCGAAAATTCGCCTTCGAGTACGCGACACGGGGATCGGCATCCCCATGGAACGTCTCAATCGTCTCTTTCAATCATTCTCGCAAGTCGATATCTCGACAACTCGCAAATATGGTGGCACCGGCCTAGGGCTTGCGATTTGCAAGCAAATCGTGGAATTGATGCATGGCGAAATCGGAGTTGAAAGTACCGAAGGGGAAGGGACTACCTTCTGGTTTGCTGTCACCTTGCAACTGGCCCAAGAACCATCCAAGCCTCCGACGCAACATTCGTCATTAAGTGGCATACGTGCCTTGGCAGTCGACGACAACGAAACAAATCTACACGTACTTCGCGAATATTTGACGCGGTGGGGGATGCAAATCACCACAGTCGCCTCGCCGCAGGAAGCGCTTCAACAACTCAAGCAAGCAGCTTCGACGGATTCTCCCTTCAGCATCGCGATTCTCGATCGAATGATGCCCGGGATGGATGGGTTGGAACTAGCCCAGCGGATTAAGGCGGAGTCGTCGTTGAACGACACGCGGCTTGTACTGCTCACGTCCCTGGCAGAAGATGTCTCTCCGGAAGATCTCCTGCAGCTCGGCATGCGGTCGCTGCAAAAACCGATTCGTCAATCACGATTGTTCGACGCGGTAGTTACTGCGATGGAGAAGCCTACTGCTCCCGCACTGCAGAAAGCTCAGAATGCCGCGCCGTTGGTGGCTATTCATCCTTCGACGCCAAATTCAACGAACCCTACGGTGCGTCGCATTTTGGTCGTGGACGACAACGAGGTCAACCGCGCGGTAGCCAGCGAAATCCTAAAATCTGCCGGCTACGAAACCGATGTCGCGATCAACGGCCTGCAGGCCGTCAAGATGGTGATGGATGCGCCGTGGGACGCAGTGCTGATGGACTGTGAAATGCCCGAAATGGATGGCTTCGAAGCAACCCGCAAGATCAGAGGTTTGGAGAAGCAGTCGGTCTTGAAGCACGTCTCCGGAAATCCACTCCCCATCGTTGCTTTAACCGCACAGGCCATTACCGGAGATCGACAGCGATGCCTGGCGGCGGGGATGACCGAGTACATTACCAAGCCCGTTGATCGGCACCTATTACTTGGCATTTTGGCGGGATTCTGGGGGACGAATCGTAACCCATCCCATTCCGACCGGTCTATTGATCGCCATTCGCAATCCACGCCTGAAGCTTCAACGGTCGCCCAACCTCCGGTAACTGCCGCTATCGCGCCAGTCGTTGAACCAGGTGAAGCGAGTGCCCCGCCGGCTACGGCGCTCTGCATCGATCAACTGCGCGATCGATGTGGCGGCGGTGACGAGGCCGTCAAACGAATCCTGCAAATGTTCCAAACACGTTCTCGCGAGTTTTACTCCGGGATCGGTGGCGCAATACAACATGGCGAACTGTCGGAGGTCCGCCGGCTGGCACACACTTTCAAAGGCTCGGCTTCCAATGTTTCCGCGCTGGAGGTGAGTAAGTACGCCGCTAAGATTGAACTAGCTGCTCGGAATGGCGAAGAAGCGCGGTGCCGTGAACTGCATCAGCAGATGCTCGAATCGATCGAGATTTGTCAGCAGGAGATTGCGAAGCTTTTGGAAGAATAGGGAAGGTCACGACTTTTCCGGGGCAGTAGATCAACGATTCGCTATCACGCAGGAAAATCATGTCTGGGGCAAAAATGAAAATCCTTGTGGTCGACGATGACGACATCGCCGTGGAGATTCTGTCGAGTTCGCTCGCCAGTGCAGGGTACGAAGTGTTTACTGCCTATGATGGCCATCAAGCGCTTAATCGGATTAGCGAGCATGATATTCGTCTGGTCATCAGCGACTGGGACATGCCGCAAATGAACGGCCTGGAACTTTGCCAGAATGTTCGCCGCCGTTCAAGCACGGGCTACGTCTATTTCATACTGCTGACCAGCCATGGCACGGCGGATGAAATTGTGGAAGGTCTGTCTGCCGGCTCCGATGACTTCATGGTCAAGCCATTTCACTATGCCGAACTTATGGCTCGCGTGCGCGCCGGGGAGCGAGTGCTCGCGCTCGAAAGCCGAGAGATGGTGATCTTCGCCTTGGCCAAGCTCGCGGAATCACGCGATCCGGATACGGGGCATCATCTGGAACGAGTCCAACGCTATTCTCGACGCCTGGCCGAAACGTTGGTAGAAACGAAATCTGGCGGGGAGCGAGTAGATGCCGATTTCATTCGACTTGTTTATCAAACGAGCCCGTTGCATGATATTGGAAAAGTCGGAATTCCAGATTCCATCTTGCTTAAAGCAGGTCGACTCAGCGATTCCGAATACAACATCATGAAAACGCACGCGACCATTGGCGCGGAAACGTTAGATGCAGCATTGGCAAACTATCCGCAAGCACGCTTCTTGCAGGTGGCAAGGGATATTGCTGCCGCGCATCATGAGCGCTGGGATGGCACCGGCTATCCACTCGGACTAGCCGGCGAGCAAATCCCGCTTGCCGCTCGGATTGTTGCTGTAGCGGATGTGTACGACGCGCTCACGTCGCGTCGCGTGTACAAGGACGCCTACACCCATGAATTCGCAAGAAACATTATCGTGTCTGAAGCTGGAACACAGTTCGACCCGCAATTGGTCGAAGCTTTCCTCCGAGTAGAGCAAGACTTTATTGACATTCGGCGGAGATTGTCGGATCAGTTGCCGTCGGTCCCAGTGGTGCCTGTAGCGGTATCAGTAGCGCCTGTAGCGGTATCAGTAGGCGAGGCAGGGATAGTGAACGTTCAAACAGCGTTCTGAGATGCGTCGAACGAATACCTACGATGATGCCTCAGATGCCGCTCGCTTCGGCTTGTAGATTTCGGTCGCGGTGCCAAAGAAGACTTCGCTGGCATTCATCATCGTCTCGCTGAGTGTGGGATGCGGGTGAATGCTTTCGGCCAAGTCGCGCGCTTCGCAGCCCATTTCAATGGCCAGCACTGCTTCCGCAATCAACTCTCCGGCACCTGAACCAACGATGCCGCAACCCAGCACGCGATCGGTCTCGGGGTCAATCAACCATTTGGTAAAACCTTCCGTTCGCCCTAAGGCTTGGGCTCGACCGCTGGCTGCCCAGGGGTAGATCGCGACCGTTACATTTCGCCCCTGCGCCGTCGCCTGATCTTGGGTCAGACCTGCCCAAGCGATTTCCGGGTCGGTGAAGACCACCGCAGGGATTGCCATCTTGTCGAACTCAGCCGCTTTGCCGAGCGCTGTTTCCACCGCGACGCGGGCTTCGTGCGAAGCTTTGTGAGCCAGCATCGGTTCCCCGGCCGCATCGCCAATCACCAAAAGCGTTGGGTCAGCCGTTTGCTGAGTTTTCTCGCAGAGGATAAAGCCCCGCTGATCGAGTTTGACCTGCGTGTTTTCCAGACCGATACCGCGTGTATTGGGCCGGCGACCAACAGAAACCAGTACTCGATCGTAATGTTCGGTGCCGAACTTTCCCGGCCCTTCGAAAGCGACTTCGACTTGATCGCCGCGGAGTCCGACGGAGCCAACTTTCGTATTCATGAAAATCCGCCCGCCAAACAACTTTTCCAGTCGTTTCTGCAGCGGTTTCACGAGGTCCCGGTCGGCCCCCATCAACAGGTTTTCAGTTAGTTCGACCACGCTCACTTGCGTGCCCAGTTGTGCGTAAACAGTCCCCATCTCCAGCCCGATATAGCCGCCACCGATGACAAGCATTGTCTTAGGCAGATCGGCGAGAGCGAGGGCACCCGTTGAATCCATTACCCGATCCGAACCGATGTCGAAGGCGGGCGGAAATGCAGGAGTAGATCCGGTCGCAATGATGCAGCGATCAAAGGTGATCGTACGGTCTTCGGGAATCGAGGGGTCATCACCTTCTAAACTAATCGTCGTTGAATTGACGAACACACCTTTGGCCGTGATGACTTTGACGTTGCGCCGCTTCGCCAAGTTTTTTAGCCCGGCGGACAAGGTTGAGATAACCTTTTCCTTGCGGGCTCGAACTTTGTCGATGGAGATAACAGGAGCCGGATACTCCACCCCCCATTCTTCCTTGAGTTCATCTACTTCCGCGATCACGCGGGCAACATGCAGCAAGGCTTTGGAAGGAATACAGCCCCGGAGCAAACAAGTGCCACCGAGACGTGACTCTTGCTCAATGAGGATGACCTCCGCTCCTTCATCGGCAGCATAAAACGCTGCCGCATAGCCCCCCGGTCCGCCTCCCAAGACAACGAGTGGTGAATGGGTCATCTTCTCGGGGACTTCTCAGGTGGGAGCTAGGGAAATGATTCCACTTCGACCAATATGCCAGCAATTAGAAGCGGCCAGCAGATCTGCAGACGGCTCTGGCTGACTTCGTACTACCGCGAGAGGAATTCGGTCACGATGTTGACATCCACCGGCAGGCTGTAATCGCCTGGGCCCGGGATCCGCTGCATAGTGGCGCGGAGGGTTTCACCATCGAAGGTAATCCAGTCGGGAGTGCTGGAATTTCCTTCGGATGCGAACTTGTACAAGTTGTAAATCTCTTCGTTCGCCCGAACCGTGATCACATCGCCGGGGCGAAGCTGATAAGAAGGGCTAGTCACCTTGATCCCATTCACCAGGAAGTGCCCATGCACAATCCCTTGGCGGGCCTGCGGGCGAGTACGGGTGAACCCGGCGCGGCGAATGACGTTGTCCAGGCGACGCTCGCAGATCGTCAACAGGTTTTCGCCCGAGTTCCCCTTGCCGGCGGAGGCATTCGTGAAGAATCGACGAAGCTGCTTTTCACCGATGCCGTAGTAGTATTTGATTTTTTGCTTGGCGGCCCAGGCAATGCCGTAGTTGGAAAGACGGCGACCCTTCACGTGCATGCCAGGCGGATTCTCGCGGCGCCCCGATGCTCGTGCTGCACCAGCCCCTTCGAACACTAGTGTTGCCAGACGACGATTGATACGTGCTTTAGGACCGTGATACCGAGCCATGCCGACAAACTCCTGAGACGACGCGCTACGAATCAGCCGCAGCGAAACTCGCAATATATCTGTTTCCCAAGGTGGAACGAAAATCCAGCCCTCAGGCAATTGCGCCCGATGGGAAACTCCCCAATGTGCCATTTTAGAGGCGGTTTGACAAGGGGGTCCGTTGGGACAAATTTGGACCAAAAGTGAGGCGTATTCAACGATTATGGCGTCGCTTTGGGATCGAATCAGGCACACCGTTTCATCGTAACTTGCAGTCTTGCGAGGGGCAGGCAGTCTGGATGATGTGGACCTTGTGAAATTTCAAAAAAATTCGCAATTTGAGCAAGATTTCATTCGGTGGCACGAAATTTATAGCAGTGGTGGACTGTGCAGCGACTTCGTCGCCCAGGGTGACACCGTCTAAAATGAAAAGGGCTTTGCCGCAATGAAATGCCCGAATTGAGGAGGGAAAGGTGGAAGCGACGATTAATCTGGATCCGGCGACAACAATGATTGATGCCAACGTCTTGCAGTACGTGATGGCGGTCTGTTTGGGGATCGGCCTAAGTGCCGCCTGCGGCTTTCGCGTGTTTATTCCCCTCCTCGGAATTAATATCGCTGCTTTGTCAGGGCATTTGTCGCTTGCAGAAGGTTTTGAATGGATGGGGAGTTGGCCCGCATTTGCGGTGTTCTTAACGGCAACGGTTCTTGAGATCTCCGCTTACTATGTCCCGTGGCTAGACAATCTGCTCGATACAATCGCCACGCCAGCGGCCGTGATTGCGGGGACCATTATTACCGCATCGGTGGTGGGAGACATGTCTCCCATGTTGCGCTGGAGTCTGGCACTCATCGCCGGAGGTGGCACTGCCGCAATCATACAAACCGGGACAACAGCGCTCCGTGGAACGTCGACTGCCACCACCGCCGGGTTGGGAAACTTTCTTGTTTCTACGGGTGAACTAGTTTCATCGACGGCGTTGACGTCGTTAGCATTCTTGATGCCCATCCTGGCTGCTTTGTTTGTCATCGGCTGCGTCCTGATGGCGACCTTGCTGGCCTGGAAACGGACAACACGTCGTGGCCTGACTGATAAAGCTGCGGTACACAGTCAAGTCGCGTAGCGTCTGGTTTGCTACTTTTTGAAATTTTCGAGTATCCGGCCCAACTCCTCGGGACGGAGTGGCTTCACCAGATGAGTGTTGAAGCCTGCATCGAGTGCCTTTTGACAATCTTCGGTTCTTCCGTAGCCTGTCAGAGCGATCAAGTAGATATTCTGATTTCGTTCGTCTTGTCGCACATGTCGAGCGATTTCATAGCCAGTTATTTCAGGCAAGCCGATGTCAACAATTGCTACCTCGGGGCGGTGATGAAGGATCAGATCAAGTCCCTGCCGACCTGTTCGGGCAGCGGCGACCTGATGGCCGTCTAACTCCAAGAGCGCCTGAAGCATTTCCCGGCTGTCGTCATTATCTTCAACGAGCACAATGTGTCGGGAACCGCCGTGGTAGTTACCGGCAATCTGTTCCTGTTCGCGAGCTTCTGTCGGAGGAGACGCAAGTGGTAAACGCACCACGAACTCACTCCCTTGGTCGGGGCCAGCGCTATAGGCGTGTACCGCACCTCCGTGCATCGATACGAGCGTTCGCACAAGCGTCAGCCCCAAACCCATTCCTCCATCGGAGCGGTCGAGAGTATCGTCCGATTGAACGAAAAGCTCAAAAATCGTCTCCAGCATATGCGGCGGAATGCCGCGACCATTATCGCGAACGCGAACGACAGCCTGTCCTTCTTCATTTTGTACCGACAGCCTGATCGTACCGCGCGGCGGAGTGTATTTCGCCGCATTGGTCAGCAGGTTCTGTTGAATCTGGAGCAGTCGTGAAGGATCCCCTTCCACATAAAGTGGAGACGACGCGGTTTGCACGACGAGCTGATGTTCCCGACTGTTCATCAACGGCGTGACTCCGGCGACCGTATCAGAGATGAGTTGCGTCAAGTCAACAGACTCGCGGCGAATTTCAATTTTCCCTTGGGTTACACGAGCAACATCGAGCAAGTCGTCCAAGAGACGGGCGACTTGCCTCGACTGTCGCTGAATAATCTTACACGCGGACGCCACGCTCTCAGGAATGTGAACTTTCTCAATATCCAGAACATAAGTCGCATTGAGAACGGCGCTGAGTGGATTGCGCAATTCATGAGATAACATCGCTAGAAAACGATCTCGCTTTACAACGGCCTCATGTTGCAAGTTTTCGGCAATTTTCCGCTCCGTTATATCCTGGGCGATGGTGGTGATCGCCACCGGTTGACCTTCTTGGTTGGTCAGCACCGAAAGTGAAAGCAGCACCGGGATTTCCTCTCCTTTTCGATTGCATTTGATCGTCTCGATGTTACGCATGCTACCGCTGGCACGACAATGTTCGCGAAATGCATGTGCCTTCTCCTGTTCAGGCGCAGGGATCAGCAAATCGATGCTTTGGCCGAGGATTTCCTCGCGCGACCAGCCGTAGACGCGTTCTGCTTCGGCATTCAAGTCAACGATCCGCCCGCTCAAATCCTCAATAACGATCGGATCAGCGCCCTCATGGAAAACCTTCGACATGAGGCGCAAATCCTCTTCGGCGCTGCGCAATTGAGTTATGTCGATCAGGGTCAGCACGACTCCTTCCACGCGTGCTTTAGACCGATAGGGGAGAACTCGCATCAGCAAAACTTTGCCGTCGGCATCACGGACTTCGGCTTCCGTAGGAAGTTCGGTTTCCAAAACTCGCCGCGTTTCTTCCAGCAAGTTCATTTGGCCGATATTGTTGGCGAAACTGTCGATGCGCCGGCCGACATCGAGCGGAAGTAAATGGAACTGGTTTGCGATTTGGGCGGTAAACTTGCGAATGCACAGGTTGCGGTCCAAGAAGATTGCCCCAACGTCGGTACTTTGAAGCAGATTGTCTAAGTCTGCCGTAAGTTCGGTCAGCTCCAGGATTTTCTTCTGGTATTCGGCATTCACCGTATAAAGTTCTTCATTGACAGAGTGCAGTTCTTCGTTGGTACTCTGGAGCTCTTCGTTCGAGGCCACAAGTTCTTCGTTCGTGGCCTGCAACTCCTCATTGCTGGTCTCCATTTCCTCGATGGCGGCGTGCAGGCTTTCTTGGCTGTAGCGCAATTCAAGTTCCAGCGACTGGAACTGCTCGCGTGAAGCGTCAGAGAGGTTTAGTATTTCGCCATCGTGCGGAACTTGATTCTGAGGTTTCGAACGTTCCAGCGTAATTAAATAATGGGCTGGCTCACCTTTCGGTCCCGCCAAAGGTTTCACTCCCAGATTAATGAGAGTGGGCGTTTCCCCCATGGCCACTCGCAGTCCACTTAACATGACCGCCGACAATTTAATGCTTGCCTGTTGCAAGGCTGACCCGACGGGAATTCGCAAATCTTGGTGAATAAGTTCCAAAATGTCCGTGGTTGTCCGGCCATCCCGCTGTCGCAGGAACTCAAATGCACCCCCAAACGACTGCACCAACTCACGACGTTCATTGATCAGAAAACTGGGGGGTGCGAACTCGCCTAGTATTTCGTCGTATGCCCGCAGCAAAGTGGCGCTGGTTGTCGCAGGCTGTTGAGGCCCCCCAGGCCGTCGACTAGTGTTGGTTAGTCCGTAGGGTGCTGAAAGCGGTAGCCGAATGTCGGCAGGGAGTCGGCGATCGCGGCGTTTGCGATAGATTCGCCAGCGTTCGTCGATTGCCTCGAATTCCTCCCCGATTTCACCAGGGCTTTCGCTGGGGCCCAAGATCATCACGCCACTCGTGTTCAAAGCGAAGTGAAACAGGGAGATCGCCTTTTGTTGTGCGATCGTTTCAAGGTAAATAAGCAAGTTCCGGCAGGTGACCAAATCGATCTTGGTGAACGGCGCGTCTTTGATGACGTTGTGAGGGGCAAATACGATCATCTGCCGCAATTCTTTCGTTACTTGAAAGCTTCCCTGATGTGCTGTGAAGTAACGCTCCAGCCGTTCGGGCGAGACCTCCGTTAAGCTGGCGAGGCTGTAGATACCAGCACTAGCAAATGCCAGAGATCTCTGATGGACATCGGTGGCAAAGATGCGCACGGTTGGCGGTTGTCGCATTCTGCGGGTCTGCTCGTCAAGCAGAATGGCCAGAGTGTATGCCTCTTCGCCCGTAGCGCAGCCGGCCACCCAGATGCGCAATTCGTCTTCCGGACGCGCACGAGCGAACAAAGCTGGGAGCACTTCTGTTTCAATGCGTCGAAATGCATCGGTATCGCGAAAAAATTTCGTAACGCCGATCAATAGATCGTGGTAGAGCAGATTGAGCTCTTGAGCATCTGACCGCAGCCGCTCGACGTACTTTTCCAGGTCGTCGATACGGTTCATCGTCAACCGCCGCTGAATTCGACGACTAACCGTAGTCCGTTTGTAATACGAGAAATCGATGTCATAATTCTTACGCAGTAACTGAAAAATGGCGTCGATCCCCCTAAGCAAAGCAGGATCATCTTCCGTTGAGTAAGAGGGACCACCTTCCGGATCTTGCATGTATGTCAGCAAGGCTTGGGGTATTTTCTCCGGCTTGAGGACGAGGTCGACAACTCCCATTTCGATGGCGCTTCTCGGCATGCCGTCAAACTTCGCCGAGGCAGGATCTTGCGCGACGACCATGCCCCCGGCCTCATGAACGGAAACGATGCCACGCGAACCATCACTGCCGGTACCCGAAAGTATCACCGAGATCGCGCGCGGGCCGATGTCTTGCGCCAGGGACCGCAGGAAGATGTCGATAGGCAGATTCAGAGTGCCGGCCTCAGGATTCTTATCGCTGAGATGAAGCTTGCCAGCGGTGGTCACCATTTCTTTCTTCGGGGGAATCAAATAAATCGCGTCAGGCTTGATTTCCATGCCGTCAGTGACGCGATGGATCGGGATGGATGTATGCCTAGCCAGCAATTCATCCATCATGCTTTTGAAATCTGGAGAAAGATGCTGCACGATCACATAGGCCATTCCGGTTTCGGCGGGAACATGATCAAAGAAGTGCTCGAGCGCTTCTAATCCACCCGCCGATGCTCCAATTCCAACGATCGGAAAGCGCGCACCGGTCCCATCACGTTCTGCTGCTGATTCCGGCGAGGTTGAACTGAACTGCGCGTCGCCACAACTGGTTGGTAGATCACGCCCGGCCAATCGTTGGGGTTGAATGTCTAAATCGGTAGTCGAGTTTGGATTCGTCATGAGTAAATCCTGTTCGTAACCGGTTAACGAAGGTGGACTTGGTGATGCAGTGGACAGGGCAATTCACAAGCGGATTTAAGCTGGCGGAAAATGACAGTTGGGATAAATCACGACCGTCATGAAGCAAAGTCCGTACCAACCGTGAATCATCGAAATTTCGACGAAAACAGCAGAAAAAAGGCGGCCGGAAGCTGATCGCCCAGGTTCCTTGCTGGTAGGACTTGCACCGCCGATACGGTCCCAAAGTCGCCGGAATTATACGAGTGAGTAAAGTCGCCGTTTCTCCTTGGCTGGGCGACTTAATAACCCACTGGAATTGAGCTTGCGTCGCAGGTTTAGTTCAGCTTATGTTGAAAAAGTTGGCCGCGAAAAAGGAGGTTCGCGATGACGTTTTTACTAGGACCTTTCGGCACGAAGACGTTGAGTCCTACTCCAAGGAAGTGTTCGAATTGCAGTTCTCCTGGTGGTGCCGCCTTAAGGTGGGACGCGCACCGGAAGGACTTGCGATTCTCCGGTGAAGGAGTGCCTAACCATGTTGGTTTTATCTCGAGGTCAGCAAGACAAAATTGTTTTCCCCACGCTGGGAATTTCGGTCGAAGTGCTACGAACAGGAGCCCAGCGAGTTCGGCTTGGCGTTACAGCCCCGCCGCACATCAAGGTGTTGCGCGGTGAATTGGCGGAACATGAACCTGCCGCGCTTGCCGCGCACGCCGAGGAAGGAACTGAGGAGCGGCATCGCTTGCGCAATCAATTGCAAGTTGCACGCCTGCAATTGCAAGTCGCATCGAAGCAGTTGGAACTGGGCAAACCTGACGCTGCGATGTCTTGCCTGCTCCGCGCGCTGCGTGACTTCGATTCGTTAGAGCAGAAGTTGACCCCTCCAGCACAACCAACCGAATGTGACCGAAAGCCTCGCGCATTGGTCGTGGACGACGACGAGAATGAACGCGAACTCCTCGCCAGTTACTTGCGGCTCTGCGATTTCGATGTCGACGAAGCCGATGATGGATTGCGTGCATTGTTCTACTTAGCGCAACACAATCGCCCAGACTTCGTCTTGCTCGACATGAACATGCGAGGGCTCGACGGTGCTGCTACGTTACGGCGGATTCGGGATAGCCAAGGTCTGGCCGAGTTGCGTGTCATCGGTGTTAGTGGACTTACACCTGAACAGGCCGGAATCGTGGTCGGGAAGTCTGGCGTAGATGCTTGGTTCCGCAAGCCCGTGAAGGCTGAGGAACTCGTGGATCATTTGCGAGAAGCGATTATGATCCCAGCTTAGGCGACTGCTATGCAGTTGCGTTGAACAGCGTTACTTATCCAAGGATTTCTCGTTTTCGCTGCACGTAATCCCAGACCACAAAACGGTCGAGATCTTTACCAGCGGTAAAGAAGACTCGACCCTTCGTGCTTTCGGCCAGCCGATAGGCGAAGCGAATGTCTTCTTCGGATTGCGACCAGCTAGGGATCAGGAAGATGTTGATCGTGATCCCTTCACGCGCACATAGCTGCCCTTCGCGCATCGTCGCTTGCTCCGTGAGCAAGTCGGGCGGATAGAGCAGGTACAAAAAGTTCTCTTGGAAGTGCGCCGTAGGTAGACCGTCGGTGATCAAGATGATCTGTCGGTTCGGCGTGTCTTGCACGCTCAGCATCTGTCGAGCGAGTTGCAGCGAGCGCTGAATGTTGGTGAAGTGAGGCGGGATGCGGCTTTCGGTCACGTCGTCGCGACTCATGTCGATCTTGTATCGCACGACGGGATCGAACAGCGTCACCGGTTTGGCCATCAATTCGATGATCTCGCCCGGCGGCACCACGCGCGCGAGAGTGAACATTTCGATGAAGCGCAGGTAGTCGCCGGGAAACTCACTCCGCAACAGGCCGTCGAGGGCCAGAGCCATCCGTTTGACGTTCGCGTATTGTCCGTCATGCCGCATCGAGCCGCTCATGTCCATGATGACGGCGGTCGCACATTTGGGCGTATTCCGCGTGTGGTGGATGACGATGTCTTCCCCCTTCATCCGCAGCGGCCGCTCGCCGTTGGAGCGCAGCATAGTGTTGATCAATGTCTGCGGAATATCCATGTGGGCGAGCGAATCGCCGAACTCATATTCCTTGGTCCGTTCGATCTCCACGGCCCCTTCGCCAGTCACCGGCCCTTGATGTCTGCCCGTCTTGCCGGCTTGCAGGTCGCTAAAAATCCGCTGCAGCAGCTTCCCTTGAAAGATGCGATAAGCTTGCGGCGTGAGTTTGAACGAATCACCGTCTGCCTCCAGACCTTGCTGTTCGGCATATTGCTTGACGAGGTCTTCGACCATTTTGCGAAGTTCGCCCAGCCGTTCCATATCCCCCGGCTCGGTGAATTCTTCCAGCAGTTCCAAATCGATGATGCCGATCTGAGCGGTTTTACGCGCTTCGGCCAATTGCTCGAGTAGCTTATCGATCTTCTCGAGTTCCTCTTTGATCTCGAGCGCTTCGGGCACCGTCATCGATGTTTGGCCGGTGAAGTTGTATTTGCCGGCTAGTTCATCGACCTGATATTTCTCCGCCAGGCGTTCGACCAGCTTCAGCAAATGTTTTGCTGCCCCGGATTGCTCGCCGCCGGCGGCATACCACAGCCCTTCCAGCTCGCGGATCTGCTCTTCTCTGAACGCCGTGTGAAAACGCTTCTGCAAGTTGGCGGGCAGGTTGATTGCTTGCCCGGACTTCTGATAGTGCTTGGCGGCCGATTTCTGCACCGTGTCGGTTTCAAAACGGGCCAGAATCTTCCTTTTGCGTTCTTCGAGAATGGCCTGTAATGCATCTAAGCCTGGGCCAAGGCCGGCGATTTGACTGGGATCAAGCCGCACCGCGCGTGCGAGTTCTTCGGCCGTAAGCTTGCGGCGCTTGCCGTACAAAAGCATGTGCTCCATGGCCGACGAAGCCACATCTGGCGGCGGCTGCGTCGGGCTGGGGAAATGGAGCGGATCGTACTTTTGGTAGGTGTGAATGACACCGCCGAGTTGATGATGATTGGTCATGGGCTACTTTTCGTACGATGGCCCTCCGAGGCCGTCGAATCTGCTTACCGATCAATTTTCGCGCTGCTTGAACAGTAACGCGAGCCTAGAGTTGTTAGCCAGACTCGGATGCTCATAATTCAGTTCACACCCGCGAACTAGCAGCAAACGCGTCACGCGACGGCCTCGGAGGGCCATCGTACGGAAAATTCAACTTACTTCACTTGTAGCATCCGCTCGAGCGCCACCAAACTCCATTTGCTCGTCTCGTCATCCACGCGAATGGTATTCACCATCTTGCCGGCCGCGAGGTTTTCCAGGCTCCAGCACAGGTGCGCTAAATCGATGCGATACATAGTAGCGCACATGCACACCACCGGCGAAAGAAAATGAATCTCCTGCTCCGGATGTTCCTTCTTCAGCCGCTGCACCAGATGCAACTCCGTGCCAATCGCCCACTTGGTCCCTGCTGGTGCCGCTTCGACGGTCTGAATGATCTTACTAGTTGAACCGCTGATGTCCGCGATGTCATTCACTTCTTGCGGGCATTCGGGATGGACCAGAATCTTGATCCCGGGATGCTTTTGACGGAACAAATCAACATGTTCCTTGCGAAACATCTGGTGGACGCTGCAATGTCCTTTCCAAAGCACGACCCGGCTGTTTTCGATCGCTTCACGCGAATGGCCGCCAAGTTCCGACTCGTAAGGATCAAAAACGGGCATCTGCTCGTTTGTGATACCCATCTTGAGGGCCGTGTTTCTCCCTAAGTGCTGATCGGGGAAAAAGAAGACTCGCTTTGTCCGGGCAAAGGACCATTCTAAAACCGCCCGCGCATTGCTGCTGGTGCAGACGATCCCGCCATGCTTGCCGCAAAAGGCCTTTAGGCTGGCGGCTGAGTTGATGTAGGTGACCGGCGTGATGTCGTTCGTGTCGATCACTTCGCCGAGATCGGCCCAGGCGTTTTCGACCTGATCGATGGCTGCCATATCGGCCATTGAGCATCCCGCGGCCATGTCGGGCAGAACGACGGTCACCCGTTCACCATTGCGTTCCGCAAGCTTTTCTGGGCGATTGGCGAGAATGTCCGCCGTCTCAGCCATGAAATGGACGCCGCAGAAGACGATGTAGCGGCAATCGCTGCTGGCGGCCGCGAGTTGGCTAAGTTGATAGCTATCGCCGCGCAGGTCGCTGTGCTGGATGACCTCGTCCTGCTGGTAGTGATGCCCCAAGATCAAAAGCCGCGGCCCTAATTCCTTGCGCACTGCTTCAATGCGAGCCGACAATTCCTCATTCGAGAGGGATTTGTAAGGCTTCAGTTCAAAAATTGGGGCTGGTTCTAAGGTCAGGGGCATCAATTCGGCTCCGGGGGCGAGAACACCTTGATTATACGCGCTGGGCACTTGGCGGGCGAAAAAACCGCTGTCACTGAGGACGCGAATGGCTCGTACCCTGTTCACGCTCTTCCTTTGCCGCGGCTTTTGTTTCGGCAGCCCAAGCCAGCAATTGCGTGCGATGTTTGGCTAATTCACGGGAATAGGCACGTCGTCTGGCAAAAAACGTCACTAAATACGGACCCCGCAGGCACAGGTAGCAAATCAAGCCGACGAGCAACGTGCTGAGAACGTGATAGACAATTCGAGGTGCGGGATATCTTTGGGCCAGGTCGTTCCAGTTCGGTTCAAACAATCCAAGCTGTGCCGTAACTCCCATGACAATCGCCGCAGCGACCATTGCAAAGAGCAAGGATGCGAGCGAGTACTGAAAGACGTCAGGCCGAGGAGGCTCAGGGAGCGGTGGTAGCTCGGAACGAGGCATGTAGAGGATTTGTTTGGGGTGTCGAATGTCAGCAGGTCATCGCTGAATCATTTTACTCCGGCCGATTGTCGGGATAGCGGGCAACACACCGTTTTTGCCCAAAGCAGTATCCTACGGTAATTGATTGGACCGAGTTTGATGTCGCCTAGATTTCTGAGATAATTAGTGGCTAGCCAGCTTGGTATGTCAATTCGAAACAAATTGTTAATTGGACCTGGCCGCAAGAGAAAGCCTAGGCGACGGCGCTGGAAGGTATTCCCCTTCACCGTGTGTCCAGTTATCTACCTTCACGATTTCAGGCAAAGATGCCTGAGCTTCCATGTGCAATGTTGAAAGCGTCTCAAGAGATTCTAGATTTCGAGCGTAGAATAAAAATCAAGCTTGAAAGTGCTCGCGTTTTGCGACACGCAGTGTATCTCGCTTGAGAATGCACAAGGAGTTGGGGAATGGCTATTTGGAAGCGAGTCGCAATTGGCATTCTAGGGGCACTGGTTTGTTCCTTGCTCGGCGGATTTTTGGGAATTGTAGGAATGGCCAGTCTGGCTTTCCTTATTGCTTTGGCGAACCCTCAGGATCCGAGCCGAGGAAGTCTGGCGACTGTCGTGGTCGCAACTGCACCGGTTGGCTTTATCTTTGGGATGCTAGTTGGGCCGTTTATCGCCAATGGACTCGTGACAGATAAGCCCGTCCAGGTCCCAAAGGTGGTCACAGGCACGGAGTACAAGCTTCGACCGGGAGTAGTGACGTTTTGGATTGTGAATTTTTCCATCGTACTAGCGCTCATCGTCGGACTCGGATTGATAATGCTCCAACGTGAGTATCGATTCAATAAGATCACCGCCCACGCTGACATGGAATTTCAATTCACGGTAGTCGACTCTGAAACAGGCAGTCCAATTCCATTTGCGACAATCCTCGCGCGTAAGGATCCCGCCGCAGCATTCGGAGATGCACTGGCTCCAGAGTTCTCGCTCTCTGCGGACGCCAAAGGTTATGCATCACGGTTGGTACCGAAATGTAAGTACCATTCGCGGCACGGACCATTCGTAGATACCTCAGTGATCGAATTGCCGGATTGGCGTTTTGAGGCCGTTGCGCCTGGCTACCCAGTTCTTCCTCTCGAAAATCCGGGGCACGCGTATAACACTTTGCCGAGTTATCCGCCTCTGAAGGTAGTCATTGAGATAGCCCTTAAGAAAGGCGGACTTTGAGGGGGCTAGATGGGATCAGATTTGACGAACTCGCGATGACTATATGCTTACGTCCGCAAACAGTGCTGGTTGGCCATGCTAATGCCGCTGATGATCGAGCCGATGATGCCCACAAAGCCCTGATCGGTACCGCAGAGAAACAGGTTCTTCAAGTGCGTCGTGCCGTCAAATCGCTTTTCGGGGGCACCGTAGACGGCCCCGTTATCGTGCCAGGTGAAGCGGCGAATGGTCGTCGGCGTGAACATGTCCGTGCTGACTACATGGCTGCGAAAATCCGGAATAAATCGGACGGCCGCTGCACAGGTGCGATCAAACCACCGGAGTTTTTCCACTTCGTACCGCTCCTTCGGTAAAGCGGCCCAGCGATCAAAACTGGCGATTGCGGTGGTGCGAATGACTCCTTCCGGCAGGTCGCCATCGGACACGTCATAAGCGTAATTGTTCGGCGAACAGACCACTCCGGTTCGCATGTCGCAAAGCTCCTCGCCCGGCCGCTCCCAGTGGAACTTGGAAGAATCGTTGAAGAATACGATCGTTCGATCGAGCCCCAGTTCCTGGGGCTTTTTATCGAGCACCGACATTGTCTCGATGAATGACATCTGCCCCGGTTCGTAAGTGAGCGCCGGTTCCCCCGTGCGACACATCCGCATCGTTTCCACGATCCCTGCCGACGACAAAATATGCCGGCCCGAGAGTTCGGTTCCATTATCAAGCGTTACGCCAGTGGCCTGTTCGCCATCGGTGTTGATCGTGGCCACACCGCTGCGAAGTTTCAGTTCCCCCCCCAACTCACGGAACCGCCGCACCAGGTTCTTCAGGATCAGTCGCACGCCTGCAAACGGGCGGCCGAACCCTTCCAGATAGATGCTGCGGAACATGATGCAGAACTGTCCCCAATCCATATCATGCTCGCGAGCGTTGCCGTACCACATCAGCGGGCAGAGGAGCATTTCGATCAGCAGCGGGTCGTCGAAGGTCTCGCTGAGAATCTGTCGCGAGGAGAGGCGAAACAAGTCTTCGTTCAGGTCATCGTATTCGACGATCTGGGCCAGTAGCCGTTGGAAATTATCTTTCTGCCGCGGGAACTGGCGGGCGATTTCCGACTCGAGTAGATGAATATCGTTTGTGAAATTCAGCCGCACCGCTGGGAAAGCGATCTGCGAACCAATCTGAGGCGCAAGGGCAAAATCTTCCCACTGAAAGCGAAGTTGTCGAAGCAGCCGCGCAAGGGGACCCTTTTTAAATCCCTTTGGCGTGAAGTTTGTCACGGCATGCAGGCCAACATCGTAATCCCGGCCGCCAAGTCGATAGAACGAATTCAGTCCACCGATCGTGGTGTGCCGCTCGAGGATGCACACTTTTTGGTCGAAATAGGCGAGACGAATGCCTGCGGCCAGTCCCGACATTCCGGCGCCGATGATAATCGTGTCGTACATCGAAGGGGCTGGGGTTGGAGTTTGGTTGAAATTCGCTAGCCCGCTATTGTAGGCGAGGAATCACGCGGGCGGCGGCCAGATCTCGTACGATGGCCCTCCGAGGCCGTCGGAGACGCGGCAGAATGTTGCATGCCGCGGCAACTTGGCTTTATAAACGTTGCGCGAACGAGAATTGCCAACCACACTCGACGGCCTCGGAGGGCCATCGTACTTTACGAATGACCTGCCGGCACTTCTTCGTGCTTGGTTACCGTGAAGCCCATTTCCTCGATCATCTTGTAGTCCGCTTCCGGCAGTTGCCCCTTCGTGGTGAGGTAGTCGCCAACGAAGATCGAATTAGCAGCATACAGGCCGAGCGCCTGCAGGCTGCCCAGATGCAATTCCCGACCACCGGCGATCCGCAGTTCGCTTTGCGGATTGACAAAGCGGAACATGGCAAGAGCCTTGAGGCAGTAACGGGGCGTGAGCTTGTTCGTCTTTTGCAGCGGCGTACCGTCAATTGCGTTCAGGAAGTTGAGGGGGATGGATTCGACCGACAACTCGCGGAGTTCAAAGGCCATCCGAACAACATCTTCGTCCTGCTCTCCCATGCCAATGATGCCCCCCGAACAGAGCTGCAGGCCGGCTGCCCGTAGCGACTTGAGCGTGTCGATACGGTCAGCGTAAGTGTGGGTCGTGCAGATCTTTTCGTAATGCTCCGGGCTGGTGTTGACGTTGTGATTCACTTTGTCGACGCCGCACGCCTTCAACCGTTGAGCTTGGTCGGGCGTGAGCAGCCCCAGGCAGGCACAAACTTCCAGGTCGTATTGCCCCTTGATCATCGGGACGATCTTTTCGACCGCCTGCATCTCTCGTTCGCTCGGCCCGCGGGCGGAAATGACGATGCAGTAAGTCTTGGAGCCGCGTTCAAAAGCGAGCTTTGCTCCATCGAGCAGTTGGTCCTTCTGCAGGATGTTGTATTTGGGGATCTCCGCCTCAGAGACTTTGGATTGCGAGCAATAACTGCAATCTTCCGGGCAAAGCCCACTTTTCGCGTTCATCAGGAAGTAGAGTTGCACCGTCTGACCGAACCAACGGCGACGAATTCGAAACGCGGCCGACAGAATATCGAGCAGTTCCTCATCCGGGGCTTGCAGGATTTCGAGCGCTTCGGCCGAAGTGATCGAGCCGCCGTCGAGGACGCGTTCGGCCAAAAGCGACCAATTAGAAGTGGCTGTCGGCGATGTTCGTTCGATGGGGGACGTAGAAAGGAGAGTCATATTGAAGTTTTACTGCTATAATTCAGGGCTCAGGCTGGCAAAGGTCTGCTGCGATTTTACTTGATCCTCTTTCCCTGCGGGAGTCGCTGTGGCTGGTGAACATCTCGTCAGGGTCGGAACTTTGGGAACGGTCGGGCGATTCGTTTCAGCCGACAGCATGCTCTACCCACGTCGCACGCGGGTAATTTGCCGGACACCTCGGGGTCTGGAGGTTGGTGAAGTCCTGGCCTCCGACACGGAGAGCCATAGCACGCAGATCGCCGCAAATGCACCGCTGGGAACCCTTTTGCGTCGGCTATCTGTTGAGGACGAATTGCTTCTGGCTCGGCTCGATCGTCACAAAAACGAGGCCTGGGACGCCTGTGCCCGATTGATCGAAGAACGCCATATTTCAGCGACCCTGATTGATGTCGAACCCCTTTTCGATGGGCAATCGTTGATTTTCTACTTTCTGGGAGAAGTGACCCCTGAAGTGGAGGCTTTAACGGCCGATTTGGCGGACATTTATGAATCGAAGGTGCAACTCCGAAAATTTGCCGAAACCTTAACCGAAGGTTGTGGGCCTGGTTGCGGAACAGCAGAAGCTGAAGGGGCTGGGTGTGGCACCGGCTGCGCAAGCTGCGCAGTGGCGGCAGCTTGTCATAAGTGAGAGCGTGGCAATTTTGACGCTCTTCGCTTTTTTTTCAGACCTTCGTTATTTCCAGTAAAAATGGGTAGACTACAGGTCTGATCTTCACCGTGCCGTTTTCTTGCTGGAAGTCTGAGTGAGTAGCCTCGCCAAGCCTGCCTTTCGCAAAGCGATTCTGATGAGCACACTCCTCACGCCCGAGGAACTCGATCAGGTCGTGCAGGAGATTCGTTCGTCGGCGGGGAGCGGTATTGCACCGCTCCTGGAGATCGATGACCAACTCTTGGCAACTAGGCTGATTGAAAAAGGGAAGCTATCGCAGTACCAGGTCGAGCAGTTGCAACTCGGGCGGACAAAGTTCGACCTGGGCCCGTACATCATCACCGACTTTATTGGCCAAGGTGGAATGGGGCAGGTTTTTCGCGGCACCCACAAAATGATGGGTCGCGAATGTGCCGTTAAAATTCTTCCCCTGCACAAAGTGACTGCCACGCCCGATGCGTTCAAGAACTTCATCCGCGAAGTGAAAATGCAGGCGCAGCTCGATCACCCCAACATCGTGCGGGCACTGGATGCCGGTAAAGACAAAGATGTGCCCTACTTGGTCACCGAATTTGTGCCCGGCACCGATCTCCGCCGGCTTGTGCGTTCCAATGGTCGCCTAACGGCACAGGAAGCTGCCAGCGTAATCGCCCAAACGGCGCGGGCACTGCATTATGCCCACAAGCGAGGCATCATTCACCGCGACGTGAAGCCTGGGAATGTACTCGTTACACCCGAAGGAGTCGCTAAACTCACCGATCTCGGCTTGTCAGGGGTAATTCACGAGGCAGAAAGTGATCCCCGCCGGGGCCGAATTGTCGGCACACCCGATTATCTTGCGCCGGAAGTAATTCGCAGTTCTGGAAATGATTTCTCGGCGGCGTCTGATATCTATTCCTTGGGCTGCACGTTGTATTACTGCGTATGCGGAAAGGTGCCGTTTCCAGGCGGATCGACCCGCGATAAAGCCCGGCGACATTTAGAGGACACTCCCTGGCATCCCAAACGATTTAATGTCCAGCTTGATGAGGAGTTTGTCGACCTGATCGCGGACATGATGGAAAAGGATCCGAAGGAGCGAATTCAGTCCGCCGACGAAGTGGCCGGTCGACTGGAGCCCTGGGTCGGTGATGGGACGATGCTGATTTCGCAGCAGTTACCTCCCTCCCGTTGGACGGCTGCACCTCCGCCTGCCACGGAAGAGATCATTGAACTGGCGCAAGAGACGGAAGGAGATCCATCGGTCAGCAATCAAGGTTCGTCGTCTATCGGTCTGCCGCAGGATACTCCTCCCAGCAGTGGTTCCCTGCGGTTGCCGTTTCCGATCCTGCCCATGAATCTGGTCACAGACGATACGCCAGCATCCACAATCGTTGCCGTGACGCTAGCGGTTTCTGTACCCATTTCCATGTTTTTGGGTGCCGTTTTAGCAACAGCTCTCATGAGCTTGATCCGGCACTAGCGTCTGCCAGCTTCAAGGCAGATTTTTCGGGAAATTCCCAACGCTGGCATCCCTTGGCCGGCGGAGAATATTCCGATAATATAACAGGCTTGCTTTGTTCCGACCGTAACGAGGGCCGCGTGGTCCGCCGGAAGGAACGTGCCGCCGCCAATTGGGCTGGCCCGCGGCTGCAATCACTCCTGCCCTTGTAAGTTTTTCTAAATGGTCAATCGCACCCTCATTCGCAATCTGGAGAACGACCCGGATATCAGCTCACTCTTCGACGAGGCCATCATTGGTTTTGAAGAAAAGGGATTTGACTCGATCGAAGCCGGCAAAGAATACGACGTCAATAAGCTGGTCGAAGGGCGCGTGTTGCGAATCTCGGACGGGATGGTGCTGATCGATATCGGCTTTAAGAGCGAAGGAACTGTGCCGCTCACCGAATGGGATCCCGAAGACGAACAACCCAAGGTCGGCGATCTGGTAAAGGTCCTGATCGAAGACCTGGAAGACGAACAAGCCCCCGAAGACGATACCGGGGTCGTCCGCATCAGCAAGCGTAAGGCGGACAAGCAGCAGCAATGGCTGGACATGATGTCGAAGGTGGCGGAAGGTCAGGTCGTCACCGGCCAGATTACCCGCAAGATCAAGGGTGGTCTCCTGGTCGACATCGGGGTGCCCGTCTTTTTGCCTGCGAGCCAGGTGGATATCCGCCGTCCGGGCGACATCGGCGATTACATCGGCCGCTTCGTGCAATGCGAAGTGCTCAAGATTGACGAAGCGCGGAAGAACATCGTTGTCAGCCGTCGCTCGCTCATCGAACGGCAGCGGGAAGAAGATCGTTCTGCGTTGCTGAAGGAACTCGAAGTCGGCCAGATCCGCTAGGGTGTGGTCAAGAATATCGCCGAATTCGGTGCGTTCGTTGACCTCGGCGGCATCGATGGTCTGTTGCACATCACCGACATGAGCTGGGAGCGGATTAACCGCCCGAGCGATATGGTCAAGATCGACCAGGAAATCGAAGTAATGGTGCTGCAGATCGACCGCGATCGCCAAAAGATCGCTCTCGGCTTGAAGCAACGTCTGCACAACCCGTGGGAACACGTGGAAGAGAAGTATCCAGTCGGCAGCACGCACACTGGTTCCGTCGTCAACGTGATGAGCTACGGTGCTTTCGTAAAGCTCGAAGCGGGCATCGAAGGTCTGGTGCACATTAGCGAAATGTCTTGGACTCGCCGCGTGAATCATCCGAGCGAACTGGTCAACATCGGCGACGAGATCAGCGTCGTGATCTTGGGCGTCGACAAGAACGGCCAACAGTTGTCGCTCGGCATGAAGCAGACTCAGGAAAACCCCTGGACCAAGGTTGCCGAACGCTACCCAGTCGAAATGATGGTCAACGGCAAGGTTCGCAATCTCACCAACTACGGGGCCTTCATCGAACTCGAAGAAGGAATCGACGGCCTGTTGCACGTTTCGGACATGTCTTGGACGCGCAAGATCAGCCATCCGAGCGAAGTGCTCGAAAAGGGGCAGGAAGTTCACTGTAAGATTCTGTCGGTCGATCAGGAACGCCGCCGGATCGCACTCGGCCTGAAGCAACTTGATAACGATCCGTGGGAAAACGATATCCCTAGCAAGTACCAGCCGGGGCAGGTCGTGGCCGGTACGGTCACCAAGATCACCAACTTTGGCGTGTTCGTCGGCCTGCAAGATGGTCTGGAAGGTTTGCTGCATATCAGCGAACTGGCCGACCACAAGGTCGAGAACCCGGAAGATGTGGTGAAGGTGGGCGATCCGATCGAAGTCAAAATTCTTCGCGTCGATGTCGACGAACGGAAGATCGGCTTGTCGCGCAAACGGGTCGAATGGAGCGAAGAGGAAAGTGCAGCGGCAGCCATCGAAGAAGGCCCCGCGACGCCAACCACAGGTGCTCCCAAGGAACGCAAGTCCAGCAAGGAACTCAAGGGTGGTTTGGGTGGCAGCGGCCCACTGATCCCAACCGGCGAATAGTAATTTGTCTGGCTAGTTGATCCAAAAAAGAGTGCGTCCCTTCCTTGGGACGCATTTTTTTTGCCCGTCGCGGAAGAGCGGAAGTTTAGCAGCCACGTTTTCTCAGTTCGCAGTGGAATTCGTGGGGCCAAACGGCATCCAACTGTCCAAGGCGAAATCGCAGGAAATAGTTGACGCTCGGTTACTGCTCCCATTAGAGTGGGGGCAACTACTTTTCAGTCTATTGGCCGAGGTGCATCATGCTCGCGCTTGCCATGACCGTTGGCGGAATTTATGTGCTGTTCAAAGGTGAGGTTTCACTCACGGCCAGCAAGATCGTCCGGGGCTGGCGGGCGAGGATTATTGGTGGGATCTTGGCATCCTACTTTCCCCTCGCCTTTAGCTTGGGACTTTGCCTCGGGATTTATTGCGCAATGAAGCAGATCGAGTTCCCAGATGCCTATGCCTGGGGAATCGACTTAGGCGTGATGGCTGTGAATATCGTGTCCGCCGTGGTGTTGGGAATTCTCTGGGGGAAATCCCGCGAGGAATGGGATCGCGAAGCGAGTCTGGCAGACATCAGCCCCCAGCCCTTCGGGGAACAGCAGTTTTTGGATCCCAATCAGCCCTTGCCGCCCCCTTCGGGGAACCCGTATCAGTCCCCCTTCAATCGCTAATTCTGCCCAGCGAAAACGACCCCGCGGCTATTTCGTCGCCGCCGTTGCTGCCGCGTCAATGTCTTCCATCGTCAGTCGCACACTCAAGATGTAAGGGGGCTCCCCCTGGGCCCAGTGGCCGTACGTTGTTGTGACAATCGTGCCATCTGGCAGCATTTCAACCCCCGGATAGGCGCAGTCAAAGCGATCGAAATTGTCCTTCAATCGCAGGCGGTATTGGCCTTCATTGCCGGCAACGATGTCTTCGTACTTGCCCACCCAGGCAACCCAGTCCCCCTTCGTCTTGGAATCGAGTGTCATGTCGCGGAACGATAGGAAGAGGCGACCATCGGGAGCGTAAACAGCGGTATGTCGATCTCCGGTAAGGGAGCCAGGAAGTTCGCGAGGAGCGGTCCAGGTTTGTGCTTCGTCGTCGCTAAAAATAACATGCGAGTTTTTCACACGGCGGTTTTCCCGCAACAGCACGGCAATTTGCTTACCGTCAGGCGAACGGATGAAGCCCGGTTCGCACAAATTCACTTCCTTTGAAGTGTAGACCGGCGTCGGTCGCGACCAGGTCAGCCCGCCATCGATCGACTTGGTTTGATACAGCGTAAAGGTCTGGGTCGCTTTTCCACCCTTGGTGAAAGATCGACCGTCGTCGTGGAACATTGCCAGGTAGTGTCCGGCGTCCGTCTTCAGCGGAATGACACAGCCCATCGCCACGATGCCGCCGTAATCGCCGATCGGCTCAAGCTCTCCCCAGGTCTGACCATCGTCTTCCGATACTGCCATGCGAATGGGATACATGCCGGAAAACATGATGAGGCGTTTTTTGCCAGCCGCATCGACAACGCGATGAATGGTCGGGGTTTCCAGAGACGTTTCCCATGATCTTGGCGTCGGCAGGCGATCCGACCAGGTTTTGCCCCCGTCGCTGCTTCGCTTGTAAATGATCGCTCCCTTGCCGTGTCCCTTCGGGTAAACGCACAGGATGGTTTTCCCATCTTCCAGCAGCACCGTGGTCGGATGGCCCAGGTATTGACCCTTCTCACGATCCACCACCACCTGATGGTCGGATGCCTGATCGAAATCCAGCAAAGGGATTGAATAGCCCTTAGAGACCGGCTTAGCAGGGGGCGCTTCTTCCGCTGCCAACGCGAGTGCGGAAATCAGGCTACAGCCAATAAGACAACCGCGTAACAGAAATGGATACTTCATGGCGGGATCGTGAAAGAGTTTTGAAGGTGGGCAACTTCAAAATAGTTCACGACCGGCGTTGAAAGAAGTAGGCGCGGGTCAAACTCCGGTAACAGCCACGAACTAACGGTAATAACCGTCGTTCGGCATCAAGGGAGAGGAAGGGCCAGCAACTTGCCCCGGTTTTCCCCCTTCGTAGACACTGAATTCGGCCCAAACGGGGAGGTGATCGCTAATGGCGAGCGCCTGTTCGGTGGTCAAATTCCAGTCACGCATGAAATCAAAAACGCCCCCCCGTCCGGTGAATTCATTCGTGGCGGGCATCGTGCACAGGATATTATCGTTCGCACTATCACCGCGGACCATCGTCGCTGGCCCATTGATTACCGCCATCAGCCCCGGCAACTGCCCCAGTTTTCCCAGGTTTCGGTAGTTGACGTTGAAATTCCCTACCATGACTACATCGTCTTCCTGTCGGGTGTCGTCTCGCACCGCGCGAAAAACCTGGGCCAGGGCATCGGCTTCTTGAATTGCCATGTCTGGGTCGGAATGGACGTTAATTAATGAAAAGGTGAATGCTTCTTGCGGTTGAGGGCCGCGAACGCGGAACCAGCCGACGAACGGCTCTCGTTCCAAAAGGTCATTGGGATCGTCAATGGTGTAGAGTGCGTTCCGGTCGACTTCGATACTTCGGGTGTCGAAGATGAACGCAAATTGTTCCTTGTGAACTCCGCGACCCACCCGGGGGCCAATCACGTAATCGTATTGAGAGCCATCTGCATTGAGGGCGGCGATGAAGAAGGGCAAAATATCGTATTGCACGGATTCAATTTCTTGAACCGCAAGAATATCGAACTGCCGGCCGATGCGCGCCAGGATTTCAACGATCTGTGGCTGGCGGATTTTGGCGTCGCCGAATTGTTGGATATTGAACGTGCCGATGCGAATGCTGTCCCCTGCCGCTCCCGAAGTTGTCTGCGGGAACCAAGAGGACATATCCCCCGAAAAGTTCGACTGCACAAAGATCCAGCCCAAGAAAAGGGCGGCAGCCAGGGCGACAAATTGCATCAAATTTTTCACCGCTCGAGCCTCCTTGCGAGCTGATCTCGGCCACGAATGGGTCGCGATCGGTGTGATGACGGACTCGCCTGGTCCAACGTCACCCGTTTCCTTCCCTCCTATCCTACGGTGGTGGGATGAGAATGGATCGGTAGGAGGATAACGACAGCGATCAGATTCGCCCAGGGCAAATAACCGTCGCGAGCCGCTAGCATTGACCCTTTGCCCACGGCGGTTGCCACACTATCCTGAAGAGACCTCTCGGTTTGGTCTGCCAGTTCCGCCAGGAGTTGCCATGCGTTTAGTCACCGCCATCATTCAGCCCACGAAGCTTGCTGCCGTTAGAGAAGCACTTGCAAAAGTGGGAGTGGAACATCTCACCGCCTGCGATGCCCAGGGGTACGGTCGTCAACGAGGGCAGGCGACGGCCAGTCAGGCCAATGAACGGGGAACGAAACTCCTGCGGAAGATCGAACTGCAGATTGTGGTGAACGATGATTTCGTGGATCGAACCGTGGAAATTCTGACGCGCATCGCTCGCAGTGGCCCAGCCGGCAATGTGGGAGATGGCAAAATCATGGTTCTGCCCCTCAGCGATGCCATTCGAGTGGTGGATATGGTGCGTGGTCCGGAAGCTGTTTCGTAAGAAAGCTTAAACGTTATGACTGAAGTTGGTACCGTGGATGGCCCTGACCCTGAACCGCCGTATGATCCGCGCTTCCACCAAGGAATCGAATTTTTTAATACTTGCGAATTCTTTGAAGCCCATGAAATTTGGGAAGAAGTCTGGCAGGAGTACAGCGGCCCGGCCAGGAAGTTCTATCAGGGGCTAATCCAGATTGCTGTTTGCCTGCATCACTTCGGCAACGGGAATTGTCGCGGCGCGAAGAAACTGTATTTCTCGTGCAGCAATTACCTGCAGCAGTACGGCGACCACTATCACGGCATCAATTTAAAGAAGTTGCTCGGTGAGCTTGAAATCTGCTGCCGCCCGATTTTGGAATCGAAGGAAGAATTTCCCAAGATCGAGATCGTGCCGGATTTGATTCCGGAAATACACCTAGAGTAGGCCGTCACTTCGCAATTACTACTCCCGCCGAAATGATTGCTGGCCTAGGTGGCAATCTGCAGCAAGTTCTTATTTGCCGCCGCTTCATTTGCCTTAACTGCCCGTTGTTCCAATTCCAGCGGCATTAATTCGTAGCGCACGTTCCGTTGCCGCGGCGTGAAACCTAGTTCGCTGATTGCTGAGCGCATTTGATTGAGCGTGAGGAAGTGCACGGTGCCAGCTTCGGCGACGACATTCTCTTCGATCATCAGGCTACCCATGTCATTCGCGCCATACAGGAGCGCAAGTTGCCCGATCTTCAGTCCCTGCGTTACCCAGCTCGATTGAATGTTGGGAATGTTGTCGAGATAGAGCCGCGAAACGGCTTGCGTTTTCAGGTAGTCGAAGGAGCCAGCCGGCTTGATGTGGGCCATCTCGGTGTGTTCTGGCTGGAACGTCCAGCAGATAAAGGCCGTGAAGCCGCCCGTTTCGTCCTGCACCTGACGAACGCGTTCGAGATGCTCGATTCGCTCGGCCAAGGTTTCGACATGGCCGAACATCATGGTGACGGAACTTACGCCCCCAAGTTCGTGCCAGACACGCATTACGTTGAGCCAGTCGTCGGTCAGCACTTTGCCGCGGGTAATTTCCTTCCGGACACGATCGACGAGAATTTCCGCTCCACCGCCAGGAATACTTCCCAGGCCCGCGGCTTTGAGCCGTTCCAGAACCGTGCGAATCGGCAGTTTGTTGACCTTGGTGAAGTGATGCAGTTCGGGCGGGCTGAAGCCGTGGATGTTGATCTGAGGGAAGCGGCTCTTAATATCAGCGAGAAGTTGTTCGTACCAGGCGAGATCGTAGTCTGGATGGAGCCCACCTTGCATCAGGATTTGATCGCCGCCAAGTTCCACGGTTTCCGCGACTTTCTGCAGCAACTCTTCGCGTGGCAGCACATAGCCTTCATTCGAATTTGGCGTTCGATAGAAAGCGCAGAAATCGCAGACCGCAGTGCAGACGTTCGTATAGTTGATGTTGCGGTCGATGTTGTAGGTGCGGATTGGCTCCGGGTGTAATCGCCGGCTGACGGTATCAGCCGCTTTGCCGATGGCGGCTAAATCATGCGACTGCAGAAGGGCCAGTCCTTCGTCGGGAGTGAGCCGCTCACCGGAGACCGCTTTACTCAGAATCTTCTTGGTTCTCATGGAATCGTTCATCGGTTCATTCGTTGTTTAGCGATGCAAGGTGGCTACTTCGGGGGCGAGTCCCAAGCGGGTCGCATGTTGCCGGAACAGTGCTAATGCCTGGCGCTCGCGGCTTCCCAAGTGAAAGTACAAATTGTCGCGCAGGTACTTGAGGGCGTCTTCAGTGGAGAGCCCTACTTTCGGACCCTCAGCCGCTGCGATCTGCGAAAGGTTTGCTTCCCCATCATCGCGGGCGGTGTTTAATGCAGCTGCCAGACATTGTGTTGCGTCAGAATCCAGCCCAGGTCGGGCGACCCACATTGCAAAGACGAATGGCAGTTCAGCCCAACGGTTCCAAACATCCCCCAGGTCCCACTCTTCGATAAAATGACCGCGCGTGGGGTGAATCGCTCGATCACCGATCAGCAGAATCGCGTCGGCCGAAGATTCTTCGTAGGTGAATCCGATGGGCAGAGGCAGTAACGCCGGCCGGACGTTATAACGTTCGGCCAATAGAATTCGGACCAGAGCGGCACTCGTTCGCGAGCCTTCGTCGAGGGCGAGTGTTTGAATCTCTCGCACCGGTCGGCGGCACAAAAGCTTCACGCTCAGCACCGGGCCTCGGCAGCCGATGCAGGCATCAGAAATAATCGAGTACGCAGGATTCTGAAAGTATTCGATGGAGGGGATCAGTGCCACATCGTACTTCCCAGCACTCAATCCATCGGCCAGTCGGCTGGGGAGATCAAACTCAAGCTCGTCGCCGGGCAGACGCTCGGCCAGGCCGAAAACAAGCGGCTTGGTGTTGAGGTAAGAAACAGCCCCGATACGCATGATTTTTCTCTTTTTGCAGGAGATTGGATTATGGCAGGGGAAGGGAAATTTTGTAGGGTAGGGCAAGCTTTCCGCGAGCGTCGGCCCACCAGAATGATTGGTGTCTGCCCCACATGAGAACCGCAGCCCTGCTTCGCGGGCAACTTTTTTACTTACGCCAGCACTATATTCGATTTTCCCGCCCGAAACGGAGCGGTGGCATTGCGGGTATCCACGACCAGCGGCGCGTGGTCGACAACTAAGCGGTAGTCGACGTGCGTATGGTCAGTGACAATGATGGCAACATCGCTGGCCATGAGTGTTGCGGCCGTCAGGGGCTGGCTGGTGAGCGGGGGGACGTCGTAGTGGCGCATTTTCGGCAGGCGGGGAATGTGCGGATCGTGATATGTCGCTTCTGCCCCGGCCGCAAGTAATTGTTCCAGCAGCACGAAGGCGGGGCTTTCTCGCGGATCGTCAATATCCTTTTTGTAGGCAATGCCGAGGAGCAAGACTTTTGCCCCCGAAAGTGCTTTGCCGCGGGCGACTAAGGCTTGCTCGGTTTTGGCGAGAACATAGCCTGGCATTTGCGCGTTCACTTCGCCGGCAAGCTCGATAAATTTTGCAGTCGTGCCGTGCTGCCGGGCGAGCCAACTCAGATAGAACGGATCGATGGGAATGCAGTGACCTCCCATGCCGGGTCCAGGAGAGAAAGCCTGAAAGCCAAAAGGCTTGGTCTTGGCAGCGGCGATTACCTCCCAAATATCGATGCCGAGGCGATCAAAGACGATTTTCAGTTCATTGACCATCGCGATGTTCACCGCGCGGTAAATGTTCTCCAGCAGCTTGCATGCTTCGGCCGTTTCGCAATCACGAACGGGAACGACCGACGATACGACCGCGGCATAGAGCGTCTCCGCAAGTTGCCGGCTGGCGTCGTCGATGCCGCCGACCACTTTGGGAATCTGCCGCGTACCGAAATTGGCGTTACCGGGATCTTCCCGTTCGGGACTGTAGGCCAGCCAGAAATCGCGACCGGCGATGAGGCCGCTATTTTGTTCGAGCAGCGGCAGAACGATTTTGCGCGTGGTACCAGGATAGGTAGTACTTTCGAGAACGACGAGTTGACCTGCCCGCAAATGATCACCGATTTGTCGCGAGGTCGACTCGACAAACGACAAATCGGGATCGCGATTTTCCGCGAGAGGGGTTGGCACGCACAGAATAATCGCATCGGCAGCCGCGAGATTCTGGGGATCGGCCGTCGGCGTGAATTTTTGCGACTGCACCGCGGCCGAAATCCATTCGCCAGAGACGTGCCCGATATAGCTTTCGCCGCGCGCGAGTTTTTCGATCTTGGCAGGATCGGTGTCAAAACCGAGACAGCAAAAGCCGGCTTCGACGAACGCGCGGGCGAGCGGCAAGCCGACGTAGCCCAGGCCGACGATGGCGACGGTTGCGTCGCGCGCGGCAATCCTTTGTTGCAAGTTCTCAAACGAGGAAGAGGCGGTCATGTTTCTTCGCTCGCTTCCGGCGGCATGATCGCGGCTGGTCGGCCCGGCACAAATCCCTCGCGATTGCGGTGCGAGACGAGTTCGGCACAGATGCTCACGGCAATCTCCGGCACAGTTTTTGATCCGATGTCGATACCGAGCGGGGCGTAGACTCGCCGCAAACCTTCGTCGGAAACGCCCGCGCTGCGAAGAGCATCGAAGATCAATTTGATCTTCCGCCGACTGCCAATCATTCCCAAGTAGCGTGCGCCGCGATCGGCCAAGTGATATAACGCCTCTTGATCGTGATTGTGTCCGCGGGTGACGATCAGGCAGTATGTTTGTGGCGTGATGTTGAGTTTCGGCAGTAGCTCGTCGATGCGGCCGGTGAGGCGTTCTTTTGCTTTTGGAAAGCGAGCCTCCGTCAAAAAATCTGCACGGTCATCGACAACCGTCACTTCAAAGTCGAGATCTTCCGCAAGGTTCGCGACCGCTTGCCCGACATGGCCGGCACCGACGATGACGAGCGGGCAACGAGGCAACACCGGCAGGTAGGCGACGCCGAGTTTGGTGTAGGGAATGGGGCGTTGAGTGAGGGAAGTTAAGGCGTTGGAAATCTGTGTGGTGACAGCGTCAGCGTTCCACGCGGCCGCGAGTTCGTTTGCGGCATTGAACAAGAAGACTTGAGGCGCTACAGTCGATTCCGAAGATTCAAAAACAACCGCTTCAGTAAATCCGTCCCCTGCAAGCCCCAACTGGGTTAGCGTTTGGTAATACTTCTGCCGGCTGACTGCTTCGGCTGAGTTGGGGCGGCACGGATCAATGAGGATCGACATCCGTCCGCCGCAAATGAGGCCGTCGTCCCAGCCGTAGTCATGATCGAGCGTGAATTGGGCGATCTCCGCTTCCCCCTCGGCCAACAGTTGCAACGCCCGGCGTTTCACTTCCGCTTCAACGCATCCACCGCCGAGCGTGCCAGCTTGCGAGCCATCTTCAAAAACCAGCATTGTCGCCCCCGCTTTCTGAGGCGTGCTGCCGCGTGTTTCGATCAGCCGGCAGTAGCAGAATGCACGGCCCTCCTGCAGCGAACGAGCGAGATGTTGCAGGAGTTCCTTCATGGCCGAACGAATTCGATGCATTAAACAAAAACCGGCCGGCTTCAGTCGGCGCAGATGGACAGCCTTTCATCATACGCCGACTGAAGCCGGCCGGGAGAGGTTTTTATTGGCGACGTTTCCACCGGCTAAAGCCGGTGGCTAGAGATTCACTGAATGCGCAGCTAATCGCATCGCTGAAAGTACATTGCCTACACGTTCACCCATTTCCCACTCTTCGCACTCTCCAATACCGCGTCGCACACCTTCTGCGTCTCAAGCGCATCGCGGAACGTTGGGCCGCAAGGCTTGCCGGTTTCCAAGCCCTTCAGGAAGTCGGCGACTTGGTGCACGAAGCTGTGCTCATAGCCAATCGCCAGGCCCGGCACCCACCACTTGCCCATGTAGGGATGGTCACCGTCGGTGACGTGGATGCTGTTCCAGCCGCGGTAGGCGCCTTCGTTGTTGTAGTCGAACCATTGCAGGCGGTGCAGATCGTGCAGGTCCCACTTGAGCGAACCCTTTTCGCCATTTACTTCAAAGGTGTACAGCGCCTTGTGGCCGCGGGCGTAACGAGTCGATTCGAACAAGCCGAGCGAGCCGTTCTCGAAGTGGCAGAGAAACGCGCAGGCGTCGTCGATGGTAACCTTCTCCATCTTGCCGGTCAGGTTGTGCTTCCGTTCCTTGATGAACGTTTCGGTCATCGCCGTGACGTTGGTGATCTTGCCGTTTAGCCAGATGGCCGTATCAATGCAGTGCGCGAGCAGATCGCCCGTCACGCCGCTGCCGGCCGCGGCTGCATCGAGCCGCCAGAGCGCCGCCCCACCTTGCGGCAGATCGGCATTGATCGTCCAGTCCTGCAGGAAGTTGGCACGGTAGTGAAACACCTTGCCAAGTTTTCCCGCATCGATTGTTTCCTTCGCAAAGGTCACGGCTGGGATGCGACGGTAGTTGTACCACACGGTGTTCGCGACCCCCGCCTTCTCGACTGCGTCGCACATCTCTTCCCCTTCGGCCGTGTTCATGGCCAGGGGTTTTTCGCAGAGGATCATCTTGCCGGCTTTCGCCGCGGCGATCGCGATTTCCTTGTGCAGGTTATTTGGCACGCAGATGTCGACGGCGTCGATGTCTTTGCGAGCAATCAGTGCCTTCCAATCGGTCTCGACTGACTCGTAGCCCCAAGTCTTGGCAAATGCTTCCGCCTTCGCCTTGTCACGGGCACAAACGGCCTTCAGCACCGGTACGTATTCGGTCTCGAAAAAGTTGGCCACTCGGTTGTAGCCGTTCGAGTGCGCCCGACCCATGAAGCCGTAGCCGATCATGCCGATATTGAGAGGTTTAGTCACGGGAGAGTCTCCAAGAATAATGCTGAAGGGTTATGTTTAGGGAAGTCTGAGATGACGCCCATGATAGCGGCTGATAGGAAAGTCGAAAACGAGGCAAACCATGGGGATTGGCGTCGCCCGTGCCGGGCATGGTAAATTGCCGGCAATCAAAGCTTCTCTCTGCGAAGGATCAGACCATGATTTTGCAATTCTCGCTTCGATGTCTCGCCGTGGCTGGATTCCTGGCCGTTTTTGCCGAGATTGCTTCTGCGGATTTGCCAACACCGCCGGCTCCAAGCGGAAAGAAGTATGTTTCGATTTCCAACTCGGTGCAACTTGCCGTGGACGCGGATGTCAGCGACTACGTTTTTGTTTTGGAACATGGCGTTGGGCCAGGGCCGCCGCAATACACATTCAGGAAGGTAAAGCTGAGTTCACAAGAGCCGATTAGTATTCCCAATGGAGGAAAGTACGAGTACCTCAGCCTCGCTGCTGTTCCTGTCGCGGAAGCCGAAAAGTTCGCGACGGATGACGAGTTGTTTAGAGCGATTGAGGACCAGAAGATCACCGGACGCCACCGTTTGTTCTTCGGGTCTAAAGCGACGGTTGACATCACACTGCGCGGCAATGCCGTAAGCCGAAAATTCACCATCACTAAGATCGATCCCGAAAAGGGGATTGTAACGACGGTTGCCGGTGAAGAGTATGATCCAAAGAAGAGCCAGCCAAAAACGGGCGATGGAAGCAGCTGGGATCGATTGCGAACGATTTTCGCCGGTTGCAGTTTGGCCGCGTTTGCCGTGCTGGGACTGTGGGTACTGCGTCAACGTCGGGTGAAGTGAAAGCTTAGTTAGGGAGTGACTCTTGGCTTGTTTTGCTCCCCATCACCACCCGTTCCGTCCAGTCATTCTGAAACGCCCCTGCCGCATCAAACCGCCGGCAGACTTCGCGGAACTGCGGCAATTGTGGATAAAGGCGGGCGATCTCTTCGGCAGTCTGCGGATTGACTTTACCCCAGTGGCACCGGGCGTCGAACAACTGAGCCATGCTGTGAGCCAAAAACTGGGCGAAGCAGAGGAAGCCTGCCCGATCATTCGCCCGCTGGTAGGAAATAAGGCTCAGAGCGTAGTACGGTTCTTCCCCACCGCCCGACATCGACAAGAACGCATCGTCTGGCAGCACCTTTCGCACGCAGACCGGATAGTGGTGCGTGTACCTCTCACCTTCGGCGAGCCAAAAGTCATCGAACAGGCTGCCAAGCCTGTCCCTTGCGTCGCCGGAAATTTGGTCGCGATCGCCGCTATCAAAGGCTTGGATCGTTTGACGCAGGAACTGCAGCGCTGCCGCCAACTGCGACTCTCTCACAAAGAGTTCAATCTCGATGTGCCGGAAAAGTTCGTGCTCCATGATGAGCATGCTTTGCGATTTACCAACCACGCGCAAGGCTGCCGGCGGCAGGAACAGGGGGGCTAGTCGTCGAAAGAAAAACTTGATCAACGCGGTGGATCGGATGAATTGTGCCAAAAGACACAACGTAAAGTGCAAGCCGACATCGATCGTCAGAAACCAATACGCTTGAAACAGCGTCACGAACCAGCTTCGCTGCGCGGTCGTTTCCCGGCGTTGCTGGGCAAGAAAACAATCCTTCCACGGTATGTAAAAGAACTGCATGAGGGGAGCACCGGCTTCGGCAGCCAGAACCTCAGCGAGATCCTGATGCCACGTGAACCATTGCTCCACGTTGTACTGCGGTCGGGGTTTGATTTCGACCGAAAGAACAATTCCCAGGCACCCCAGGCTGCATCGAGCCGCCTGCATTTCTTCGCCGCCGTAGAGAACGCGGATCGTCGGCGAACCAGTTTCCGGATGGTAGCAAGCAATGCGGAGCGAGTGAACGTAGTACGAAAGTGAATGTCGTCCAGAGCCATGCGTTGCGGTGGCGATCGCACCGGCAATGGTTTGTTCGGAGATCAGCCCAACCGCAGGCAACGTCAGCTTGCGACGATCAAGTTTGTTCAACACGCGTTTGATCTGGCAGCCGGCACCAATGTTGGCGATCACGCCGCCATCTTCTTCCACATCGACCCGCCGCAGTTTAGATAGATCAATCAGAACTTCGTCGGCTTGCGGGGCCGCGCTCCAGGAATGGAGTCTGCCAATCGCCCGAATTCGTTTCCCCCGATGCTCGTCTAAAACCTGCAGCACCTCGCTTTCGGTCGCGGGACGGCAAATCACCTGCGGGGTGAACTGCAAGTTGCGACCAAAATTCTCCAGGCGTTCAGACGTCATCGATAGGTAGGTTCTCGAGAAAGAAGGGCTCCCCGCGTCGCGAGGCAGTTTACACCACCGGCCCTTTCGCTGCGACCGCAGAACTGCCTGACATGCGGTCTTGATCGATTGGATCGGTTCTTCACATTTCGCCGCCGGACATCCACTCTTCGACAATACCGGGAGGTTCCCTACTTTTTGCCTGTTTGCTAGGATTTTGCTCTAGGTGCGGCCAATGCCCTGCGGAACAGGCGCCAGCCGGGACGAATTCCAATCGAACGCATCTTGATCGGCACACTGCTGCGCGAATTATTTCGCACGTTTTCGGGGCAGCCCGCGAACCATGTGGCAGACTTGGTTTTCGACGGCTCTTTTGGAAGAGGGAAGCACGATGGCTCGCGTCTTGTGGATCGGTTGTTTGGTTGGCAGCCTCTGGGCCCTCGGATTCAATCCCCAATTTGCTTCGGCCCAGGATGCACCCGTTGTGGAGTCCCCTGCCGCAGAACCAGCCGCCGGCGAAACGACGGAGGGAACAGTAAAATCTGCCGCCGCCGACCACAAACACGATAGTGACGAACCTGCGGACCATGCTGACGGGCATGATTCCCATGCAGCAGGCGGCCATGACGGTCACGAGGATCTCGGGAAGAAGCTTCCGATCTGGAGCGCCATTTTCTTTGTCGCCATTTTGCTCTGCATTGCAGTTCTCCCCCTCGTGCACGGGCACTGGTGGGAACATAACGAAAACAAGGCGAAAGTGGCCGGTGCCCTCGCGCTTCCCGTGGTGCTGATCCTGGTCGGCATGTACGGTTCGGCCGGCTTTCATGTCATCCAGCACGTGCTGCTCGAATATGTATCGTTCATCATGCTGTTGACGGCTTTGTATGTGATTAGCGGTGGAATCTATGTCAAAGGCTCTCTCTCGGGAACGCCCCTCGCCAACACTTCCTTGATGGCGATTGGCGCAGCTATTGCCAGTATCGTAGGAACCACGGGTGCTTCCGTGCTGCTCATTCGCCCCTTGCTGCGGGCCAACAAAACGCGAGTGAACAAGGTCCATATCGTCGTCTTCTTCATCTTCATTGTTTCTAATTGCGGCGGGTTGCTCACGCCCCTCGGCGATCCACCGTTGTTCCTGGGCTTTTTGAAGGGAGTTCCCTTTGAATGGACCCTCATCAATCTCTGGCCGCACTGGCTGGTGATGAACATCGGCCTGCTGGTGATTTTCCATATTTGGGATGAAATAGTGTTCAATCGTGAAGAGCGAGAACGTCCCGGTTCACAGTTAGAAGAGGTGATGGAACACGAACCGGTTCGCATTTTGGGCGGACTGAATTTTCTGTTCCTGGCAGGTGTCGTGGCCGTGATCGTGCTAACCGGATTGAAGGTCTTTCACTTCGGCGGCGAACATGAAGTGCCGTTTGTGAAGGAACTCCTGATGGGTGGACTGGCACTGGCCGCCTACTTCACCACTGCCCCAGCAAATCGCACTGCAAACAACTTTACCTTTGCCCCGATCATCGAAGTTGCCGTGCTGTTTGTCGGCATCTTCATTACCATGGCCCCCGCGATCCAAATCTTGAATGCTCGTGGCGCAGAGATTCCAATCACCGACAATTGGCAATACTTTTGGGCGACCGGAATCCTCTCCAGCTTTTTGGATAACGCACCCACGTATCTCACCTTCGCAGCCACTGCCAGCGGCAAGATGTCGCCCCCAATTCCTGCCGATCAACTGGAAGTGTTCTTGCAGGCCCCCGGTGGTCCTGGAATCCTGGCAGCGATCTCCTGTGCCGCCGTCTTCATGGGAGCCAACACCTACATCGGCAATGGGCCGAACTTCATGGTGAAGGCGATCGCGGAAGAGAACGGCGTGAAGATGCCCAGCTTCTTCGGCTACATGTTCTACAGCGGTGTGGTCCTGGTACCACTGCTACTGGGCATCACGTTCTTATTCTTTCTGAAGTAAGCTCAGGAACGCCATTCACACCAGTCCGCAGTCACTCCCGACTCGGACTGTGATCGAAGTCTTTTAAACAAAGTCCCCCGCCACCCACACACGGCCATTGCTGGCGAAGATAGTTCCAAAGTTCGTCGACCCGCTGCGGATCGTCACGGTCGTTGTGCCCAGGCCTGAAAACACGGTCAGGCCGGTCTGCAAGTCGATAATATCTTCATCCGCGAAATCGGTAACGGTGTCATTGCCGAACATCTGCGGAGTGGTCCCCGTAAACGCCCGACCAAAGAGGAACGTATCGACTCCCGTACCTCCCGTGAGCGTATCGTTCCCGCCGGGATTAAAGCCTTGATCGCCGTTGAGGGTGTCGTTGCCATCGCCAGCGATCAGCACATCGCTCCCATCGCGACCGGCCAGCGTGTTGCCGTTGGGGCTGTAATCAATGATTCGCTGTCGGAAATCGGCACCACCGATAGTTTGTCCGCTGGAGTTGTAACTTGCCACCAAGGCATCCGCGTTGCTGCCCAAGCCGAATCCGCCCGTCCCCGTGAAGGTAAACAAGCTTCCCGGCGTCGCGGTATCGGTGGTTCCAAAGGCGTAAGATGTTGCGGCCGCGAGCACTGCTGCGGTGAAATTAAATCCAAACGTTCCGGTCGCCACATCGCGCAGTTCTTTCGCGGTTGCATCGATGGTCAAGTCCGCCGCCGAAAGAGTTCCCCCCGTCACGAACGAAACCTGATCTTGCTGAGTCGACGACATATCCGTCACCACATCAATTCCATCGCCGCTGCCGTGATGGACGAACGTATCTTTTCCTGCCCCACCGGTGAACGTGTTGACAAGCGTGTTGCCGGCGAACGTGTCGTTCAGCGCCCCGCCAACTCCGTTTTCAAAAGTGTTGTTGGCCGATAACGTGAGTGACAAATTTGCCGCCACTAATTGAGTGTTCGTCAGACTCAAATCAACCGTGACTGCCGTTGTGGTGGCCCCTCCAAACTTCAACGCATCGATCCCTTCTCCAATATTTTCAAACAGGCTATCGATCCCTAGTGCCACATCTGGATCAAAAATGTACGAATCATTGCCAGTGCCTCCAGTTTGCGTGTCTGCACCTGCTCCACCCACAAGGTTGTCGTTGCCAGCACCCCCTAGTAGAACATCATCCCCGGCTTCGCCGTTCAAGGTGTCGTTACCCTCGTCGCCGTTCAGCGTGTCATCTCCTGCCTGACCAAACATCACATCGTTGTTCAGTCCACCGAAAAGCTGATCGCTGCCGGTTCCGCCGCGCAACACGTCGTTCCCAGCCTGACCGTTCACCGCATCATCCCCGGCATCGCCGCTGAGGATGTCGTTGCCCGTTCCGCCGAGAATCGAATCGTCTCCGGCGCCGCCGAAAACTTTGTCATTCCCTGGGCCGCTATTGATGATGTCCGCCCCCGAGCCGCTGCGCATCGTGTCGTTGCCGGTCCCGCCGAGGATCGTTACACGCGGCAAAGGTCCGCCCGGTTCCTTCAACGTGATCACATCATTTCCGCCGAGTCCGTTGATGGTGATGCTCGCCACGTTGTTGATCGTGGGAACGCCCCCCGTGCGATTGATCACCGAATTGGCTCCCACCAGCAACTTGCCAGAAGGTGCCCGCGTGAGGGTGATCGCGTTGGCTGCATTGTCCCCCACAATCGACAGATTGCCGTTTGTGAACGAAACATTCACGGCCGGCGTGACCCGCGTTTCCAAGGTTTCGATTTCAAGCGACAAGCGCTGGCGCTTGGGTTTGCGCGTCGCACCAGGGTTGGCGAATAAGCCGATCCACCACTGCTTCCACCGTTGCTGCTGGGACATGACGTCACCCTTTCGTGAAATCGGCTGGCAGCATCCCGCTTGATCCGCTCGTTGCGGCCGCCGAATCGCTGCCAACGCTGAGGTTAGATCGCGCCGAATGGAACGTCAACGAAATTGCCGTCGACGTTCCAAGATGATCCACCAGAAGAGTGGTTTTGGAAACCTGTTTTGCGTGTTTCTATTCGCCCTAAACCTTTGTCTTGCATTGCTTTACAGCAAGAAGTGAGTGGCTGGCTGTTAGTGCCTCAAGTGAGGGGGTTGGAAAGGAGTGCTAGCACGTCCGTTGCGACCTCTGCCGAAGCACGACCGACCGCTGCGGGCTGATGGGAAAGATTGAATTGTCAAAGAGCAGGGTTACCTCTGGCCCCTGCCGATGCGCGCACCTTCGGCCAGATAGATCATGTATGGATAATCATTCATTGATTATATGTAAAGTATGTTTTGGCGTATTTATAAACCATTGTACGAAAGGCGTTGGCATCAGTGCGGCCTCAAGCTTCAACGCTGAAGGCGTTAGGTCGCGCAGCGCACCCTGGGTAGCGACGTAAATGCGTACCGTTTACCCCACAGGCGTACCTTGGTTGACGTGGCTTTAACCCAGGCTGCGCTGCGCGAGCCTGGGCTGTGAGATGTGACGCCGTTGCCGTGAGGCAATTCAAATCAAGCCGGTCCGTCGCCTTCTTCGAAAGTAGACGGTGGTAAGGAAGGCGCGAGCCGCACCAGATTCGTATCCGCTTGATAGGCGGTTGCATGCTTTCCGCGCGTGCCGTTGGCGAACAAGGATTCGTCGTATTCAGCGCGAAGATCGTCGTCCATGGAGGAGGAACTACTCATTTCGTTAGCCTTTCGCTGACGGAGCCGTTGTATGAGACACGCAAATGCTACCGCTCTAAACAGATCTTCGCACAATCGACGGCCTCGCAGGGCCATCGTACAGATTACAACTCAAACGCCTTAATCACATCCTGCGGGGCGGCGGCGTATTCTAATGGTTCCATCGAAGCGCCGGCGCGGCCCTGGCTCAAGCTCCGCATGGCGCTTGAGTAGCCGAACAGTTCCCGCAGCGGAGCGTGGGCTTCGACCGAAACCATCGCGCCGCGGTTGTCGGTCTTCACGATCGTGGCGCGGCGTTGCTGCAAGTCGCCGACGAAATCGCCGAGGTAGTCTTCCGGCGTGATGATGTCCAGCTTCATGATCGGTTCCAGCAACACCTTGCCGCCGGCATCCAGGCCGTGATTGAACGCGTCCCCGGCCGCCATTTTGAAGGCTCGCTCGTCCGATTGCTCGGCATTGAATTCGCCGCCAAGGATCGTCACTTTCAACTTCATCAGCGGGAAGCCTGCGATTCGCCCCCCCCCTTCGCCGCACGACTTGAGTTCATCGACCGCGGCAGCCAGGAATTCGCCGGGCAAGGAATCGGGGGGAATGTTCACCATCACCAGCACGGGCGGGGCGGCAACATTGTTCGGCTCCATGCGAATACGCAGCTTGGCGAACAACTGCACGCCGTTGATCATCCGGTTGCAAACCCCTTCCACTTCCACTGCCTTGGCAATCGTTTCGCGGTAGCTGACTTGCGGCTTATGAAATTTGATGTTCAGCCCGAAGTCGCGAAGCAAGCGGTTCTTGATGACTTCCAGATGCAGTTCCCCCATGCCGCGGAGGAGCGTTTGCCCCGTATCGCCGCTGGTGACGTGCAGCGTGGGGTCTTGCCGCTTGAGTAGTTCGAGTGTGTCGTTGAGCTTCTTCCGCTCGGTGCTGTTTTCCGGCTCGACCGCCATCGAGATGACCGTTTCCGGGAACTGAATGGTTTCGAGGAGAATTGGCTCGCGCGTGTCGCAAATGGTGTCGCCGGTGATCGATTGCCGCAGGCCGATGATGCCGACGATGTCGCCGCACTCGACGCTTTCGACCTGCTCTTCTTTCTTCGTCGCGTGGATATGCCACAGCTGGGCGACGTTTTCCTTGATGTCTTTGCCTGGATTGAGTGCCCGCGAGTTCTGCTTCAGCGTGCCGGAATAAACGCGAACCCAGTGCATATCCCCCGTCTTCGCAGGCAACACTTTGAAGACCAGCCCACAAAAAGGTTCGTCCGGATCGGCATGGCGGAGAATCTTCCCCGGCTTCTTTTTATCGAGGCTATCACCTTCCACCGGTGGCACATCGAGCGGGCTCGGCAAGTAATACTCGACGCCATCGAGGACCGGTTGCACGCCAATGCCGTGGAGGGCGGAGCCGCAAAAGACGGGCTGAATCTCGTGGGCGAGGGTCGCTTTACGAATGGCCTGGCGGATGAGTTCGACTGGGATCGGCTGCTCGGCCATTCCCAGTTCCATCATTTCGTTGCTGTAGTTGTAGAGCGTTTCCAGCAGCGTTTCCCGCCAGGCCTGCGCTTCAAGCTGGCGTTCTTCGGGAATCTCTTGCGGCAAAACATCGCGGCTGTCGCGCGTGTCGCCGAAGGTGTACATCTGCATGGTGACCAGGTCGATCACCCCTTTGAACGGATCGGCCACATGCGCGGGGCCTTGGCCGACGGGAATTTGTACGGCCACCGGATGCGCGCCGAGCCGATCGCCGATTTCGCCAAAGACGCGCTCGAAATCGGCCCCTTCGCGGTCGAGTTTGTTGATGAACGCGATTCGCGGCACCTTGTATTTATTCGCCTGCCGCCAAACGGTTTCGCTTTGCGCTTCGACCCCTTCGCGGGCGGAAAAAACAACGACCGCCCCATCGAGCACGCGCAGGCAGCGTTCCACCTCGGCCGTGAAATCGACGTGCCCGGGCGTATCGAGCAGGTTGATGTGCACGTTCTTCCATTCGAACGTCACGCACGCGGCATAAATGGTGATGCCCCGCTCCTGCTCTTCGACATCGCTATCGGTGGTGGTGGTTCCTTTATCGACTTCGCCAACCCGATGCTTCGTGCCGCTGTAAAACAGCATCCGTTCGGTGACGGTGGTCTTGCCGGCATCGATGTGGGCGATGATACCGATGTTGCGAAGGTCTGCGATTTTGCGTGGCATGGGGGGGCAGGGGGTCGGAGGTCGGGGGTCAGGGATCGGAGAGAAGGCAGGGGAATCAGGGGTCGTCGTTTTGGACGCGTTTCTTCAACGAGCGTTGAAGGGCACGCAGCCTGCGACCGAGAATTCCGCCTTCTTCAAGCAGCGATTGACATTGTTGAGTATCCAGATATTTCAATTCACGCGCGACGATTAGCAAAGTTTCAAGTTCAGCCAAGGAGCCGGCAGAAATGGATAGATGTCGAAGAAATTCCTTGGTGTAATCCCGCTCGTGTCCTTCCGCGATGTTCGCTGGTACGGAGATGGCCGCGCGTTGAATCTGGCTAGTGAGGCCGTAGGTTTCGTGTTTAGGAAAGTGCTGGGTTACGGCGTACGTGGCCGTCACCAGGCGAATCGCTTGCTGCCAGACTTCCAAATCCTGGTAACTGCGAATGCTCATAGCCTCCCCTCCTGCCTTCCCCGACCTCCGACCTCTGATTCCTGACCCCCTCTGAGCGCACGAAAAAGCCGCGATGGAACGAAACGTCCGACCGCGGCTCATAATATCTTTCAAAACTACCAGGCGAAGTGAGCGAAGGCCTTGTTCGCATCGGCCATGCGGTGAACGTTTTCCCGCTTGGTGACGGCAGCACCTTCCCGATTGTAGGCGGCGAGGATTTCGTCGGCCAACTTCTGAGCGGTGGGGCGTCCCTTCTTGCCACGAACCGATTCCAGAATCCAGCGAATCGCGAGTGACTGCTGACGGTTGCGATTGACCTGCATCGGCACCTGGTAAGCAGCACCACCGACGCGGCGGCTGCGAACTTCGATGTGGGGCTTCACGTTCTCGATAGCGGTCGTGAAGACTTCGAGCATGTCGCGATCCGGCAACTTGCTGTGAATCGCTTCCAGGGCGTCGTAAAACACCTTCTGGGCCACACTTTTCTCGCCGTCGTACATCAAGCAGTTGATGAACTTGCTGACGAGGGTGGAATTAAACCGGGGGTCCGGCTTGAGGGTCGTCGCACTAGCAGTGATCTTGCCCATGAGTCAGGGATCGGGGTTCGGAGGTCAGGAATCGGTTTTTGGGAATGAGTCGGCCCAGTTCGGCCGACTTGTATTATCGACAGACTTACTGCTTCGCCCCGTACTTGCTGCGGGACTGCTTGCGATCCTTCACGCCGAGTGTATCGCGAGAGCCGCGAACGACGTGGTAACGCACACCGGGTAAGTCGCGAATACGACCACCGCGGACGAGCACGATCGAGTGCTCTTGCAAATTGTGCCCTTCGCCTGGGATGTAGACGGTCGTTTCGCGACCGGTCGACAACCGCACACGAGCGATCTTCCGGAGAGCCGAGTTCGGCTTTTTCGGGGTCATCGTGCGAACGAGGAGGCAAACCCCTTGCTTGAAAGGGTTCTTTTCGAGCACTGGGGACTTACTAAAAACCCGCTTCTGACGGCGAGGCTTTCGCACAAGTTGGTTGATGGTAGGCATTTGCTTCAATGAGTCCGTAGCTTTTGAGCCGTTGGGAATCCCTGATATTACCGGTTTGGGGGCAGGTGTCAAGCGGAGCAAGCACGAATAGCAGAGCCCAACTTCCTTCCAAATAAGTCTCGCTATTCGCCCGATTCGGCCTGGGCTTGTTCTTCGGCCGTTGCTTTTGCCCGAGCCTCATCCATTTGCTGTTGTTCCGCGGGAGTCAGGGAATTGGGGGTGGAGTCAGGCTCGCCACCGCAGCCGGCGAGAACTCCCGTGATTGCCAGGCACGCCGCAATTGCTAGTAGTCGCATTTTTCGTCCTTTCTGAAGGGTATCGGTCACTAAAAATCGGCCGGGATCGCAACCCCGTCATTGATGGTCGAAAACCGGAGCCACAGGGTCGAATCGACCGTAAACGGCACGAAACTGGTCGAACCATCTACGCGGGTGGTGTTCAGTCCGGTCGGATGCGAACTACCGAAGCGCCTGGACCAAAAAGTGGCTTTACTGGCGTCCGGATGGAGTCTGTCCGGTTGCGGCGTTTCGCCGCCAGCCCGTAGGACATCTTGATCCCAGCCCGGATTGTTCCACGGCTCGTTGTCGCCCCCAGCCGTTCCCCAGACCGACCAATGCAGTTGTTTTTCCGAAGCGAGCAGCGTGTTTGAGGTCCCATCTGTGATATCGGCCAGACGCCGCGTTTGATCCGGCGGAGTGCCAGCGGGCATCGTCAACTTCTTCCATTGACGGACAAAAACGCCGTCTTCTCCGTACTTGCCAAAATCGCTTCCCACACTCCCGGCGTAATCTGTCCGCCCAGACCCGCCATATCTGCCAGGCTTGCGGCGGGTAGGGCAGAAATAGGTGCTGAAATAGGCCGCATTAACGAGGCTGTCGTTGGGGTTGTCGAATGTACTGCTCTGTTCAATGAACGGAGTGATGTAGTAGACCCAACTCCACCCGGTTCGATCCGTTGCATCGCAACAGGTCTTCGTGGGGCCGTCGGAGACGCCCCTGGGAAAGTGGTTATGCGTGTCGACATGCATCAGACACGCCAGGCTAATCTGCCGTAGGTTGTTGGCACATTGCATGCGCCGTGCTGACTCGCGGGCCGCTTGAACCGCTGGCAATAGTAAGGCCACCAGGATCCCGATGATGGCGATGACCACCAAGAGTTCGACAAGTGTAAAGCCTGTTGCACGAGCTTTTTTCATAACGCGTTGGGTTTGCCAAGGTGGGACGTTGCGACATGCCAGGCCGGCACGTCAGGAGAGAGTGCCGTTATAAGCGCGCTCCACAGTCTCTCAAGTGCAAATGGGCTTTCAGCGGTGCAATTAACTGCAATTTCATCAATTAAGTCTTTTTGACAATTCCCGCATTTCGATGTCTTGATTGGTTGGGTGTGAACGACGTCGCTTGCGGCGTTAAGCGACTTTTCAGTTTTGGAGTAGCTGCGGTTAATCGCGGCTGCAAGTTTCGGTTAAATTGTGTTGCGGAAGTTGCCATAGAACGGGCTATTTCCCGCCGCTTGTCAGCCTGTTTTCTCCCCGATACGCTGACTTGTGGACCTCTTCCTTGAACTCCTCACGAAGATCGCACGGAACGGATGACCTCTTCGAAACTTGCCCCTTTGCCCGACGAGCAGCGGATCGTAATCACTGGCATCGGCTTGACTGCTCCGAACGGCAACAATCTGCCGGAGTTTCGTGCTGCGCTCCTGGCCGGCAAAAGTGGCGTGACGAAGTATGAAATTCGCTACGTGGGTGAAACGCTGGCAGGGGTCTGTAACTTTGACACCCTCCGCTACCAGACGAAAAAAGATATCCGCCGCGGTACACGGGCGGGGAGCGTGGGGATTTACTGTGCGAACGAAGCGATCAAGGATGCCGGCATTGATTGGGCCGCGCGAGATAAATCGACCGTCGGCATTTACATCGGCGTGACCGAGCATGGCAACGTCGAGACCGAAAACGAAATCTTCCTGATCAAAGGTTTTGACTACGACACCAGCGTTTGGTCGCATCACCACAATCCACGCACCGTTGCCAACAACCCGGCCGGTGAAACGGCGCTCAACCTGGGGATCACTGGCCCGCATTACACGATTGGTGCCGCCTGTGCCGCCGGTAATGCGGGGCTAATCCAAGGGGCCCAGATGCTCCGTCTCGGCGATTGCGATCTGGCCTTAGCGGGGGGCGTTTCGGAGAGCATTCATACCTTTGGCATTTTTGCGAGCTTTAAAAGCCAAGGGGCGTTGGCTTCGCACGATGATCCAACGAAAGCTTCCCGACCGTTCGACAAGGACCGCAACGGCATCGTCGTGGCCGAAGGGGGCTGTATCTATGTCCTCGAACGGTTGAGCGATGCGAAGGCTCGCGGGGCGAGAATCTACGGCGAATTGGCCGGCTACGCGATCAATACCGATGCCACCGACTTCGTATTGCCCAATCCCGAACGGCAGGCTCAGTGCGTGCAACTGGCGTTGAAGCGGGCCGGGCTTACGCCGCAAGACATCGATATTGTCAGCACGCATGCGACCGGCACCGGCCAAGGAGATACGCAGGAATGCGAGGCGCTGCGCAAGGTTTTTGCGGAGTCGACTCGCACCCACTTCAACAACGGCAAGAGCTTTTTCGGCCATGCGATGGGTGCAGCCGGTGCATTAGAATTGGCAGGCAATTTGCCCGCTTTTGACGACGGCATTTGTCACGCCACGATCAATGTCGACGATCTCGACCCAGACTGCGCCCTCCCAAATTTGGTGCTGAACCAGCCCAAACCCCTGGGCGAAGTCGAGACGATCCTCAATAATTCATTTGGAATGCTCGGAATCAACTCGGTCGTCATCATCCGCAAATGGAAGACGCCGACTTAAAATTTGGGCCGCGATTTGCACATCGCGCCTGTAGAATTGATTCCGTCCCGATCACAACTTTCCTGCAACCAATCATGACCCCTCCTGAAATTCGCGCATTGATTCTCGAAATCCTCGAAAACATCGCCCCCGATGAAGACCTGTCGAACCTGGACGATGCCAAGCCGTTCCGCGAGCAACTCGAACTGGACAGCATGGACTTTTTGGACATCGTGATGGAACTGCGCAAGCGGCACCGCATTCAAATTCCCGAAGAGGACTATCCGCACCTGGCCAGCATGGGAAGCACTGTGGCTTACCTTGAGCCGAAGATGAAGGATATTTAGGGTAAGTTTGAAGCACGAAATCCGAGATCGGCAGGAAATGAGGATGTAGGAAGCTTCGTAATGGGAAGTTTTGGCATTTTGGTTTTGCCGTCCTACTCTGGTAGAATCGGAAGTAACCAATTGTTCTTCCCACCATTCCCCACGCGTGTCCTATGCAAAGCGACCTCTTGAAAACCGCCTTGTTGCTCCCTGAGTCGGACCGTATTTTGTTGGCCACGCAGCTAATGGATTCTGTCGAAGGTTCGCCGCCAGGACTATCGCTTGACGATCCTGATTTCGAGGCAGAGCTGGAACGCCGGTTCAATGACGGCGCCCCGGGAGTGCCGTGGGATGTGGTCCGGCAGCAGTTGGCGGATGATCTAAACTCGTGATTGAGTTTCACACGAAGCCGATCGCGGAAGCTCGCGGAGTGCAACGCTGGTATGCCGATCGATCGCGGCAGGCAGGCGAACGTTTTCACGCGCAGATGGGAAAGACAATTGTCCGGGTCGAATCTACTCCCCGGCAATTCGCCATAAGCACCGGACCCTTTCGCTATGCCCTCATCTTCGGCTTCCCCTACGTCGTTGTGTTTCGACTGAAAGAAGATGAAACACCGTTCGTAATCGCCATCGCTCACACCAGTCGGCGGACAGGTTACTGGCGAAGTCGAGAGTAAAGCGACAGATTTGCAAACCACCATTTGAAGAGCAGAGTCGCTCAGCAATAATGACCAAATTCAACGCCCAATCCGGTCCCACCATCCCAGGTCGCTACGCGATCGTCGTCTCACGTTACAACGAGCACATCACCGGAAAACTGCTGGCCGGGGCCCAGCAAACGCTTAATGCGGCCGGTGTCGCCGCGGCAGATATCGATATCGCGTGGGTGCCCGGCGCTTGGGAAATTCCACTGATCGCACAGCACTTCGCCACGAGCAGAAATTATTTGGCCGTGCTGTGTCTGGGGGCGGTGATCCGGGGCGAAACGACGCACGACCAACACATCAACCGCCAGGTCAGCCTCAGCTTGGGGCAACTTTCCTTGTCGACCGGCATTCCCGTTTTGTTTGGGGTGCTGACCGTCAATTCGCTCGAACAGGCCCTGCATCGAGCGGGGGGCAATGTGGGAAATAAGGGGATCGAATGTGCTGAGGCCGCGCTGGAAATGGTCCGCCTGCTGGCGCAGCTGACTTCGCCCACGCCGTAGTTTCATCAAGTATTCGTTGAGAAATACTTGTCAGATCATCAATCGTCGCGGAGAATTGCGGTTTGGCCGACCAGTCCCATGGTTGGAGTGCGATCTGCGCGAACACGCACAGCGAACGCTCGCGTTAACTTTCCGGCTTCGCTTGATTGCGCGCGTTGCTGGCGACAACGTGCCCCTTCACTCGGGTTGTCGTGCCGGCCGTTTTTAGTCGCTGCTGCTTGGCCGCGGTTTTGGCTCCGGGCTGGCTCCCCTTGAGTTTGGAGGTTTTTGCCGGCTTAGCGATTTTTGCTTTGCGAGATACCATTTGAACGCTCCTTGCGATTAGAAATTGAGATACAGCACTGCCTTGGGTTGCAATTCATGCGCCGGCAGGGAAGCGGTGCTAGCATGGACCAAACCACCCGAAAGAGTCGCTAACAGCCAGTAACGAGCTTTCGGGCGTAAGTGATTGATAAGACAGTACTTGATGTAGTTCGAAGGGTGCTGGAAACAGTTTCCAAAACGGATGCTAGCACTCACTGCCGTTTGAACGACCGACGACCATTTTGGACCCATTCCCCTCGCCGTTGCCATGCCTGAACTTCCGGAAGTCGAAACGATGCGTCGCGGAATCCTGGCCGCCGTTGGCAGCCGGGTGGAGGATATTGTGCGCCTGAAATGTGCCCGCAAGCCGATCGCCCTCCGCCCCGAGATCGCCCAACTTCGCAGGCGACTGAAGGGAACGACGATCACGGCCGTCGAACGATTGGGGAAGCGAGTTGTGGTGCGGAATGATCGGCAAGACGCTTTGATCTTCGAGCCGCGAATGACGGGGCTGGTGCTGGTAACCGATCCGCCGACCAAGGAGCATTTGCGGCTGCGGCTCGACCTGACTGGCGGGCCGCTCGAAAGCATTTGGTATTGGGATCGCCGCGGATTGGGAAACGTGCGACTGCTCTCTGCCGAAGAGTTGGCGGAGGAACTGGGCAGCGATCGACTCGGGCCCGATGCGCTCGCGCTATCTGCTGAAGAACTTCGCGAACGAATGAAAAATAGTCGACGCGAAATAAAAGTCGCGCTGCTCGATCAACGTGCGGTGGCTGGTGTCGGTAATTTGTATGCGTCCGAAATTTTGCATCTGGCCAAGGTTCATCCGCAAGCGCGCTGCCATCGCTTGCGCCCCGAACAGTGGGCAGAAATTCACCGGCAGATGCGGAACGTGTTGCTCCTTGCCATTCGTTACGAGGGCTCGACCCTCAGCGATGGCACGTATCGCAACGCACTCAACAAGGCCGGCGGCTATCAGAATCATCATCGAGTTTACGATCGTGCAGGCGATACCTGCCCCAGTTGTTTGGCGGGTGTTGTCGAGCGAATCGTACAGGCCCAGCGGGCAACGTTCTTTTGTCGATCCTGCCAGATGCGAGTTATCAAAGCGATCAAAGTGAAGAGGAGCAAACCATGAGTGCTCCGACCTTGTCAGAAATTTGGATCTATCCGATCAAGTCGCTCGACGGAGTACGCGTGCAGCAATCCGGCTTCGCACCGGGAGGGAGTCTGGCTTTTGATCGGCGCTGGGGGCTGTTTGCAGAGAATGGCGCGGTGGTGAATGCGAAGCGCGAGCCAAGAATTCATCAGATTCGCAGTACGTTTGCGGCCGACTTTTCGACGGTCACCCTATCAGCAGCCGGACAGTTAGCGGCAACCTTTCCACTCGCAGACTTGACTGGTTTCGCACAATGGTTGACGGGCTTTTTTGGCCAACCGATCGAAGTGCGAGAAGAATCTCAGGTCGGCTTTCCCGACGATCTTGATTCGCCGGGCCCAACCTTGATCAGCCGGGCGAGTCTCGTGGAGATTGCTTCCTGGTTTCCAGAACTTTCTGCGGAGGACCTTCAGCGGCGGCTGCGGGCGAATCTTGTCATTGATGGCCTCCACGCGTTTGGTGAAGATCAACTTTTCGGTCCGTCCGGCACGCGCGTTCCGTTTCGTATTGGCGATGTGGCTTTTGCCGGGATCAATCCTTGTCAGCGATGTGCGGTGCCCACACGCGATCCGAAAACGGGAGATGTTTGGAAGAGATTTCAACTAGAATTCGCACGTCGCCGCGAAGCAACGTTGCCGGCGTGGGCGGACCGCAGCCGGTTCAATCATTTTTATCGGGCGGCGTTGAATACGGTGACAGAATTAACGAATACGGGAGCGAAGATTGCGGTGGGTGAACGGTTGGAATTGGAGGACGCGAAGTAGGCGGGACGGGCATTAGGCATGGAATAGTAGGCTGGGGGCTCGCTTCACTCGCCGACCGGCCACCTGAGCGCGACCTAGGCGAAGCAATCATGTTTATTCCTTACTCCACTGACGCACCCATTTATCATTGGCCGATCGCTACGGGAGTGGTGATCGCCTTGAACGTGTTGATTCACGTTGGGCTCGCCTTGCTGCCGGAGGAGACGCGGGACTTTATTCTGTCCTGGACGGTTCTCACGTTCGGCAATTTCAATCCGATCACTTGGATTACATCCGTCTATTTGCACGCAGACTTCATGCATCTGATCGGCAACATGATCTTTCTGTACGTGTTCGGCATGATCGTGGAAGGAAAGCTCGGTTGGTGGAAGTTTCTGCTCGTATACAACGCGATCGGTTTTGCCCAGTGCGGCGTGGAACAGATGCTGATGATCTTTGCTGACAAAGGGGGCTCTCTGGGTGCCTCGGGTGCGATTTTCGGCCTGATGGCGATCGCCCTGATCTGGGCCCCGGCCAATAACGTTCAACTGGCGTATGTCGGTTGGAGTCGCATCATGGCTGCTTCAACTGGAATGTTCTTCGAGGTCACGGTGAGCTTCTTCGTTGGGTTTTATTTGTGCATGCAACTTGCCTTTGGGGCTCTGCATGTATCGACCGCCAGTTCCTCTGCAACGGCTATGTGCAGCGAGATCTTGCATCTCTTGGGAGCCGCAGCGGGAGCGGTGGTTGGCATCGCGATGCTGCGGATGAACCTCGTCGATTGCGAGAACTGGGACATCTTTTCGGTGCGCGCGGGTCAACACTTGAAAAGTCGGGCAGAACTCGATCTGGAATACATACAGTCTTCCGAAGGGAAGGCACGACAGCAGCAGGCACAGAATCAGTTACTTGAATCCATTCGAACGCATCTGGCTGCTGAAGAACGCATCGCTGCCTACGCTGCCTACAAACGCGGGTTGAATCAATTCCCTGGCTTTCAATTGCCGGAAAATGATTTGCAGGGCTTGATCGCGGCGCTGCGAAAGCTGGGGATGGTCGACGAAACCATCTCGCTGATGGTGACCTTCCTGCGAAAGTATCCGGAGCGGGATGGGCCGATGCGGTTGGCACTTGCCCAACAGTTGATCGAGAAGAAAAAACTGGGCAAGCAGGCCTTGAGCGTCTTGGGAAAAGTCGATGGAGCGAAGCTTGAGCAGCGGCATTTGCCGGTTCTGGAAAAACTTCAGCGTCACGCAGAGCATTTGGTTGCTGACGACCCGTATGAAGTTGCGCCAGAGGATTGGTAGCGATGAATGAAAAGAGGGCCCGCCAATGTGGTAAACTTGGCTGCTCCGCAACAACATCCTAGGAGTCTCTCATGCGGCCCTACATTCTGGCGGAAGTCACCTACGAATACGTCAAGCAGAATCCTTATCAAGTGGCGGTGCTACCGCTGGGAGCTACTGAGCCGCACAATCTGCATCTGCCATACGGAACGGACTGGTACGAAGGGACCATCGTTGGCGAGAAGATTTGCGAGGCCGCTCATGCGCAAGGTGCCAAAGTCGTGCTGTTGCCGACGATTCCGTACGGCACCGAGACCAACATGCGGGAATTTCCGTTGGCGATGAATGTGAATCCCTCGACCTTGTTCCGCATCGTCACTGACTTAGTCGAATCGCTGGCTCAAAGTGGTGTGCGCAAGGTCGTCTTGCTAAACAGCCATGGCGGGAATGAAATGAAGCCGCTGCTGCGAGAACTTTATGGTGCCACTAGCTCGCAGATTTTTCTGTGCAACTGGTTCCATGTGATCAACGATGTGTGGTCCGAGATTTTTGAACATGCCGAGGACCATGCCGGAGAAATGGAGACTTCGTTCATTCTGAATTACTTGCCCCACCTGGTTGCACGTCGACCGGATGGGTCGCTGCAGGCGGATGACGGGAAGGTCAGCAAAACTCGGTTCGAAGCCGTCAATCGCGGCTGGGTCTCGATCACCCGTCCTTGGCATCTGTTGACGACCAACAGCGGCTCGGGATACCCGCATGCGGCAAATGGCGAAAAAGCCGAGCGGATGATGAAACTCCTCGTCGAACGGCTCGGCAAGTTCCTGGTGGAACTGTCGCAGGAAGAAATTGACAGTCGTTTTCCGTTTTAGTTTGCGGATATTTGGGAGAAGTTTGGGTAGGTACTTTCTCCAGTGGAAGCGTTTCTAGAATTGTGCAGAGTTAGGTGCGCGAATGAATCAAAGTCCGGTAGGGATGCCGAGTGAAGTCGAAAAGGTGCAAGTTTTTTGCCAGGAGCAAGCGTGAATACCGGGCTCGTCGCGTTCTTGCTGTGAAGATTCGACTCTAGCTTGTGTTCGTGCAAAAGGATGGGAGAGCAACTGTGGAACGTTTTGTGATCGATCCTCGTGATTCGGTGACGATCATTCGAATCTCGGACAAGGATTTGGGAAATTATGAGGTGATGCGCGGGATGCACGAAGAGTTGGCTTTGACCTTGCGCCAGAGCCGCACCCGGAACATCCTGGTCGATCTGCACGATGCAGCGTTTTTGACCTCGGAGATGCTGGGACAGTTGATTCAGATGGTTCAGCGGAGCAAGTCCGCTGGGGTGTCGATCAAGTTCTGCCGCCCCAATTCCGCCATTCGCGACGTGATGCGGATTATCTGGTTCGACAAGCTGGCCGCCGTGTTAGATACCAAACAGGAGGCACTGCAAGCATTTCGCCGCGAGAGTGACTCAGCGAATCAAAATTACCAATCGCCGGAAGCGCAGCAAGAAGTCGCGGACCTGCGTCAGAGGGCCGAGCAAGGGGATGCGGCCGCCCAGTATCGGCTTGGATGGTGCCTGGAGAACGGCTTCGGCGTGGAGCAAGACAGCCAGGCGGCGTTTCGCATGTATAGCCTGGCGGCGAATCAATCGTTTCCCGAGGCATTGCTAGCATTGGCGACATTTCATGCGTATGCAATCACGGTCCCTCAAGATTATGACGCCGCGACAAGGCTGTATCGTCAGGCTGCCGAGCTCGGTTTGCCGGACGCCCAATATGCGGTCGGCATGAACTACGATTTTGGCATTGGAGTGCCGGAAGATCGCGATGCCGCCATTAGGTGGTATCAGCGGGCTGCTGACCAAGGGCACGAACGAGCCCAAGAAGCACTGCAAGCGGTACTGAAGTAGTTTGCCAGCAGGTGATGGGTTGTGTCGGTTGGAATCGACACTTGCTTATCCCAGCTTCTCTAATTCGCCTTGCTCGCGAAGCAAGGTTCTCGCTACACTCCGCGCCCTAAGAGCGAAGCCCTGTCGCTGTGGGAGCCGCGTTTGTCGTTGAATTCAGAGGAAACCGGAACATGATCGATCTGCACGTCATCACCAGTTTGCACCAGGAGGTCATTGCTCGCTGGCACCGCATTCCGGTGGACAATATGTACGAAGGATTTCAAAGAGTCGTTTGTCAGCAGTGTTCGTACAACTTCCTGCTCTGGCATGAGGAAGATATCGCTCGCAGTCGCGACGTAACGGCCGAGAAAATTGCGGCCGTCAAGCGTGCGATCGATGGCTATAACCAGCAACGCAACGATTGGATCGAACGCGTCGACGATTGGTTGACCGCTGATCTGCGCAGCCGCAACATTACTCCCCTGGCGAATGCTCCGATGAATACGGAAACGCTGGGAAGTACGATTGATCGTTTGTCGATCCTGGCGTTGCGAATCTACCACCTGGAAGAGCAGCTTGAACGGACCGATGTCGACGACGAGCATCTCCAAAAGGTTGGCTTGAAAGTCGAGATTGCTCAAGCACAACTGGCGGATCTGACCGAAGCAGCGCAGCAACTGGCGAACGATCTGTACGCTGGTCGCAAGCGGCACAAGACGTACCGCCAACTGAAAATGTACAACGACCCGACGTTAAATCCGTACTTGTACGAGACGGACAAACGGAAGGTGGCTTGAATGCCAGACCGCCGGTCGGCAGCTTAGCGACCGCGAATGCGTGAACTTCGGACACAAGTGGTAGGACAGTTCGAGACAGTCGGCTGACAAGCTACGCTGGGCTCGTTCCCTTCACCCAGCACGATCCAAACATTTCGCAGGGCCACGGGATTGCCGTGGTCTTGAATGTTGATCGGGAACTCTTGCGGCCCTTCGGCTTTTCCCGCTCCTGTTTTGGTTGGTAGTTCGCGACGATAGTGCACAGCCACACCGTTGTGAAACAGCGTAATGCGAGCATTGGCAGTTTTTGTTTTGCCATCCTCGGACCAGCGTGGGGCCGTGAAATACAAATCGTAAGTTTGCCACGCGAGGGGAGGCAAGCACATGTTCAAATCGGGTCTTGTCTGCCGATAAACGGCCCCGCATTCGTTTTCGATTCCTTCCAGGCCGAAGGAATCGAGAATTTGCATCTCGTAGCGCTGCTGAATGTAAATTCCACTGTTGCCGCGAGCTTGACCGCGGGCATTGGGCATATAGGGCGTGCGAAATTCAGCATGCAAACGAAAGTCACCAACCGGCATCTTGGTCATCGTGCCCGAATGCAGATAGCCTTCCTTGGTTAGTTTCGCGTTCGTGAATTGATCCAGTTCTTTCGTATGCTCGCTAAATAAGACGGTCGCGTTGCTGGGAGGATGAGCCCCCATCGTGGGACTCACGCGGAACGTTCGCTGGAGATGCCCCGCGACATTTCCTTCGGCGTTGTAGAACGTCGCAGTCGAACCGTTGATCAAAATGCTTCCCACGTAGCCCACCAGTTGCGTGCCGTACGACAGCGTTTGGCCATCGAGCTCAATTCGCTCACTGCGATCCCAGCCCGCGCCCGGAAGGCCGCCGCGATAAAGCACGCCGTTGAATTTGCCTTCGCCCAAGGCAATCACTTGCAGGCCGACCAGTCTGGAACCCAGTCCGGGTAAAGCAGCCCGGCCCACGTACTCCCCTTGAATGGCGAAATCCGCGTCTGCAGCCAGCGGGTCGGTAAACGTCAGCTTTGGGTTCGGCTTTTTGGCGACAGCCGCTTTGGGTTTATCGTCGGCCTGGGCAGCAACCGTTGCGAGGATCACCCAAAGAGAGATAGCGAAGGAACGAAGTAGGGATGGCATCGGCAGGTAGGAAAAAGGGTGGAGAGATATGAAGGTTGTGCTATTGTGGTTGGCTGAGTTGGCGGTCGCAAGCCTGCGCTAACGAACTTTTGACGGTTTCGGAGGGGGCATGAAGAACTTTCTTTGCGGCTTAAGTCTGCTGCTGTTTTTCTTAGTTCAAACGGGATCTGCGGCAGATCCCCCGCCGCCAGTCACTCGGGAGGCCGTTGCCGCGGCACTCAAGAAGGCAGCGAGCTACTACCGCGAACGCGTTGCGTTACGCGGCGGCTACGTCTACTACTACTCCGCAGACTTGCAGCAACGGTGGGGCGAAGGGGTAGCGTCTGCGACTCAAATCTGGGTCCAACCGCCGGGAACTCCCACGGTTGGTGAAGCGTACCTCAATGCCTATGAAGCTACCCAGGACCCATACTTTCTCGATGCTGCCGACGACACGGCAGAGGCTTTACTCGGGGGGCAACTTCAATCAGGTGGTTGGCCCAACAAAATCGACTTCGATCCCGCCAGTAAGGAATGCGGACTGTTTCGCAGCGGCCTAGGGAACCCGAAAGGGAAGAACAACTCGACTCTCGACGACAACGCAACGCAAGCAGCCTTGTCGTTTCTGATGCGCTATGACACTCTTCATAAGTTTGAACAGAAGCAAGTTCATGAAGCCACTTCGTTCGCCCTGAAATCGCTCTTGGAAGCTCAGTATCCCAACGGAGGCTTCCCTCAGGTTTGGAGTGGGCCCGTTGACCGAAAGATAACTCTGCGGGCCAATTACCCTGACTACGATTGGCGGACGGAGAACCGGATCAAAGAGTATTGGAATCTGTACACGCTCAACGACGGTCTGTGCGGCGATGTAGCCCGTATTCTGATTCAGGCCGAAGCGTACGGAGGCCAGTTTCGTGAATCGCTGTTAAAGCTTGGTGACTTCTTGATTCTGGCTCAGATGCCAGAGCCTCAGCCTGCATGGGCTCAACAATACAACTTCGAGATGCAGCCGGCCTGGGCACGCAAGTTCGAGCCTGCCGCGATTTCGGGTCGCGAATCAGAAGACGCCATTGAAACGCTCATGACAATCGCCGTTCATACTGGAAACGAAAAGTATCTGAAGCCGATTCCAGCGGCGCTCGCGTATCTGAAGAAGTCGGAATTGTCCGATGGCCGGTTGGCAAGATTCTACGAACTCAAAACAAACCAGCCGCTGTATATGACTCGCAACTACGATCTAACCTACGAAGACAACGATCTGCCGACGCACTATGGATTCAAGACCAAGAGTGGCGTCGCTCGCCTGGAGAAGAAATATGACGTCATCAAGGCTGGCAAGCTCAGCACGGTAGCCGTACCCGGCGCAGCTCGCAAAATGCCAAACGCGAATGCAGCGGAGGTCGCCAAAATTCTAGCGACCCTGGATGATCAAGGGCGTTGGCTTACTACGGACAACGGCGAGAATCTGGCCGGCCAGCCGAAGTTCAAAGCGGGTCAGCAGTATCTAGCCAGCGAAGTGTTCTGCCGGAATCTAAACAAGCTCAGCCAGTGGTTGATTCAGCAGCCGGCGCAACAAGAAAAGGGCGGCGAGCGACAGAAGCCGGTCAAGAAATAAAAAAGGTCATGGCACGTCGCTCCGTCGTCGTACCATGACCTCTATCCTGAAACGGAACAGCCGAAGCCGTTCCGCCCTCCCGGTGGTGTTGTACTTAAAACATCGGCCAGGCGCAGCGAAGCGCTTGAATTCGTTTTATGCGTTCTTCCGCATTCGCCGAATGTGCTAGCGAAAGCAGGCTCGTGAGGAGTCAAAATCATGCCGCATGGACGGCAGCCTGCCTTTTTCTTGTCCTGCGGAGGTTCAAAAACTCAACCAGCAGGGAGAACGCCATCGCGAAGTAGATGTAGGCCTTGTCGATCTCTGTTCCAATCCCTTCAGCAAAAAGCATCACTCCGATTAACAACAAGAAGCTGAGGGCCAACATCTTGACCGTGGGATGTCGCTCGACAAAATTCGCGACGGTTTCAGCAAAGACCAGCATGACGCCGACCGAGATGACTACGGCCGCAACCATCACCCAAATCTGTCGTGACATACCAACAGCGGTAATGACAGAGTCGATCGAAAAGATGATGTCGAACAGAATGATCTGCGCGATTACGCCCGCATACGAGCGCTTAACAGGAGCCATCCCTTCCGAGTGCCCTTCAACCTTTTCGTGAATCTCGCGCACCGCGCTTTGAATCAGAAACAGGCCCCCAGCAATCATAATTAAGTCGCGAATCGATACGTTGTTGACTTCCTCGGCAGTTTCATGGCTCATACCGAGTTTCTGCAGCCATTCAGGTTCGATGCCAAACGTAGTAAGCGCAAAGAGTGGTTCCTTCATGCCGACGATCCATGTGATCGCAAAGAGCAATACGATACGCATCACCATTGCCAACGCCAGCCCCAATTTGCGAGCGGAAGCTTGTTGCGCGGCAGGAAGCTTGCTGGCCGACACTGTGATAAAGACGATATTGTCGATCCCCAGCACGATCTCCATCGCGGTGAGTGCCAACAGGCCGATCAGAGAATGCAGACTAAAGATGTCGCTGAGCATGGGAAATCTGAGGATGTGCGTAGTGGGGGATAGGATCAAGTGGTGTAATCGGCGTTAAAACGGACGTAGTCAACGGTCAAGTCACTGGTCCAGAAGCGAATCGATGCATCCCCTTCGCGTAACCGGAGAACTAGTTTTGTCTCACGAGTTGCTTTGATGGATTGCGAAACGGTGGCGGCCTCGAACGGCAGGGGAGCGCCCCGTTCATAGAGCAAATGCCCGTTCACTGTCAGGTCAACGCCGGCCGGATCAAAAGGAACTCCCGCATAACCGGCGGCAGAAACGATTCGTCCCCAGTTGGGATCGCCCCCCGTGATCGCCGTCTTAACAAGCGCACTATTGGCAATCGTTTGCGCGATTTGTCGGGCTTCTTTGGTTGTGCGACAACCAATGACCTCAATCTCGATCAAATGAGTTGCGCCCTCGCCATCGTCAGGAATCTGCTTGGCAAGTTCGATACAAGTTGCGTTCAAGCAGGCTTGAAAATCAGCCAGGTCCTGACCGCTCAAAGGTTCCCCTCCGGCTTTTGCGCTGGCCAAGAGCAGCAGGGTGTCGTTCGTGCTCATATGCCCTTCCACGCTGATGCAGTTGAAGCTCACTTCGGCTGCTTCGCGCAAACAGGCTTGTGCCGCTTCCACGGTCAATGGGGCGTCCGTCAGCATCATGCCGAGCATCGTTGCCATGTTTGGGCCGATCATCCCCGCCCCTTTGCACATGCCGGCGAGTCGAATGGTGCGACCACCAATCTGATACGTACGCTGCGTAACCTTAGGCCCTTTGTCGGTCGTCAAAATTCCGCGTGACGCCGCGGCGAATGCTTCATCGCCAGACCTCAGTTCCAGGGCTGCGGACTTAATTCCTGCCGCGATCTTTTCCATCGGGAGGAAATGGCCAATCACGCCGGTCGACATTACTAAAATTTGTTGATCCTCTGCGCCGATTGCGTTTGCCATCAGTTCCCCCATGCGAACGGCATCGTTCCAGCCTCGTTCGCCGGTGCAGGCATTCGCGTTCCCTGAATTGACGACCACGCCCTTGATCGCTGCTGAGGGCGTTCGCTGCCGATCCAGCAGGACCGGAGCGGCGCAGACAAGATTCTGCGTATAGACGCCCGCGGCAACCGCGCCTTCAGGTGCGTGAACTAATGTCAAATCAAGCTTAATTGGGTTTCGCTTGATGCCGCAGTGAACGCCAGCGAAATGAAAGCCAAGGGGGAGCGACTCGCTCATGGAAATGATTACCTGGGAGAATGTCCGGATGCGACGTTAAAGCAAAGCGGTGGTTTCGGGAAAGCCGTACAGCAAATTGAAATTCTGCACCGCCGCCCCCGACGCACCTTTAATGAGATTGTCTTCGGCACTGAGCAACACGATGCGCCCGCGAACGATGCGGGCCGTGATGTCGACAAAATTGGTGTGGCTCACTTGCTTCGTCCCTGGCAGATCGGTCGAGACGCGAATGAAGGGCTCACCGCGGTAGCTTTCAGTGAGCAGTTCCAGGACTTCACTTTGGGTCACGGGGCGTGTCGGGCGAGCATAGATCGCACTTAAGATGCCACGATCCATCGGAGTCAGGTGCGGGGTGAAAATGACTTCCGGCGTTTGTCCCGTTGCTCGCCCTAAAATCTGTTCGATCTCCGGCTGATGACGATGTTTCCCAACACTATACGCGGAGATGCTTTCGTTGCATTCTGGATAGAGTGTGTTGAGCTTCGGTGTTCGCCCTGCTCCTGAAACTCCGCTCTTTGAGTCGACAATAATGTCCGTCGACTCGATCAATTTTTGTTTCAGCAACGGCGCGAGAGGCAAAATCGCAGATGTCGGATAGCAACCAGGATTTGCGATCAATTGCGACCCCACAATCTGCGAGCGAAACAACTCAGGCAAGCCATAGGGAGTGGTGCCGAGTCGTTCTGCGTCGGGATGTTCATGCTCGTACCATTTGCGATACGTCTCGTGATCGTCCAGCCGATAATCAGCGCTGAAGTCGATCACTCGCTTGCCGAACGCGAGCAACTGCCGGCACCAGTCGGCCGAAGCAGCATGTGGTAGGCAACTAAAGACGCAGTCACAGCGCTCGGCCACTTGCTCCGCAGTCAGGTCTTCCAGGAACAGTTCGAGCCGGCCGCGCAGAATGGGATGAACGCTGGCGACGGCCGGCCGCCCTTCCTGCCTGCTCGTCAGTGTGGTGATGCGCGCATCTGGATGCCGCAGGAGCAGTTTAGCTAACTCCAAAGCCGTGTATCCGGTGCCCCCCAAAATTCCGACCCGCACCATGCTGCGATTCTCCGCGTTGAAAGCTGCTCGTCGACCCACAGGTCTTACTTGTGCAGATGTTCCACGGGCGACGAAAGTTCGCGCAACGTGGTGAGCATTGACGGTAAATATAGGATTTCGCTGCCAAATGGACCACTGGACGATTCTTAAACCTGGGACACACGGCACTGACTAATTTTCCAGAGGGACTAGAATAGGAATGCCATAACGCCCACTTTCCGCACCTGCTTACCTTGCCTGCCCCGCGCACTTCTGACGTTTCGCCCTACCTGTGGATGCTCGGGGGAGCGGCTGCGTTCTCCGTGATGAGCATCCTGACGGGGGTCACGCGGCAACACTGTGATTGGCAATTCATTGCCATCGCCCGCACTGGTGTGGCCTTGATTCTGGCTATCAATCTGACGCTTGTCGCCGGTGCGCGGCTCGTTTTCTTCAGGCCCGGAAAGCTGTGGATGCGAAGTATCGCGGGGAGCATCAGCCTCGTCGCCAACTTCTATGCCATGACACATCTTCCGGTGTCTGTCGTGCTGACCGTGACCAATATTTTTCCTCTTTGGGTAGCCCTCCTTTCTTGGCCGCTGCTGGGCACTAAGCCCGCCGCCGACACCTGGATTGCTGCCTGCATTGGGGTGATTGGGGTGATCATGGTGCAACAGCCCCATTTTGCCGAAGGAGGGCTGGCACTAGCGGCCTGCGTGCTTAGTTCCTTTACGAGCGCGATTGCACTGATCGGCCTGCATCAGCTCCACGGCCTGGATTCGCGGGCGGTCGTCGCACATTTTTCGGGTGTTTCGTTAGTGTTTTGTGGTGCAGCGGCAGTGGTCTTCCCGTTGGAACAAGGGGGCGGTATCCCGACGGTGCCGCTCACCTGGGTATTGCTGGCAGCGCTCGCCACGGCAGCAACGGCAGGGCAAATCATGCTGACCAAAGCGTTTGCGGCCGGCCCTCCCGCGCGCGTCTCGGTAGTGAATCTCTCGCAAGTGGGAATGGCTGCTTTGATGGAGGTGATATTCTTGGGGCGATCCTTTTCAACCTGGACCATGCTGGGAATGGCACTCGTCTTGGCGCCGACCGCTTGGGTCTTACTCCGGCGTTTGCCGGCCGCAGAGCTTCTGCGAGAGGATGCTGAATCAACAAATAGTGATTCGAGTTCTGTTATCGTTTCAGGCGCTGTTCCCGGAGAACCAGCCGTACTCCCTTCCTTGCCGAGTGTTCCGACCGCAAACGGACAGGTAGAATCCGGCTATTGAAACGAGTGCCTTTCCAATCCCTTTCGAGGAGCTTTGTGATGCGTTTTCTCTCCCTGTGGATGATCGGGCTAGGCTCGATTCTGTCCGTAATTCCTGTTGAAATGGCGACCGCCGCGGACGCTGAGACCAATACCTTAACGAAGGCCGAAGCTGAAAGTGATTGGAAGCTTTTGTTTGACGGTAAATCGCTCGATGCGTGGAGGATCTACAAGAAAGATCAAGGAACCGGGGGCTGGGTTGCCAAAGATGGAGCACTCTATCTGGAAAAGCCGGGTAACGGTGACCTGATGACCATCGCGAAGTACGGAGATTTTGAATTGTCCTTGGATTGGAAGTTTGAGGCGGGAAACAACAGCGGCATTATCTATCGCGTGCAGGAGACAAACGGTGCTTCGCACAACACGGGACCCGAAATGCAAGTCACGCCGCAAAAACCGAGCGACAAGCTAGGGAAGAATGCCGGCGGATCGCTATACGACATGTACGCGCCGACGAAGAATGCTTTTCAGGAAGAGCAGGAATGGGTGAACTATCGCATCGTCGCCAAGGGGAATCACATCGAGCATTGGGTGAATGGCGAGAAGGTCGTCGACTGCGATATCGGCAGCGACGATTGGAAGAGCCGCTACGAAGCGAGTAAATGGAAGTCGCTTCCAGATTTTGCCGCCGCCAAGTCAGGCCATATTGCGTTGCAGGATCACGGTGCGAAAGTGCTCTATCGCAACGTCAAGATTCGCGAGTTGAAATAAGCTTGCTGCCAACTGCGGGCTACAGATACATTCCGACGTAGCCGCCCGACTGTTCCAATTGAGCTTGCATCGCGGCCGCGCGTTCTTTCGCCTTGGCGAGATCGCCGGCCTCGATGTAGCGATCGAACTCGACAAGTACCGCCCGCGTAACGGCCTCGTGAAACCAAGATACGACCGGGGCGGTAAGCCAGTCGCAAGTCTCGCGGACGAGTTCCACGGTCAGGTCGCTGGACTTCGACTTGAGATCATCGTCGTCGGTCAAAATCGTTCCTTCAAAGCGGAACTCGATCAGCCCTACTTGCTCTGAGTTGGCCAGGTGAAAAGCGCACCGCGCATTCGAGAGGAAATAACTGTTGTGCTGCCCATGCCGTTCGATGGCATGCTTGAGTCGCTCGCAACGTTGCCGATATTTTGGCGAGGCATCGAGCGGGATATCCAAGCGAGCAATGCTCCGCAGGGGGAGGCAGTCGAATTCGATTTCGACCCAGCGGTCCATCGGATTGTTCCTTGAGGGCAAACGTCGAAGTGCTGGAATTATGCTTCTGAAATCGGCTCCAAAATGCCGAAAGCAGAAACTTTTCCTCGGATGCCCTTATTTTAGGTCCCGTACCACTCCGACAACTACCCCCAATACACTCGCTTGCTTCACATAGATCGGTTCCATGCTGGCATTCGCGGGTTGCAAGCGAATGCGATTCCCTTCGGGATGCCAATATTTCAGCGTCGCTTCGCCTTCTTCTGTCTGCGCAACGACCATATCGCCGGGTTGAGCCTGTTTTTGCTTCTTAACAACAACAAAATCCCCATCGGCGATTTGGGCATCGATCATCGACTCGCCGCTGACTTTGACGACGAACAGGTTCTTCTTGGCAAAAAGCCCCCCAAAATCAATTCGCTCGTTTTGCTCAAAGGCCAGGGTTGTTGGGCCAGCAGCGACGACTCCAACGAGCGGTAGTCCTTGTTCGACTTCGAGCAGTTCTGGGGCAAGTTCAATCGCCCTTGCCATTGCGCGATCGTCTTTACGCACCCTGGTAAGCAAGCTTTTTTTCTCCAGAGCTCGAAGGTGACACATGACACCGTTCGGAGAACTGATCTTGAAATGCTCCCCAATCTCGCGGACGGTGGGCCCGTATCCTCGTTCAAAAATCTTGTCGCGAATGAATTCCAGCACTCGTTGCTGACGCTCCGTGACTCCTTCAATGGGTTTCATACAACTTCCTTCTTGACACGCTATTGACCGGCACCTACAGATGCAACAACTAGCACAATTATAATATACGAATGTTCATGATCAATAGCATTTGTACAGTAATGGCAGGAATTCCCAGATTACACGCCCTGCCGATCCGTCAGCCCGGCAAAAGCAAGTTACTCAGCATCGTAGCCAACGATTCTAAATCAGTTGGGGAATGATCCACGGTCAAGCTGATTCGCAGCAGAGACTCACCTGGCGGAACACTGGGCGGGCGAATGCCAGGAACGAAGTAGCCGGCCTCGCGGAGTTGCCCAGCAACTTCCATTGTGCGACTTGCCTCACCTAGAAGGACAGGGACGATCTGACTTTGGGAAGAGCCCACATCAAGTCCCCATCGCTGAAGATTACTTCGCAAGGTCGCCGCGGATTGCAAGAGGCTTACGCGGCGTTGCGGCTCTGTGCGGACCACCTCTAGTGCTGCCAAGACTGCTGCGGACAGAACCTCGGGCATGGCAGTCGAGAACGCGTAAGTTCGCGCCCGATTGCGCAGCCATTCGACCAGTTTCGCTGGCCCAGCCACAAAACCTCCCGCCGAGCCCAACGCTTTGCTCAGGGTGCCAACGCGAAGCGTTACGCGCTCTTCGACTCCAAAATGCTCGCAGATCCCCCGACCTTGCTCACCAAAAACTCCCGTGGCATGCGCCTCATCGACCAGAACCATGGCACCGGCTTGTTCAGCGAGTTCAACAATGGTCGGCAACGGTGCCAGGTCACCATCCATGCTGAACAGTCCGTCCGTCACGATTAATTTTCGTCCCGGAACGGGACGGTGCTCCTGAAGTTGATCGGCCAAATGTTGCATGTCTACATGACGATAGACGACAACTTTGGCACCTGACAATCGACAGCCATCGACGATACTCGCATGGTTCTTCGCATCACTAAAAACGATGTCGCCGCGACTGACCAGCTCTGGGATTGTCCCCGCATTGGCGGCGAAACCGGTCGGGAATAGCAGGGTTCGCTCGCAACCTTCAAAAGCAGCCAGGGCCTCTTCAAGTTCAGCGTGCAACGAGCCGCGCCCTGTTACCAGCGGGCTGGCGCCGGCTCCGAATCCTGCGCGGTCCAGTGAATCTCGTGCAGCCGCAATCAAGCGTTCGTCGGCAGCTAAACCGAGATAATCGTTGGATCCAAAATTGAGTAGCTGACGCCCCGCGATCTGAATGGAAAAGCCGCTTTGCGGACCCTCGCGAGTGAGGCATTCTCGGGTGAGACCTTGGGCTTGCCAGCGGGTCCATTCTTCATGGACCCACTCGAGCGGATCATGCGCCATGATAGCGAGCTAAATGAGAATCTTCCCGCTTAAACCTTCTCGGGCTCGAAGGTGCCAACGACCTTGCCAGAGATGACCGTAAAGGCCAGGTCGTTGTCGGCCATGCTCACATTCGGCAGCAGAATGTCATCGATGGCATTCAAGATATGCAGCACCGTTTCCTCGACTGCCAGGGATTCTTCGAGCAAGATCACCGTGCCGGAAACGGTTCCGTCATCGCAATAGTGCAAATCAACTGCTCCGACTTCGCGTCCGTCCGCTTCATGCAGGATAAATCGTTCCGAGGACGCTGTCCGTAAGGCCCGTGAAAATGCAATCGCCATGGTGATCCCTTGTAAACAATAAATCCAAACGTAGCTGTCCGTTGCGGCCGACGTTATTCTTCCGATTCGCCGATCAACTTGTTCGACTTTGCTTTTGACTTGCTGGAAGTCTTCGACTTGGATGAGGTCGAAGCTCGGTAATTCAAGCCGGTTCCAGGAATGGTAACACTCCTGTAGCTCTTTCCCTTGGAATTCACACCCCACCGAAAGCCGCCGAGACCGACCGAGTAGGAAATTCCCGATCGGCTAAGGTTGATTCGAAACGGACCAAGCGTGAATGACCTGCGAAACGTCCAACCCATGAAATGATTCCTGCGACGTGCGATCGGGACTCGTAGTCGAAAGTTGTGAAGCGCTGCCGTTAACATAGGAATGACCGAAGTCGTTGTCAATTGAGCGACCGCAATCCTGGCGGCGCCGGAAGGCGAACTGCTGCTCCGTCATGAGATACTTGCGAAAGACCGCTATAATGACGGCGTCTCGTACCGATTCGCCTGCAACAACCATGAGTATCGAAACTCAATTTCCTGGTAGTCGTTCTCCGCGCCCGGCTTCGCAACTGGGTTGGACACCGGCCGTCATTCTTCTGGTTGGCGGAGCAATCTTGTTGCAAAACTGGATAATGAGCCGAGGGCGAATCGGTGCCAATCCAATTCTTCCCCCTGCGATCGAAACAGTCCCAGTGATTCCCAGAGGCAATCTGGCAGAGGACGAACGCTCGACGATTGAACTCTTTCGACAGTCCTCAAAGTCCGTAGTCTATATCACCAGCATCGAAGTCGGCCGTGATTTGCAATTCAATATGTTAGAAGTTCCGCGCGGCACCGGCACAGGAGTTGTCTGGGACCAGCAGGGGCATATCGTTACGAATTTTCATGTCGTGGGGATTGGCAATCGCTGGCGGGTGACCCTTTCCGATCAATCGACTTGGAATGCCGAGCCTGTCGGTTTTGCGGCGGACAAAGAACTCGCGGTACTGCGACTAGAAGCGACCCCCGAACAACTCTCTGGACGGATTTTTCCGATTCAGATTGGCACCTCGCGCGACCTTGAGGTGGGTCAAAAGGTATTTGCGATCGGCAATCCTTTTGGGCTCGACCAGACCTTGACGACAGGCGTTATCAGCGGGCTGGAACGCCAAATTAAATCAGAATCAGGAAGAACGATCGACGGCGTGATCCAAACCGATGCAGCGATTAATCCGGGAAACTCCGGAGGACCGCTCATCGATAGCAGTGGACGATTGATCGGTGTGAATACCGCGATCTACAGTCCGTCGGGAGCATCGGTGGGAATTGGCTTCGCGATCCCAGTGGACACATTGAGCCGATTCGTTCCACAAATCTTGAAGCACGGCGAGGTCATTCGTCCCGGCCTGGGAATCACTTACGCGCCCGACGCAATTCTGAGGCGGCTCGGGTTGAAAGGGGTGCTCGTAGCAACGGTCCGTCGCGGCGGTCCTGCAGAAGAGGCGGGGCTGGTTCCTACGCGGCGGGCGAAAGATGGAGACATTTTGCTCGGCGATATCATCTCCAAAATCGATGACCGAGTCGTCACCAGTGTCGACGATATGTTGACCATTTTGGATGCGAAGGAAATCGGTCAATCGGTCGAATTGCTGGTGATACGGGATGTTCTCGAAGCACCGCGCGAAGTGAAACTGAGCGTCCGTCTGCAGCAATTGGAGTAGGCCCGATTAAGTTGGCAAAGGCTGCCAGGCAACATCGGTTCGCGTGTGCAGTCGGCGGGCGAGTTCGGCCAGGTCAGGTCGAGAATCAATGAGCGCTGTGGCGACTCGTCGTAGGGACAAGTCCCCCAGTTCATACAGCAGCACGGCTTCGCTACCGCATTGCGATATGACGGCGGGCGTGTTGGCGAAGCCGTGGAGATTCGCAAGCTTGGACATTTTGTCAGCCGGCCATTTAGCAGCGTGTTCCTGGGGACAAATGCAGAGCAGGCGACGATTTCCCCCCAGCGATTGCAGCCACGGTTCTGCCGTGCGGAGTGCTTCCCCAAACAGATTGTTGGCCACTTGTTGCCCGGGCAAGCCCTCTACGAGTAAGCGTTGAATATCGATGGTGCGCAAGAGGTGTAAGATTCCGCGCCGCGCATGGGCCCGGACCGTGCTGGCCAATTGTTGACGCAGCAGCCCCCCTTTGAGGAGCACGCCCCGCATCCCGCCTTGTTGTGCAAAGACATCGGCAGTTACACGCTGGTCAATTGCTTTGGCCAGGGTTGCCACGCGTTGCTGCAATTCATGCAAGATGACCTGCCGTACTGGATCGAGGGGGGAACTCTCCAGATCAGACGAATCATTTTCCGTATCCTCTGAAGCTTCCTTTTCGGATGGTGCAACCTCTGCTTCCATTAGCTGAAATTCATCCTGCCAGCCGCGCAGTTCGCGATCGAGATCGACCAGTAAGTCGTTCGATTGGCCAACATAACTTTGTAAAGCGCCAATGAGTTGTTGCACCGCGGCAGCGGCGGCGTCTTCGAGTCGCTTCTCGCAATACAGCCGTCGATAGGCAACTTCGTCCGCAGGATTGCGTTTACGTTGACGGGGATCGGCAGAAGGGCACATCCAAGATTCTAAACTATGAATCTCGTGATTGAGCTGCTTTCGCGATTCGCGGACCTGGTCGGCCCAGGAGCGCAGATGGCTTTGAACGGTTCTTACTGCGCGCGAGGCACCGTAGAGGCGGAATTGAGGATTCTCAATAAGTTGCTCCAAAGCGTGGCGAATTCGCTCGCCGAGCGGACGAGCAACTTGTCGCACGCGATCGGTGAGTGCCTGACGTAGTGGCGCGTGTGCTGATTCAGGGAGATCGCCCCGCTCGTCGCGATCGCCGCAGACTCGGTTCACGCGCAGCAAAGGGGGCAACGAGGGGTGCCCTGGTTGTGCATGCGGATCGTGCTCCGCGGTCAGCGATTGCAGGAATTGTTCTTTGTTTTGCACTTCTTGCGCAACCATCTCGTCGGCCAAAGCAATGAAATGCTGCTCGTCGAGTTGGAAGGAGACGATCAGCTGACGCGTAAGTTCGTCGATCTGCGCATCAATTTGCGCACCGGGTGGCGTTGTGGAGCGTGTAGGTTGCAGCAAGTGAGGTTTGGGCTTTTGAGTGGCATCGGGCCGTGGGGTGCCGATCCAGCGATTAATCGTTTCACGGCAAACATTTTCGGCGAGCTGGGTGACCAAAGAATCTTGCGCGAAACCCAATTGGCACAGCCCAATGCTCCGTACTGCAAGTCGGCGACCCAAGGTATCTTGCACAGGATCATCATGGCGGCGGACGGCAGAAAGATAACCTCCCACGGGCGTTGCCGACTCCAAGAACAGGAACTCGCTCAACTTTGAAAGCGCCCGTTTGTATCGTGCGGGAGACATTTCTTCCCCCAGGTGAATCAGATAGGCTCCGTCGAGCAGGCCTTGTTGGGCTTGTCGAGGCTTGATACCGCACGAGCCATCTCCCGGATAGCCCAAACCAGGCTTCAAGAAGTGCCCCAGTTCCGTAAGGGTGGCAAAAGCGCTGGCTGCCGCAATTTCCTGAGTCGATGGATTCCGACTTGTCCCGTGGGCCATCACCAAGAGCAGTTCACTGCTGTGGCAGTTCAGTTGCTCCAGGCATTGCCGCACCAGGTAGGCGAGATCGATGATGGCTCCGCTGCCGGTACCTCCGCCGATCGCGCCCACAAGCACGACGCGCGGCATATTAACAATCCCTTTGGAATCGCTTGGTGCCGCTTCACGATCTTGAGACAGAACTTCAGTCACCGCTTGATGCACTGCTTCTTTGATCCGCTCGCAGTGGTCCACGAATGCCAGCCGTCCCAGGGGCCGAATGCCATCGGTCATTTGTGAGCGTGGAATGTTGAAAAGCCAGCGGCGGCTGAGCCACGATGAAAGCTTGCCTCCATCGCGGCGATAGTCTTGGGCTTTGCGCAGTGGAATTTCCAGCGTTTCGTGAGCTTCCAGGTTGGCAGCAGAATTCGACATGCCGCGCATTTCCAAGTCGACCGAGAGGAGCCGCATGGCAGGTCCACTCGTTCCAAAATGATCTTTCCAGCGTTGCTTCAGCCCTGCGACGGCTTGCCGTCCTGCTCCACCGATGCCAATAAAGATGGTGGGATGCGCTGACCACTTGGCCACGTCGAAGTCGACAGGGGCCACATCGTTGAGCGGACGCGTTTCAGCGGCGAAAGTCGGTTCGTTGGATGCCGAGTCATTCTCAATCAGCCACGACGCGGTTGCCGTAGCATGATTCAAATCGTCGATCATCGCGTCCGGAGTACGGAAGGAGTTTCCGTCCGATGTCGGCGTTGATTCAGGAGCCGGGGCATCCGGGTCGATGCGATAAGTTTCGGCCGCAAAATTCGTCGGTGCTGGCGTTTGTTGTTGATTGACCGGCGCGTTGCGCGGCGGATAGGGATTGGTCATTTCCCCCGAGTCATACTGCTCTTGCTGTCGGGCGTCACCTAAGGCTTTGACCAGTTCCCGGCAACTGTTGTAGCGATCGGTCGGCTTCTTGGAGAGCGCGCGAGCGATGATGGGCTGATAAATGGTCGGCAACGCCGAGAGCCGAGGCTTCGCATTGAGATGCTGCGCGGCAAGTTGTGCTGCCGTCTTTCCCGGAAAAGGAAGCACCGCAGTGAGCATCTCTTGAAAGACAATGGCCAGGCTGTACTGATCACTGAGCCGAGTCGGTTGGCCGTCGAACACTTCGGGCGGAGCATATAATGGCGTGAGGCCACCCATTATCGAAGCGGTTACTTCTTGAATCTCTTTGACGAGGCCGAAGTCCGCTACCTTGACGTGATCGCCGACGATCAACAGGTTTTCAGGTTTGACGTCGAGGTGTTGGAGCGAATGTTTTTCGCTCATGTAGTCCAGGGCATCAGCAGCGTCACGCAGATAACCGAGCAGTTCTTCGATTGGAATCCCGGGTTGCTTCTTGGCGCGGTAGCGATCGAAGCAATCTTTCAAACTCCCTTCGGCCAATTCGGTGACAATCATCAACTGGCCGTCGACCACTTCAATTCGTTCGAGCGACAGCAAGAACGGATGCCGCATCGCCTTGACGCGCTGCAAGGCCTTAAGTTCGCGCGCAGCGCGATCATCGTCCAGGCGTCCGTAGACCAGCTTGATCGCTTTGACGAGTTCGCCGGGCGCTTCGCAGCGCCAGACTTCGCCGTACCCCCCAGCGCCAATTCGCTCGCACAGGCGATAGCCGGGAATGGGTTCGTTGGATCGACCAGTATTGACGCTCACAGCCTGTTCCTCGGTTCAATTTATTCCGGCCCTTCATGGCCGCGAATTCTGCCTGAAATTGAATGTCGTAAAAGTGTCTTGCAAATCCTTAATCGCCCGTGGGATCAATCGTGCCGGGCAGACCAAATAGGTCTCCCGAGGCAAGGTGGCAACCGATCTCAGCACAGCAAGCCGCTTCGTTTTCTGAATGCAAGCCTGTCGCAATGACCTTGGTGCCAATCTCCTTCGCGGTGGCGAATAATTCCGCCAGTTGTTGCCTCCGTTCGCTACTACGATCAATTCCCCGAATCAGGGCCGGGGCGAGTTGGAGGTAGTCGCCAGCGAGGTCGCCGCGACTGCGTAGCAACTGCGAGCCAGCCGCAAAGTCGTAATAGGACACCCCAATGCCGCGCATCCGAAGGTCACTCACGAACGTGCGAAAATAGGGGATATCGGCGACGGCTCCGTCGGGAATCGCGGCCACCAGTCGATGACTCTTGCCGGCAATTTCTTGCCAGCGGCTCAGCAAATCAGGAAGGCCATCCGCGCCAACTTCGGCGGTTTCCAATGTGAGGATTAAGTCCGTTCCGGTTGGCAACCCATTCGATTGCTCGACTGCTAACAGTCGGGTCAGTTCCAGGCGACGATCGGTCAGTCGACATTCCAGGCCATCGAGTTGTACTTCCCAGCCGGTAAGTTCATGTGCTGGTGGACGACAGACGGCTTCGTAAGCAACCGGTTTGTGAGTGTTGAGATCGACAATCGGCTGGAAGCGGAGGCGAATGGCGCGATGCAACAAGGCCTCTTGCCGCGCTCGCAAAGCCTGGATGACTTGTCGAGCTTCGAGGTAAGCATCATCACCACGGGGTGCAGGTGGATGATCTAGAACCTGCGTCACGGTGCGTCGGGCGGCTTCGTTGTCGCCGGAGCGGAAACAGTATTCGGTATCTCCGAAGAGAATCAGGTCACCGTCGCGTAAGCGCGTTTCCGTGACTCGATTGCCATTGACGAAGGTTCCATTGGTGCTCCCCAGATCTTTCAGAACGTAGCCCACCCCGTCTTTGCGCACCACGGCGTGATCGCGCGAAACGCGTGACGAATGAACAGGCAGACAACAGGAATCGTTTCGGCCGATCGTGAACGGAATTTCAACGATCTCAACCCGCCTCATTCGCTCACCCGGGGCTGTGAACTCAAAGCAAGGAGCCTGAAGATTGGTTTCGGTGATGTTCACAGTCTGCATGGGCATACTCCGACGATGGGGCGCGCTTTATGAGCGCATGAAATCCCCGGTAAACCGTAGCACGTAACAAAGGAATGCGCGTGAATTCGTTTGTTTCTGGCGGGAAGTCCACGCGGAATGAATCGACTGTAGGGGCGCGCCGAATTCAATCCAGAAAAAATGCGAAGCGATACGTCTCGCCAAAAATCGTGAGCTATGTTTGCTGTTGTACTTATCTCTACGCAGGTTGTGCGGACTCATTGCGGAGCTTGGCATGCCTTCCCGCTTCTCGTTACTTGCCGTTTCGACCGATCGGGTGGAACTACGCCGCTGGTCGCGGTTTCTCCAGAGTTGTGGCTACGATGTTCGATCCTGCGCCGATCCACTGGTAGCAGTTAAATGGATCGAAAAAGCTGCCCCAGCCATTCTGTTGGTTGGGAAGCTATCGGCGGACGAAAGTGCGCAAGTGTTGCGAGCTGCGCGGCGACAAACGGGCCGGCCGTTTGTCGCCGCCCTGCGGATCTGCGAAGAACTATTGCCCCATGAAGTCTTAGAACTGGTCCAGGCGGGTTGGGACGATCTACTCCTCGCTCCGGTCACTCACGGCGAACTGCTGACTCGTTTACGTTCGGCAGCCCGGATCGTTGAATTCGAACGCCGCTGGTCGGCGCAAGGAAAACTCGATCTCTCGCAGGCTTTGGTTGATCGACAAAGTTGGATTCAGCGTTTAGATGCGAAACGATCAACGTTCGGTCGCTCACCCCATCCCTGTGGCTATGTTGCGCTGGTCAGCATCGACCAGTTGAATCAAGCGTCAAATACGGATGAAGCGAATCATTTCTATGCTGCCGATACTGCCGAGTTTCATGCCTGTCAGCAATGCTTGAGTACCTCTGCATTTCCCGGCGAACCGCCTGGTCGCTGGGATCGCACGACCCTGGCCTTCTACTTGAGCCAGCACCAGGAAAGTGAAGCTGTCGCTTGGGCTGAAGCGCGGTTAGAGGATCTCCAGGAATGTCAGCGGAGCGATTCGTTTTTGGTCAGCTGGGGGCTCGTTCCTATTTTCTCGACGGGGGACATCGAGGACTATTTGGAGCAAGCGGAAGAAGCCCTGCAACTGGCCCGCGACTCAGGAGGAGGAATTGTCGCGACCGCTCACGAAGTCGATGAAGAGAAGTCTGCCTGGCCTGAAGGGATCGAGGAACAACTTTTTGCGGCCACAACAGCCCGGGACATCATGCAGCCCTGTGCCTTGCTGTTGTCGGGCGAAGATACGCCGCAACAGGCGCTCCGTTTGCTCAAACAGATGCAATTGGCTTCCTCAGTTGTCGTGGATCGACAAGGACATTATCTCGGGACGGTGACGATTGATTCGTTGCAGGAATCGTTAAACGGAACCCCTCGTGGCCGGCAAAGTGGCTCCCTCCGTTTTCTGCGACAGATCGTGACGCACCCGCCACATTTTCCGGCAGAGACCAGCCTCGCGGATCTGCTCGGTTATTTCGCTGAGAAGGGTGAAGCGGCCTCCTACGCGGTCGTTTTGAATCAACGTCGACCGATCGGGTGGATTGATTGTCAGTACCTGGCAACGGTCAACGCGGCACCGGCAGCGGGAGATTTGGCCCCACTTGGCTCTCCTCACGCTGGCAGCCGATTCCTGATAGTGGCGGGGGGCGCGTAATTTGACCCCGCCGAAAATCGCGATCTCTTGCCCGGCCGCATTTTTAACGGTCGGGATCGTTGCCTTCAGGTCGTTTAGCGGCAGACCAACTCGCTCCACAAAAAAAGTGTTGCATTCTTCGTAGGGGATCGCCAATCTCGCTTTCTGATCGCGAGTTATGCGTCATAATGCATATCAACTGAGAAAATGGTACGCATCGGCAAAGATTGGCCGATCGCCAAAGTTTGGCCGATGATTCCTCTCGTTAGACTCTCGTCCGGGTGAAGATTGCATTCACCTCGGAACTTGCAGTCTCAACCAGGATGGTTGAGCCCTACGGAATGGATTCGTTTTTTTGCCGATACGATTAACCTTCGCGTCGAGCCCGTAGCAGCGATGACCGTACCAAATCCCCACTTTCTGTTGTTTTCGGAAGCTCGCCTCGCGGGTCGTTCCGGCGCCAAGGTTGCGGACTCCAAATGGAGGTTCGTTCTGGAAGCCGTCGACGGCAGCGATCGGCTTGAAGCGGCCGATGCAGAACCTGCGGTGACAGGCCAGCGGCTGGAACTCCTGGCCGTCATTCGTGGACTGGAAGCCTTGGAGCAACCGTCGCGAGTGACGCTCGTCACCCCTAGCCGGTATGTCGTTCATGGCTTGCGATTTGGCATGACGCAGTGGAAAGAAAACGACTGGCAATGGGAACGCTACGGCGAACTCGCCCCAATCAAACACCAGGATTTGTGGCAGCGGCTCGATCAGGCCCTGACCATTCACCAGGTCGAGTGTCGGAACTGGGATTCCAGCCCGTCCACCGATCTTGATTATGAAGCAAATTCGCAGGAATCAAACTCTCCGGCAGCGTTGATTCACGTGGAAAAACCACGGAAGAACGATGCCCAACCTTCCCTCCCGACGGCAGTACGAACCCGCACCAAACGTCGCAATTTGCGCGTGGATCAACCTCATCGAGGTCCCCGCAGCAGTGCACCGACTGGTTGGTGGGGGGGCATTCTTCGCTGGATGCGCCGTACTGCCACGAATGCTTGAAGCCAATTCAGTTCCCCTGAATACCGGCCTCAGCCATTGCCCTGTAAGCCATTTCGGAACATAACAAACCGCTAGGAAGAGCGTGTGTCTTCGGCCGTTGGCCGGTGATGCCGACAGGAGGTCATGGTGCGAACGAGCGTTTCGTTGAATGGAATCGGAGCTCTATTGGAAGGAGCTCATGGCAATCCGTCGGAGATTTTAGGGCCTCGAGAGGTGATGCACGACGGTCGCAAGGTCCTCTCCGTCCGTGCTTTTCTCCCTGACTCACAACAAGCATGGGTGCTTGATTCGGCGCAGCAGATCTCGCGTCCGATGCGCAGAATTCATCCCTCAGGCCTCTACGAGGCAATTTGCCCGCTGGAAGATCACTCCCCTACCCGTTACACCTTTCGGGTTGCTACCAACGAAGGAACCATGATGACCCAGCATGACCCCTACGCTTTCGAGCCGATGCTGTCCGACTTCGACCTCTACCTCTTCGGCGAAGGGCGTTTGCTGAAGTCGTACGAAAAGCTAGGGGCACAGTTGCGCGTCGTCGATGGCGTGGCCGGTGTTAACTTTGCCGTCTGGGCGCCGAATGGCCACAGTGTCTCGGTTGTGGGGGACTTCAATCAGTGGGACGGCCGGCGGCACTTGATGCGCAAGCACATTCCCTCCGGAATTTGGGAATTGTTTGTGCCGGGCATCGGCGCGGGGGAGAAATACAAGTTCCGCATTCGCACCTCGTGGGGCGAAACCATCGAAAAGTCTGATCCGTACGGCTTTGCCGCAGAGCTTCCTCCCCAAACGGCTTCGATCGTGACGGATGTTAATCACTATTCCTGGAACGATCAGGGATGGATGGATCGCCGCGCGAATACCGATCAGCTCAACAAGCCGATTTCGTTTTACGAAGTTCACTTGGGGTCCTGGAAGCGCACGCACGACCGCGTGCATGGCTGGCTTTCCTATCGCGACCTGGCCCATCAGTTGGTGGAGTACTGCAAAGAGATGGGGCATACCCATCTGGAATTGATGCCCGTCAGCGAACATCCCTATACCGGCAGTTGGGGCTATCAAACGGTCGGCTACTTTGCTGCCACAAGTCGCTACGGTACTCCCGAAGACTTCATGTACTTTGTCGATCACTGCCATCAAAACGATATCGGCGTGATCCTCGACTGGGTTCCCGCGCACTACCCGCGCGACGCCCACGGCCTGCGCCGCTTCGACGGCAGCGCGTTGTACGAACATGCCGACCCGCGGCAGGGAGAACATCCCGACTGGGGGACGATGATCTTTAACTACGGCCGGAACGAAGTGCGAAACTTCCTGGTTTCCAACGCCCTCTTCTGGTTCGACAAGTACCACATCGACGGCCTGCGCGTGGATGCCGTGGCCTCGATGCTTTACTTGGACTACAGCCGCAAGGAAGGGGAATGGGTTCCCAATCAATACGGCGGACGCGAGAACATCGATGCGATTCACTTCCTGCGGGAGTTCAATCGCGAATCACACGCCCATCATCCGGGCGTGCTCACCATCGCGGAAGAATCGACCGCCTGGGGAGGCGTTTCCCGCCCCACCGATGTCGGCGGACTCGGCTTCAGCTTGAAATGGAACATGGGGTGGATGAACGATACCCTCCGCTACTTCAAGCATGAGCCGATTCATCGCCGGTACCATCATGATTCGCTCACCTTCAGCTTGATCTACGCGTTCCACGAGAACTTTGTTCTGCCGCTGTCGCACGACGAAGTGGTGCACGGTAAAGGGGCGCTCCTCGATCAAATGCCGGGCGATCTGTGGCAACGCTTTGCCAACTTGCGATTGCTCTACACCTACATGTGGATGCATCCCGGCAAGAAGTTGCTCTTCATGGGAGGCGAACTCGGCCAATGGAACGAATGGAATTATGACGGCGAACTGCAGTGGGACTTACTGCAGTGGGATAGCCATGCCGGGTTGCAAAAGATGCACGGCGATCTGAACAAGTTGCTCCGTGCTCATACGGCGCTGTATGAACTCGATTTTGCCAGCGAAGGTTTTGAGTGGGTCGACTGCCACAATCGGGATGACAGTATTCTGTCGTTCATGCGTAAGGGAAAAGACCCCAATGACTTTGTCCTGGTCTGTTTGAATTTCACCCCCGTGGTGCGTGAGTACACGGTCGGCGTTCCTCGCGCTGGCAAGTATCGCGAGATTTTCAACAGCGACTCAAAGTTTTACGCCGGGACGAACGTGGGCAATAGTGTTGTCGAAGCCCACGAACCTGGGCATCACATGCGCCCGTTCGCGTTGAACATCCAGCTGCCGCCGCTGGCAGGTGTGGTGTTTAAGCCGGAGTAGACGAAGGGTTATTCGCGGTGAAAATGTTGCATTGACACTTCGAGGATGTCGCTACCTGAAACCTTGTTAGGTAGCGTTGATTGTTGTTTCCTCGCACTTTAATACGCCTGCTGAACTGCTGCAGGGTCGAGGATCGCAATACCCTGGCCGCGGAAATCGGCGGCATTGAAGGTTAGCAGTTGCGCAATTCCGTAACTTTGCATTGCCGCAACGAGACGAATGTCATGCGCTCGGAAGCCGGTCACACCGCGCTGCTCAACTAGTTCCTGCCAAATCGTAGTTAGTTCCTCCCGGTCGGGCAGCAAGGTGAAGCGGCGTCGAAAGAATCGCAGCCAGTGTCCGGCCTGCACGATGGTCATCCCCAAGCCGTTACGTCCTGCCGGAGGCGGACCCGGGAGACGGGTGGCCACGGCCCAGAACTCGTACAGGTTTTGGGGAACGATGATCAGCCGCTCGTTGCGATTGAGAAGCGTTTGAATCGCCGCACGTGCTACGCCGGACTGTGGATCGTGCGAGCGCGTCATTCGCGTGAGCAGGTTTGTGTCGAGCAGGATCATTCGCCGTCGGCTCGCGTGTAAGCCGCTTCACGTGAGTCATCCACGTGCGGTGCAACGACCATGAACGGCTCCATTTCGGCGAAGATATCTTGCGTCTCGTGGGCCGTGGCCTCCTGATTCGCCGGCTCCAATTCGAACACGATCGCCTCGTGGACCTCGCCAGTGATTCGGACAAGACTCTCAGCAATTTCGTGCTTCGATCCTCGGAGAACGTGGGGTTTCATGGTTTACCTCGGTTTCGGTTTGCTCCAGCTATTGTATCTCGCGCAGCGGTGGGCAATCAAATTTGCGTCAAGGTAGCCGAGTAGCTCGCGCACCCCCTGCATGAAGCTATCCGGCCTCGATCCGTCCACAGCGCCACGCCGTCCGCGGCATTTTTGCACCGCTGTTGCTTTTTTCTGTTGTCGAAGTTTTTGGCGAAAAGCCGGGGTTTTTCGCCATTCTTGTGAATTTTGCAACAAGAGCCCGGGGTTTATCCTTGGTTTTGTTGCAAAAATCGGTTTTCCTCGGGGATTGCGCGGCAGTTTTGCAACAAAAGTTCGTTTTTGCGATCAATTGCGCAACATTTGTTGTCGAAAGGTTGCACTCTTGCAGATTGAATTTTCAAAGAGCCGTTGCTGGCCAGGCGTACGCCGCGCCTATCGGCGGAGCAGGCCTTGGTATGGATCGTCTTGAATCATTGATTACTTGTCAAGAATTCTGTAGGATGCGTGAGCAACGTCACGTTTTTTCGGGAGGGAAAGGGTGGCCAGGATCACACTTCAAATGCGCCGGATCCCTCGGTTCCTCGACAGGTAAGAAGGTTCGCGCGCGGCTGCAAGTGCGAGGCCGGATTCTGTCAGGGACGGGGTCCCATGACCTACAAAAATAGCATCCCTTCTGCCTGACCTACGCGGCTCGAATCGCAACCCAACCGTCGTCGGGTATCCGCGAGAGATCGTGAACGAAACCACATGGGCAGGCGAGTTTTGGCATACGCGCGAATCGGCCTAACGTTCCAGATCAGTGACCCGGCGCCACTGATCCTAGATTGTCAACTGAAGCCCCATCGGCGGGTTCACTGCATCTGGTTTGTTCGGGCTCCGTCTCCTCAGTCTCGAAGCCATCGATGACCGTCTCATAATGGTCATCGTCACGATAAAACCGACAAAGATAACGCTCAAACTCAGCGTAGGGTGTGATGTTCTCCCGGCTCACAATCTCGAAGTCGTCAAATCCAGGCAGAACCTCGATCAAGCTCGCCACTGTGCGGACACCCCGGAGAGTAAGCTGTAAAAACCGGCCGTCGGAGCGCGCAAACCGTATCTCGGCCATGGTTCCCTGTTGTGGGCGAAGTGTGATCGATTGCAGCACCCAGCCCATGCCGGAAGCAAACTTAGTTCGATGTGGCTGGGATGCCATACTGGTCTGTGGCCTAACGGCTGCGTTAACGCGGCGGGCGCGTTTAACTGTGACTTGAAAATCGGCGTGATCGCCCGCTCGCGTTCAACGCTTGGTTCAAGTAAGCCGCGGAGCGGCAGGTTGAGCGGACGTTAGTGTAGCGGAGGATTGACTTGTATTTCAACAACGTTCTGGAAGGAGTTGGGAAGATTTGTGGTGATGGCTAATCATTGTAGTGCTCCTGGCTCCAGCG
>JBGSNR010000054.1:0-11180 GCA_041739545.1 Pirellulaceae bacterium | reverse complement strand
TCAGCGGCCAGCAACTTCCTCTGCCATTGGTAGTAAGACGGCACCGAGACCCCTGCCTGCTGACAAAACGCCGCGACCGTCATCGCCGATGCTGGCCGCTGAGAGATCAGATTTCGCCAGAACAATTCACGTTCGGGAGAGGGAAGTCGAGGCATGACTGCAACTCCTGATAGCGCGGAGCAAGGAATAATTCCTTCACGCTATCAGTGCCCGCAAGGATGTCGAAGAATTTACGGATACGCACAAACGATTCTGCCTGCTCCGTTACCCATGCTTCATCGGGATGAAAGTTGGCGGGAGTAACGATCACGCGCCGCGTGGCCACATGAAGAAACACGAGGACGAATGCTTCGCGCATCCCGTGGGTTGTCAAAACTTTCTGGCTGAAGAAGTCGCATTGCCACAAGCTGGCTGCATGTCGCTGCAGGAACTCATCCCAGGTCGAAACCGCTCGCTTCGGACAAGGATCGAGTCCTTCCGATTTGAGAATGTTGCGGACGGTACTTTTCTTGATCGAACGCAACCCCAGCTTCTTGAGTTCTCCCACGATTCTGGCGTAGCCCCAGTTATTTTCTCTGGCCATCCGCAGAATCAGATTGCGAATCTGCTCTGCGGTGCGCGGACGCCCGCGTTTGCTCGGTTTTGTACCTTTCTGCTGGGCACGCTTCTCTTCCCGAATCCAACGCAGAAAAGTGCTAGGCGAAACAATCGTGACCAGCTGATGGATCGCCTTTCCCAATTTGGCACCAAACTTGAGCAACCGTTGTCGCTCTTGGGGTGTAACGGTGATCCGCTCCGGGAGCTTGCTACGAAGCATCTCGTTCTCGACCTTGAGATACCGATTTTGGCGGGCCAGCTCCCGCTGACTAGCGCCCGCAATGACCAAGAGCAGCGAGCGGAACAGCGACATGAAGCAAATTCTCGTAAGGTGTTGCGGCAGCGGGAGATGCCTTTATTTTTACACCCCGAATCGTCGGCCGAAAGGCGGCATTTTCCGCCAAAATCAGCGCAGGCTTTAGTGCGCTACAGCCGAATGAACCCAGCCTTCTGGCTCGCTAGTTAGCGGCCAACCCGCTCTGAACATTTCTTTTTGCTCGCTAACCGTAGTTCACTCACAACTTGAAGCCCGTTGGTGCGAACTAAAATCGCCCACGGGTAAACGCTTAAAGCCGAGGCTTAACCCCTCGGCTTTTTTCGTTTCAACGCCAGGAATTCCAACGGTTTGTGGATTCCGTTCGCGACCGGTTGTTGTCTCTACTCCTCGACAGCAGAGACATTGGCCCATTGCCACCAAAACCCCTCACGCGGGTTGTTTTCGGCCCAAATCTCTTTGTCTCGGCCTTTGTCTCGTTGTCGCGCGCAAACAGAGACATTTTTCTTGGCCCATAACCCGAGACATTCATGTCTCTGTTGCATTCGGGTTATGACCGTGGAAATTTCGACCTAGAAGTGGGGTGTTTTGCCCCCTTGCTTGCCGTCCGCGGTAACACCTTGTCGTCATTCTTGTGGATCGCATCGCTGATCAAATCACTGGCAATCTGCTCCGGCGGATCTTGACAGGAAGAGGCCATAGAGAGGTTAGGCGGCACGGCCCAAGAAAAACCGTGGGCCATCGTGTCTGGTCTGAACATAGAAACTGCCATCGTCGTCTCGAACAACTCTGAGCCGAACATCAGAACCGTGTGAATCTGCTGGCTCATGTCGAATGTATCCGTCACGCAGGAGGCTGTCGAGGTCGAGGCGGAACACTCCGACTGGCCGCACCGAGTCAGCGGTGCTCGCACGCCAACGCAGCTCAAGATAGAGCGGGCGCTCCGACAAACTCACAACGCTGTGATGATGTGCGTGATTGTCGGCGCGCAACGTCCAGCGTCGGTGTGCCGCTCCACGAGGAATGTCTGATAATTCCATGCGCGTAGTGCCGCCTAACGACAGCCGTAACCGGGCGGCCGCCACAAGATTCTGATTTAAAAACCCGCGTTGTCGGCCGCTCCGGTTCACGGCCTGGTTATGTGTACACTCTGGATAGTCCAGTGCACGCCCATTCGCAACATGACACGACTAGAGCGAGTTCATCATAAGTACAATTGCCGCTGTATAAAGGCTGTCGTCTTTTTTGGGTTCGCCTGCTTTAGCCACAAGATGTCGTGCCACATCTTTTGGTTCACCAGTCTTAAGCAACTGAATCACTTCGTCGCTACTGCCTCGGAACAGCTTCACAGTGTCGTCGCGATCAGAAACCTTCAATTGTTGTATCGCGTTGTAGTCCATGATGCCAGTTATCAGGTTATAACCGCTGAGTTGCCGCATCTCTGAATAAAGGCGCCCACCAAATGTTTGGCCATCGTCGGACATAGTCACATTCCTTTCCTGCTATTTACGAACGCCCACGCAACTTCATAACGCTATTGCGAGTGCCAATACGCACCGTTGTACGCCCGCTGTTAAGGCTATCACCCATAAGCGTCAGTCTAGCGCCCGCATAACTAGTTTATAGAATGGTCATTGTATTATCTGTAGGCTGCAAAGTTGTCAGCCTAACACGCAATTCAGTATTTGTCGTAACTCGTTTTGCGTCAACTGCTTCGTGGATTTCTTCGGCTGTGGTGGCGTGATAGGTTGTTTCAGCCTAGCGCTCATCGGGATCGCGAACCAGCCCGTCAGCCGGACTGCGGACTCCGCGGCCGCCTCGGTTCAAAACATGTGTGTAAATCATCGTGGTGCGAACGTCCTTGTGGCCTAGGAGTTTCTCCTTGGGATTTCGCACATCGACGCTTGATCGCTGATCGCCCGATATCGTAACTGTCTCCTCGTTGGCGGCGGCGAGCGTGGTGCTCGCTCGACGCATTATTCAGGAGACAAGGTATGACCACGACGCACGCGGTAGCCTACTATCGAACTTCGATTGAATCGCCCCGCTTCAATCCCCTTGCCCAGCAACAGCACTGCGTTCACGAATGGGCCAAGCTGCATGACGTGGAGATTGTGGGCGAGTTTGTCGACACGGATAAGTCTCAGCCCTCCCTCGCAGAAATGAAGCGGTGGCTTGAGCAGCGCGGCGATGTCCGCTGCATCCTCTGTTCGGACCTCACTCGTATCGGGCGTTCTATCAATCAGATAGCTGACGTGGAGAGTGGTGGAAAGCAGATCGTCAGCGTCTCCACCGCAGGCGGTGAATTCTTTGGTCACAGCGGCGCTTGATCCCTGTTAGCCGCTTGAGGTAACTGTCTCCTTGTTGGCAGCGGCGAGCGTGACGCTCGCGCTCGTCCGACGCATTACCAAGGAGACAGCGCATGACGAATTGGTGGGAAATCGGAACCGCGGCACAACCAGAAGAGGTGCCAAAGACACGGGCGGTGGCGTACTATCGCCACTCGGCCCAAGACCGCCAGGAGAACTCGATTCCGATCCAACGGGATCAGGTCCGTGAATGGGCGACGAAGAACGGTGTGGAAATCATCCACGAGTTTTCCGACGCCGGTAAATCGGGGCTGAACTCGGAAGGTCGCCCCGCGTTCACGGAGATGATGGACGAGTGGGTGAAGAAACGAAAGGACTTCGCCTACATTCTCTGTTTGGATGTCAGTCGCTGGGGACGGTTTCAAGACATCGACCTCTCGGCACAATTCAGCGCGGAGTGCCGCAAGAACAACAAGCAGGTCATCTACACGACGATCGGCAAGCCGCGGGAAGACGACCCGCTCTATCCGGTCTATGTGCAATTCGAACGCTTCCGCGCCGCACAATACAGTCGCGAACTGAGCGACAAGGTGTGGCGTGGCTGCGTAAAGATCTCGGAACAAGGTTACTGGGCGGGCGGTTCGCCACCGTACGGCCTGCGGCGGTTGCTCCTGGACGAGAAGCGCGAGCCGCTCCATCCCCTAGAACCTGGCCAACGCAAGGGTATCCAGAACCAACGCGTGACGCTGGTGGAAGGCGACGCAACGCAGGTGGCCGTCATTCAGCGGATCTTCCACGAGTTTGTGGAATTGATTCATTCCGAGTACCGCATCGCGGAAGGGCTTAACGCCGAGGGCATTCAGTCCCCCAGCGGACGCCGGTGGGGAGCCGCTGGCGTTCTCGCGCGCCTGCAAAACGAGAACTACATCGGCACGCTGGTTTACAACAAGACGACCCAGAAACTCAAAACTCCCCGCCACGACAATCCGCCCGAGGAATGGGTCCGCACGCCCGAAGCGTTCGAGGGAATCGTCAGCCTGGATCAGTTCACGCGAGCCCAGGAGATTTTGGAAGAGCGACGCAAGAAGTACGATCCCGCACGGATGCTCGGGCGGCTCGATACGCTCTATAAGCAATACGGCATGTTTCGCTCTTCCCTGCTGCGGCTGCAGGAAGACTTGCCGTCGGCGGGAACCTACGCCCGCCACTTTGGCTCTTGGGACGAGTCGTTTCAGCAACTGCATTGCGAGCCGCGCGACCGGGCCCGCAAATTGGTGCATGACCAGATCTGCCAACAGGTGCCGAAGGTTCTGTCCTACGCCGACTTCTTGGTGCTCGACCAGAAGCTGGCCGTCTCGATCCAGCCCGCGGTGCCGATTCCCCACGGCTACACCTCGTATTGGCCCATTCGGCCCGACTCCCGCCAAGTGATCGATATCACGTTGGGCGTGCTGCTCTCCGATCCCGGCGAGTGTGAGATTCTCGGCTACGTCGCCCTGCCGCGCTTGCTGGCGGGCTCCAACATTTTGCGTGTTACCTCCACGTCGCCGCGGACCGAATTGTTCGGCCGCTGCAATCTGGAATTTTTACAGAACCTGCTCTAACGGAGGAAACTTATGGAAAACGCTCTGGAGATCATGCCCTTTCAGGCACGCCGGTACGAGGCGATTCCCGTCGCCAAGATCAAGGTGATCAACGCTCGCAACCGGGACCAAGAACAGTTCGACATGAATGTGGAGAGCATCGGCAACAACGGCCTGCTCAAACCCATTCGCGTCAATGACAAGTTCCTGGAACGGACCGAAATGTACGAGTTGATCTGCGGCGAAGGCCGCTTGCAAGCGCACCAGCGGCTGGGCCACACCCTGATTCAGGCCGAGGTCGTGACCTGTACCCGCAAAGAAGCCTACCTGCAGTCGTTGATCGAGAACATCGCCCGCACGAAGCCCGACAGCATGGACTTCGCGCGGGAGATCAAGCGGTTGCACGACGAGGGCTGGAATAACGAGAAACTCGCCCAAGTCACGTGTAAATCGAAGGAGTACATCCGCGATTACATCCGCTTGGTCGAACAGGGAGAGGAACGCCTGATTCGCGGCGTCGAACAAGGGACGTTCCCGATCAAGTTCGCCACCCAGGTTGCCTCCACGGACGATGGCCAGCTCCAGAACGTTCTGATGGACGCCTTCGATGAGGGGCTCGTCACGACCAACACGTTCGCCCAAGCTCGCAAGATCATCACGGCACGCGCTCGGGAGCCGAAGGGAAAGGCCCCGGCCGCCAACTACACGGTCGAGGAATTGAAGAACGACATTGAGGACGCCACACGGGCGAAGACCTCGTATGTCCGCGAAGCGAAGACCAAGGAGAATCGCTTCCTCACGCTCCTCAGCGGGATCAACACGCTGTGGAAGGACCGAGAGCTGCTCGCGTTGCTCCGCGCCGAGAAGCTGTTCGAGCGACCTGAACTCGCGGGCGAATTTCATTACGAACCTTCCGAAGGAGACAATGCATGACGACCAATGGGAAACCGATTCAAGGCCTGGATGTCCCGATCATCAAACTGGTGCCGCGCAACGAACGCACGGTCAGCGCCAAATATCGCAAGCGGATCGAGGCCAGCCTCAAGGCGGTGGGCCTGCTCGAGCCGCTGATCGTCTATCCCCAAGGAGACAATTACGAGATTCTCGACGGCTGCCTCCGGTATCGCATTCTGTTGGACTGGGGCGTCGAGACGGTTCCGTGCTTGATTGGTCGCCAGCGGGAAGCCTTCACCGGCAATCGCATGGTCAATCAGCTGAGCGCCTCCCAAGAGATGCGAATGCTACGCAAGTCGCTGGAGGAACTGGATGAAAAAACGATTGCGAACGCCTTGGGAATCCAGGGGATCAGCCATCGCCTGAATCTCACCTTGCTGAACAAGCTGGAGCCGACGGTGGCGGCGGCTTTTGAGGCGGGCAAGTTGAATCTGCAAGCGGTTAAGGAATTCACGCATGTGAAGCCGGAGCGGCAAGCGGAAATCGTGAAGCTGATGGAATCGTGTAATGACTACAGCGTCACGTTCGCCCGCGGGTTGGTGCTGAAAACGGCGATGGGTAAACGGACCAAGCCAAATGGTGCCCGCACCCCCTGGGCTCAAGCTGACGAGAAAAAGAGCGCCCTGCTCAGGAAACTGCGCGAGGCGGAGCAGCAGCAGGACTTTTATTCGGGGCTCTACCGGCAGTATACGACCAATCTGCTGAAGTTGGTGATTTACGCCCGTTCGCTGGTCGCCAATCCGCAAGTCAAACAGTTTTTGCGAGAACGGCACCTCCAGCAATTGGAAATCTTCGAGCAGATCATCAACAGCACCGAGCGCTAACATGGCCCGCACCCAATGGACCAAGCAACGGGTGGTGGATGCCATCCTCGATTGTCACAGGCGGGGCGTCCCCGTCGACCACATCTGGCGGCGATGCCGTACCGCGTGTGTGGTTGCTTTCAAGCTCTTCGGCAGTTGGCGCGAGGCCTTGGCCGCCGCCGGCCTGGAATCCTCGCGGCAACAGTGGACGCGCGAACGCGTGATCCAAGAACTAAAGACTCGCTATCTCGTCAACAAAGATCTGAGGAAAGGCCATGATCGTCTGGTCGCTGCCGCCGATCGTTACTTCGGAACGTGGAGGCAGGCTCTGCTGGCCGCGGGACTGCCGGTACCCAAAGCACGACCACCACAGCGCCAGTGGACCGCACCCGAGGTGCTCGCGGCCATCCAATCGCGGCAGACCCAAGGATTGCCAATCACGGGGGTGGGACGCGAAGATCCGTCTCTTTACGCCGCCGCCAGGCGATTCTTCGGCGGCTGGCGTCATGCACTGTGCGCCGCCGGATTGGCCCGAGCCCCGCGCGAGTTGTTGACGGCCGAACAAACCGTGCGGGCCATTCAGGAGCGGCACCGCCAAGGGTTGCCCCTCCAAGGCCTGCAGCATCAGGCACCCTGCCTATACAACGCTGCAATTAGAAACTTCGGCGGTTGGCGGCGGGCGTTGTCTGCTGCTGGAATCGAATCAAACCCCTGTCAGCGCTGGCAGCAAGATCGGGTGATCGCCGCCATCCGCGAACGTCACCAGCAGGGGTTGCCGCTGTCGCGCGTGTGGCGGGATGACAAACCACTTTTCCGCGCCGCCGTGAACCACTTTGGCAACTGGCAGAACGCCATGCAGGCGACGGGGCTGGAGTTCAAGCCGCGCCGTAAATGGTCGAAAGAACAGATTCTTGGCGACTTACGTGGTTGGTACTGCCAGGGCCAAAGCAACATTCGTCACGTGGCCCCTGGGTTAGCCGCCGCCGCTGCCCGTTACTTCGGCAGTTTGGAAAACGCACTGGAAGCGGCGAGCCTTGATCCACCAGCAAACAGATGGACCAAGCGACGCATCATCGAAGCCATTCAAGATGGCTATGTGCGGAGACTGCCGCTCGAAATTGCAGGTTGCCAGGACCCCAAGCTGGCTGCCGCCGCCAAGCGTCATTTCGGAACGTGGCGAGCGGCGGTCGAAGCGGCGGGATTGCTCCCACGTCTGCCACCACCCGTCGTGCAACGCGAGTGGTCGGCGGCCGCGGTCATTGAGGCGATCCGGGCCCTTAGCCGGCAGTTCCCAGTGCCAACATACGTGGTCGAGTTTTTGCTTGGTCGTTACTGTGCAAGTACCGATCCCGAAGAGATCGACGAGGGGATCAAGATCGTCCAAAGGCAGCTTGCGGACCGCACCGTCAAAGCTGGCGAGGAGGAATTGTTCAAGTCGCATGCTCGGGAGAAAGGCGACATTCGCATCATCGACCTGATCAGCGCACGGTTGGACGCCAAAACCGACTCCTATCTTGCCACGCTGCCAAGCCTGCGCTTGAACGATGTGCGGATCAGCCCGGAAATGGTCAATCAGCATGAACGCATCTTGACCGGCGGGTTTTACGCGGAAATCGGATTGTCGTACGACGCCGCCATCGCCCAGGAGAAGAATGGCCGCCCCTTCGGAGTTGATAACCTTCGCGAAATTCAACTTTCCAAGCGAGACGTGTTGGATTCCCTTTCCCGCGCTCGCGCACAGTTCAATACGGCTGACTGGAAAACGTTTCTACTACGCAGCATCGGCATCGCTGCTGAGACTCTGAGTGAGCGAGCCAAGGACGCCTATTTTCTGCGGATGGTTCCGTTCGTCGAGCGGAACTTCAATCTTGTTGAGCTGGGGCCTCGTGGCACGGGTAAGAGTCACCTCTTCCAGCAGGTTTCCCCCTATGCACATCTGATTTCCGGTGGCAAGGCAACCGTGGCCCGGATGTTCGTCAACATGGCAAACGGTCAGCGCGGTTTGGTCTGCCAGTACGACGTGGTCTGCTTTGACGAGGTTTCCGGTGTGTCCTTCGATCAGAAGGACGGCGTCAACATCATGAAGGGGTACATGGAATCGGGTGAGTTCAGTCGCGGAAAAGAAAGCATTCGCGCCGATGGCAGCCTGGTGCTCGTTGGGAACTTTGAGGTGGATGTCGAACATCAGCAGCGAGTCGGTCATCTCCTTGGCCCGCTCCCTCCGGAAATGCGAGATGACACCGCATTCATGGATCGTATCCACGCATACCTACCAGGTTGGGACATCCCCAAGGTAAACAAGGACCTGCTGACAAACCATTTCGGCTTGGTGAGCGACTTCCTATCGGAATGCTGGCGGCGACTGCGCGACCAGAGTCGCGTGTCCGTGCTACAGGGGCGAGTGTACTACGGAGGGGCACTGAGCGGGCGAGACACGAACGCGGTTAACAAAACGGTCAGCGGATTGCTGAAGCTTATGTATCCCGGCGGAAGTGAAGAGGTCCCCGACGAGGATTTGGAATGGGCGATTCGAATTGCTTTGGAATGTCGTCGCCGCGTGAAGGAGCAACAGAAGCGGATTGGTGCGGCCGAGTTCCGAAACACGCACTTCAGCTACGTTTTGGGAAATGACGGAGTCGAAAGATTCGTTTCGACGCCTGAACTGCAAAGCGAAGGCGGGATCGGCGCGGACCCTCTGGAGCCTGGGCAAGTCTGGACAATTACACCGGGCGGCATGGAAGAGAATCCAGGGCTTTACCGGATCGAAGTCAACGAAGGGCCAGGGTCAGGCGTCAAAGTGCTCAATAAGCCGGTTCCCCCTGCTTTCCGTGAGTCGGTCGGATACGCCGAGCAGAATCTTTATGCTCGCGCCACGCAGCTCGTCGGTGACAAGGATCCACGGCAACATGAATTCACGGTTCAGCTCCGCGCCTTCGACGCATCCAAATCGGGAGCCAAGCTTGGAGTTGCACTTCTGGTTTCCCTCTGCACGGCACTGTTGAAAAAGCCTACCCGAGGCGGACTCATTATCGTCGGTGAAATCAACCTCGGTGGCTCCATCGAACCGATTCACAACGCGACCACAGTAGCTGAGATTGCCGTCGAGAAAGGGGCGTCTGCGTTGCTAATGCCTGTCGCCTGCCGCCGGCAGCTGTTTGATCTGTCGGACGACATGGCGACCAAGGTCGACATTCAGTTCTATTCAGACGCTCGCGACGCGTTGCTGAAAGCGATTCAGGAATAGGACTAAAATGAAAGGACTCTTGAGTGTATTCAGATGACGAAAGCATCGCGAAGTGAAAAGCACGAGCACGCCCGTAACTCATTGCCGGATGAATTAAAGTCGGTCTTCGATGATTTTGTAGACGATTATCGTTTTGCTGCGATCAAGCAGCATGGCTCTCCTTTTGTTTCATATGCTGTACTCGCAGAAATGGTCCGCGCTGGCTGGCGTCTTGCAGCTGAGCCGATCCAAGATGGCCATTCTCCGGCGTGCACTACTGAAGAATAGCCTTGCAACTCACTAGAACATGGACGTTTTCGAGGCCTTATGAGCATTAAATACGACTCCAAGCGTGAGCCACTTGCCGAGGTGATCAAGAAGGCAACGGTCAATGCCACTTATGTTATTCCAGACCTGCAACGTCCCTATGTGTGGACCCCTCGCCAGGTAACGATGCTCATCGACTCGCTATTTCGCGGATGGCCTTTCGGGTCGCTCTTGCTTTGGGAGGTGAAGCCCGATTGCTTCCAAGAAAACGAGGGGATTCCCCATCGACCGTTTTGGCAAGTAATCGACCGCACGGGCAACGACCAGGGTACAACGACTTCTGCGCTTGGGCAGCCAGCGACGTACCAAATGGTCCTCGACGGGCAGCAACGAGTGCAGAGTCTAATTCTGGCACTGGGCGGCGATCAGTGGGGTTTTCAGCTCTACGACGCCGATTGGGCGCTCGATTTACAAGACCGTCGTGTGAAACCAAGCAACCATTGGTCGAAGGCGTCACTCTGTATCGATCTTCAGAAGTTCACTGCGGAGCTGAGCGCAAAGCATGATACCGTCAGAAAGATCGAGGCAGGCAAGATTCTGGATTGGGCAATTCTCGACGGGGCTACCGGCCAATCTTCAGATTCACGACCAGTAAATTATGTTTACCCTTTGCTGACGGCCAAGGCCAACCCCGGACGATTCATTCGGCTATCACGTTTCTGGGACATTGTCCAGAAAGACCTGTCCGAGCGCGAGTATAAGAAGCTTCTTGAACCCATCTTAAAGGAACATCGTGTAGGCGACGCCGATCTACCCAACTTGCTTGATCCTCTCGCGGAATTCATGAAGGTCGTTGAAAACGTAAAAACGAATGGGTTCGTTCACGCATTGCAGATCGAATCGTTCGAGTTGACGCCGCAATGGAGCAAAGACGACTACAGCGATGCTATCGTCAACATCTTCACTCGCCTAAACACGGCCGGCCGAACATTAACACGAGAGGAAATCACGCTCGCGTGGCTGAAGGTTGGCTGGAGTCAACGTTACCCACATCTTACGGTTTTCAAATCGGTGCCGCGGAGGATTAGGAGTAGTTTTTCCAGGCCGCGCCACAGTGTGATCCAGCCGGGGCGACCGTCGCATTTTCGGCCCAAGTGGCCACCGAGGCCA
>JBGSNR010000047.1:0-2099 GCA_041739545.1 Pirellulaceae bacterium | reverse complement strand
CATCGATCTGGAGATTTGGAAAGCGCTCGACATCCCGCCGGAGATCATCGAAGCCAGCGCTCCAGGCAGCGGTTACGCCGGTCGCTCGATTCCGTTCATGATCGCCTTGGCCGCCGTGCAAACGGAACTCGCCGAGTTGGTCCGCTGCGTCGATCGCGACATCCTGCGTCCTTTGGCGCAACTCAACTTCGGCCTCGTCCCGCAATACGACATCCGCCCCCTGCCACTGATCGAAACGTTTGGCCGCAAGCTGCGCGGGCGGAAACGGGCTGGGGAAGGATCGGCGAAGCCGGAGTTCGCGGTGTAGTTGCACGGAGATTTTTGGTTCGGCGCGATTGGCGCAGGCAATACGCCATTCCAGAATGTGAATGCAATTCCGTCTATTCAGCTTGTCTATATACTGCCAGGCAGTATACTTGATTGGGCGGTTGTCGATCTGCATGCAAGGATCGAAGTCGTGCCAAGCCACCCTCACATCTTACTTGCCGACGACTTCCTTCATTTCGTGGAGCTGGACGAGTTCACGCAAGATTGGAGCGACTTGAGCCTTAGCGATACCGATATGTGGGATTTATGTCACGCAATCATGGAATCACCCGACACCGCACCAGTGATTGCGGGCACCGGTGGATTGAGAAAGTTGAGATATTCGCCTGTAAGATGGCACAAAGGTAAGAGTGGCTCGATTCGCGTTTGCTACGCGTACTTTCCCAAGTATTGGCTGGTGCTTTTGGTAATGGCGTACGGCAAAGGTACCCAGGAAAACATGACAGCGAGAGAGAAGCAAGGCATCAAGAGCTATCTCGAACAGACGGAACGCTGGTTGGCGAGTCGCCGCCAGTCGTGAAAGATCGGGAGTATAGACACCATGGCCAAGAAACTTCCCCAGCGTTCTCTCGGCAAGGAGATCAACGCGCGCCTCCAGCGCTTCACGACGAAGCTGGCGACAACGGAATCGTTGAATGACCAGTTCACCTGTCGAACATTGAAACTATCGTTCCGGCCTGATGCCTATACGCCGACGATGGTGAAAGAGACGCGCACGATTCTCAAGGTGAGTCAGCCGATCTTCGCGCGGTTTTTGGGCGTGTCGGTGAGCGCAGTGCGTGATTGGGAACAAGGGCTCAAACCGCCACGCGGCGCGGCCTGTCGCATGATGGACGAGATCCGCCGTAATCCCACCTATTTTCGCGAGCGCTTACGCGAATTGGCCGCAGCCGCGCGGGACTAATTCTTGCCAACCATAGATCTCCATCCCTTGGGTCTATCGTCTCCTCTCGCCACCACATCTTGTGCTAGCACGCGCGCTTGACTACTGTACGTTAGTATAGTATACTCCTCTCCGTCGTCGACGCCGAAAAGTTCAGGAATTCAGGCGTGTGGTCGCAGGAGGGAAGCCTTGTCAGCCGGGGTGCTGCCGGTCGCGAGTCCCGGGGATTCGCCTTGTGGTCGTGTCGTGCGGCGCGGAAAGGGTCCGCGTCTGCTGTTGTCAAAACCGGGTTCGTACATCGAGGAGTTTGGTCATGCGTGGAGATGAGTTGACGTATCGCGTGGTGTTGTTGCCGAGGATGGAAATCGCCGCCAGTGGTTTGAGTTTGCGCGAAGCCCAAGCCTGGGCACAGGCGTATAACCAGATCATGCAAAGCCTGGAGCGCCAGGCAGTGATCGCGGAAGAGTTGCCGCAACGCGCGGCAGCGTGAGCGCGAACAGAAACGCGGAGCGAGGAGGTTGATACCTCGCTCTGTGTTTTATTTTACAATCCAGCGCATGTCGCCAGCGCCGATCATCGAACCGAGCGATCCACCGCAGCCGCGCTTGGGCATCGCGCATATTTTGATGTGGATGTTGGCCAGTGGGTTAATCTTGGCGGCAATGCGCGCGGTGCCGTCTCCGGTGAACAACGCGCAGCAGCTACTGTTTGTGATCTGGGAAGCCTGCTATGCAGCTAGCGCCGGCGCGGCGCTGGGTGGCGTGATGCTGTATCTGTGGCGTTGGCTGCGGGCGGGTCCGAAATTTCCCACTGCGCCGGGCCATTGGTTGCTGCTGATCTTTGGGTGGCGAACGGTGCTCGACTGGGGCAGCTACTTCGGCGTGTTGCT
>JBGSNR010000117.1:0-18705 GCA_041739545.1 Pirellulaceae bacterium | reverse complement strand
CGGTGTAAAAACTGCAACCAAACGTTGAGACATGTGAGCGACCTCCGTGAAAATGAAATTCCCCGGAAGGTCTATCTGCAAATCTCTTGCCTTTTCCCAGCCAACCGCAATAGTACGAAATTAGATGCGATTGCCGTGCGTGTCTCCCCCTCCTTCTTTCTTCACTTCGACTTCCGCAAACCTAGCGGCGGGGTGGCCATGTGAATGGGTGGCTGTGTTTTGCGCAAGCGAACACAGAACGAGAATGTCCAGTTCACGATCTTTACTAGTCGTTGACTCATAATCGAACGTGAACTCCACGCGGGTCTGTGTTCGCTGGAGCATAACACAGTGAATCACGGAGAACCGCTCCATCCGTGGAAGCCCGGTTTCAATTTTCGTCCGCATCGACCAACCAGTCCCAGGGAATCGGGTCCAGCGGAAGCGGAGACGCTCCCCCTGCAAATGCAGCCGCACTCGAATAATACCAGTCACTCGCCTGCGCGACCAACTTTCGCCGCACCGGATTGTGATGCAGGTAATCGAGCATCTTGAGCAGGGTCGAACCGCAAACAATGTTGCGATCGTAGCCGCCCCCCGATTGCCAGAAGAGTCGCTCGGTTCGCTGGCCGCGCTGGCGTGTGAGGCGTGCCAGCCACGGCGATTGTTCCTGACGCAAGTAGCTGATCGCTCGTCGCGACACCGGCGTTTTGATTCCCGATAAGATCGCCTGCAGGGAGTACTGCGGGGAGCGCGGATAAATGATCAGATGCACATGCTCGGGCATGAACACGAACGCCCAGATGGCGAAATCATGTTTTTGCCGAGCCACGTTCAAGGCCTCGATCAACCACTGGCACGTTCTTTCCTTTTGTAGAAATTTGTATCGCCGATAACAAGAAAAGGTGAGTTCGTGGGCATGCCCGGGTTCGTTGAATTGCCTTCGTCGAATAGGTTGGGAAGGGTTCGGCATGCCCCATTTTTCCGTCCGCTGGCCGAGGATGCAAGAGAACAAACCAGGGTTGTCGACCAACGCGATTATCAACGCAGGCTCAACAAGAATGAACGTCAGCCCTCCGTTCACTGTGTTATGCTTCGCGAACACAGTCCCAACTGCAATTTGTATAGGCTACCGAGTCAACGACCGGCGAAGATGGTGGGCAAGTCTTCGGGGTTCTGTGTTCGCTTGCGCAAAACACAGCCACCCATCAACAGGGCCACCCAGCCGCTTCAAAAAGATGCACTACAACAACGGGTGCTTCCTTCAGGCCCAGGTTGAAAGCAACCTGGGCCACCCGGGTACAGTCTTGTGCCTAACCTACTTTACTACGGGACTATTTCGATCGTTTTGCCTTAGATGGCTTTCCTGCTCTTGCTTTCGCGTCTTCGGTGCGGCGATCCAATTCGTCAACCGCGTCGTTCAGGAACTTTCGCAGGCAAGCTGTCGAGCAGAAGACTATTTTCATCGTACCAGGGTCGACATCCCCTTTGCGTTTCTTCTTATTGGCGACGAAGTATGCCGTTCCGATCGTCGAGCGGCTTTGCGGCGACTTGAGAACTCCAGTATCCCAACTCAGCATCATGCTTGCCCCCAGAAAGTCAGGGCGAATCTTTCCCACGACCTGAGAAAGAACAACAAACGACAGGGTCGCACTTTCTCGGCCATCAGGCTTCTTTGGCGACGGCAGCTTGGCTTTACAAACCGGACAACTAGTTGCACTGGCGACCTGGATCGGGAAACGCATGGATTGCTACTTCCGATTCGCAATCGCCCGCTGCACGGCTTCGCCCATGTCGGCCGGGCTGACCGCGACTTCGATTCCCGCTGCCTTCAGGGCCTTCATCTTTTCGGCAGCCGTTCCCTTGCCGCCGCTGATGATTGCGCCCGCATGTCCCATGCGACGTCCCGGCGGGGCCGTTTGGCCACCAATGAACGCAGCGACAGGCTTGGTCACATGTTCAGCCACAAAAGCGGCCGCTTCTTCTTCCGCGGTGCCGCCGATTTCGCCGATCATCAGGATCGCTTCGGTTTTGGGATCAGCCTGATACATCTTGAACAGGTCGATGTAATTGGTACCAACGATCGGATCACCGCCGAGACCAACACACGTCGACTGCCCCAAGCCAAGACCCGTCGTTTGAAACACAGCTTCATAGGTGAGGGTCCCGGAGCGGCTCATGATGCCGACCTTGCCCGGCTGATGAATGTAACCCGGCATAATGCCGATCTTGCATTCACCCGGAGTGATGACGCCGGGGCAGTTGGGACCGATCAGCGAAACGTCCGGCCGAGCGCGAACCAATTCGTAGACACGAACCATGTCCAAAACGGGGACCCCTTCGGTGATCGCGCAGATCACTTTGATGCCGGCGTCCATCGCTTCTAGAATGGCATCGGCGGTGAATGGCGCGGGGACAAAAATCATCGTTGCGTTGGCGCCGGTTTTCTCGACCGCTTCTGCCACGGTATCGAAAACAGGTAAGCCTTCGACCGTCTCGCCACCCTTGCCGGGCGTGACGCCGCCGACCATGGTGTTGCTGTATTCTTTGCAGCCTTTGGTATGGAACGCGCCTGCTTTGCCCGTAATGCCTTGGCAAATGACGCGAGTCTCTTTGTTAATCAGAATGCTCATGGGAGTTGGGTATTGTGTGTGTTGGTTGGTGTGAAATGCAAAAGCCGGGTGGCTGGTCGGCGAGTGGAGCGAGCCCCCAGCCTGCGTTTGTTTGATCGTTTTCTTTGCTCGTTAGCTCGCTTTCACGGCTGCCACGATTTTCTTCGCCGCATCGGTCAGGCCGTCAGCAGTGATCAATTTCAGGCCACTTTCCGCCAGAATTTTTTTGCCTTCGGCCACTTCGGTTCCTTCGAGCCGCACGACCAGCGGAATGTTGAAGCCGATCGCCTTTGAAGCACCCACAATCGCGTTGGCAATTGTCGTACAGCGGGCAATGCCACCAAAAATGTTGACCAAAATCCCTTTGACGTTGGGATCGGAAAGAATGATCCGGAAGGCTTCGGTCACTTGCGCTTCGTTCGCTCCGCCGCCGACATCAAGGAAGTTCGCCGGTTCGCCACCATGCAGTTTGATGATGTCCATCGTCGCCATCGCGAGGCCGGCACCGTTCACCAGGCAACCGATGTTGCCATCGAGCTTTACATAGCTCAACCCGGTCTTGCTCGCCTGAACTTCGGCGGGATCTTCTTCGGCCAGGTCGCGCAGTTCGGCCAGGTCTTTGTGGCGGAACATGGCGTTGTCGTCGAAAGTGACCTTCGCATCGAGTGCGACCAAATCACCGGCTTCAGTGACGACCAGGGGGTTGATTTCCACCAGGCTGCAATCTTGCTGCACAAAGACCTTGCACAGCGCTCGCATGAATTTTTCCGCGCTGCCAAAGCTGCTGGCCTTGATGCCGAGCTTGTAACAGAGCTTGCGCACCTGATACGGCTGCAAGCCGACATGCGGGTCGAAATGTTCTTTGTGAATCAGGTGGGGCGTTTCCTCCGCGACCTTTTCGATTTCGACACCACCCTCCGTCGACACCATCAGCACGGGCTTGGCGGCCGCGCGATCAAGGACGATGCCGAGGTACAACTCGCGGGCGATCTTGCAGCCTTCTTCCACAAAGATCTTCTGGACCTTCTGGCCATGTTCGCCGGTCTGAATCGTGACCAGTGTGTTCCCCAAAAGATTCTTGGCGACCGTTGCCGCTTCTTCGGCACTCTTCACCAATTGCACGCCGCGCTGCGTGGGAACTTCCTTGAGTGTCCCTTTGCCACGTCCGCCGGCATGAATCTGAGCCTTGACCACGGCAATAGGTCCGCCGAGCGTTTTGAAAGCAGCGGCTGCCTCATCGGGAGTAGTTGCGACGTGTCCGCTCAGGACTGCAACTCCTGCTTTGCGAAAGATTTCTTTGCCTTGGTACTCGTGAATTTTCATGCCGCAGCCTGTGCGTTGGAGAAAGAAGTTGTTTGGCGTGGATTATAGCGAATTCGGCGTAGGGTGGGGACCAGCGGCCCGCTTCGCGTGAATGTCAAATGACCAAGGAAAAATGACAAAGAAGAAAGCATCAAGTCGAGAGTGCCGGCGTTGACTCCCAACTGCCTGCCCTTTGACATTTGTCATTTTTCATTTTTCATTTCTTTCTCCGCTTCCTTAAACACCTTCGCCAGTTCAATAAACGTTTCCACCGGCAGTTGCTCCGCCCGCGCATCAGGGGCAAAGCCAAACGGTTCCAGCACGGCATCGACCCCTGCCTTGTCGAATTTGCCTTTGAAATTCGCCGCCAGCACGCCACGCAGGTACTTTCGCCGCAAGGTGAAAATGTTCCGCACGAACTCGTGAAAGTATTGCAGGTCGGCAATGCGGGCTCGCTTGTCGGCATTGGGCACGATATGGATGATCGCGGAGTGAACTTTGGGACGTGGCCAAAAAACAGTCGGCGGCATCGTACGAACAATTTCCATGTCGCACAGCGCCTGCATCCAAATGCTCAGGGCGGAATAGTCTTTGGTCGAAGGCTTGGCGATCATCCGCTCAGCCAGTTCCAATTGAATGGTGCCGGTCAAAGAAACTGGAACAGGATCGACCGTTAGCAGATTCGACAAGATCGGCGTGGCGACGTTGTACGGCAGGTTCGCGCAGAGCTTGAACTGCCGGCCTGGCTCCTCCGCGAGCTTGGCTCGCACAGCTTCCATCACCGCGTCATCAAAATGGTTCTTGTTCCGCAAGGCGTCTTGCTGCAGCATCGTAATGTTGTCGAAATTCTGCAGTTCCTCGCAGGCGAGCTGAAAGACCTGGGGAGAGATTTCAACGGTGACGACCGCGGCCGCTCGCTCGGCGATCAGCGAAGTCAGCGAGCCCAAACCCGTGCCGATCTCCAGAATCACATCGCGCGGCCCGACGTCGGCCGACCCGACGAGAATATCGAGCAGGTTCAGGTCGATCAAAAAGTTCTGCCCATGCTTGCTATCCGGCTGCAGGCCGACTTCCTGAAAGCGGCGGGTCAAGTACGACAGGGTTTGACGGGGAGAGGTCATAGGCTGGGAACGAGCGAACGAACAAGAGGTGGCACCCTATCATCGTAGCGGTTTTCTCATCGCTTGAGCGGATTAACTTGTGGGGCTGAATCGGGCCAGATACGAGTAGTTTGGCTCAACACGGCCACTTGGTGAGATATATAATCAGCAAGCTTTTCACGTTTTCGTCACCATTCGTTCCCCCCATGACTCGCACCCTCGCCATCGGCGATATTCACGGCTGCTCGTTCGCCTTGCGGACCATGCTGAATGAAATACAGCCGCAGCCAGAGGATACGGTGATCGTGCTCGGCGATTACATCGACCGCGGGCCCGATTCGTGCGGCGTGATTGACCTGCTGCTCGAATGGCGAACGAAATGCAAGCTCGTCACGCTCATGGGAAACCACGAGCAAATGATGCTGACGGCCATCGAGGAACCTGGCGATTGGCAGTTCTGGATGCAGTTCGGTGGGAGGCAAACGCTGGAAAGCTACGGCGGCACGAAAGAAGATGTGCCGGCAGATCATTGGGAGTTCATCCGCACGCTGGAACCGTATTTTGAAACGGAGCACCATTTCTTCGTCCATGCGAACTACGAGCCGCGTGTCGCGCTCGACCGCCAGACCGATCATTACCGCTACTGGCTGCACGTGGAGCACCCGCCGCTCCCTCACATCAGCGGCAAACGGGCGATTGTCGGCCACACCGCCCAGCGCTCGGGCGAAGTGCTCAGCTACGAGAATCTGATCTGCATCGACACCTTCTGCCACGGCACCGGCTGGTTGACCGCCCTGGAAGTTGAAACCGAACGAATCTGGCAGGTGAACAAGAGCGGCAAACGCAGGCTCAATGGTCCGAAGGTCGTCCCGCCGGCGAAGTATTGAAGCTCAGCGGGCAAAATTGCGATTCTCCTTGTTTCCCGCCGCCAACATGGTCTAATCTCCGCAGGGCCCTCTCTCTGCCGCGGATGAACGTGGCCGGCCAGGTATGAAAGTCGAAAAAACGGCTCCCATTGCCGTTCTCACACCCCCACTACCTCAATTCTTCATCCAATCGTCACACGATCGTGACGTAATGGATCGATCCGTTTCGCCCTTACCCTTCCGAGCCTGCCATGTCCGCTGAAGGCCCCCTGTCAAACAAGGCTGCCGCACAACGCGCCGCACCTTCGTGCCAAGGGAAAATCGTCGGCCGGTTCCGCTTGCTTTCGCCGCTGGGCAAGGGGCAAATGGGAGCAGTTTTTCGTGCCGAAGACATCTCGCTCAAACGCCACGTGGCCCTCAAGATCCTGCCGAGCTTTCAAGGGGATGCTGCCAAGGCCGCCCGGCGGAAAGAGCTTTTTCTGCGCGAAGCTCGCTCGATGGCCAGCCTGGAGCATCCGCACGTCGCCCAAATTTATGAAGTGGGGGACGATAAGGGGCGCTGCTTCCTCGCCATGGAATTGCTCGAAGGGGGCGATCTGCAACGAGCGCTCCATGCTGCTGGTCCGCTGGAAGTGCCGCGCGCTTGTTTGCTCATCGCAGAAGCGGCCGAAGGAATCGCCGAGGCTCACCGCGTGGGGGTGATTCACCGCGACATCAAGCCTTCGAATCTGATGCTCAGTCGTGCGGGGCGCTGCAAGGTAACTGACTTTGGTCTCGCGCTGATCGACGATCCCAATTCGCCGCGCACCACCACCAGCAATTTCGCCGGCACGCCGTATTACATGGCTCCGGAGATCGCCCGGCGGCAGTCAGCGACCGCAGCGGCCGACGTTTACAGCCTGGGGGCGACGCTGTGGCACTTGCTGACCGGGGACGTGATCTTTCCGGGGCAAACGGCGGATGAAGTTTGCGAGCAGCATTTGAATTCCCCCGTGCCGGACTTGCGCGAGCGCTTTCCCGATTGGCCCGAGCGATTGATCGAACTGCTCGAAAGCACGCTGCGAAAGGATCCCAGCGAACGCCCGACGGCCGCGCAGATGGCGCAAACGCTCCGTGTTTTTACCGTGCCGGTGGGATCCTCCAGTGGCTCGGCCAGCGGTTCCAAGAGTGGCGAAGAGGAAAGCGGAATTGCCGTGCATGTGAAGCCGACCAGCGCGTCATCCTATCGGTCCCCCGCCAACAAGTTCAAACCAAGCTCGTCTTTCAATCCTTGGCTTTGGATTGGTGGCGGAACCACCGTCGGCCTCTTGCTCGGCCTGATGCTGCTTCCCTTTCTCCTGAAGGGTGATGCCCAGGAGCCGAAGCCCGCGAAGCCATCGGCAGCCGCCCCCAAAATCATTGCCGAATTGCCAGCGCAGCCCCCTGCCAAACAGCAACCGCAGCCGGCGGCGAAATCGGTCCCCGAGAAAAAAATGGACCCTCGTCCGGCCGTTGATCCTGATCCGCCGCGCGAGCTGGTCTTCAAAATTCCCGATCCAGAACCAACAACAGAACCAGAGCCAGAACCGACAACAGAACCAGAACCAGAAACTTCCCCCGATACTCCTTTTCCCATTCCCATTCCCGCTCCGGAGCCCGAAACCCCCAGCGATGCAATCGCCTGGGACCAAATCACCGACGAACATCTCGACCAGGCTGTGACGGTGGAAGGAACCATCCTTGTGACGGGCCGCTCGGGTGGTCTCTTCTTCTTGAATTTCGATCCGGACCGTAGCAGCAAGAAGCTCTATCTGTTTGTCACAGCCAACGGCTGGGACGAGCCGCCGCACGAATACTTCAAGGGAAAACGGGTCCGTGCGACCGGAACAGTGGTAAAGTTCAAAGATCGGCTGCAAATTAAGGTGGAGCAGCCGGAGCAACTGCAACTGGCCGAATAGCCTCTGCTGGGGAATTTCCGCCGCTTCTAGTTCGCTGCGAAGCCGAAATTCGAGAAATTCTCGGCCGAATCCTGATTCTGGCCCGTCAGCCCCTTCCGCCAGAATCGTAGCAGGCACATTCCGTGTGCCGTTCGGAAAAGTCAGATTATCCCGGTAACTGCGGCATCTTGGGAGTGAAACTCAGCAGGTACCGGGGGAACGGCACTCGAAGTGCGACTCTTGTGCAGCGTCCCAACCCGTTCTTGACTTGCCCCCCGTCCTTTGGGACAAATACGTGGTAATAGAGTGGAGTGGTGTCGCCTGATGCCAGCCGAGGTCGGCTCCAGGCGGGATTCGCTTTGATTTTCGTTTCTTGTTCAGGAAAGGGTGATTGCAATCGACCGGATTACGACACGCATTAACGAGCAAATTCGCATTACGCCGGTGCGAGTGATTGGTGCGGACGGCGCCCAACTCGGAATTCTTACCATTGATCAGGCCATGGCCAAGGCGCGCGAAGCGTTCCTCGATCTGGTGGAAGTCGCTCCCAATGATCGGCCTCCTGTCTGCCGCATCATGGACTTCGGCAAGTACAAGTACGAAAAGAAGAAGAAGACCCACCAGCACGTCCATCAAACCAAGCTGAAGGAAATTCGCCTCCGCCCCAAAACGGGGGAGCACGATATCGAATTCAAAATCAAGCAGGCCCAAGGCTTCCTGGCCCACAAAGACAAAGTGCAGGTCTCCGTTCTCTTTCGCGGTCGTGAATTAGCGCACATCGACGAAGGGAAGAAGGTGATGGAACAGGTCGTCGAAAAGCTGCTCGAACACGGCAAGCTCGAATCCCCGCCGCTGCAACAAGGGAAACGGATGATTTGTACCCTGGCCCCGAAGTAGGAAGCGGCCTTGGCAACATAATTCCTAATCCTGCTCTTACTCTCAATCCTCTTCCTAATCCTACTCTTCATCTTGCTCTTACTCTCATTCCGGCCGGCGCTTCCCCCGAAGCTGCGAACCAGGGAGCAAGATTAAGATGAGGATGAAGAGCAGAAAGAAGATTAGGAGCAGGAGTAAGAGCAAGAGCAGGATTTGCAGCAGCCCAACGAACCTGTTTCTCGGTTCGTTCCTCTCTATACTAAAGCGCTCCTGGCCCTCGTAGCTCAGCTGGATAGAGCATCCGCCTTCTAAGCGGACGGTCGCCCGTTCGAATCGGGCCGAGGGTGCTGTTGGTTTCTTGTCGCACCCCCCGCAAATGCTACCGGGCAGGGATTGTCTCTGGTACGCTAGTGCGTCGCTTCCTGCGAACTCTCGCGACGCATTTTCAGCCTCCAGCGCCAAGCCCTCTCATGCCTCAACTCACCGATCAGGAAAAGCAGGAAGTGCTCCGCTTCCTCGAAGCCGGCAAGCCTCTTCCGGATAAGTACCGCTTCCTGCTGTTTGATGATAAACGGGAAGTCGAACTGGTTTGGAACGGCAAGACGAACGAGGTGTGCAACATCGTCCTGCCGTTTCAAACGATCGAGCAGGTGGATGAACCTCGTGCCGAAAGTGGCAACCAGGGAAAGCGCAAGGACCAACAACTCCTCTTCAGCCTCGATGATCGTGGACGTCAACTCAAGGGCTGGACCAACAAGCTCATCTGGGGGGACAACAAGCTGATCCTCTCCAGCCTCAAGAACGGCCCGCTGCGGGATGAGATCGAAAAACAGGGCGGCCTCAAGCTCATCTACATCGACCCCCCCTTCGACGTCGGGGCCGACTTTTCCATGGACATCGAGGTCGGCGACGGCGGCGACACCTTCACCAAACGCCCCAACATCCTCGAAGAAATCGCCTACCGCGACACCTGGGGCAAAGGGGCCGACTCGTTCATCGCCATGATCTACGAACGCCTCATCCTCATGCGCGACCTCCTCGCGGAGGACGGGAGTATCTACGTGCATTGCGATTGGCGATTGAATGCCTACGTCCGCATGGCGATGGAAGAGGTCCTCGGGCCGTTCTCATTCCGAAACGAGATTACTTGGGTGCGGTCAACAAACCCCAAGGGCTCGCAACACGACGCGCAGAAGTTCGACATATTCACTGACAGCATTTTCTACTTCGTGAAATCCGAGAATGCACCATTCAATCATGCAGACGTGCGCCCGGCACTGACGGAGGCGGAACTCGCGGAGAAGTACAGCTACAAGGACGAGAAAGGTCGGTACTACGACGGTCCGATCGTTCGTTCAATGTCGATGGGTCCTCGTCCCACGATGGTTTACGAATACAAGGGGTTCACGCCCCCGATTTGCGGATGGCGCGTGACCAAGGAGAAACTGATCGAAATCGACAAGAAAGGCGATCTTGGTTGGACCAGCAATGGCAAGCCTTTCCGTAAACTCCGGCCGGAGGATGACCGCGGTCAACCGGTTGGCAATATCTGGGGAGACATCTCGCTCTTGAACTCTCAAGCGGAAGAGCGGGTCGGATATCCCACGCAAAAGCCCGAACAGTTGATCGAACGGATCATCAGAACCTCTTCCAACCCCGGCGATCTGGTCGCCGACTTCTTCGTCGGTTCCGGGACGACGGCGGCGGTGGCGGAGAAGCTGGGGCGGAAGTGGATCGCCACCGATCTGGGCAAGTTCGCCATCCACACCACCCGCAAGCGGATGATCGGCGTGCAGCGGCAGCTCAAGGCCGACGGGAAGGACTACCGCGCGTTCGAGCTGCTCAACCTCGGCCGGTACGAGCGGCAGCACTACGTCGGCGTGAACCCCAACCTCCGCGAGGCGGAGAAGCAAAAGCAGCTCGAAGCGAAGGAAGCGGCGTTTCTGGAATTGATCCTAAAAGCGTATCGAGGGGAAAAAGTGAGCGGCTACCCGGCTTTTCATGGAAAAAAAGCGGGGCGGCTGGTGGTGATCGGACCGGTGAATATGCCGGTGACCCGGCTGTTCGTGGAAGAGATCATCGTCGAGTGTCGCAAGAAGAAGGTGAGCAAGGTCGACATCCTGGGCTTTGAGTTCGAAATGGGTTTATTCCCCAACGTGCTCGACGAAGCGCGGAGTAAAGGAATCGACATCGCCCCCAAATACATTCCCGCCGAAGTCTTTGATAAGCGGGCGGTGGAAAAGAACCAGGTGGTCTTCCACGACGTTTCGTTCATCGAAGTGAAGACACACACTCGTGCTGCTGGGAAGAAGAAGGACGATCTTCCCTCCGTAGCGGTGCAACTGACCGATTTTTCCGTCTACTACTCGCAAGATTCCATCGCGAACGCGGAAGCGGAAATGAAGCCCAAGGGGAGCCGGATTGTGGTGGAAAAAGGAAAGATCGTGAAGCTCTCGAAGAACGCCAAGGGGGTAATTACGAAGGAGGTATTGACCCAGCACTGGACCGATTGGATCGACTATTGGGCGGTCGATTTTGATTTTGAGAACAAGCGCGAACTAATCCGTGTGCCGAAGGAAATTTCTTTGGAAGACCAGCAGCGTTTGCCGGGAGTGAAGCCAGCCCAACCGACCTTGGTGGAGTGGGAAGAACAATGGACCGGGGATTATGTGTTTGAAAACGAGTGGCAAAGTTTCCGGACCAAGAAGGACCGCAGCTTGGAGCTGAAGAGCATCTTCCACGAGTGCCAACCCGGTCGGCGCAAGATCGCCGTGAAGGTGGTGGACATTTTTGGGAACGACACGATGACGATCGTGGAGGTGACGGTGGGGGGAAAGGGAGGGGGCAAATAGGAAATGTCGAAGTCGAGCAAGATGACGGTTCTGAGCCAGTCGGTATCGGTTAAGCAGGTGCAGGAGCAGGATTACATCAGCCTGACGGATATTGCGCGGTATAAGGACGCTGATGCGACCGATGACCTGATTCGCAACTGGCTGAGAAACCGCAACACGATTGAGTTTGTAGGGCTCTGGGAGCAGTTGAACAATCCAGTTTTTAATCCCGTGGAATTCGACGGGTTTAGAAAGCAGTCTGGGCTAAATAGCTTTACCCTGACTCCCAAGCAGTGGATCGAGCAGACCGGTGCGATCGGCATCGTCTCGAAGCCCGGTCGCTACGGCGGAACGTTCGCCCACCTAGATATCGCCCTCGAATTCGCGTCGTGGATTTCCGTGGAGTTCAAACTCTACCTGATCAAGGAATTCCAGCGACTCAAGGAAGAAGAGCGCCAGTCGCTCGATTGGGACGTGCGCCGGAATCTGGCCAAGATCAACTACCGCCTTCATACCGATGCGATCCAGCAGAACCTGATACCAGCGACGCTCACCAAGTCGCAGGCCAACTATGTCTATGCGAACGAGGCCGACGTGCTGAATGTGGCACTGTTTGGAATGACGGCGAAGCAGTGGCGTGACGCGAATCCGGACGTCAAAGGCAATCTTCGGGATGCTGCCAATGGGGCGCAATTAGTTTGCCTGTCGAACCTGGAAAGCCTGAATGCCGAGTTGATTAAGCAAGGACTGGGGCAGAAGGAGCGGGTGCAACGGCTAAACGCGATCGCGATTGAGCAAATGCGGATTCTGAGTACGGAAGCCAGTATCAAACGACTTAAAGGGGGTAAGTAAATGGCGCTGCATCCGGAGTTTCCCGTTTCGCCCCATGCCATTCTGGACCCCAAGCTGCGTTGGTTTCCCGCCGACGAAGTGCTGCGCGAGACGACGATGGATAAGCTCATGCCCCCTCTGGTGCCGCAACTGCGGCGGAAGGTGCAGGAGTTTCGCGACAGCGGGTATGTCGGCGCGACCGCCACGAGCAAGAGCTTATTGGAGTGGTGGTTCAAAACGCCCCATCTCTTGCCGCAGTCCGACGGAACCATGGCGGAGTTTCAATATTTCTTTGCCCAACGCGAAGCCCTGGAAACCATCGTCTATCTGATCGATGTGGTGGGGGTGCGCGATAAATTTGATTTGTTGCGATTCGATGGTTCGGGTGCGGTGTCGTCGGGGATGTTCGACGAATCGTGGCGCCGCTTCGTGCTAAAAATGGCCACCGGAACCGGCAAAACCAAGGTGCTCGCGTTAGCTTTGGCCTGGAGTTTTTTCCATAAACGCTACGAGCCTGAATCGACCCTGTCCCGGAACTTTTTGGTCGTTGCCCCCAACATCATCGTGCTGGATCGGATTTACAAGGACTTCCAAGGCCTGCGCATCTTCTTCAGCGATCCGATCATTCCCGACAATGGTCATGACGGGCAGAACTGGCGCGACGATTTTCAACTGACGCTGCATCTGCAGGATGAAGTCCGCGTTACTCAACCGACGGGGAATATCTTCCTGACGAATATCCACCGTGTTTACGCCGGGAACGAATCCATTCCATCGCCCGAGGACGAGGATACGATGGACTATTTCCTGGGGAAGCGTCCTACGGGAGGGACCACGGACTCGAAGGTTGACCTGGGGATTATCGTTCGCGACATCGACGAATTGATGGTGCTCAACGATGAAGCGCATCACATCCACGATAAGTCACTGGCATGGTTCAAGTCGATTGAGGACATCCACAATCGGCTGCGGCAAAAGGGAGACCAGTTGTCCTTGCAACTCGACGTGAGCGCAACTCCGAAGCACAACAATGGTGCGATCTTTGTGCAGACGGTGGCAGACTATCCGCTGGTCGAAGCAATCTGGCAAAACGTCGTCAAGCATCCTGTGTTGCCGGATGCACCCAGTCGAGCGAAGTTGCAGGAACGTCAAAGCGCGCGATACACAGAGCGCTATGCGGACTATCTGGACTTGGGTGTGATCGAGTGGCGCAAGAGCTACGAAGAGCATGCCAGGGTTGGTAAGAAGGCGATTTTGTTCGTGATGACGGACGATACGCGCAATTGCGACGATGTGGCCGAATACCTGGAAGGGCACTATCCAGACTTAACAGGTGCAGTGCTCGTGATCCACACGAAGAACAACGGCGAAATCTCGGAAGCTGCGTCGGGGAAAGCCAAGGAAGAACTGGAAAAGCTTCGCAAATTGGCCAATGAGATCGACAGATACGACAGCCCCTACAAGGCGATTGTCTCGGTCTTGATGCTGAAAGAAGGTTGGGACGTGCGGAACGTGACGACCATCGTCGGTCTGCGAGCCTATGCTGCTGCGAGCAATATTCTTCCCGAACAGACCTTGGGGCGCGGATTGCGCAAGATGTATCCAGGAGGAATCGAGGAATATGTGAGCGTGGTGGGGACCGACGCCTTCATGGAGTTTGTGGAATCCATTAAGGCCGAAGGAGTTGTTTTAGAACGGGCAGCCATGGGGGCCGGCACCAAGCCCAAGGCACCGCTGGTGGTGGAGGTAGAACTGCAGAATGAGAAGAAGGATGTGGCGAAACTGGATATCGAAGTTCCACGCCTGACGCCGCGAATCTATCGGGAATACAAGAGCCTCGCCGACCTCGACGTGGCGAGCTTGGGTCAACAGCGCGTGCTCTACCAACAATTCAGCGAGGAGGAGCAGCGGGAAATTGTCTTCACAGACATCACGACCGGAGAAGAATCGCATCGCACGGTGCTAGATACGGCAGGCATTGCCGACTATCGCAACGTGCTGGGCTTTTTCACGCAGGCCATTATGAAGGACTTGCGGCTCATCAGTGGCTACGACGTTCTGTACGGAAAGGTGAAGTCGTTCGTACGCGATGAACTGTTTGATCGCCAGGTGGATCTGGAGCTTCCCAACACGCTGCGCAATCTTTCCGAACTGGCCGCCACGAAAACTCTATTCGAATCGATCAAGAAGGGAGTGAATTCGCTTACTGTTCAGGACAAAGGGGATGCCCAGATTAGCGACATGATCAAACTGCGAGAGACCAGGCCGTTTGTCGTGAAGGACCAGGCTTATCTCATTCCGAAAAAGAGCCTTTTCAACCGCGTGATAGGCGATAGCGGGTTCGAGATGGAGTTTGCCGGGTTTCTAGAAAGCTGCGATGACATTGTTTCATTTGCGAAGAACTACTTCGCGGTGGGATTCAAGATCGACTATGTCAATTCCGAAGGTAATGTCTCGAACTACTACCCAGACTTCCTGGTCAAGTTGGATGACAAGCGGGCGGTGGTGATTGAGACCAAGGGACAGGAAGACTTTGACGTTCCCTTAAAAATGCAGCGACTGAAGCAGTGGTGTGAGGACGTGAATCGCGTTCAATCGAGCGTGCTATGGGACTTTGTGTACGTCGACGAAGCGAGTTTTGAACATTACCGGCCTAAAAGTTTCGAGAAACTTCTCAGCGCGTTTCGCGAATACAAGGAAGCTTGAATGAACAAGCCAAGCCGCTAGGAACTCGACGAGCCCGCAGTCCTACGCATCCCCACCTACCGCAAGTAGCTCGGGGTCACGAAAATCGAGCGCGGCGATTGGGCAATTCCCGACCAGTGATAAGGCTGGTAGCTGTTTCCCACCCAACTTGGCGAATAAAAGCCCATGGTGGGAATCGGCGAAGCATGCGGGCGGGAATTCGATTGCCCGTACCACTTCATCGCGGCCAGGCGGTTCATCCGCTGGGTGGCTTCAGCCTCGGCCTTGCGGCGAACGGCTTGGGCGGGGTCTTCGTACCGCCGGAGTTCCTGCGTGTAGAGCCACACTTCGGCCGAATTCGGCATGGAGGCGTCGAGGCTGGAACCGTGCCCGGTCGTCACCGGGGATGCTGCCGCGGCAGGAACAGACGTGGCAGCGGGGGTGGGCTTCACCACGGAACGAGGCTGCTGGGCCCACAAACTGGGTGCCCACAGGGTTAATGCGCAGGCGACGAAGAGGTGCGACTTCATATTTCGTCCTTGAACCAAGAGTGGCAGCGGGTCGTACGAATATCTGGCAGCTGTCCCCAGATCGACCCTTTCCTTGTTTTCGACGAGCGACGGAAATCGCACCACTTTGGGCAGGCCGAAACTGCTTGCAAATGTCCAAAGCGCGAGCGGCCGTTTGCGATATAGCGATTGTAAGGAGGAAAAAGAAATTTTTCGACGAAGGGGGCAAGGTCCGCCAGCGAGGAACGAACAACGTATTACCGACGGCCCTCCGGCATGCTCGAAATCAACCCGCCCACAAAGGGGGGTTGCGTGGGTTATTCCCTAGACGAGAATCTTAACAAGTAGTCCACCTCCGGGCGGAGCGTTTGAAAATTCAGTTCCGCGGAAGGCAGTGAGGAAGGTCCTTCTGTCTTAGCGAGATTCTAGTAGTGAAAGCAGGAGTCTTATGAAGAAGTTCCTTTCGTTGATTTGCGGTGCGGGCTTTGCCCTCGCCTTCGTTGGCTGCGACACCCCGCCGGCACCAACGCCTGATCCAGCCCCAACCGAAACCCCGGCTCCGGTTGATCCAGCCATGGAAACCCCAGCTGAGCCGGCCCCAGAGCCAGCACCAGAACCGGCCCCTGAGCCAACTCCGGAACCAGCTCCTGAAGTAACTCCGGAACCGGCACCTGCTCCAGAGCCAGCGCCAGAACCAGCCCCAGCTGATGAAGCACCGAAGTCGGACGAATAGTCCGTTGGCCTGTTGAAGGCCGAGAAAATCCAACTACGATTCATCGGGCGTGCATTGCTCGCCTGATGGTCGTAGTTTTTTTATGCGCGAAGCACAGCAGCCTGGTCAACGTCGCACGGCACCAGGAACGGTTGGCGCGCCCGGCACGCCGGGAAGGACCGTCACGCTCGGGTTGACTTGGGGTGAGAGTAACTGCGCTGCGGACTTGCCCCAGTTTTCAACCAGCAGCAAGGCGTCCGCGCGGTTCGCACCTTGAAAGAAGGGAAGCGACAGATTTCCCGCGGCCGGTTGAGCATCGGGGCTAATCACCACGCCGCAACTGAGCAGCAGAACCTGATCGGCAGGCCAGCGAAAACGTTCCTGCAAACGCCAACTGACGACTTGCGGGATCTGCAATTCGACCCGTTGGACACTGCCGGCGGCTGGAACATCCACGGCCACAGGAATCATTTTTTCGACTTCGTCGATATTGCACTTAATGGCCACATCACAGACTTTGCCATCGGCAGAGACGAGGGGGCTCACATCCAATTGGAAGCCCTCCTGCAATTGCCCGTTCACCAATTCGTAGCCGGGCCAGACATCGTTCCGCAGTCGCACGGAGCGAACATAGGAGCGGGCACGCGTTCGTCCGAAGCTTTGCGTGAATCCATTGGTGACGTAGAAGTTGGGCACTTGCAGTTCACGATAGTCGGCCCGTTGGCGGAGCTCGTTCACCATTAGTGAAGCGTTCTCTTTGCTGATGAGCCACGCTTCAACCCCGGGGGATTGGATGTCGACCGGCGTGAGGAGTGGCAGGACTCGCGCTCGCCACGAGGGAGTGCCGATGGTGACAAGCTTTAACCCAATCGCGTGATCTTGGGCGTTGCTGTCGACAAATCGTTCCACCACACTGCGCACAATCTCTTGAATCTCTGGCGTGTGATAGACCCGCAGCGTCCGGCTATCAGCATTGAGAATGCCTAACGGCTGGCTGAACCATAAATCGGGGCCTGTTTCACGCAGAACCCAATCGAGGATCGATTGTTCAGGCTTATTTGTCTTGGTGACGCGACTGGTGTAGGGAGTGATGTCATATTCCCGCCAGACTTGCCCGCGGTCGTTCGGCAACACGCCGCTTCCTTTTGTCACGCGCAGGCCTCGTTCGGCAGAGCCTGTCGCGGGAGCATTTGGTCCCGACCCAGGCGAGGATGTTCCAGGAGGGGGATTCAGCGGGCCAAGGTTCACGCCATTCGCACCGGGAACCGGCACCATCGAACCGGCGGACTGCGCTTGCTGCAACCACTGCCCCATCGCGTTGCTAAGTCCTTCCAGCGACGAAAGCCCACCGCTGGAAGGCATTTGGCTGAAGCTGCCGCTGCTTTGCCCATTACGGACCGCTCCCCAGCGGGGCGGGAGCGAAGTGCCCGTGTTGTTGGTTTGGGACCACACTGGTGTCGCTTCGCTGGCGAGAACGAGAACTACCAGCGACGTTAACCAAATCAGTTTGAGGGGAGACTTCGTCATGGCGCGCATCCTGAATGGGAATGTCTCGCCCCGGCCTGTGCCGCGAATCGCGCGCAGGCCGAGAGGGGGCGGAGTATAGAGAAACCGCCCCTTCAATCCCAGAGAGATAACGTGCTAGCGACCTTGGCTGAACGAAGAAAACTCCCCTTGATTGCTGCAACCGGAGTTACTCAGGCAGCTTGTAACCCTTCCAGAGCCAACGGAGAGAATCGGGCAAGATCGCGCCGCCGTGATTACCGTTGTGCCCCCTTCGCCGAAGATGAATTTGTAGTCGTACTCTTTGTCTTCGAGCGCAGCCGCCATCTTCAGATTCGCTGCGACCCAGTTGTCGTTTGGCTTCTTGCGGCGGCGGATGTCTTGCGAACCATCCTGCAAAAAGACTTTGAGAGGCTTGTTTTCCGCCTCGCGGATCATCTCTGGGTATTTATGCCCCCCCCGAATGTCCGCAAAACTGCCGACATGACTGAGGACTTTGCGAAACTGATCAGGGCGTTCCCAGGCGACGGTAAAAGCACAAATTCCGCCGCTGCTAATCCCTCCGATAGCTCGCCCGTTTGGATCGTCGGTGAACTTGTAGTCTTTGGCGACGGCTGGCAGGATCTCCGTCAGCAGGAAGTCCGAATAATCTTTGCTCAGTGTGTCGTATTCGAAACTGCGATTTTCGGGCTGCGGATGCCAGCCTCGTTTTTCAGGTAGTTCTTTCCGCTTGTAGCCCGGATCAATGAAGACCCCAATCGTCACAGGCATTTCGCCGGCAGCAATCAGATTATCGAAGACGATCGGAACGCGAAAATCCCCTTTCTCGTTTAGATAAGTGTGGCACGGCAATCGCATCTTAATTCCCGGTGAAACTGCGGAGTATGCCTTCCAACGCGTCGGTGGAGAGGCAGGCGCGGTAGCGTTTGCCACGAATATTGTCTTTTAGGGAAGTGTCCACTGACAAAATGGACACGGCCAAA
>JBGSNR010000118.1:0-10368 GCA_041739545.1 Pirellulaceae bacterium | reverse complement strand
GGCCAAACTGCGCTTGCCAACTGGGCGGACACGCGGCCCAAACGATTTTCGAGGCAGCCGCCGCCAACATCGCCTACACCCAACACCGCAACGCCGCCGCCCGCCGCAGCCACATCCGCAAAAAGCTCGCACAACTCGCCGCCCAAAGCCTCAATCCCCGCGAGCTACCACGTTGCCAGTGGGATGAGAGTTATCGCTGTAGTAATAGGTCACCAAGGCAATGGCGTAGGCCAGCAAGGCGACCTTCGGATAGCACAACGTGTCGATCTCGCCGCGCGGAGCTAAAACAAACCCCATCGCCGCTAAGACTCAATCTTTAAAAACCTCTTTATTCCCTCGATTCTTGGCCGCAGCTGAAGATGCCGCGGCCCTCGCGCGTTCCTGGTAGATTCGAACATGATGAAACCAACCGCCAATCGACACCGTCCAGACAATGCCCCCGGTAATGAAGGTCGAAGGGGCTGCCGACTCAATAAACGCGCTACAGCATCCAATGTACACGGGAAGCAGGACAAGGGCCAAGCGGCTCGGCCGAACACGGGCGAGCCAGAGAGCTAGACTATCGACCAGCACGAGAACCGCTGAGGTCAAGACCGCGCTGGGGACAAGCCCGAAGTCAGCGTAGAATGATCCAATAATCCCAGTGGTTGCTGAGATGGAGTCTACTTTGGCGTTAAAGTAGGACACTCCAATGATGTTGGGCAAATTGACCGGCTCGCGGCCAAACACGACCGCCACAGCCTTGATTGTATCGCCATAATAAAGTCCGTATGTCTGGACGTGGTGAAAGAAACCGATTGAACAGCGCAGCGGCGTCTCGGCAATGCGACCCGCAACGATCGCTTGATAGCAGTAGAGGATATTGTCGATAGTTAGATCGCGACCCTCGCGCTGCGCCGACATGATAGCCGGAATGAACAGCAACAATGCGCCAGCTACACCCAGACGCCAGAAGCGAAAACGGAGGCCACCAGCAATCCAACGCATAATAACAAGGCCGAACAGAATACGGGCCGCTGTAATCCGATGACCGGGCAAAAGGACAAACAACAGAGCTAGACTGCCGCACGCAACGTGAATCGCGACCCAGGCGAAATGCTTAGACCGCCAAGCGTCCCGACCGGCCAAAATATGGGCATACAGCAAGACCGGAGCGAATACAAAGTTCAGCCAACTAAAAGAATATCGAACAATGGGATTGACGATAAGCTTAAAGCTTTGCTCCCTAATCTCGTCCGATGCTCCCGGGTTGAACACTATGGCATAAAGGCCAGTTTGATCAAGGGGAACGAATGCCAGGTACAGCGCTGCAATCGGAACTGCGAGCAGCCAGCATGGAAAAAACACCGCTTCCGTGCCAGGATCGCGATCGAGGTGCTCGGCGATTTGCCGCGCGGCGATGAACATCGGCGTGTCACGTCCACGATCAGAGAGCTCCAGCCAAACGAAGGATCCTAGCCAGGCCATCGGCAAGCCGAAGTTCAGTAAGTACCAATCGCCCGGGCGCGGCAAAGCGTCAATGTCGCCCGAGAGCATTACAGACGGCCATTGAATCATCAGGTTATGGGCAAGCAGAAAGACTAGACTGGGCCGCAGAAACAGGGACTGCCGACGCACCATCAGCCAAAGGAGCATTAGCGACGAGAGCGGCGCGAGCATTACCGGCAAATCTGAGTAGACGAACGCGCTCATTGCTCTTAGGCTAAACCGCGAGTGTAGAATGGACGACTTAGATTTCCCCAAGTTCCGATCAGCCGCAATCACGTGGCGGGCTCGTCAGAACCCTAGCTTCCAGTCAGGCACGGAGATCGCGCCAGGATACCATCAGGACGCATTCGCCTAGGCATCGTCGCTCCAATGCGGCAAGAATGGATTCAGGACCAAGATCAGTCACTCCTGTCTACGGATCGCACGCGAAATACTTCCCTTAATTGAGGAAGCTACGACCTACTAGCAGTCTGCTGAATTGTTGGTTCCCACGGCCATCCCTTTCTAGCTGTCATCGTTTTTGGGGCAGATATGGCCTTCGCAGCCGTTCCGCGCCCGAGTGCCGGAGAAAGCGGGCTCAAGAATCCCCGAGGAATACGGTGCTAGCAGTCATTCAGAGTTTATGACAGCTAGAAAGGGATGGTTCCCACGGCCCAAAAGCGAGAATACTAACTGCGGATGCCTCGTCGTTTGTTTAGCTAGCAAACCCCTCTCGGGTGCTTGCCCAGCGGGCTGCCAGCAGACCTTGCCGCGATCCTAAATGCAGAGCTATATTACTCCGATACCAAATGCGGGCAGCGCTTCGCGTCCCGACCTTATCGCGCCTTTGGCGAAACAGCGACGACCCCTCAAGCCCCCCTGTTGCTGATGCGCCGCGACCGCTGAACCAGTTTACTAAGCCAAGCCGCGTTCGGATAGTCGCTGTGATTGTGGTTTGCGCTCGTGAACAGCCGCTCGAGCTCAGATTCCGAGATGGCGAGTTTGTTGGCGACAAAGCGCCTATCTTCCTGCAACGATCCATCCTCATAGATCCTGTTGTTGAGGGCCGCAAGCGCGGCGGGACGAGAAATTTGTCCCGAAAGAATCAAACTGGACAAGTGCGCCCTCCTCTTGTCAAAGCCAAACTTATTCGGCAGCCAGAAGCCTTGGTAAAACCGCGTCCAGCGCGATTCAAAATGCTTTCCGCCGTAGTCGCGCCAACCAAGCTCGCGAGACAACGTACCAATGGCATCTTCGCGGACATAGCGCACGAGATCCAACAAGCGGACCACTTGCATCCGTAAGACCCCTTTGTAAAGCGCAGAGAATGTGATGCTCCCCATGAGCGGAAAGCGGCGAAGTCGTAGATCCCCGAATCTCCGGTGAATCGATCGCACATGGAACGCGTCGCGGTTATTATACACCCACGCCCGCGGCAGCACCGATTCCGTCGCGTAATTCTGGCCACTCAGAACATATTTAATTCCGTTCGTCGCTGCGAACTTATAAAGCGCGGCGAAAATCGCATGATCTTGCGGGATATCTTGATTTGGCACACCCGCACGGAGGAAGGCGCGCTGTACGTCAGCCATTTCTGGCCAATCAACCACATTCGTATGGAGCTCGAACTCGCACTTGTTTACGACTCGCTCGATATTGTCTACCGCAATCTCCGAATTCCAACCCGTATCCGTATGCACGGCCAACGCCCTCAGGCCGGCCTTCCATGCGCAGTACGCAAGGTAACTGCTGTCTAAGCCACCGCTCAATCCGATCACACAATCATATGCCTTCCCACTACAGGAGGACTTAATACGGTCCACCGCCGCCGAGAACAGCGCCTCATTTCCCTGAGGATCCCAAGTCGCCTTGATCCTTTCAAAGGTGTCGGTAACCCAAGAGCTCGTGCCATTGTCGTCAAATGAGATATCCGGATCCGTGGTATCCATAACGGTCACGCCACATTGCCGGTAGCCAGCTTCCCCGAAGCGAATGATACGTCCACTCGTGGCCGGGGATGCAGAGGTAGAAGCTGTTCTTTTCATAAACCAGAGGTCCACTATCAGGGGTTGCGAGTTCTACCGACCGAGTAGCTTATCAAAACAGCGCGTCGCGGGCCATGGTACACGAATAAGCTGCCCGCAGCGGCTGCCGATGCACCGGACACCCTAATTGCTTTATTCATATCGTCGAAATCACGCGCCCCGCCAAGCGCGACGACAGGGATCGTCAGCGCCTTGGCCACTTCCTGGATCAAACCATGATCGTAACCAAGCATCGTGCCGTCGCGCGGGACGTCATTCAACACGATCTCGCCGGCCCCTCGGTCCTCCACCTCCCTCGCCCATTGAACGAGACCGACCGGCCATTTGCGTCGCGCATTGTGGGAACAAATGACGCGTCTACCCGTCAACGTAAGGGCAGTGTCGATCGCCACCACAACACTTTGAGAACCAAACGACTTGGCGGCCAGTGAAATAAACTTTGGGTCCTCGAGCGCTGCCGCAGAAACACACACCTTTTCTACCCCACAGGAAAAGAGCCTTTCCATTTGGTCTACGCACCGCACGCCGCCCCCATAGGCCACCGGCATCAACGCCTGAGAAGCAATGCTCTCGATTAATGGAAGATTTGGACCTTGCCCATGAACTGTAGCGTCGATATCGAGCAGAAGTAACTCGTCGGCTTGCTTTTCCGTGAAGATGTTGACCGCATTGATTGGGTCGCCCACGTAGGAGGGCCGGCGAAAGCTGACAGTCTTACAAAGACCACCGTTATGAAGCAGCAGGCAGGGAATAATTCGCAGGTCAATAGAATTCACTGGGGGCACCTTGCGGTAAGAAAGTTCCTAATCAGCTGCAGGCCAAAGAGGTGGCTTTTCTCAGGGTGAAACTGGACGCCCACTACGTTTCCACTTTGAATACAAGAGGGAAACGTGTATCCATATGTGGTCCAACCAGACTCACTCGCCGGGTCAGTACTGCAGAAATGATACGAGTGCACAAAGTAGAACCTAGCGAGGCCCTCGAGGCCAGCGGATAACCAGGTGTCCGACCGAAAGTGTACCGAGTTCCAGCCCATGTGTGGTATCCTTAATGCAGATTCCGGTGGGAAGTCGAATCGTCGTACGTTGCCTCCGATGATGCCGAGGCCGCGGCACGCACCCTCATCTCCCCAGTCGGCAAGCAACTGCATTCCAAGGCAGATCCCGAGGAGCGATACACCGCGGTTAACGCTTTGAACAATCGCACCATCAAGCCCACGCGACTCCAGGTTTTGCATCCCACGCCCGAAGTGCCCCACGCCAGGCAAAACCAATTTGTCAGCGGCTGTCACGACCGCCGGGTCTGAAGACACTATTAGCGAGACATCAACGCCAGATTTTCGCACTGCATTCTTAAGTGACCCCAGGTTTCCAAGGCCATAGTCGATTAATACAACGGTTTCGGTCATGGTTAGCCGGCCCTTTGTTCCAGGATCGTCCTTGTCTGTACGTGGGTTTGTGGCGGCGCAGAATGAGGTGACGGATCCCCTTTAGCGTAGCGGTAAGACATGGCAATGTACACTACGTATGCGCATGAATACACCGCTGAATAAAGTCCGATGGTGCCTCGCACACTGAAAAACAGTCCGCCGAGTACGAGAGCAATCAGCGCGCCGAAGAACAACGTGATTTGCCAAAGCAAGTCGTGCCATTGTCTATCCGCAAGGTATAGAACATAGCTCAGAGGCGTGGCTGCGAATCGCAGGATGAAAAGGGGGGCAAGGTAGCGACAAAACACGCCAGCCTCCCTCCATTGTTCGCCGAATGCCCTCGCAAATAACTCAGGTGCGACCAAGGCGAGGCCGATGAAAATTGGAATGGATAAGGCGAGTAGGATCCAGAGCGTGTCGCGGAAAACCCGCCGGCACGTTCCCGTTGCAACAAAGTCGCGTGACGCGCGGTCCTTAAATACATCCTGCACGGCTCGGGCGATCAATGAAATTGGTGCCACCAAAACCCGCAAGGTTAGGCTAAAGAGGCCTACGGCGTTCGATGAATGGAAGTAGCCAAGCATAAAGACGGGCAGCTGGTTGGTGGTCACGTTCACAAGGTCCGCCGGAATTCCCAGGATTGGAAAACGTCGATACCGGTGGGCAACAGAGGGCATCGCTGACATGCGCAGGTCGCGAATCAGATGGCGGTCAAGCGCGCATACTCCCCATACTAGGAGCGATACCCCGGCGATGGTCCCAAAAACATAACCGCAAATCAGTCCATTGTAATGTCCCTGCGGATAAAGCCAGCCGGCAGCGACGGCCACAAGGGAAGCGAGCGACGATTGCGCAATTTTGCTCTTTGCCATGAGCCGGTATCGAAGTTGGCGATTTGACCAAGAATAGAGAGATTGATTCAGCCCGAGAGCAAGGACAGCGAGGGGCAGCAGCTCCGCGTGATCCAGATGGAACGGCAATCTCCCAAAGACAATTAGCAACGTAAGCAGCATTGTGGCTAGCAATACCGACACGGCGAGTGAGACAGCCACACAGATGCATAACAAGGCGAATCCATGTGCGGTTGTATCGGCGAGGACGATCGCGAGCGAGAACCTAAGGTCCACTAAAATGCCTGCTACGCTAGCCACGGCCACGAACGTTGCCCAGTGCCCCATCTCTGCGGCGGAATACATTCGCGTCAATAGGGGAGATACGGCGATTGGAATTAGTTGGGAGAGTGCCGTTCCTGACATTAAGGTCAGCGCATCGCGTGACGCCTTGCTCTGAGTTAGTCTTCGTAACACAGCAACCGCCATAATTGCAACGATCCGAGTGTTGGTGCGTCGGGGTACGGTTCAGACCGGACGCGGCCTGAATCCTGCATCTACGAACATGCCAAGGTCCGCCAGTGGCCTGCGTCGGCCTCATCTATTAAAGCTATAGCTGTAGTATTAGTGTTCGGCTCTCGCGCCGAGGAGACTCGATTTGAACGGAAGTCATCGCTTAGTACTACAGCGCTGGGTTACTCTGCCTGGCCCACGACAGCACACCAACTTCTGCAATCAATCCACTTACGGGCACCACCGTTTGCGATAGCAGGTCGCTGTAGTATTAGGATCGTCTGCGAAATAACTTCAGTTGAGACGACCGCCCACCGCTCGCAGCTCTCGCCGCGTTCTGAAAGTGGGAAGTTATTTCGCGCCAGGCTCATATCTTCGCTTCGGTTATCACAATGTGTCGTGAGCATGTAGACCAGCGTAAGAGGCCGATCGCACTTCCAATGGCGTAAGAGTAATGCATCACGAAGAAGGCGACCAGAACGAGCCTGACGTTCCGAAGCTCTTTGCGAATGATGCATTCGCTTGCCGCGGCAGACGCGGCTAACACCAAGTATCCACCGAGCGTCAAGCCAAGTAGCCACCAAAACCCCTTAATGAGCGCGAGAACAACTCCAAGTGCGACTAAACATAAGAAAAGGGCCGGCAATGCCTGCCTGACTTTCGCTTGGTTCGGATGTTTTTGCATTACACGTACTCGCCAAAAACCGTACTGAAAATATTGTTTTGCCAGTCGCGGAAAGCTTGCGCGCGGATAGTAGCGTGACTGAATTCTAGGCGTCAGAAAAATGGTACCACCGAGTTTTCGAATGCGATAATTCATTTCCGAGTCCTGAGCGCGCACCTGCTCCTCGTCGAATAAACCGAATCTTGTGAATGCACTGCTTCTCCACGCTCCCATGTATACGGTATCGACGTACTCCTCTTGTTTGGCGAAGTGGAACTTCGATCCCCCTACCCCAAACCAACAGCTTGTCGCAATAGCAACAGCCCGCTCGACAGGCGTGTTCGCAACCACCACCATCCCCCCTCCGACGGTCGTAGCGTCTGTTCGCCGTAGAGCATCAACACATTCAGACACATAGTCCGCGGCGATGACGGTGTGTCCGTCGACCCGGACAATCACTTCGCCCTGTGCGGCTAAGATGCCGATATTCATTCCCGTCGGCACGATTCCTGCGGGATTGCGTAAGACCCGAAGAGGGACATCGGAATGGGCTTCGCCAACCTGAGCTACGGTTGCCAATGTGCTATCCGTCGAAAGTCCATCAACCACGATTACTTCCAACAAGTGATGCGGATAGTCTTGATTCATCACAGCCTCAAGGCTCCTTGAAATGAATGCCGCTTCATTTCGAATGGGAAGGATCACGGAAACAAATGGCTTCCACGACCCACCGTGCGCGGGGCTGCTCATTGTGGTGGCTCTGTTTACTGAGGGGTGATCAACGCATGCTTTACTGTTCAGTCGCGACATCGAAGCATCATCGAAACGTGCAACGCCTTCTTGACTGCGCGAAGCGTTCCACGTCAGTTTGCAAGATCGCGTTGATGCAAGCTTACTGCTGCCCTAGTCCCTTTCGTAGGTGAAATCATGGAGAGAGGGATGGCCCACTTGCTCGCGCCATACACTCCTTGGATTGCAAGGACATCGAACTGAGTTTCGAACGAACGTAAGGCACGATGCGTAAACGGAAACTCCCACTCTCGGTCCGTTTGAAACCCTCGGAATGCGGCTCGCGCGATACGGATTGGCACCCATGTCTGGAGTGGATCATATGTCACAACGAGTCCGGCTGGGGACATGCGGCTCTTTAACTGCAGCAAGAAGGCTTCCAGGTATCGAAAGTGATGACAGACCGCCATGGCGTATACTACGTCAAAGTCTCCGTAGGGAAATGACGGGTCGAGGAAGTCGCCGACGTGCGTGCGGATCGAGCGACCAGGCACTTTTCGAAGACGGCGGCGCAATTCTTCAATCCGGGTTTCACTTAGGTCAACCGCCACGTATTCCCGCGCATGCTGGGCAAGGTAGGCCGTGAGCGCATTGCCGGCACCACAGCCGAGGTCTAACACACGAGCGTTCGCGATGTCGCCCAGCCATTCGCGATGGAGGCTCCAAATGGACTCTTGAATGTGCGCTCCACGCACCGCCGCGAACGCTCTCGCACGCAGGCGCCTCCACAGATTCGTGGCCTTGCTGTTGCCAGGAGATTCGGCAGAGCGACTAGCGACTTCGTAGTAGGTGTTTTGCTGTGTATTGACATCGCGCATGCGCTGCAACTCAATGTCGCACTCGCGAGGTTGTTCATTGGGCTTCATCATAAGGATCGCACGCGAAATAACTTCCCTCACTTGAGACGGCTACCCGCCTTGCTAGCAGCCCTCGCCGCATTCCGAAATGCGGAAGTTATTTCGCGTCCGGGCCTAAGCTCGTTGGCGTTTCATGCGTGTGCCGGTTGTCGTAATCCGTTCTCGCATCTCATTTGTAGACAGTCAGCGTGGGGCCGGAGACCGCAAAGTTCTTCTGGCGACGCTTCCTCCGTCATTGTCTGGTCGGAAGCACATTGGAACAGCGGATGTCGCTACGGCTCTGGAGTTAACGCGAACTGCACGTGATCCCGACAGTTCTGGCTTCTGCCGCAAATCCGGTCGCGTGCCATGATCGATGATTTGTCGCGATCATAACGGCTTCCGAGCTTACGGCGGCTGGATAGTGAGTTCGTCTCGCGGCTTGGTAGAGACCGCGTGCGAAATAACCTTGTCCAAGAGATGGTGCTCCTGCACCCCAGAGGCCGCGGGTTATTTGGCGTCGGAAGCCCAGTACTACGGCGCTTGGTCGAAGTATTGTCGGGCCGGCTGGGGCTGCAACCTTCCCGCAGGGCAACCACATGTGCTATTGTTGCGGGCTGGGCTACCGCAGCGGTAGTAGATCCGTTGCCGCTCAGGCATTTTTCGGCAGATTGACTCTGTCGATTATACACCTGGCCGAACGAGATACAACTACCCCGAGAATCGGAATCGACGCCCCCCCACTCCCCCCCTTAGTGAGGGGTTGGGGGGCTCTCTGGCCGTGGGCGGGCTATGTGGCCGAAGTTCTTCACTCGTTTGCCGGTTGGCTGCAGCCGCCGCAGGTACCTTGTCGTTGATGGACGTAGCCGGTCGGCGCAAGCCGCTGCGCGACCAGGCTTGGCGGCGTTGACACGTGAAGGACACGCAGAAGGGACCGCTGGTCTGGGAGACCAATCGCGTGGAACCGGTCGCCAAGGACGCGTACGGTTTGCCGAGGGCCACGCTGCAGTAGGTGGTGGCGTGCAGCGTTTGCAATCGCCAGGAGCTGAAGTTCTTCCTCAGTAACGCGCCGGCCGAGACTTCGACGGGAGAACTCTTGCTCGTGGCCTTCTCGCGGTGGCGGGTGGATCGCTGCTTCGAGGAGTGGAGCACTGCTTCGAGGATCAGAAGACCGAGCTGGGGTTTGATCACTTCGAGGGCCGCTACTTGGCCTTGATGCGCCGCCAGGCGACCACGGCCCTGACGCACCTGTTCCTGTCCGAAGTGCAACACGCCTTGCGGGCGGAAAAACCCCGAGCTGACGGTCTGTCAGGTCCGCACCGCCGCGGCGGCCTCGGTTCGCGCGTGCATTCGCGAATTCAGCTCTCGGCCCGCAAGCCTTTTCGAACCATCCCTTTCTAGCTGTCATCGTTTTTGGGGCAAATATGGGCCTCGCAGCCGTTCCGCGCCCGATTGCCGGAAAAAGTAGGCTCAAGAATCCCCGAGGAATACCGTGCTAGCACCCATTCCGACTTCATGACAGCTAGATGGGATGCCTTTTCGAACCTATCCCGGGACTTGAAGGGTGCAGTCCCCCTGGCGCGCAGGGATCGGGGCGTTTTTTGGTGGGTTTGTGGGCTGAGCGGGCGGGAGTTCTCGAGGTGGTGTTGGAGAAGAGGGCGTTCTGGCGGCATCTTGGCTGTTGATTTGGCGACCGCAGGGGTCACAACCCAATCTCCAACCGAGGAACGCCCATGTCTCACGCTACTGCATCGCTGGCCCTCGTGACAAGCGCAGCGCTCACGCTCGACCCGTC
>JBGSNR010000081.1:0-2445 GCA_041739545.1 Pirellulaceae bacterium | reverse complement strand
CGCCGTTCCAGTAGGCGGAGTACCGAGCGGAGTTCCCGTTGGTGTTGCACCCGTCGGCGGAGCCACTGCAGTCCCGGTTGCAGGTGCTGCGGTTCGCCCCGCAGCGGTTCCAGTGGGTGGACCCGCGCGTGTCGCTGCGGTCCCCATCGCCGGCGCTGCACCGGTCGCTAGTCCGGCACCTTATGCCGCCCCACCTAGTCCGCCGCCAACGAGTCGACCGGATCCCATCGGCGAAGCACCGCATGCGGTTTGGTATGTGCGTCCCGCAGCCGGTGGTCAGTATGGCCCCGCGCGTGGCGATATTTTCCGGCAGTGGGTCGGGCAAGGTCGGGTCGCTCCCGATTCGCTCGTGTGGCGCGAAGGTTGGGCAGATTGGCGGCCGGCCGCGGGTGTTTTTCCGGAGATGCAAGGTGCGTTGGCGGACCCCGGTTTAGCTGCTTTGGGAGGTGGTGTCGGGCTCGCCTCGGCCGAGCAATCGACGGCGAAATATCTCTCCCGCAAGCGAAGCAGCACGGTCTTCGGCGTGGGAATGATTGTCATGCTGGGCTTATTGTGCGCCGTCTTGATCGGCGTGATGATTTACGTTGTTTCGCAACAAATGTAGCCCTGCTTCAATCCAGTCATTTCCCCGCACTGTCGCCCGACCGTAGAATACGGTTCTGTGTCCCGCCTTTCCCATTCAAGGATTTCCCTCATGCGTAAGTTTGCCGCGCTCCTCGCGATTGTTCCCGCTTGCTGTATGCTCCTTCCTGCCGAGGTCCATGCGGACGAAACCACTTTCACGGTGGCCGAGGGGAAACTCTCGTTCACCGCACCGAAGGATTGGGAAAAGAAGGCTCCTCGCACCCGCATCGTCGAGGTGGAATACGAAGCGCCCAAGGCCGAAGGAGATGAACTTCCCGGCCGCTTAACGGTCATGGGGGCGGGGGGCTCGATCGAAGATAACATCTCACGCTGGATCGCCCAGTTCGAACAACCGGACGGCAAGGCGACGAAGGAGGTTTCCAAGATCGAAAAGGTTTCTATCGGCGGGCAAGAAGTTCACCTGGTCGATATCTCCGGCAACTTTGACGACAAGCCGGGCCCGTTTGTGCCGGGAGTGAAACGGGAGAACTATCGCATGCTCGCCGCGATTGTGGTGACCAAAGACGCCGGTCAGTACTTCCTGAAATTCTACGGGCCCAAGGCGACGGTGACCGCGAACGAAAAAGCGTTCAAGGGGATGATTGAGTCGTTGAAGGTGAAATGATTCACGCGAGAGAATAACGATGAACGATTCGTCGGCAGCCGTAACGATCGACCTGCGTATTCCCGGGACGTGGCAGCATCCGGGCGAACTCATCGAGCGTTTGCCACCTGGCTGTCGCTTGACTCCTGAAGCACTTCGCCTGCCAGATGGTTCGCAGTTCGAATTCAACGCTTTGCCCGCCGACGAACAGTTCCCCTCGATTTTTCGCAGCTCTTGCCGTCGGCAGCCCACGAGTGCAGAGCTGGCAACAGTCGACCAGTACGCCGCCAATATCTGTTTGAGCGGCCCCGGCGGATCGATGGAGTCCGCCCACGCAATCATGCAGGCGGCAGCAGTCATCATTCGGGCTGGCGGTGCGGGGGTCTTCATTGATAACAGCATGCTCGCCCACGGCGGGGAATTGTGGCTCGAAATGACGGAGATGGGTGGGCCGGAAGCTTTGAGCTTCGCGTTTGTCAGCATCATTCGCGGGAAGACTGAGGTTTACACCATCGGCATGCATGTGATTGGGCTGCGCGATATCGTCATGAATCGCGCCGACATGGATGCCGAGGGCTACGACATCATCGAAGTGATCCGGTATCTGGCCGAAGGCGAAGTACCGGTCGACGACGGTCACGTGATTGCCGGCCCCGACGGTCCGCGGTTCAAAGTCAGTGCTCAAGACGCCCCCGCCGAAATGCTCGGCCGAGCGGCTTACAATCCGTTCGGGCGGCTGAAACTGGTTAGCTTTCGCGAAATTGGCGAAGCGAATTAAAACGAATGGGACCTGTTAGCTCACCAACTGCGACGGTGCCACTGCTGGCTTGCCCAGCAGTGGTCCTAGCAAGAGGCGGCGTCCATTTTATTTGCAACGGTTCCTAGTTTTCCGGGATGGAGAACGAGCAAAGAAGTAGTTTTGTAGGGGGGGGACCAGCTCGCCGCGAGCGCCGGCCCACCACAATTAGCTGGGGGCTCGCTCCACTCGCCGACCAGCCACCCGTTGGGCCAATTAACTCACCAACTGTGCCGCCTCTCATTCCTGCTCCATCGCTGCTACGATCTGCTCGGTGCCACTGCTGGCTTGTCCAGCAGTGCTCCTAGCAAGAGGCGGCGTCCATTTTATTTGCAACGGTTCCTAGTTTTCCGGGATCGAAAACGAGCAAAGAAGTAGAACTCCTTCGAGAACAGCAGCACTGCTGGGCAAGCCAGCAGTG
>JBGSNR010000043.1:0-30939 GCA_041739545.1 Pirellulaceae bacterium | reverse complement strand
GCACCCAGGTTCAAACGCCCGCCCGTGCCAACCGACAACGAACCGTTGCCGTTGTGGTTCCCGGCGGTGGCTGTGTTGCCGAAGCGTAGTCCGCGGAAGTTCGCGGTTCCGCCCGAGACATTCACCTGTCCATTGCCGTCCCAGCCGACTACGGTGTCGATGCCCGTGGCCGAGAACGTACCGCCGGAGATGTTGATCGAAGAGGTTCCAGTCGGCCAATGGCCAACGCGAATGGCATCGGCAGCCGTCGTGCTGAAGGTTGCCGTTCCGCCCGACTGATTGAACGTGCCTGAGTTGCCAGCTCGATTGCCGAGGAAGAAATTACCGGTGACGGACAGCGTTGCGCCCGCTTGCAAGTTCAGCGTGCCGTTCCCCAACCCATCGGCACTACCGTCGCCCAGTTCGAGCGCACCCTGAGCAACATTCGCGCCGCTAGCCAAGGTCAGTATTCCACCGCGAGCTACGACGAGGCTGCCTGTCCCCGTCATGCTTTGGGCAAATGTTGACGTATCCGTGCGATGGAAGACGAGTCGTCCGTTGTTGGTAACCGCGCCGGTTCCCAAAGTGCCTGCTGTGCCGTTGTTGCCGATTCGCAGCGTGCCGGCGCTGATAGTTGTCGCGCCATAGCTGTTGGACCCCGTCAGGATCAAGGTGCCGGTGCCGACCTTGGTCAGCGCGCCTGCGCCCGTTAGATTTCCAGCGAGGGTGATATCGAATCCGTTGGTGTCGAAGCTGACTGGATTAGCAGCGCTGGTAAGTGTCATGGGACGTACCGACGACCAACTGGCGCTCGCACGGACCGTACCCCCTTGAAGATTGATTTGAGTGGAGGGATTCGCCAGGATGCCGTACTGCCCCAGCGTGAGAGTGCCGCCGATCATGGTGTAAGTGTCAGTGCCCGTGGTATTGCCACGGTTATCGAGTACTATGCCGGCCGCCGAAACGGTTCCGCCCGATTGATTAAAGTTCCCCGTGCCGTCGATCCCCAAGTAGAGAATACCATTTTGTTCGTTGTTTCCTGCATTGACTGCAGGAGCAGCACCTGGCGTCGCGGTAAGACTGAGTGAGCCAGCAGAGATGTTGTAAGTGCTGGTTTCATTTCCCCAGTGGGCGATACGCATCTGGCCAGTCACTTGTACCGCTCCACCCGTCTGATTCACTGTGCCGGGATGCGTGGCCTGTTCGCCGAGCATAAAATTGCCGGTGCGAACGGCATGTGAATCCATAATATTGAGAACCGCAGTTCCCAGGCCAGCTTGCCCCATCGTGATCGAGCCCAAGGCCGTCAGCGCACCCGTACCACTGTTTCCAGTTCCGGCAAGTTCCAGCGTCGGAATATCATTGGCTGAGTCACCGCGCTGCACCTGCAAGTTACCACCACTCATTGTCCCGGTCAGAATCTGTTTGGCACCGGTGCCGTTGTCGTTGTTGCCTCGCACGGTGAGCGACGTGTTGGTGAGCGAGCCCGAGAATGTGGGAGTCGAACTCGCAACCAAATCCAGAGTTAGCGTATTCCCGCCACTGACTACGCCGTCACCTGATATCGCGCCGATCGCTTCCGCGAAATTGTTCGTGTTTAGCGCTCCGGATCCGTTCAGCGTGATGAGCGACGTATTGATGATTCGCTCACTGGCATCGAAGCGGAGTGTACCACCACTATTCACGGTCACATTGCCGCGAATTGTGCCATCGGTGGCGGAACCGCCAACGCCCAAAATCCCGGTATTCACCGTCGTCAGCCCGGTGAAAGTATTTTGCGAACCATTGTTCAATAGCAGCGTACCCGTGCCGCTCTTCGTTAAACCGTAGCCGGCAGCGGCCTCGGTAATCGCGGCAGTGATTGTTAACGTCGCTCCTCCTATGACATCGATCGGAAGAACATTGCCGGGATTGCCTTCACGCAGATGGATGCGTCCCGCAATCGTTGGCGTCCCGCCGGTGGCATTGATGGAGGACCCACCTCCCAGTGAAAACAGTTGCGCTGCGGCGTTATCGCTAGTGCCGCCATTCGTACGGAGCGTGCCGCCATTCATGTTGATGGCAATTCCCCAGCCGTTGTCTCCAGCTACAACATTGTCCACCAATCCGCCGTTGATGTTTAGCGTGGTGACACGGCGGTTCGTGCTGCCGATCTCAAATCCGAGTGCGTTTGGCGAAGAAAGCTGCAAAGTACCCGCCGCGGCAACGGATACCGTGCCGATGATCGTGCCAAATTGGTCGGTGTTGGCCGTGTTTAGAATCAACGTGCCGGCGTTGATTGCAGTGCCACCGGTGTAGGTATTGTCGTTGGTAAGAGTCAACGTCGCCACGCCATTCTTGATCAACTGCCCGGTGCCGGAAATTTGGCCAGAAATGATGATATTGTTTCCGGTTCCGACCGTACTCACGATCGTATTTGCATCCAAGGCGATGGGACCGCTGAAGGTGGAGACATTATTTTCCGAGACGAGCGAGCCTCCATTGAAAATGATTCTTTCCGGAATGGTATAGGCACCGAAGTAGGCCAAAGTGGCACCGGCATTCACCGTGGTAGTGTCGTTCACGCCACCGGCACCAAGTGCATTACTGTTTTGAATCGTCAGGCGGCCGCTGTTGAGGACGATGTCCGCACCGTTGATGGGGCTGGAAACCACAAACTGGAATGTGCCGACTTTGGTAAGAGTAAAGTTGTTCCCTGCGACGGTGGTCCCGCCACGAATATCCCAGCGAGCCGTCCCACCAATCGTGGTGTTACCCGTCAATGTGAGATTGCCGAATCCCCGATTGACGATGGCAGGGCCCGTGTTGATGATTGCCCCGAGGCCGCCTACCCCGCTTCCTGCGACACTGATCGCTTCGTTTGAATTCGCGGCAGCGTAAGCACCATTGAGATTGAGCGTTGCGCCACTGAGGATTGCCGTGCTTCCCACCGTGGAGCCGAGAGCATTTAGATTGCCGAGTGTTAAGGTGCCGGCGGAGATTTGCGTAGTGCCATCGTAGGAGTTATTTCCGCTGAGGGTAAACGTGCCGGTGCCAGCCTTGGTGACATTGCCAGCGCCACTGATGATCCCGGCAAAAGAACCGCTTTCTACGATCAAGTCGGCAGTCCCGGCGTTGTGTCGCGTGACAATCGCGTCCCCCGCATCGCCGATCAAGCTTTGGAAGGTGACATCCTCCCCGGCATCCTTCACCAGTTGAAGTGTGATGTTTCCGAGTGTGCCGCCAGTCAGATCAGTGGCTGCATAGGTTCCACCGTTAACGATGATGTTCCCGGAATAGCCAGTGAAGACGGCCAATGCGGCAGCAACGCTAGGGAACGCGTCGATTCCAACATAAGCTGTCTGGAAGCCGGGGGACTCTGCGTCCCCATCGACCACGGCGCCGGGCGTGGTGAACTGATCATTCACGTACAAAAGAGACGGGCTGCCATTCAATGAAACCAAGACAACGTCGTTGCCATCACCGGCGTTGTAGAACAGCCTTAATGACTTGCCATCTACGGTGAAGGTCGTCCCTGCGGGAGCGTTGGAAAAGGTGCCCGACACCAAATCGGCGGTACCATCGTTGTCGATGATGGTGAAGACCTGGCCAAAGGTCGGGTTAAACGCGCCAGCAACTCCCAAGTACGGCAGGGGCGAGACGATGGTGGAGGTCACACCTAAGGTTACGCCGCCGTTTACCGTTACCTGGTCGTAGCCGATTCCCGCCGCACCTGTATGATCTAGAAATTCGATTTCCAACGCGCCGTTCTCAATGTAATTTCCGAGAACCGTGGTAATTCCCGGGCTGTTCCCAGGCCGATGGAATCCGCCATCATTGACCGTTAAGGGACCGGTGGTGGCGGTGCCCGAGAGAGTACCTCCAGACAGAACTGTCACGGCACTATTCGCCATGGAACCGTTCACATTCAGCGTTCCATTCGCAACGGATGTTGGTCCTGAATACGTGCTGTTACTGGTTAAATTGAGAGTTCCCGCGCCGAGTTTGTTGAAACCTCCTGAGCCGCTGAGAGTTCCAGTCAGTCCGATATTGAACCCATTCGTGTCGAAGGAAATGGCATTGGCGGCGGTTCCGCTCAGAGTCATGTTTAGGGAAGAATTAAAATCAGCGAGAGCGCGAATTGTTCCGCCACTTCCTCCAAGGTTTACGGCTGCCGGGCCTGCATCGTTGATGATGCCATCACCACCGACATTCATTTGCCCGCCGGAAACCGTGAGCGTTCCGTTGCCCCCTCCGTCGATGCGCGCGTTAACCACCACGCGGATCGCCGTGGCCGTCCCGCCTGTTTGATTAAAAGTACCCGTTCCATCGACGGCACAAGTCAAGTAGAAGCCGTTGTCGACCAGCAGCGTCCCGCCACTCAAGTTGTAAAATGCGGTCGCGGCAGGGTAATGACCGAGCCGCACACCAGCATTTTCGGCAACGCTTCCCGTGGTCCGCACCGATCCACCGGATTGATTGATGGTCGCGGTGATCACTGGACCGGCAGTATTCCCCATCTCGATCCACGCAGTCGTCAGTGAGCCGTTGGGGATGTCGAGCGTAGCACTACCTCCGCCGACCGCAAAGGCATCGCCCACCCGCACGCCGCTGTTGATTGTAGTCACGGTGCCAACGGCACCTAACGTTGCGAGACCGGCAGCGACATTGAAGAAATTAAACGTGTTTGTCGCACCCGTGATGTCTAATCTGCCAGCACCAATTTTTGTGATGTTGCTGACCCCGTTTTGAGTGATCGGCACATTGATCAGCAAGTCCGGCGCGGCAGCTCCGTCGGCAACGTTGATGGTGGCGGAAGAATTGTCCCGCAGGCGAAGAACAGCAGTACCAGTGACGGGCAGAATCTGAGACGGGGTCGCGGCTGCGTTCACCGTGATTACCGGAGCCAAAAACTCATTCAGGGTCCCGCCAAGGAAGAGCGTTCCGCCGGTCATATTGAGCTGGAAGCCGTTCCAGAAGTGATTGCCATGATTGGCACCACCAACCGTGCCGCCGTTGATATTGAGGACATTGACAGACACTCCAGTGGTGTAACCAAGTGGATTGTCCGCTCCAAAATTTAACGTCGCGCCACTGTTTACCGTGACGGTGCCGCGCAGCACACCAGTACCATCATTTCCATTAATTCCTAGAATCATCGTCCCGCCGTCGACGATCGTGCCACCAGTAAAGGTATTCTTGGCATTGAGAGTTAGCGTCCCTGCGGAGTTCGTCTTTGTCAGTCCACCTGTTCCGCTCAGAACGCCGGAGAGTCCAACACTCTGTCCGTTGGTGTCGATCAAGGCCGGTCCTGAAGCATTGGTCAGCGTCATCAAGCGGCTTGTATTCCAACCGGTGGCGGCTCGGAGTGTTCCGCCACCTAAGTTGATTAGATACGTAGTATTGCCGTTGTTATTGCCGGAGAAGATTCCACTTTGGGTTAGTGTGGTGGCATTGGTGGCATTACCCAGAGTCACCGTCCCGCCATTCAGAGTGAACGTGTCGTCACCTCCAGTGCTCCCGCGTCCATCCAGCACAATCGCGGTGGCATTGACGGTTCCACCACTGACCGTGAAATTCCCGGTCCCATCAATGCCTAGATAAATCACGCCTGGTTGTTCCGGGGACGCCCCCAGATTCACTTGCGCGGCTGGACTTCCGGTTAAGTTCAGTGTGCCTGCGGAGATGTTGTAATTGGCTGTTGCGCCGGACCAATGGCCGATTCGGACCAAACCGCTGACATTCAACGTGCCGCCGGATTGATTGATTGTCCCAGCAGTAGTTGCTTGGTTATTGATAGAGACAGCACTCGCGTTGATCGTCACGGTCCCTTGAATATTTAAAGTGCCGTTGCCTGTTGCCCGGGCACCATCGGCGATTGCAGCGCCGGGGAGAATGGTGGCCAGCGAATGTGTCCCCGAGCCATCAATGACCATCGTTCCACCGGTGAGATACAAATTCTGCATCGTGGAACTAACGCCATTGAACACGAATTGGCCAGCACCGGTTTTGGTGATGTTGCTCGCTGCGTTTTGCGCGATTGGAACACTCAGTAAGAGATCGGTGGTCTGGGCTCCGTCTTGAACGTCGAATAGAGGTGACGTGCCGTCCCGCATGCGAAAAACGGCAGCGGATGTGACGGGCAAAATCTGAGCCGTCGTGGCCGAACTAATGACGGTGATGGTTGGAGTTTGGAATTCGTTTAACGTGCCTCCCAAGAAGAGTGTCCCACCCGTCATATTCAACTGGAAACTGTTCCAGAAATGGTTCCCAACATTCGCACCGCCGACAGTACCGCCATTGATGTTGAGGACATTCACCGACTGTCCTGCGTTGAAGCCGAACGCATTAGCTGCTGTGTAATCGACCGTTGCGCCACTATTGACCGTCAACGTGCCCCGGATCGTGCCGACCGCGCCGCCAACACCTAGAAGTAGTTTCCCACCATTGACCGTGGTCCCTCCGGTGAAAGTGCTAACTGCGCTGAGCGTAAGGTCGCCTGATCCGACCTTGGTTACGACAAGCGGTCCAGCCCCTGCGCCATCGGCGAGGACGCCAGCGAAGGTAGTGGTGGAATTGTTTCCACCAATCTTGACAGTATGAGTACCGCCTCCTTCTCCGTGAACTTCACCGCTGCCGGACAAAGAGCCGAGCGCAACCGTGACACTGGCGCCAAAGCTGAAGATGTTGAGAATGCCCCCCGCGTTGACCGTGACTGCCGACCCTAACCCGTTTACACCCGCGCCAAACGGAGTGCCGTCGTTGGCTGTGTCCGAGTAATTGGTCTGAAGTTCGCTATTGGCCTCCACGATGGTTGGCCCGGTGTAGGGAGCGCTGCCGACAACGATAAAGCGTGACGAAGCCGTACCGCCTCGCGTATCGACAGTGAAAGACCCATTCCCCGTGATCTTGTTGCCGTTCACATGCACGTAGTTACTGTTGCGATCTGCAGCATTGTAGACCAATTGGACTTTGCCTCCGCCGGCAGCCAGATTCAAGCCTTTGATTGCCGCAGGCAAATTATTCGCCCCGCCTCCTGTGTAGCGCAACGTCCCTTGCGTGGTCGCCGAACCTAGTGTCACGGCGCCGGCACTATTTCCGAGCGGACCATTCGCGCTGGTATTGTTCCAGATTGGCACACTCAAAGTGCCGTTTTCGACGGTGAGCTGACCTTGATAGTTGCTCGAGGGATTGGTCAGGGTCAGCACACCTGTTCCAACCTTCGTCACAGCAACGGATGTAGCGCCATTGCCACCACTGATGATGCCATTGAAGGTGGCATCGGTGCTGTCACCTCCGATTTTGAACGTGTAGTTGCCAGCCCCTTCCCCTTGCACGGTGCCGGTGCCGCTCAACGAACCGATCAAAACGTTCGGAGAGTTGCCCGGATTTGCTCCTGCGTAAATCTGCAGCAGGCTACCCGCGTTCATCGCGATCGCTGGGCCTTGCCCATTGCTGCCCACTCCAAATGCTGCGGTATCACCACTGAGGATTGAATTGGACTGGAGTTGAGTATTCGCGTTGACAGTGATCGGGCCGGTAAAGGGTGAAGGGCCTACCAGAATAAATCGTGAATTCAGCACTCCGGCATTCGATGTGTCAACAGTCAGCGGTCCGGCACCGGTGAGAGACGTTCCCTGCAAGTGCACAAATTGCCCTCCAGGACTTCCTCCGATAAACGAGAGCTGAACTTTTCCGCCCCCTCCAGCAGAAACGTTTAGTCCTTTCAGAGTGGCAGGTGTGTTGCTCGCTAGCCCTGTGTACTGCAAAGTCCCTTGAGTGGCAGCAGCCCCCAGGATCACTGGTGTCGAACTGTTGCCCAGCGGGCCGTTCGCATTGTTGTTGTTCCAAATGGGAACACTTAGGGTGCCATTCGCAACGGTGAGCTGACCCGTGTAGTTGCTCGCAGCATTGGTGATTGCAAGTGTGCCAGTGCCAACTTTAGTAACGGCAAGTGGGCCAGCGCCACCCCCATTGGTAAGAATGCCCGTGAACGTGGTATCGGTATTGTCCCCGCCGATTTTGACGGTATGAGTGCCTCCGGCTTCGCCGTGCACTTCCCCACTTCCAGACAACGAACCGAGCGCGACGGTTACATTCGCGCCAGCGCTATAAAGATTCAGAACGCTGCCAGCATTGAGAGTAACAGCAGACCCCAAACCATTCGAACCAGCACCGAAAGGAGTGCCATCATTAGCCGTGTCGAAGTAATTCGTCTGTAGTTCACTACCGGCTGCCACGATCGTAGGCCCGGTATACGGAGCGCTGTCGACAATGATAAAGCGCGAGGTTGCAGTCCCGCCTAGCGTATCGACCGTGAATGGCCCGCTGCCGGTGATCTTATTTCCATTCAAGTGGACAAAATTGCCACCACGATTTCCAGCGTTGAAAACCTGCTGGACTCTACCGCCCCCCGCCGCCAGATTTAAACCTTTAAGTGTGGCAGGTAAATTGCTAGACGCTCCCGTGTATTGCAGCGTCCCTTGCGTGGTAGCCGAGCCCAACGTTACGGGGCCGGCGCTGTTTCCGAGTGGACCATTTGCGCTGGTATTGTTCCAAATCGGCACACTCAAAGTGCCTTCCGCAACCGTTAGCTGCCCCGTATACGAACTTCCGACATTCGTCAACGTTTGAATTCCATCACCGGTTTTGGTGAAATTCAAAGCACCTATCATCAAGCCACTGAAAGTTGTCGACCCATCATTACCTCCCGTCGTTAACGTCGCGTTCGCACCTGTATTCGTGATGGTACCCGTGCCCGCCAGCGATCCAATGGTTTCTGCAAAGCCATTCAAGTCGAGGACTGCGTTTCCAATTAATGTGAGCGCAGTGCCGTCCGGGAGTCGTTCTGCAGCAAGTAGCTGGAAGGTCGAGGTGCTAATCAGATCTTCGAAAATGATGACCGGCGTATTAAAGTCTGCATCGAACGCCGTGATGGTCCCGGTATCTCCACCGTTAGTGATGATCTTCAAAGAGTTGGCTGGCGTCAAGAAGTCGACGAATTCGGCAAAATTCGAATCAATCCGGGTCATATTATCCCCGGCGACAGGATCAGTGATCGTGATCGATTCGGCAGACCCCGTGAAGGTAAACACACGATCATCTACGAGCAAGTTATCGGTGATCGGTTCCAAGCCAATGTAAGTGATTAATCCCACGCCAGAAATCGCAACACTGCCGTCATTGTCATTAACGAATGTGTGATTCACCGAGGCGAACTTGTCTCCGCCTGTCAGCACCAAATCATCGAAGCCGCCGTCACCGCCGATGTAGGTGATGTCATGCGCAATGAGCGCCTGACTGAAATCGATCGTCAGCGAGTCATCCCCTGCACCGGCATTGATGATGATTTGCGTTCCGGTGATCTCGGCCAAGGGAATGACCAGGGTCTTTCCACCATCACGAAGTTCACTTGTGGTAGAGGGCGTGCCAGAGAACAACACACTGGGGTCGCTAATGACAAGATTCATTCCATCGTTGGCAATGGTGAGCCGATTGTTGTTTGGCCGAGTAGCTGAATCCGTGATCACCAGGTTACCACTCTCGTTGATGACTGCTGTAGCTGGCTCAGGCGTTATCGTTGAATATTGCAGATCATCGAGGACTCCAAAGGAAGCTGTTGTACTCAGCTCAACTGCGGCGATGGCATCGAACGGAAGCGACAGCGTTTGCATAGTCGCGGACAATTGGATTGAAGCGTCCCCCAGCACATTGCCCGACCTGTCGTAAGCGACGGCGGTAACGCTTCCTCCTTCGGTAGATCCAACTTGGAGCGAAAGGTTTTCGACAAGCACGTCGAAACTGATTCGTTCCATGGCTGAAGTGAGCTCTGTGTTCCACGCCAAGAAATTGGGAGCACTGTAACCCGTGATGCCAAAGTTCCCAGAGTCGTTGAGAACTTCCCAGCCTTGACCGCCGACTCCGCCGAAGGTTGCCCCTTGTTCAGCAAATTGGTTCGTCAGTTCGGTCTGATAGGCAAAGGCGTCTGGGGCCACGATGTTATCGAAATTGAGAAACTGCGCTGCCATCACGCGGCGTTCTTCCAAGGTTTCAAAGAAGAAGTTTCGCCGACGCTTATTCGCAGATGAGATACGGCGCACGGGAGAACCTTGTCGCGAGAAAGTGCGAGCAGCCATGATGAGGTGGGAGAAAAGTGGGGGAGGTATTTCAGAACGGTTTGCAGGTGCCTTCCGTCATCGGTGAGCATCAACGGCTCGACTAGCAAGAAGTTGATGTAACGACTTGCCGCGAGGAGCGCTCTGCGGAAACGGATTAAAGCATTAAGCTCGCTTAATATGCATAAACGGGCTGCGATTTACAATGGCTAAATGGGAAAACAGGACCATTCGTCGAGGATGAAAGGCGGATTCCCCCGCTTTCGGGCAGGTTCGCGCGAGCGGTATAGCGCATGTTGGGTAGTAGTTCCCAACGAAAAGGTTGGCGGCTGGACAACCAAGAAAACTGCCGAACCACCGGGACATGAATCCACGTGCGGTTCGGCAGTTGTTTCTTGCGAACTGGTTTTCCTTCGACTCCGATGCGGCTACTTCGGACTTGAGAAAATAATTAACGAGTCCTCAGCAAATGTAGCCTCGGCCGCTTTGCCGTTGATCCGGTATTGAACCTTCAATTGCTTGACACTCCCAGGGAGAGGATCGCCGCCGAAATTGGCGTTGAAACCGGCAGATGGCAAAGTGATCAAGGGCAAATCGCTCACATGCTTGCGGAGCACATCCGTGACGTCCTTGAGTGTCGAGCCCGAGCCATATTCGGCCTTGATGATTTCCAGCTTGACCTTTTCCAAGCCGGCTTGAGCGAGCAGTTTGCTTACGTCGACTCCTTTGCCGCCGACTTTCTGGGCGATGATCAACGTGGCTTGGGTTGCCTCTTCTTTCAAGGCAGGAACATTGATCGCCCTAATTGTGACTTGAAGTCCTTCGGCGCTAGGATGGAGTTTCAGGACCTCTAGAGCCAGTTTCTGCTCGGCTTCCGAACCTGCAGCGGTCAACGCCTGCTGACACATTTCAGCACGTTGCGCTTCGGGCATCGCAAATTTTCGTGCAAGCCCGATATAACCCCGGAGTGCTCGTACTTGATACTTTGCTTCTGGCGCAGTCTTGGCCAGGTCAAGCAGAACCGGTGCGGCGTCCACACTATTCCATTTGCCTAGCAAACGGCTGCCTGCATCTTGAAGTTCAGGAGCTTTATTCTTTGCTGCGGCGCCAAGCGTTTGCAGGGCGGTCGTTCCGCCGACTTCGGCAAGAATCTCCAGCAACGTAATCTTGGTTGCATTGGGGGCTGTTTCCAGAGCCTTTTTGAGTTCCGCAGCGCAGTCCTCTCGGTCTGGCATGCGAACGCTCGCCGATTTCAAGGCTTGTTGAGCTACGCTTGAATCTTCAGCGGATTTCGCTTTCACGACCTGCGCCACCAGCACTGAAAGCTGAGGAAGCTGAATCGTTTCTCCTAACGCAGTTAGTGCTGTCCGCTGGACCGATTGATCTGGATTCTCCAAAGCTTTGAGGAGTTCAGGAACCGCGTCAATCCGTCGCTGTCCGATCAGTTCAATGAGCAAAGGGTACTTTTTGCCTTGTGCTGTGGGCAGCAAAGCAACAATCTGCGAGTCGACCTTGTCATTGGCAAGTCTGGCCAACGAGTCTTTCGCTTCCTGCGCGAGTTCCTTATCGGAATCGAGTGCTCCTTCAATCAAGGCGGCAACGCAGGTGGCATCTCCTACGCGACCAAGAGCGGCCAGGGCTGCCAGTCGTACCGGCTTGGCGCCTTTTGCGGCTCCCTTCAAAACGGCCGACAGTTCGATCGTTTCGGGCCGATCCGCCATCGCCATAATGATCATTGCCCCACGCTCAGGCTGGGCACTTTCCAGTTCCGCTGCCAAGGCTTGATCGATGCCCTTTCCGGGAAACTCTCGGGTTGTTCCCAGAGCGAGTCGAAACATCGCCTTATCAGGCGACTTCAACAACTCAACAAGCAGAGGCAAGCCGTCTTCCTTCCTCGCGAGAATCGCGCCACGAGTCGCCTCGATAATGCGTTGCTGTGGAACGTCGGCTTTACGAACTGCGTCATAGATGGCGACCGCCTCGGCAGATTTGCCATCGGTATGCAATCGTTCGGCACACAGAACGCACCCCTCCGCTACCGCCGAGCGGACTTTGGCAGGAGACGAGGCCAAGACGTTGCGGAGCGATTTCGCGGCAGCGTCGTTGCCAATTCGCCCCAAGGCGACGGCTGCGGCGGAAGCAACTTCTGTATCTTTATCTTGCAAGCGCGCGGACAACAGCTCCACCGCTGCTGCATCTCGGCGGACACCGATCGAATTGATCGTTCCGACCAGCAACAGGCCGTCGAGAGATTCCGTAGCTTTGCGCAAGGCTTCATCCGCAGCCGACCCCGGAATAACTTCCAGCGCAATTCGCGCCCAGGAGGAAAGTTGAGGATCGGGCAAAAGCTTCGCCAGGTCACCCACAGCCGCAGCGGAACCATGGACGGCTAATTTTTTGCAAGTGAGCGCTTTATCGGCGTTCGGCGCATCGGAGCGGAGAATGGCAAGGAGCTCTTGTTCTTTCGCAGCCGACAGATTGGGATCGTCGGCCGAAAACAATGAATGAACGTTAGGAATCAGCAAGGTCGCCAGCAAAACGATCGTGCTGGCTAGAGTTCGAGAGGTGTGCATTGGATGGACTTTGAATGGATTGGTTGCTTGGCAGGGAAAGGACTTGGCGACTTTAGAGAGCGCACTACAGCCTCCAGGGCTCGCGGAGCGCTTCAGAGCGCAAGCGATTGGCGGCTTCGTCTTCGATGAACTCATTCTTGGCGAGGTCGTACTTCACCGTTCGCCCCAAATGAAGAGCTATGTTCGCCGCGTGGCAGGCGATGTGCGCGTTGCAGGCTGCGTCCGCATTCCCTTTGGGCTGACTGCGCGACTTTACACAATCGAGAAAATCTCGCACGTGGAAGGTCGCTGGGTAACCGCCGATTTCGGCAACGTTCCGTCCTGCTAACAGCGCTGGAGAGCTGAGTACGAGCTTACCGCTATCGCCTGCTTCAACCCAACCCGTCTCACCTTCAAATCGCACCGGACATGAGCCCAATGGAATCCAGCCCTTCTCTCGGAAAATCAACTCAGTGCCGTTCTCGTAACGAGCCACCAGCTGCCCATCCTTCGGCGCGTTGTATTCGATTGGAGGAGGACAATCACCGACGGCCCATTGGCACAGATCCACGCAGTGCGATCCCCATTCCAGGACGCCGCCACCGACCAGGCCTCCTCCTTTTTCAAAATTAAAACCATCGAGTAACTTCGCATTAAACGGACGCCAGGCAGCTGGGCCCAAGTACATGTTCCAATCGACCACCTCCTGCCCAGGCTCTGTTTCGGCTGGAAGCCAGCCGCTCATCATGGACTGCATTCCGGCCGGATGGGCATAGACCTTGTTGAGCTTGCCAAGCTTTCCCGTTCGAGCCAGCTCACAAGCAAAAGCGAAGTGCGGCAGATTCCTGCGCTGAGTGCCTGCCTGGAAGACTCGCCCCGTCCGCCGCATCGTTTCAGCCAAGATTAAGCTTTGGGCGATATTCTTGGTGACTGGCTTTTCACAATACATGTCCTTGCCAGCCTTCGCAGCGGTCATCGCTGCCGTGGCGTGCCAGTTCGGTCCGGTGGCAATTAGAACGGCATCAATGTCCGGCCGATCGAGCAACTCGCGGAAATCAACATAGGTCTCGCAGTTCTGATTGCCGTACTTGGAGTCTGCAATTTTCTTGACGGCAGTGCGACGTTTTTCCTTGACGTCGCAGACTGCGACAAACTGTACGTCGGGCTGTTCGAGGAAACAGCCAAGATCGTACGTTCCGCGATTTCCAATGCCGATCCCACCCACCACAACTCGCTCACTGGGAGCTACTGCGCCGTCCCGTCCTAAGGCAGAGCTGGGAATAATGGTGGGGGACATCGTGGCTGCGATTCCTGTCGCAGCCAAAGCGGACTTTAGGAATCGACGCCGATGAAATGGTCTATTCGCTTGCGACATGCCTGAACTCCTGATCTAGAGAGAGGATCGTCTGGATTCCGCACGCATGCTCGTAAATCATGGCGGGTCCGGGATTAGGAAACAGCATACCGCAGTCCAAGACGCACTTCCAACAACATTTTGCCGCCGACTTGCTGAAGCGCGATTGGCTCCAAAAGTGCGAAGCCATTATTCGGCATCTGCAATGGCGGAGCAATACGATTCGAATGCTACGTTGCTCAGGCGAAACAGATCACTAAGCGTTAAGCCTGAGGCGATTCATCCAAATCGACATCACTTGGATTGACGCGATCGTTGAGATGGAAAGCTTGAGCGTTTGTAGCTACGATACCCATGTTCCTGTGCTGTCGGAAGCGGCAATGTGTATCGGCCGAAATGTGATCTGTCTCAAGACGCTGCATGACCGAACTTAACAAACTTATTCAAGACGCCGCTCTAAGCGTACTACTGGAGGCTCGCGAGCCTCCCTGGTACTTCCGACTAGTATTTCAGGACCAAAAAAGATTACGCAGTGCCTTCGAGCACTATTTCGCGAGTCACACTCAAAAGATTCCTCGCATTATCCATCAGATTTGGATTGGGCCCAGGCGTCCCCCCTGGAAATGGATCGAGACTTTCCGCCGAGAGATGACGGCTCAGTATCCGCAGTGGGAGCATCGACTTTGGCGCGAGCCGGAGATCGACAAGATCGAACTACGGCATCGAGACCAATACCAGACCGAGAGACGTCTCTACGGCAAAGCGGACTTACTACGGTACGAAATCCTGCATCAGTTCGGCGGCGTCTACGTCGATGCAGACATGGTCTGGCTGCACAAGTCACTCGACCCATTGTTGAACGAATGTTGTCCGAGCGGATTCTTCGTTGGACGTGAATGCCAAGAATCCGTGGCCAACAGTGTTATTGGCTGCTCTCCTCAGAACCCGTTGATGGACCTGGTCCTGCGTGTCATCAGTTCACGCTACCAGGCCTTGCGAGGCGAGTTCGGCTTCGAGCCGTGGCTTGCGACCGGACCACGGTTTCTGACCGAAGTCTTGCAAGAGTTTCCCTGCCACATCTTCCCTGCACGCTACTTCTACCCGGTCTCCTGGCATGGGCTAGATCCCGCGGTGGACACATCGAAATTTCAGGAAAGCTTTATGCTGCAGTATGGATATTCCACCAATGGACTTGACGTGCAGTAGTCGTAACGCAGTTGAAAATCACACGAGTCCAGAAAATCTCCGGCATGTTTTCAATGCGCAGGGCTCGCTCCCAAATCAATTGAAGCGTCGTTGGCTGGCTGGACCACAGATACTCTTGCTGGAACGCGGTAAACATCTGCTACTCGCCGATGATAGTCTGGATCAAATAAAACCGCGCGAGTGCTCAGTGTAGAGTGGTTGCCAACGGTTGAATTGTGCCGCCCTTCGTGAGCACACAGGCTGGGAACATGAAAGTAGATTTGCCGATTCAATTCCTTGGCGGCTTGCCAGATCACGTAATCGGTTTCGTTCGGCCTGACATGCACGTTTACGGCCCGGGAGTGAAGTAAAGACCGTAGCGAATCTCGTGTAAACGCCAGTGCCAACGATCCCCAACAAATATTACCTTCGCCCAGTGTTTGCCAGCCGAAACGGATCGAGTTGCCCCAGGTATTGTGCTCCGGGGTATAGAGCGCTAGGTATCCAAACGAATCGTGAGGGAGGGTTTGTAACGCATCCCGCAGCGAATCAGCCGCACCATGTGCAAACTGAACATCATCTTCGACAATCATCAAATGTTCGGCAGGTGTCTCCTTCAGCAAATGACGCGCAGCCTGCAGCCAGTTCCGCCACATCCCCAGTTTTTTCTCGTTCCAATGGACCACTAGGCCGGCGTGCTTGCCTACCTTGCACCCCGGTTCAGCGAAAATGTGAAGTGGGGCAGAAAAGCCACCCCAGCGTAGTTCGTGTACGGTAGCGTCCAAGGTTGGGCGTGGGCGAGGCGCCGTGAGCATCGCCAATGCTAGTTGCATGAGTCGTATCTTGGGGGTGCTGAGTGGAGTTTATTGCCCTCGAACGAAGATCCGCAGCATGTCCTCTGGCACCTCGGATGGATTGTCGCATTCCAACTCATTCTGGATAGTAGCAGCAAAGGCCGAGGTCCGCCAAACCAAGGGTACTTCCAAACGAGAGCCAAACAACGAATTCAAGGCCACGACAGCATAGGGTTGGCCCTCATGCAGCGCAACCCACAGTTTCCAGCGCATGTCGGGGCAGGCTTTTGAGCAAGACTTCCACTCGACAACACCGATCCTTGGCACCACTTCGCGAACCAGCGGTATATTTCTCGATCCAAATGCCTGAGACTTATACGAAAGCCAAAGCTTGCCTGGCCAGTGATCAGCAGTGATGGTCGGGGATGCATGATGTACAAAATCAGGGCCACTTCCGCGACAATCCGATCCACTAGCCGTAATGCCGCGAAACGGAATGATATGTGGAAGGCTGCACGAACTTCCCCTTCGCTGCCACAGAACAAGGTGATTCTGCTCACCAACCTCAGAATGGGCGGCCCCCTGCAATTCATTGCCGAACTGGGGATGAAAAACGAAATTGACGTCGCCGCAGAACTCCGGAGGGTCAAACCAAGGTGCTGGGGAACCGATATTTACCATCGTCGCTTTGGAGTGGCCGGTCGGCGGTGTCGCGGGATAGCTACCCAGTGGTGGACTGTAGATCATGGCACAAACCTCGTCAGGAGGCCCGATCGCCATCGTGGCGTTGCCAATCACGCAGATTTCCGAACTTGGACCAACAGCCGTCAGAGGATTTGTGCCATCTTCCGGCATGCACATCACAAACGCCGACACCGTTCTGGATTGGATTCCAGCGGCGCTGACTGGATCCTGGTGAATGTCCGGCACCGACGCTGAGGTGACTTTGTTGTCAGAGGGTGAGAGTCGAACAACAAACCGAAAGACGTTTGTTCTCGCTGCCAGGCGAGGATCAAGCTCGAAGGAAAATTCCAGGAAGTCGTCGGCGCGTTTCTGGGGCATATCAAACTCGGCGAACCGGAAAGGAAGAAGTTAAGCCATGCGACAGCACGCAGCGCGATTTCGTGCCAGCCTAAGTTGAGGTGAATCAACCGCATACCTGTTGCGTCCCCCAACCGGCGATAGTCTAGTTGCGGCCAACTAAGAAAGGAAGAACCGCCGACAGCAGTTCAAAAATTATTCTTCCACGCGAATCGTGGCCCCCTCGAAGGTCACTCCCGATACCTGGGCCGCGAGAATTCCAAAACCGCCGCGGTAATACGACCCTTCGAAGGCACTATTGAGGGTCGTGGCAGCCAGTGTGGGTAGGTAGTCACCAGCAAAGCGGACCGATTCGACGCGACCACGGTCGACCCGCACTTCTAACTCAGCCGTTCTGCCTGCAGGGACGGCATTGACCGAGACCGCATACTCAGAAATTCCCGGCGGCGGGAGAACTTGCATTTGCCCTTCTAGAAGTCTGATTTCCTTGCGCAGCACCAACATTGATCTTTCCTGGCCTTCTTTGGATGAACTGCGTTGAACTAAAATCGACTGTGCGCACAGCATATCTGGGTTATTTGGGTCATTATGCAGTCCCAAAAAGATTCCGGCTTGCCCCTGCCAAGCGGCGGCCTGACGCAGATTGACTCGCAACGTGTAACTGGGGCTATTCACGGCACCGAGCTTAAAAACGTTGGCGCCAAAGGAAGCTAGGTGAAACTGCTCCCGACGGGCGTCGAAATGAACTCCGTCAACCTTCATTCCTACGAGCGATTCAGGTTGAGATTGCAAAAGCGGATAGGTGCGACCGATGACGATTGCGTCCGGATTAAGGCTCTGAAACAGTCCGGTCGCTGAGACTGAATTCTTGTCCGCTGTATCCACTTCGTTAGTGAAGTCCGCGAGCGGAGTCGGCCTGGAACCGCGGGCTGGCCAATAAGTGCTGCCTAAAGTTGCGAGGACGATCAAAGCCGCGAACGTGCTCAACCAAAATGCCAGCCGTTTCCAAAAGGAAGCGTTGTGGGCCGAATCGGACACGGCGTCCCCGGCAGACTGCGACTGATTTACCAGCCATCTCCTTAGCGCTATGGCAACATCACCCGCAGTTGAGTAGCGATCGCTGACGTGTTTCTCAAGCATTCGCAAGCAAACAACTTCCAAGGTGGTAGGGATGGAATCGTCAATGCTCCGTAATGGTCGAGCGGGACGTTCCACGATCTGGCGCAAATATTGGTCAACTTCCGAATCGACGAACGGCTGGCGCTTCGCCAAAAGATAGTAAAGCACCAAACCTAAACTGAATTGATCGCTGCGTCCGTCCACCAGGTCAGGGCGGCCAATCGCTTGTTCCGGCGACATATAACGCACCGTGCCGTAGTAGCCGCGCTTCTGCCCCACGACTTCCTTCTCGTTCATGGCTAAGCCAAAGTCAGCGAGAAACACGTTTCCAAATTGATCGAAAAGAATGTTTGCCGGCTTGATATCACGATGGACGTAGCCACCAAGGTGCAAGCGATGCAGTGTTTCGGCGAGAGAGGCGACGATAGCTGCGCTCTGTAGAAAATTCGGTGGATTGTCCCGAATCCTGTCTGCTAAGCTTCCACCAGCCATTAACTCCGAAACCACAAACCAGTAGTCCGCCTCTCGAACCACGTCATGAATCGGCACCAACCCGGGCAGGCCCAATTTGGCGACAGTTCGAGCCTCATGCAGCAAATGAGAGTCATCCACTCCTGCTTTTCGATGCGCGATCTTCACCGCGACATCTCGTTCAAGTAGGATATCTCGGGCTCGCCAAACCGTTCCAAAGCCACCGCCACCAAGGATTTCGCACAACTGGTAACGGCCGACGAGCGTTTCGCCTTGAGCCGGACCTACCACGTCAATTCCATCCGGCTTTGAAGACCCTTCCGCTCCCGAAGTAGTCGGAGGTTGACTGCCGTCTCCGTCCAATTTTAGCTGATCCGCGAATTCACCTGAGTGGGAGAGAAGTCCCGTTGGTGGTGCATCGCGTTTAGGAGAGCCGTGGGGCATGTTGAATGTTTAGCAATCAGGCATCTGCAGGAACCAGAAAAACCGCCTGGAGAGTCACGACGGCTGTTATTCTACCCGAGAAATCTTCCGCACGCACTATTTTTGATGCACCGCTGGCAGCGGGGAAACTTTATCGGCTCTTACAACGAAATGCGAGTTGCCAATTTCAGTTGTAGGCGAATGACGTTTTAGCGTCGCGGCAGGTCGATCTGGGCGGCATTCAGATGGCTGCCGACTGGCAGGCAAGCGTTGGCACCGCCGGCACGCGCTAGGAAGGTTGAGGACACCTCAACATGATGACCAATTGCAAACCCAGCCGACGAAGGCAAAACTGGCATTTGATGAGTGGCTTGCAGATACAAATACGACACCGCAAGTCGTTCAATGGCGAATAGTTAAGAAGAGCCAGCGAAGGGAATCGAACCCTTAACCCCCGCATTACGAACGCATGGGCGTGTAGTTGTAAGTGAGAACCCGCCTGGGGTTACGGCGAGGAGTAACGGTGGTTGCACAAATGGTTGCACCAATGCGAGTGCATTGAGCGTCAGTGCTGCAGCTGCTCGAGACTTGCAACTTCTAGTTGAGAACTGGTTCATACTTCCGGAAGCAATTCGTACAGCGATAACGGCAATCGTTAAGTCCTTCTGTGACTGATTGTCGAAGATTAACAATCTGGACCTCGTACAGTCCGCCAACTTGCATTCTACGGCGAGGTGCAGGGCAATCGGCATCATGCACACCGTTGCGATACGTCGCATGGCATCCGACTACATCAAGCGTGCCACATTGCTGTGTCACAAATTGTGAATATCGGAATCTGTCTCGGTCACATCAGCCAATGCACTCATCATTAATCATTAAGATGTTCGCCTGGTTCCACCACAGCGACGCCGACTTCCGGCCGGCACCGGCGGAAGACGTGCCAGCGAAACGGCGGACCTGATTAAGTAGCAGCCATTTGACGGGCGCACATCACCAGTGCCGGTGAGCAGTAGCTTGCTCCCGGCACAAGTAGGGCGTGGCTCTTCGACACTGCTTTATGGGTCGTGATATACGCCATTGTTAACTCGAAGTGGCATTGGCGACCCAGCCGCCGTTGCTTTTGCTGGCAGAATTGCGTTCGCCGCCGAACCGCAAATTCGGGCAGGCATCGCGGTTGCCATGCCGCCACACGCCTGCATTTACGTGGCCGTCACAAGGGGTTCCTGAACAAAGATCCACTCGTCTGCCAAATGCTCGCGGGTGGGCTTAGGACGGCGGACAGCCAGCGTTTGACCCGGAAGCAGGCTAAGAAGCCTCATGTAAGCATTGTGCTGGCGTTAGCTATTCGAGCAAACTGATCGAACGAATGAAAAAGCGGCGTTCTCCGCGAACAATTCCGCTTTCTTCAGATTGTGTTGTAGGCGTGCGCGAATTTGCAGCCTTTGCCGATTGGCCAGCACGACAGCAGTCACCTGAGCAGAGGGGCCCGCCCCGTCAATTGAAAGCCTTGCACGCCGGTAGAGCAGGCAATCCGGCACATAAGTGCGCGAATCGCGAATTTGAATATTAATCACTTGCGCCCGTTTCACGGTGACGGGTTTAGGTGGAGTCGCCGTGAACCTTTCCGCGTAAAAGGTGGTCCCGTAGATTGTTAGCCGCACGGGAACTGTCTAAAACTTGATCTGTTTCGGGATCAAAAATTATCCGCTCGTCCTCTGCTACGCAACCTGAGGGATTAAGGCATGGATTACGACGCCGCGGTCATTCTCGACCCAGCCTGGAATCCAGGCTGGGGATTTTTCAAGCCCGGCAAAGAGCCGCCGATCGTTCGCCCGGTGCTGCATCGCTTCTCCGGCGGCGAGGTCCATGTGCAGTTCCCACAATTGCCAACCAAAGGGGACAATCTGCTTTTGGCCCATCGGCTGAACTCCTCCGACAATCTTCTGGAACTGCTGCTAACCGTCGATGCTCTTCGTGGCAGCTTTTCCGCGACGAAGTTCGATCTATTTTGCCCTTACATACCTTACGCACGCCAGGATCGCAGAATGGTTCCCGGCGACCCACTCTCGGTCAAAGTCTTTGCAAACCTGTTGAATGCAGCCAACTTTCGACAGGTGTTTGTGCTCGACCCTCACTCTGATGTTTCGACTGCGCTCATTGACCGCTGCCGCATTCAGTCGGTTGACGAATTTGTCTCGCACGCGCTCACGCAGAGTAGAGCCGATTTCGTGGTGGTCCCCGATGCGGGGGCGGCGAAGAAAGTTCATTCGCTCGTACAGCGACTAGCCGATTTGTTTCCTCAACTCGGCACGTTGCAGGCAGGAAAGACACGTGACGTTCAGAACCGCGGGCGAATTACCGGTATGCAGTTGGAAGGAAATCCGGACCTTAGCGGCAAAAAATGTTTAATAGTCGACGACATCTGCGACGGCGGACGCACGTTCTTGGAACTTTCCAAATTGCTTCGGCAGCACAAGGCCGCGCAGGTCTTTTTGTATGTGACGCACGGTATTTTTGCGAAGGGACTTTCGCCGCTACTCGAATGCTCGCTCGAAGAAGGTCGCTTGGATGGCATTTTCACGACCGATTCCATTCGCTCGCAGGAAAAGTTGCCGGGGCTCGTGCAGTTTTCGTTGTAATCGCTCTGCCAATTCAACAACTTCTGTAAAGTTCGAATTATGCTTAATCCGCTGCTTTGTACCGACGTCTACAAAATGGGGCACATGGAGCAGTACCGTCAGGGGACCAACAAGGTCTACAGCTACCTGATGGCCCGCTCCGGCAAAATCTTGCCGTATACCGTGTTCTTTGGCTTGCAGTACTTTCTGGATCGTTACCTAAGCCAGCGAATCACGCTGGAGATGGTCGACGAGTTCTTGCACTTTCGCAAGATGATTCTTGGCACCGAACCCAGCGCCGATCTTCGCAAGAAGTTCGCGCTCCTTGTCGAGCGTGGCCATGTTTCGCTCGACATCAAGGCAGTGCCCGAAGGGAGTGTCGTGCCGGTGCAGAACGTACTGCTGACAATCACGAACACCGAGCCCGACGCTTACTGGCAGGTCGGCTTTTTTGAAAGCATGTTGTTGAAGATCTGGAACACGACGACAGTCGCGAGCTACAGCCACAAGCTTTATCAACTCGTGCAGGAATTCTCGCACCGCACCTGCGAAGATGATGGCCACTTGCCTTATCAGGTACACGACTTCGGCTATCGGGGCGTGTCCAGCGAAGAAACCGCGGCATTAAGTGGCTCCGCCCACTTGGTGAACTTCCTCGGCAGCGATACGGTGCCGGCGGTCTGGATGCTCAGCAAGTACTACGATGGCGAACATCCGATCGGGCAAAGCGTGCCGGCGACGGAGCATTCCGTGATGTGCAGCTACGGCCGAGACGGCGAATTCAAAGCCTTTGAGCAGATGCTGGATCTGTATCCGAGCGGCATCGTATCGATCGTCAGTGATACCTACAACCTGTGGAATGTGCTTACTAATTTTTGCGAGCGCTTGAAGCCGCGGATTATGGATCGTGACGGCAAAGTAGTATTTCGTCCCGACTCCGGTAATCCGGAATACATACTGTGCGGCGATCCCAACGCTCCAGATAATTCGCCAGAAGGGAAAGGGGCGATTCGCCTCCTCGACGAGCGGTTTGGCAGCACCGTTAATGCGAAAGGTTATCGCGTGCTCAATCCCAAGGTCGGGCTCGTGTATGGGGACGGCTTCTATTACGAGCGGTTTAAGGAAGTTCTCACCCGCATGGAACACATGAAATACGCCAGTTCCAATCTCGTCGTCGGCATTGGCGGGCTGCTTTTGCAACGTCACAACCGGGACGATCAAGGCTTCGCGCTGAAGGCGACGTACACCGAAGTTGATGGTGTGTCGCAGGAGATTCAAAAGGACCCGATCACTGATGCGAAGAAGAAGTCGCATAAGGGACTGATAAAACTCGTCAAAGAAGGACCGATTTGGTCCACACACGACCAGTGCAGTTGGGCGGATGAAGGTCGCGGTGAATTGCAACGCGTCTTCCGCAACGGCAAAGTCTTAAAGCGGTACACCCTGCAAGAAATTCGCAATCGCGTCCGGGAGTTTAACGATACGCGTCCGCCGATCAATTATCCCGGTGAGCGAACGAAATAAGGCGCGCGAAGAAGCAACTCAGGCAGAACTTCCCGTTAGCCACGCAACAGGTCTACTTGTGGGAAGCGAGCCTCGCAAGTTGATACTGGAGCATTTCTGACGCTTCACTCGTCCGGAGCTATTCGGCAAGTACTTCTGAGCCTGGGCCGCATTGGACTCAGATTGTGTCAGTAACGGGAAAGATGCTGCGATGCGGATCGCTCAGGTTGGGTAAGTCAGGGAACAACAGAGTTGACTGGCTCGCAACCGTGCTGGGCTTTGCCTATCATGGCGGATTAACAGATGCGGCGAACGACTTCGGCACTCGACACAATCTCAACCGATATGCTCGACGAGAACTCTGCTTCGCTGAAGCCAGCCGTGGAGTTGCTTCCTTATCAAACACAAATTATCGCGTTTCTTAAGCGGCACGATTCAGATGTTTGGGATTGGTTTGCGACCGACCGAAGCCGCCGGCGTGATGCAGATGAGCTGCGATTTGAATTGCTGAAATCCACTTATCGCGTGGAACGCGATTCACAGTCGCAGCTTTATCAAACGGCCGCTGAGGTCGCCGAGGCGCTCTTCATCTCAGCGCCAATCACCATCTACCAGGCTCAAGATCCCGCAGGGCTGAATGCTTCGTTGGCATTTTTACCGGACGAGATTCACTTAATCCTGCACGGACCAATCGCAACTCAATTGACTGCTATCGAGCTTCGGGCATTATTTGGCCATGAATTGACGCACTACTTACTTTATCAGGCTGAGAATGGCGACCTGCTCACGGCGACTGAAATGCTCCAAGCGCTTACTATTGACCACAAGGCGCACCCGGCGCACTTTGCGAGCGCAAGACTACTGCAACTTTACGGAGAAATTGTCTGCGACCGGGGCGCACTATTGGTCACGAATGATCTTGGAGCGGTGGTTTCCATGCTGATTAAGGTGCAAACTGGAATTACGGAGGTCAGTGCAGAGAGTTATCTCCGCCAAGCTGAGGAAATCTTTGCCCGCGGCCCTGCGAAAACCGAAGGAATCACCCATCCGGAAGGCTTCATCCGCGCACGCGCGTTGCGTCTATGGGCAGAAACAAATTCCGAAGCTGCAGTCGCAATCTCCGCGATGATCGAATCAAAATCTGAGCTGTCAGAACTCGATCTGCTGGCACAGTTGAGGGTCGCGACCTGGACGCGAAAATTAATCGACCGCCTTCTAACACCCAAGTGGTTTCAAACGGATTTAGTGCGTGCTTATGCAAAGCTTTACTTTGAAGACTTCGAGTTTGGTGCCAGCAGCACTTCAATCAATTCTTTGAAAGAAGACTTGCCATTAGACGCAAAATCATTGGTGGACTACTGCTGCTTCGTGCTACTCGATTTTGTGACGGCGGATCGGGACCTCGAAGAATTGCCGCTGGCGGCCGCGCTAGTTCTAGCCGAAGAATTGTCGATTAAGGAGCGGTTGATCGAGCTGGCAAGACAAGAGCTTCGATTGCGTAAGAACCAGGTCGAAAAAATCGACGACAAAAAGGCTGCAACACTTCGGGAGGCGGAGCAATCGACCGCATCATCCCCATGACGTTCGAGGACCTGCTTTCGCAACGATTCCTAGTTCAAGACGCGTTAACCGAGGATGTTCTAGCGAGCTTCTTGCCATTGCTGCGCGAAACTGCAGAGGCGCACCGCCAACAGCTCACTGCGCCGCTAGAAGGAACGCAGTTACTGAAGGTGGAAGGGATTCGCCTGTTTTTCGAGGAGGCGACGAGACGCCCACCGCGAATAAATCTGGCAGAAATTGGTCGACTCGAACTGGCTGGGGAGGCGGCGTTCGACGTACTCGCTGAGACTCGCCGAGTCACCGAGGTAGGAGGTGACGGTGATCAGGTCGTGCGTTCAGAGGTCGGCATCCGCGGAGCTGCCATCACGCGGCCCATTTACCTCCCAGGCTACATCTCCTGGGAACACGAGATAGGCCATCACGATCCGCTAACCGATGCGTTCACACTGGGCTTGATCCTCGCCAGCATGGCTTGTCGCCTGAACTTAAACGAGCCGGATGATTTGGAGAAGTTTGTTGCAAATCGCCGCAACTTATTTGGCTTAAACCCTCAGCTCCATCCTGTAGTAGCCCAGACCATCTTGCGGCTGACCGAACTCGACCGCCGTCGCCGTCCCCAGGATCTTCTGGAATTGTTGCGGTCGTTGGAAAACTACCGCGACCAGCCAGTCCCATTTGACATCGACTTGGCCCGAGTGCCCGGTTTTCAGACACGCGATCGAAAGACGCGCCGTGCCGTGGTACTGGCAAAGCTCAAAGAGCGGTTATTCGACCTGTCCCGCCGAAACAATCTGCTGCATTTCCGACCGACGTTGCAGAGCATTAATTTAACGCAGTCGTCGATTCCATTGACGATCGACATCCGCAATATCCGCGAAGATCAGATCCTCGTGTGGGATACTTCCTTTCAACAAAAGCTGGTCAGTGGAAAACCGCTGTCATTGAACAAGCATTTGAATTTCGCGGAAGCCTTATACCTTCCTTCGTTACTCGACCGCATCATCGCGGATACGCGGCGTGACCAGCAAGAATTCGGATTCGCACAGCTCCGGCTAGTCGCCTGCTTCTTGTCTTGGACAAATTTGAAGGACAAACCAGTTGAGCGGTACGTCTCGCCGCTGGTCTTGATTCCAGTTCGGATAATCAAGACCAAGGGGATTCGCGATACCTACAGCCTGGAAGCGACCGGAACTGACGCGGAAGTCAATCCAGTTCTCCGCCACCAGTTTAAACAGCTGTACAACATCGATCTACCCGAATCGATCGACCTGTGTGAGACGAGCTTGGAAGCACTTTTCGACTACTTGGCGACAAAGATTCAGGCTAGTGAACCCGCCGTTACGCTCGCCAAAATAGATCGTCCACGGATCGATCTCGTTCACGACAAAGCCAAACGTCGTTTAGACCAGTACCGACGTAGCGCCCGCGTTGCCGGCCGAGGGATCCGTTCGTTTTTGGATCTCGATTACAGTTACGACCCGGCGAACTACCATCCTTTGGGCGTGAAGCTGTTCTCGGCATTGGTGCGGATCCCGGGCAGCCACCTCCGTGAAATGGTCGAATCCAAGCCGCGGCCTCGTTCCTTTGTTGCACCGCAGCCAGACGACAAATCAATCGAAGTCGAACGCACGTTTTACCAATTGCGGGATTCAACGGAAGAAAATCCGTACCTCTGGAATTTTGATCTGTGCGCGGTGACCGTTGCCAACTTCAGCTACCGGCGGATGTCGTTGGTGCGCGACTACGATGCCGCGCTGGGACAAGATCTGACATCCCCTTCGTTTGAAACGACTTTTTCGTTGGCGCCGCGACCGCTGGGAAGGAGCCTTCCGACGGCGCCCCCGCTGGATGAACGCTTCGACGTTGTCCCCTGTGATCCGACCCAAGCGACGGCCGTCGCTGAAGCGCGGCGCGGCGAGTCGTACATCATTCAAGGACCTCCAGGGACTGGAAAGTCGCAGACAATCACGAACTTAATTGCGGATTTCATCGCCCGAGGCAAGCGTGTCTTGTTCGTGTGCGAGAAACGAGCTGCGATTGACGTCGTTTTTGCCCGACTGCGTCAAAGTGGACTAGCCCCGCTTTGCTCTTTGATTCACGACTCACAAACAGACAAGAAGGGATTCATCCTCGATCTTAAGCAGACCTACGAAATGCTTTCGGGCGAACTTCCGGGCGTAAATCCCCAGAGGAACCGCGACAGCTGCCTCCAAAAACTGTTGGGCGAATTAAATCCTTTGATCCAGTTTGACCACGTCATGGAAACGAATTCGCAGTTGGTGGGCCAGCCTTTGCGACAATTCCTTGATCGGTGCGTTGAACTCGCGCCGTCACTTCCCGTTCTTTCACCGGAAATTAGCGAACGACTTCCGGTTTACCGAGAGTGGTGGGAACGCCGCGAGCAACTGGCAGGGATCGGCCGCGCGCTCATTGAACTACAACCCGAAGGCGTACTCGCTCGACATCCGCTGCGGCGACTCAAACCGGAGTTAGCAACAAGCGAACGCCCGCTAGATACGGTCCGTACAGCAAGTAGTCAGGCCACGGAGCATTTGAATCGCCTGCGAAAAGTGATTGCAAACGGTCGGTTCACCGCTACAGCTTGGCGTGATTTGGGGCGCGGCGCTCAGTTTGTGGAATACATGCAGCGTATTAAGCCGCTCGCTTCACACGGCAATCTGGCATTGCTGGATTCCAAGACTCCTCGAGCGCGAGACTTTGAAAGGGCTATCGCGCAACTCCAGCAACTGGAACATAGTTTCGCCGCTTCGCAAGCCGCGACGGTTCGCTGGAAGCGCAAGCTTCCCTCCGACGACCTTCCCTCGGCCCTAGCCCAGGCCCGCCAATGGGAGGGCAAAACTTTTGCTTGGTTGTCGCTCGGCTGGTGGCGGCTCCGACGCATTTTGAACGAATCGTACGACTTCAAGTCTCATACAATTCGTCCGACGTGGACTTTTGTCCTGGAGTTGCTGGCACAGGAGTATGCCGCTGAGCGGGAGCTGAAGACGTTTGTCGACGCAGCGACCGCTCAATTCGGAAACGAATTATCACCGACCTCCTTGCAGCAAAAATTGATGGACGTTCGTGAGCTGTTGCCGGGGTTACCGGTTTGGCTGAACGAAATCCACGCAGAGTTGTTGCAAGCTCCGGAGGAATCAAGTGAACAGGTGCGCGAAGCGTTGGAAGCTTACGAACCACTCGAAAAAATCGCCAGCGTGCTGGCTCCTGCTGTGGCGGATATTGATCAACTCTCACTCACAGCGCTCGCCGATGAACTGTCCGCGATCCAAGCCCATATTCATGATGTTCCGCAGGCACTTTCGATCCTTCGCGAGCTGGCTGGGCTGTCGCCAGCCATTAGTCGCACCCTCCGTGAGTACCCTTGGAACTTGAGAGAGGCAGAAGCTGCGATCGCGCATCGAACTTGGGGGCAGATCGTACGCGACGATCGTAGTCTCGCACACTTCGACGGCCGCACCCGGCGGCAACATATCTCGCGGTTGGAAAGTCATTACGATAACTGGCTCGATACCAATGCCGATGAAATTCGCCTGCGTGTCCGCAACCGATTTCTCGAGCATCTGCAACTCACCAATCTTCCTGCGCCGCAACTGTCGGCCGAACAGCGGGAATTCAAACGTGCCTATCTCCAAGGACGCCGAACGTTAGAGCACGAGTTCGGCAAATCCATGCGTTACAAATCAATCCGCGAGTTGGTCGAAGGAGAGACATCACTCGTTATCCGCGACTTGAAGCCTTGTTGGTTGATGAGCCCCCTAAGCGTTTCAGATGCGCTGCCATTGGCTGTTGATTTTGTCGACGTCGTTATTTTTGACGAGGCCAGTCAGGTGCCACTTGAAGAGGCCGTTCCCTCCATTTTTCGAGGGAAGCAGGTTATCGTCGTTGGCGACGAAATGCAGTTGCCTCCCACAGACTTTTTTGCCACGAAGCGATCCGACGAAGAGGAAGGAGGGGGAGAAGTCGAGGACGACGGCTCGGACTCGGTAAAGTACGATCTAACTGGCGACAGCTTACTGAGCCATGCAGCACGCAACCTGCCTTCCACCATGCTAGGTTGGCACTATCGAAGCCGCAGCGAGTCGTTGATCAGCTTCTCGAATTGGGCATTTTATGATGGCAGATTACTTACAGTCCCTGAGCTGCGGTTACTGCACGGCGCCCCCGTCGGCGAAGCGAACCAATCCCCCGCAGATCTTTTATTGTCGAGACCGATCTCGTTTCATCAGCTCCCAGTCCAGAGCTACGAGAATCGACGCAATCGCGCCGAAGCGGAGTACATCGCGGACCTCGTGGCCGACTTGTTGAAACGAAAACACGGTGCGAGCCTGGGAGTGATCGCGTTTTCCGAGGCCCAGCAAGACGAGATAGAAAAAGCTCTTCAAAGGCTCGCAGGCAGAGACGACGAATTTCGACGATTGCTCGAAGAAGAAACGCAGCGAGAAGTCGACGGTCAATTCGTCGGGCTGCTCGTCAAGAACCTGGAAAACATCCAAGGGGACGAACGTGACATTATCTTGCTGAGTGTCTGCTACGGCCGCGCGCCGAATGGCAAGCTAATCATGAATTTTGGTCCTATTAATCGCAGCGGCGGCGAAAAGCGGCTGAACGTCGCTTTCTCGCGGGCCAAACGACATATGGCTGTGATTAGTACGCTTCGCGCTGACGAAATCAAGAACGAATACAACGAAGGCGCTGGCTGCCTGAAAAACTATTTGCGCTATGCCGAAGCTATCTCTGCTGGAGACGTCGATTCTGCGGGACGAGTTTTGAAAGGCATCGCCCGCTGGCAGGAGCCGGCCGCAGCTTCTGAGTTCGAGAACACGGATGCTGTGATCGCTCAGCTGGCCAGTCTGTTGCGAGCCCAAGGGGTGGAAGTTGATGAAGGGGTCGGGCAGTCCCACTTTCGGGTCGACCTGGCGGTGCGCTGGCCAAGCGATGAACGTTATCGCCTGGCGATTCTTGTCGATACAGCGATGCAGTACGAACAATCCGAACCGCTCGAACGCGACGTGCTGCGACCGCGGTTGCTGCGCGAGTTCGGCTGGAATGTGGAAACAGTTCTGGCCAAGGACTGGTACGAACATTCAGGCGAAGAACTGGCGAGGTTACTAAAGGCTTTGGATGCGGGAAATCTCCCAGCTGCGGGTAACGCCAGCGACGGATCGAAATGTGTTGAGCCGTAATGCTAGGCCAGGCTCAACAGAATGTTAGCAATGGCCGCGCGAATCGGCTGGGCCGTTTACTGGGTAAACTTGAGCTGACGCTTAATCTACGCAGCTTCTTCTGCTTGCGGAGGTTCGACGCTCGAATCTGCTGCTGAGCTTAACGGCTTTGCCTTAACTTTTTTTGACTTTTTGTCCTTCGTCGGGCTACTCGTGTTTTCCGAGTAAAGCATGGCGGCCGTCTTTTTCAACTCCACCAGCTTCTGCTCAGTGGCCTCGATTTCCTCGGCTAGTTTCTGCGATAACTCTGCTCGTTTTGCCAGGAATGACTGAACTTCATTCATGACTGAGATGCTCGCAGCTGGCGTGGGGTCTGGTTCGGTTGGATGTGAGCTGATTGCCGTTGAATTCGGCGAGGATTCTGGGGAGTCCACGGTGGCGTTCTCTCGGTTTTTCTTTTTTGACATGGGAATTGCAGAGTGTTGACTCGATTCGCGGGTAGGAGTTTAGCGAGGTTGAGCCCTTGGCAAAACGCCGAAGTCGATGTGCGCTGCGTTTGTTTTTTAGGTGTGCGGCCCGGTTCCAAATGCAAATGCTGTCATAGAGCTCCCTGAAGTGTTCGCACTTTGCTACCAGCACCGCACGGCGGCGGCGACAATTTGCACATCGGCAGCCACAATAAAGAACCGCCGGGACGGGGTCGGGGCCGTCGCCTGGGGTGTGTGTACAAAATACCACTACTTCGCCACAATGTTCCCCGGGAGGGCGGGCACGGTGGATAGCCAGCAAATCACTCGCGAGCAGGCGAAACAGCTTCACGACGCGATTGCGCCGACGTTAGGCTATTTGAGCCGGCTGATTGAGCGGATGGAGAAGCGGCGATTCCCGCGTACGGATCCGCTATTCAAGAACGCATTCGTGTGCTCCTCACGGAAAACCTTGCTCGCTTGAAAGCTGAAAGAGGTAGAGGAATGACCTCCATCCATTGTAGTGGAGGAAGTCATGAGTATGCATTCGGATTGGGAACAGGATGGGTTTCCAGAAGCAGACGCTGGTAAAG